>NZ_JBIVAB010000001.1:92406-544517 GCF_044745345.1 Pseudomonas sp. NPDC087029 | reverse complement strand
ACCAACCAGCGGCACTACGGCGTCGATCAATACGCCACTGGTGCTGCCGACGCCATTGAGGGCCAGGTTGCCCGAGTTGCCGACCGCGTCGCGCAAAGTGGCGCCGTTAAGCTGCAGGTTGCTGCCGACGCTGATGCCATCGCTGTCCATCTGCCCACTGGTGACGGTCAGGCGGAATACCAGGGCATTACTGCCGGCGCCAGACAGGTAGCTGGCATAGGCCTTGGCGCCATTGTCCAGGGTGACTTCCAGGCGCGGGGTGCCGCCGCTGGTGTCCAATTGCACCGCTTCGTCGAAGTGCACGGTGAAATCGAGATTTTGCCCGGCCACGTAGCTGCCGTTGGCCGGCACATCGACGTGGGTGACGCTCGGCGCTACCCGGTCGATGCTGTAGCTGGCCCCGGCCAGGCCACCGGCAAGCAGGTTGCCCGCCGCATCGGCGATGCCGGTGCCACTGCTGTTCAGGTCCAGGCGCAGGCTGCCAACACCGCTCAGCCCACTCACCAGCACCGTGTAGGTATGGCCGTCCACGGCGGTGACGCTGCTGATGCTGCCTGTGGCGCTGCCACTCAATACCAGGCTGAAATCACTGGCATCGACGCCGCTGACGTCCTCGCTGAAGGTCACCGTGAAGCTGACCGAGCCGCTGTTGCTCGGCGAGGCGTCGACACGCACGATACTGCTGGCGGCCGGCACTGTGGTGTCGACCAGGATGCCCGCGGTGCTGCCCATGCCGTTGAGGGCCAGGTTCATGTCGTTGCCGGCCAGGTCGGTGAGCTGCTCACCGCGCAGGTCCAGGCTGCTGACCGCGATGCCGTCGGCGTCGTTGTCGCCGGCCTGCACGGTGTACTGGAACACCAGCGCCGCGCTGCCATTGCCGGAGACATACGTGGCATAGCGGGTCGCGCCACCCACGTTGAGCACCAGGCGCGGCGCCAGCGCGCCGGTCTGCAGGGCTTCGCTGGCATTGACGGTGAAGGTCAGGACGTCGCCCGCCTTGTAGCTGCCATCGCTCGGGGTGGCCACGCTGACCACCGCTGGCACCACGCCGTCGATATTGACGTTGGCAGTGCTGGCAACACTGTTGAGGGTGACTTGGGTGTCATTGCCGGCCGCATCGCGGATGCTGCCGCCGTTGAGCTGCACCGAGCCGCCCAGGGTGACGCCGTTGCTGTCCAGCTGGCCGCTGGCCGCCGTCAGGCGGAACACCAGCGCGCTGCTGCCGGAGCCGGACACGTACTGGGCGTACACCGTGCCGCCGGTGTCCAGGGTGACGGCGATGCGCGGCACGCCGCCGCTGCTGTCGACCACCACGCGCTCACTGAAGTTGACGGTGAAGTCGAGGTTCTGGCCGGGGATGTAAGTGCCGTCTGCCGGCGCGCTGACGCTGGCCACCACCGGCACCACGCCATCGACCACGATATTGCTGCGCCCGCCCAGCGAGTCCGCGCCACCCACGGTCGGCAGCGTCAGGATCGCCAGGTCGTGGGTGGCATTGGCCAGTGCCCCGCCGTTGAGCTGCAAGGCCGCCGTGCTCTGGAAGTCCAGGTCGGCGCTGAGGTCACCGGCCTGCACGGTATACTTGAACACCAGGGTATTGCTGCCCGAACCGCTCAGGTAGACCGCGTTGCGGTCGACCAGGCCGGTTTCCAGCAGCAGGCTCGGCGTGCCGCCACTGGCGTCGACGAACACCGCCTGGTCGAATACAACGTTCACCAGCACCTCGTCACCGATCTTCACGGTGCGGTCCAGGCCCTGGGCGGAAACATCGGTCACTTTGGGGTTCACCGGCACCACATTGATCATGATGGTGCCGACGGTGTTCCACGCCCCACCGCTGCCGGTATTGCCCTGGTCGTTGGTCTGGATGATCAGCTGGGCGGGGCCCTGATACCCGCTGGTAGGCGTGAAAACCAGGCTCTGCAGCGCGGCGTTGAGGTTGGCCTGTGAGCCCTGGATGCGAATGACGGCGTTGTTGAGGCCAGTGCCGATCAACAGGGTCACGCCGCTGGTATTGGCCAGGTTCATGGTGCCGTTCACCGTGCTCAGGGTCACGGTCATCAGGCTGCTGCCGGCATCCACATCGCTGATGGAAATGGCGTTGCCATTGCCATCGTTGAACGCCACAGAACCGTTCTGCGCGACAGTCTGGGCACTCGGCACGCTGTTGACCGGCGCATCGTTGACCGCATTGACGCTGATGGTCACGGTCTTGGTGTCGGTCAGCGGGCTGCCACCGGTGTTGCCGTTGTCGTTGATGGTCACCGTCAGGGTCACGCTGTTGGTAGCGTTCAGTGCGGTCCGGTAGCTCAGGTTGTTGCCAGCGATGAAGGCGTTGATATCGGCCAGGGTGCCGGTGAGCGTCAGGCGGTCGGTGCCGTCGCCGCCGACCACCACGCCCTGTCCACCCACCGCGCTCAGGGTGCCGCTGGGCACCGAGAAGGTCGCGGTCACGCTGCCACTGCCGGCGTCGACGTCGCTGAAGCTGACACCGGTGATGGCGCCGGGCACGTCCTCGGTCACGGTAATGCTCCCCGGCACAGTGACCACGGGCGTGTCGTTCACCGGGATGATCGTGAGGGTCATGGCCCTGCTGTCATTGCTGATGCTGCCAGTATTGGCCGTGATGGTCAGGGTGACGTCACCGTTGGCATTGGCCGCCGCGATATAGGTCACCCGGTTGCTGGCGATGAAGGCGTTGATGGCTGAAAGCGTGCCGGTCAAGGTCAGTGTCATGGTGTTACCGCCCACTGTCACACCGGCGCCGCTGGTGGCACCCAGGCTGCCCGACAGGACGCTCAGGGTCACCGTGCCGCTGGCGGAATCAGCATCACTGACACTGATCTGGTTGATCACCGAAGCGGTATCTTCCACCACCAGGATTGTCGTCGGCGCACTGATCACCGGCGCGTCATCCACGGCGGTGAGGGTGATGCTGCGGGTGACCGCGGAAGAGTCCAGGCCGCCGTCATTGACCTTGAACTCCACGGTGCGCGTCTGGGTAGCTGGGGCGTCCGACAGATTGCTGAAAGTGACCGCCCGCAAGGCCGCCTGGAACTGCGCCAGGGTCGCCTGGTTGCCGGCGGAGGTCAGCGTCAGGGTGCCGCTGGCGGCATCCCAGGAGGCACTGATATTGCCCATGGTCGCCGGGTTGTTGACCAGCGCCAGGTAGTCTTGGCCGGTGCTGTAATTGGCCGAGATGCGCACGGTGGCCGAGGCGATGCCTGGGCCATCCGGGTCGGTGATGGTGATGCCATTGTCGATGACCACGGGCACCGAGGTGGTGTTGTTGCCTTCCGTCCAGGCCACGCTGCCGCCGCTGCCAGCGAGCGTCGGCGCCTCGTTGACCGCGGTGACCACCACGCTGGCGGTGTCGGTCGAGGTGGAAAAGGCCGAAGTGCCGCCCGAGGTGCTGGTGTCGAGCTTGACGCCCTGCAGGCCGGCGGTGCCGTTGCTCTGGTCCCAGGCCTTGTAGGTGAGGGTGGCGGTTTCGCCATGGAAGCCGTCCGGGACGAAGCGCACCCGATCGGATGAACGCAGGATCAATGCGGCGCTGTCCGATACCACGCCGATGTCGAGCCACGTGGTACCGCTGTCGGTACTGAATTGCCACACGCCATGGGTGGTGGTCAGGCCGGTGATGGCGACCCCTTTCAGCGCGCCGCTATCGACATCGGTGACGCCACCGACCAGGGCACTGACCGGGTCACCCGCGTTGTTGGTGGCGGTATCGATCAGGCCCGTCAGGGCCGGCGATTGCGGGTTCAGCAAGGGTGCATCGTTGACCGAGGACACCACCAGGGTGGCCTGGGCGGTACCCGAGGAGAACGCCGTGCTGCCGCCATTGCTGGTGCTATCGGCCAGGCCGCGGCTGCCGGTCATCGAGGCCGTGCCGGTGGTACGGTCCCAGGCGCGGAAGGTGAAGCCGACGTTCTCGCCGTTGGCGCCGTCGGGGATGTAGCGCACCTGGGTGCTGGCGGTCAGCAACAGTGCGCTGCTCGACGAAACCGAGCCGAAGTTGCTCCAGCTGATGCCATCGGTGGAATACTGCCAGATGCCGCGGCCGCTGGTGGCGGTGATCGCGATACCGGCCAGGGCACCCGGGTCCACGTCGCTGTAGCCGACGCTGCCGAGGATGGCGCTCACCAGGTTGCCGCCGGTGACCGTATCTTCGTTGGTGCTGGCCATCACGAAGGGGCCGCCACTGAGCGTCGGCGCATCGTTGACCGCGACCAGCGACACGGTGCTGGACACGTTGACCAAGCGCGTATCGAGGCCGCCGTTGGTAGTGCCGCCGCTGTCGCGCACGCTTTCCAGCGTTACCACCCGCGCCGAACCGGACGGCCCCTGGCTGTCGTTGCGATAGGCGATGCTGTTGACGATGCTCTGCGCCGTGGCCGCGGCAAGCCCGGTATGGGTCAGGGTGACGGTGGCGGTACTGCCGCTGACGGTGACGGTGACCGTCATGCCATTGCCACTGGTGAACACGCTGTTGTTACCGACCAGGCTCACATCGGAGCCATCGATGACCAGCTTCTCGGCGGCGCCGTTGCCGAGGTTGCTGACCGTGAAGACCATCCCGACGATGGTCTGCCCGGCCTCGACGGTACTGATCGATGTGCCGCTGAACAGCTGCACGGCAGCGCCGTCTTCGGTGTAGGTCGGGGAAGTGCCGATGGTGTTCACGACAGGGGCATCGTTGACTGCGCTGACGTTCAACGTCACCGAAGCCACGTTGCTGGTGCTGCCTGTCCCGTCATTGACGGTGACCTGCACCGTGCGCGTAACGGTGCTGATGTCGCCGTTGCCGGCGTTGCGGTAGGCCAGGTTGTGCAGCAACGCGCTCACGGCGGCCGGGGTCGCGGCGCCGTTGAGGCTGATGACCAAGGGATTGCCCAGGCTACCGCCGGTGAACAGGCCGATCAGCACGCCGCCATAGCTGACGCTGTTGCCGCTGATGCCGATCTGCCCGGCGCCGCTGCCGGTATGGGTGATCCACAACACGTCCTCGCTGGCGACATTGTTGCTGCTGATGCGCACGGTGACGTTGCCACCGTTGAAGTTGGCGCTGTCGGCATCGCTGACGATGGCATTGCCGCCCGCATCGATCAGCGTTACCGGGGCGCCTTCGATATGGGTGACGCTATCGCCATTGAGGTTGCCGATCACCGGTGGCTGGGCGATGACCGTGGTGAAATTCAGTGCCGAGTTGTTGAGGATGCCGCCGAACGCCTTGCCGTCGGCATTGACGAACGCTTTGCCGTCGATGCGGATCGCGTACTCGGTGCCCTGGGCCAGGTCGGCCGGAGGGTCGATGATCCAGGTCGTGCCGGATCCGCTCAGCGCAGAACTGCCGGCGGCGATGCTCTGCACCACGGCGCCGTCACGCAGCCGCACGATGTAGATGAAGCCGCTGCCAAGGGTCACGCTTTCGCTGAAGGTCAAGGTGATGTTGGCCGAGGTTGATACGTTCAAGCTGTCGTCGGCTGGCGTGGCACTGACCAGCTTGGGCAAGCCCCCGCTCTGGTAATAGACCATGGCGCTGCTGGCGGCCACGCTACCGATTACATCCTTGTCGCCGTCACCGTCGAAGTCGCCGACCCTCACGTTCTGAAAGCCCATGTTGGGCAGGCTGGCAACCCCGAATGGCGAGTTGATCAGGTCGACCGCTGCAGTGAACGAGCCGTCGGCGTTCTGGCTGGCGTACTTCCAGGCACCGAGGTCGGCCATCTGGTAGAGGATGTCGGCATCGCCATCGCCATCGAAGTCGCCGATGACCGCCCTGGCGGCAAGCGGCACCGAGGGTAAGCCTACGGTGGGCGCGGAAGAGAACACGCCGGCATCGTTGCGGTACAAGAAACCGGTGCTGTTGTTGCTGAATGCGAAGACGTCGAGGTCGCCATCGCCATCGAAATCCACCACCCGGTAGTTGTAGGTGGTAATGGCGATCAGGCTAACGTTGGCAAAAGGGCTGAGCCCCTGATCCAGGGTCGTGAAAGTGCCGTTGCCGTTGTTCTGCGCATAACGCCAGACGTTGGCCGTACCGGGTGTGTAAAGGATGTCGGCGGCGCCGTCGCCATTGAAGTCGCCGACCACCAGGCGCACGCCTAACTGCGCATCGGTAAAGCCGCTGGCGTTTTCGCGGGTGTACTTGCCGGTACTGGTGTCATAGCGGTACAGGTAAGCCGAGCCCCCGCTCACGGCCACCCCGAGCAGGTCGGTGTCGCCGTCATTGTCGAAGTCGGCGGCGTAGTAGTTGGTACCGTTGCCCGCAGCGTCGATCAGGCCGACATTGGAAAACGGTGAGTACTGAGCATCGCTGGCCGCGTAATAGGTGAACACCCCACTGTTGCTGCCCAGCGCGAGCTGCCAGGCCGTGCCGTTGGTGCCAGGCTGGAACAGGATGTCGTCGATGCCATCGTTGTTGAAATCGCCGATCACATAACGCGCCAGCGCGTTCGCGGGCAGGGTCTGGCCTGAGCCTGTGGTATAGCTGGCGGCCAACAGGTTTTCATAACCACCCAGCTCAGCGCCCAGCGGGGTGGTTTCAATCGAGCCGCTGACGCGCTCCAGCGTCCAGTTGCCACCCAGGGCGGCGGCGCCGGTATCGTCCGTGGACGCTGCGACATCGGCACCGGTGATGGCGGCCAGGCCATCGAGCAAAGCCTGGCCCTTGCTGTTCTCGCCCACCTTGCAGCCGTACAGCATCAAGTCGCCATCGGCTTTCAGTGCAGCGCCGACGCTCTCCAGCGCGGCGCTGTGCTCGGCAAGGTTGCCACTGTTGAGCCAGACATTGCCCATCTGCACCGTGCCATCGGCGCCGTGCGACAGCAGATGGATGGCATCGAGCCCTTCGCGGCCCTTGAGGTAGTCGGCCATCTGTTGCAGGCCGTCTTTGTTCGGGTCGAGGATGACCACTTCGGGCTTGCCGGACAGCCCCGACAGCAAGTGCTCGAGGTTGCTGACATTGCCGTCGATGAACACCACTTCCTGGCGCTGGGCACCGGGTTGGCCGGTGGCGTCGGCGGTTGCGGCCGGGGGCTGGCTGGCGTCCTGGCTGGGGGCGCTGTCCTTGGCCGCATCGGCGCCGGTCTGCGCCGCCGCATCCTGGGCAACCACGGCCACCGACGCATCGAACATGATCCGCGGTTCGAGCGCCATCAACAGCGGCGCGGCGCCGGGTGCGGGCACGGGCTGCTGTGGGGCTGGTTTGCGCGAAAAACGTTCGATGAGCTTCATGCAGCACCTCCTGGTATTGAACCCCTTCACATGGCCATGCGAAGCGGCCTTTAAAAAGGGCGGCGCCCTCACGGGCACCGCCAGTCATGGCCATTCGGGGGCCCTGGCCCCCTCGCCCGGCACGTCAGCCGCGGCTTGGGTAGATCCCGGACACGGCGATGATGAAATTGACAGCCAGGTACGGGTTGCGCACCGAAAGCGGCACCGAACTGCCACTGTTGCCGATCGCCTGGGGCGCCAGCGAAGTGTCCATGGGCGTCGCCGGATTACTGCGTTGCCCGTAGATGTTCAATGGCGTACCGGCACTGTCCTCGGCTGCAGCCAGATGAGCCACGTTGGTTGGCTGGCTGGCTACCCCTTTCTGGTCGGTTGCCCCCATCTGGTGAGTGTGCTGCGGCAGGTTGTTGTTGGTCAGGGTGACGGCCTCGGCACCCCCGCCCTTGCCGACGGTATAAATCGCTCCAGTGTTCGGGGACTGACCCTGGCCGATCGGTGTGACCCCGCCGAAGTGGGGCAAGGCGAAGGTGTCGGGCGCTGTTCCGCCATAGAGGTTGCCAAGCAGTGCGTACAGCGCCTGGTTCTGGCGCACCAGCATCAGCTGGCCTTGGCACAGGGCATAGCCCCGGGGTGCGAAGTTGCCAGCGAACATCTTGATTTCTGCGATAAAGGGCTCACTCATCGGACGCTTCCTTCCTTGCGTAATGGGGGGGTTGGCTCAGCCTTGCGTGAATGTGGATCACGGTTTGGTAGGCCATTCGCCAGTCAGGGCGATGATGAAAGAGATGGGCATGTAAGGGTTTCGCAAGGAAATGGGTTGCACTCCGCCGACCACGCTGACCGACTCCCCCTGCATGCTGACATTCATTGCCGTGGTGGCGTCGCCATAGAAGTTCAGCGGCGTCCCCGCAGCATCGGTGGCGGACGCCAGCACCGCGCGCGGCGAAGGCACGTTGGTAACGCCTGCGGACAACGACCCGTTTAGCGGGTGGTTATGCGAGGGCATGCTGTTGCTGGACAGTTGGACGGTCTCGGCGCCACCGGCATTGGCGAAGGCGAAGTTGGAGGTTGCGCCACTCTGTCCTTGACCTATCGGGCCGCGCCCTCTCAGGTCTGGCAGGCCGAACGTGGCGAGGCCATCGCCGCCGAACGTGCGGCCAAGAACCGCAGCCAGCGCCGGATTCTGGCTGACCTGCAAAATGTCCCCTTGGCAGAAGGCGTAGCCATAGGGTGCGTAGGTGCTGGCGAACATCTTGATTTCGCCGACGTAGGGCTCACTCATCGAACACTTCCTTTATATGCGCGTAGTTGAAGATGTGCGGGTCGGTCGAGTTCACTGATGAGGTGGGTAGTAGCCCTCGGCGCAAATGATGAATGAAAGAGCCAGGTAGGGATTGCGCAACGCGATCGGCGTCGCACCGCCGGTGGCGGAAAGCGTCGTGGGGGCCAGGCTTGTGTTCAGCGGCGTGGCAGGGTTGTTGACCTCGCCGTAGATATTGACCGGCGAACCCGCCGAATCGGTAACCGCCGCCAGGTAGGTGTCCGGCCCAGGCACGTTGGTCGTGCCCGGCTTGCTGGTGGCACCGAGCGTGTGGGTATGCGCCGGCATGTTGCTGGCCAGTACCGAGACCGTTTCCTGGCCACCGAACTCACCCAGCGCGTAGAAACTGCCGACGCCTGGCGCCTGGCCTTGCCCGACCGGCATACGACCACCGAAATGCGGCAGTTGGAACGTGGAGACGCCGTTGCCACCGTAAGTGGTACCGATGATCGAGAACAGCAACTGGTATTGCGAGATCGACAGCGCTTGCCCCTGGCACATCAACCAGCCCACGGGCGCGTAGTTGCCAGCGAATATCCTGATTTCACCAACGTATGCGTCACTCATTCGAACACGTCCTTTGTTGCTGGGGTTGGAATCTTTCAGCCGGTGGCGGATCTGCAACAGCGCCTCAGGCAGCTTCGCGCTTGCGGTGAATCACCGCTTCCAGGGCTGGGCGACCATCTTCCTCAGGCATTACCGGGGTCATCAGCAGCAGCCAGTGCTGACCGCCCGGGCCGCCGAGCCGAAACACCGCCTGAGGCAGGTGCAACCCTTCGGGCAATGCGAAAATGACGGCGTAACACTCGTATTCATCGCTCATTGCCGCACTTGTGCGAATGGCCGTGCGGGTCACCTGAACCTGCTGTTGCGGGGAGACCTGCAGCGTGAAGGCGTCCGCCGGTGCCTGCTCCAGCAGTGCGAAAGTGGGCATCTGGAAATCGATTGGTTCGCTCATTGCGCCATCCTGCGAGGGTGATTCGGGGCTTCCCTGCGCATGCGCAGGTACACCCCGGCCTGGTTGATCACTTTGAAACCAAAGCGCTGATACAGCTGCAGCGCCGGGTTGTAGGGCTCAACGGAAAGTTCGATTGGCAATTCACGTTCATCGGCCTGGCGCTGCAAGTCTTCGAGCAACGCAGAGCCGATGCCGCGTTTCTGGAACGCTGGAATGAGGGCGATGTCGATCAACAGGGCGCAGGTTTCGCCGAAGTGGCGATAGAGGCGGCCGATACGCAGGCCTTGGTGCTCGATGATGAGAAACTCGGCGCGGGCGAAATGCGCCTGGTAATAGGTGTGCTGCGCGTTGAACTGCATGCTCAAGAAAGCAGCGACCTGCTCCGCCGGCCAGCCGCTATGGGCCATCTCCTGCGCACGGCTGGTGGCATACAGTTGCTCGATAAAGGGCATGTCGCCCGTTTGCAGGGCACGGAGGGTCACAGCGCAGTTCGACATCGGTGCAAACTTCCCTATTTACAGCATCCTGTGGGCAAACTTGTGGCGTGACGGACGTCAGCGCGTGAGGCATGGCAAATTGATAGCAGCCTAGTTCAATTGTCTGACACTCTCACTACTAAAATCCACTTTCCCGTACGCCTAAAGCGGCTATTCGTCGCCAGGCAGATCCTAAAAGCGACATCCCCTCGCCCTCCAGCACCACCACACCCCGCAACGGGTGCGAAACCTGCTCGGGGGCGCCTTTTCCGAGGGCGAAGCGCGCGCCGTATTGGGCCTCCAGTGGCTGCGCCCGCTTCTCGTCATCACGGCGCACGGCGATCGGGCCTTTGTGCTCGGAAACCAGGGCTTCCTGGTCGATATAAGGGGCACCTGCGGTATCGATGTCGGCCAGCGTCACGGCCAGCGAACCTCGCAGTACGTCATCCGCCACGAAGTGCCCGGCTGCCCCCGGCGCCACCCGCCACAAGTCCGCTTCGGCCAGGTAGCCACGCAGGCGCAAGCCTCGTTCGGCCACCTCGGCCAGCGGCAGATCGACCCCGACCCAGCGGCCAGGTGAAAGGTTGTGCGCAAGGTCGCGCACCGTGCCCGCATGCGGCGCGCGCAGGTTCAGGCGCTCGCGCTGGGCAGCCAGGCCGCGGTACTCGGCCACGGCTTCGGCCAGGCGCTGCTCGAGGATGCCGGTGTCTGCCGCGGTGGCGCTGCGCCCCGCCTGCCGGCGCAGCTGCAGTTGCAGGATGTCGATCTCGCGGCGGGTGATGCTCATCCGAGAGGCCAGGTCTGGCGACTCGAGCACCACCAGCACCTGGTTCTGCGCGACCTGCTCGCCATCTTTCACCCGCACTTCGCGCACCTGCGCCGCAGCCGGTGCATGCAGCGCGCTCACCCGCGCAGCCTCGAGCATCGCCGGCACTTCCACGCCACTGCGCCAGGGCACCACCAACAATGCCAGCAAACCCGCCAGCCCAGCGCCCAGCAGCCATACCTTGCGCGGCTGCGCCTTGCTGCGGTGCTGCCACCAGTGTTGCCATTCGCGCCACACCGGCAGGCCGATGAACCAGACCAGTTCGACCATCATCAGGAAGATGCCCAGCACCTTGAAGAACAGGTGATAGACCGCAAGGGCAATGCCAAAGAACAGAACCGCGCGCCACACCCACGAGGCGTAGCTCCAGCACAACAGGCGCCTGCGCATGGTTGGCGACCAATGCTCGGGCATCGGTTCGCCATAGCCGAACAGCAGCTCGCGCAGGTGCCAGCGCCCCAGGGCGAAGCCGCGGCCCTGCAGGTTATCGACGCCCCACAGGTCGCAGAGCAGGAAGTAGCCATCGAAACGCATCAACGGGTTGACGTTGATCGCCAGCGTGGTGATCCAGGTGGCACTGGCGAGCATGAAAGCCGCCGTGCGCCCGGCCCCGTCCGGCAGCAGCGACCAGGCCAGCAGCGCGATGCACGCCAGCACCAGCTCGGCCAGCACGCCGCCGGCGCCGATCAGCAGCCGTGTGCGCCGGTCCTGCACCCGCCAGGCATCGCTGACGTCGGTGTAGAGCATGGGCAGCAGCACCATGAAGGCCACGCCCATGCTCGGCACCCGGCAACCGGCGCGCTTGGCCATGTAGGCATGGCCGAACTCGTGGCAGAGCTTGGCAAAGCCCAGGGCCACCGCGAACGCCAGCATGCCGCCGAGGCTGAGCAAATGGGGGAAGGTGGCAAGAAAGCGCTCCCAGTCGCGCATCACCAGGAACAAGCCCAGCAGCAGCACGCTGGGCAAACCCAAGCGCAGCAGGCCCGGGCCATGGCGCTGCAGCCAGGGCCAGGTGCGGTTGAGAAATGCATCGGGGCGCCACAGCGGGATGCGGAAGAACAGGTACTTGTGCAGCACCTGCGCCCAAAGGCCCTGGCGCTGAGCGGCCGCCTTGGCCGCGTAGCTGGCGCGTTGCTCGGCATCCACTGCACTGACCAGGTCATGGCCGCGCAGAAAACGCAGCAGCTCATCCAACGCCTGCCCCGTCACCGGCACCCCGGGTTCGGCATTGGCTGCCTGCAGCACCTGCTGCGCATCGCCCAGCGCCCAGTGGCGCAACAGGCGCATGGCCGCCGCGCCAAGTTTGAAATAGCGCCCGCGCAGGGGGTCGGCGAGGGTCCATTGCGGCGCACCGTCGAGCCCGGGCGCGCCCGGCGAAAGCTGCAGGTCAGGGCGCAGCGCCGGCAGCATCACAGGCCGACCGCCTGGCGCAGCGCCGCCAATGGCCTGCGCAGCAGGTACAACGCAAGCGGTGCTCGGGCGCCGAACACTTTGGCGGTGCCGCGCAGGCCGATGCGCGGCGGCGCCTGTTCGAAGCTGGCGTCGAGCCGGTAGGCCAGTTGCCCGGTGGGTGTGGCCTGGGCCTGATAAGCCATGCGCTCGAGCGTGGCGCCATGGCGGTTCAAGGGGTCGCTGTCGAGAAACAGCGCAACCTGCGCGCCCTGCTCCAGGCCGATGGCATCGGCCACCGGCAACTCGATGCGCAGTTCGGCCTGGGCCGGGTCGGCGATGTCCATCAGCCGCTCCCCGGTGCGCATCGGCTTGCCGATGAAGCGCTGCGCGTCAGCGAACACGGCAATGCCTTCGCGTTCGGCGCGAACCTCGCTGCGCGCCAGCAGGTCGCGGGCATAATCACGCTCGGCGCGCTTTTGCTCGACCCGCGCCGCCAGCAGATCCAGGCGGGCACTGGAGTCGGCATCGGAGAATGCCCGCTGGGTGTTGGCCTTGAGCTCTGCCTGGGCAACGCCGAGGGTCCGTTCGGCCACGTCGGCCTGGGCCTTCAAGGTGGTGGCATCGAAACGCGCCAGCAACTGGCCGGCCTGCACGGCCTGGTTCGGCTTGACCAGTATTTCGGCCACTACCCCGTCCAGCGGCGCGCTCACCACCTGGCCATTGCGTGGCACCACTTCGGCCGGCGCCAACACCGACTGGCGCACCGGCACCAGCAGCACCAGCAACAGCGCCGCGGCTATTGCCCAGCGGGTGCGGGCCGGCCAACGCAGCCGCCATGGCTTGCCCGGCTGCAGTGCCTGCCAGGCGTGGCCATAACAATCGCCCAGCTGCGCCAGCAAGGCCTGCTCGGCATCGTTCCAGGGCATGTCCCGTGCCAGCCACAGGCCACCAAACACCTCGCCCTTGCGGTCTTTGAGCGGCAGCCAGAACGCCTGGGGCGCCGACAGCGCCTGCCAATCGTCGCGGCAGGCTTGATCCAGGTCGGCCGCCGGGACCACCCCGGGCAAGGCGAAACGCTCACTGGCCGCCAGGCGCGATGCGGCGCGCTCGATGAACACCACGAATGGCGCATTCGGCTCGACCGCACTGATGCCGGTGAGCGCCCGCACCTTGCCGGCGATCAGCAGCGCGGCGTGGCGGTAGCCGAACAGCGGCTGGGCATCGTTGACCATGCTGAACGCCAGGGTTTGCACCGAGGTGGCGGCGCGGGCCTGGCGTTCGAGCTTGAGGTAGTGGGCCAGCAGTTGCTCCAGGGCACCTGGCACCACGGCGTTCATGGCGACTCCGCAAAGTGCGCGGTGCCGCTCATGCCGGCCAGCAGCCCGGGGGTACTGGCCGGCACGCTGGCAATCAACAGGAGGGTCTGGCTGCCTTCGTCAATGCGCGCGCCGAGGCGCTTGACCACGGCAGCGATCGGCGTGCCGGTTTCATCGGGCACGAAGCTGAAGGCCTGCTCGGGCTTGAGCCTGCCCAGCCAGCGCGAAGGTACCAGCAGGTGAATTTCCAGGGAGCGGTTGTCGACGATTTCCAGCAGCGGCGCACCGCTGGCCACGCTTTCGTGGGCCTGGACGCGGCGTTCGACCACCTGGCCGTCATACGGCGCCTTCACCTGGCAGCGCTGTACCTGCACCTGATACACCTGCGCTTCGGCCTGGGCCTGCGCCTGGCGCGCCTCGGCCAGGGCCACTTCGAAGCGCCCCACGGAATTGAGCGCCGCCAGCTGCTGTTTGTTACGCAGCTCTTCGCGCGCCGCCCGCACCGACGCGGCCGAGGCATTGGCCTGGGCCTGGTAGGCGCTGCAGTCGAAGCGCACCAGCACATCACCCTTGGCGAATGCTTGCCCTTCGGCGTAGGGGATTTCCACGACGCGGCCGGGCAACTCGCTGGCCAGCACCGCCTGGGACCGTGCGCGCAGCACACCGCGGATGTCGCCGCTGGTGGCCGTACTGCCCTCCTGCAGCAGCGGGTCGCCGTCGTCAGCGGCTTGCGCCATGCCTGCAGCCAAAGCCAATGCCATGCACAACGCGAACTGCTTCATCTTGCCACGTCCCTGTAGAGGTGTGGCCGGATGCTATCAGTGTTTTCAGGGGCGCGGAAGGTAGCCCACGGGGGCTGGAATGCAAAAAGGGCGACCCTTGCGGATCGCCCCTTCTGATGTTTGGTAGGCACAATTGGACTCGAACCAACGACCCCCACCATGTCAAGGTGGTGCTCTAACCAACTGAGCTATGTGCCTGTCGTGTGGTGCGCATTCTACGCATTCCTAAAACTGTGTCAACACTTTTTTTCGCGCTAACTCACTGAATATTAAACTCTTTATAAGGAAGCGACGGCGCGCACCAGTAAAGGATTTTTAACGGGACGACTAGCGGGTGTTTATTATTATTGATAGCATCGGTACATTCGTTAAAAATATAAAACACGAGGTTTCTCGAGCATGGCCAATACCCCCTACCCCCAGTCCTACTACGCCGCCTCGGCTAACCCGGTGCCGCCACGTCCGGCGCTGCAGGGTGAGGTGGAAACCGATGTGTGCATCATCGGCGCCGGCTACACCGGCCTGTCCAGCGCACTGTTCCTGCTGGAAAACGGCTTCAAGGTCAGCATCGTCGAAGCGGCCAAGGTCGGTTTCGGTGCGTCGGGCCGCAACGGCGGCCAGATCGTCAACAGCTACAGCCGCGACATCGACGTCATCGAACGTACCGTCGGCCCCAAGCAGGCTCAGCTGCTGGGCCACATGGCCTTCGAAGGCGGCCGCATCATCCGTGAGCGCGTGGCCAAGTACAACATCCAGTGCGACCTGAAGGACGGCGGCGTGTTCGCGGCGCTGACCAGCAAGCAGATGGGCCACCTGGAATCGCAGAAACGCCTGTGGGAACGCTTCGGCCACAACCAGCTGGAGCTGATGGACCAGAAGCGCATCCGCGAAGTGGTTGCCTGCGACAGCTACATCGGCGGCATGCTCGACATGAGCGGCGGCCACATCCACCCACTGAACCTGGCCCTGGGCGAAGCTGCCGCGGTCGAGTCGCTGGGCGGCATCATCTATGAGCAGACCCCGGCCGTGCGCATCGAGCGTGGCGCCAACCCGGTCGTGCACACCCCGCAGGGCAAGGTGCGCGCCAAGTTCATCATCGTCGCCGGCAACGCCTACCTGGGCAACCTGGTGCCGGAACTGGCCGCCAAGTCGATGCCATGCGGCACCCAGGTGATCACCACCGAGCCGCTGGGCGAGGAACTGGCCCGCACCCTGCTGCCGCAGGACTACTGCGTGGAAGACTGCAACTACCTGCTCGACTACTACCGTCTGACCAGCGACAAGCGCCTGATCTTCGGCGGCGGCGTGGTGTACGGTGCGCGTGACCCGGCCAACATCGAAGCGATCATCCGTCCGAAGATGCTCAAGGCCTTCCCGCAGCTGAAGAACGTCAAGATCGACTACGCCTGGACCGGCAACTTCCTGCTGACCTTGTCGCGCCTGCCGCAAGTAGGCCGTATCGGCGACAACATCTACTACTCGCAGGGTTGCTCGGGCCACGGCGTGACCTACACCCACCTGGCGGGCAAGGTGCTGGCCGAGGCACTGCGTGGCCAGGCCGAGCGTTTCGACGCCTTCGCCGGCCTGCCGCACTACCCGTTCCCGGGTGGCCAGATGCTGCGCGTACCGTTCAGCGCCATCGGTGCCTGGTACTACAGCCTGCGTGACCGTCTGGGCTTCTGATTCTGCAGGTTTGGCCTTATCGCGGATGAATCCGCTCCTACGGGGGCGGATTCATTTGCGAGGGGCCAACGCTATTTCCCCAGGCTGTTCACCGCCTGCTTCGCCGCGATTTCTTGGCCGGCCTTGGCCAGTTCGTCGGCAGCCTGCAGCCAGCGCTGGCGGTCCACCTGGGCCGGCAGTTGCCGCGGCGGCTGCACCAGCACTGCCCAACTCCCCTCCTTCGCCCAGGCCGAGGCGAAATCGTCGAAGGCCATCATCTGCCGTCGATTCATGCCTGAGCGCAGCAGCACCCGTTTCTTGTAGCGGTCATAGCCGATCAGCAGCGCATAGCGCGGCTCGCTCCACCACGCCGAACCTTCCTGATAACGCAGCAGCACCGGGTTGCCTGCGGCCACCTGCTCAAGCAATGCATCGACGCGCTGATCGAGCGGATACACCACCATGCCGTATTCGCGCGCTACGCGAGGTATGCCGGTGCCCAGCGAATCGGCGCCCTGGGGCAAGTTCAAGGGCTTGTCCAGCAGCCCCGGGGTGATCGGCGCGCCCTGCTGCGAGAGCAATGCGGCCAGGGCCATGGCGCCGCTGTGGTTGGCGTTGCCGCGATAGAACGGCACGCTGCTGATCTCGACCCGTTGCGGCAAGCCTTTGAGGGCGGCCGGCGGGGTGCTGGCGCAACCGGCCAGGCTCGCGGCCACCAGGCATGCCAGCAACAGTCGACGTGGGCCATTGCCCCACGGCTTGAAGGAATCGTGCTCCATGAACGCTCGCTTGTTCCGATGCCAGGCAGGCAGCGCCCGGCTCTGGCCGACGATCATAGGGCTCCGCGCGGCGCGGGTATAGCCCGTTGCGGGCGGCAATGCCACAGGATCAAAGCACCAGACGTAAGGTCAATGGAACGTCACGGTCGGCGAGCTAGACTAAAGCTGTGTCTGGAGGGCGAGCCATGCCTGGCCCGAGAGAAGGAGGCACACATGAGCCTGACAATGGCAATTCTCATGCTGGTGGGTATGTGGCTTAGCGTCGCTGCCGCCATGTTATGGGGTGTACTGCGCATCGTGCGACGTCATTCACAGCATCACCACCTGCCACCGCAGGTCGTAAGCAAACCACAACCTGTTCGCCGCGCTCGGCGCCATGCCGGCGTGCATTGATTTTCGAATTTTCTGCATGCCTATCGCCGGCAAGCCGGCTCCCACAGGGACTTCACTGCATTTGGGATCAGTGCGGTCCCTGTGGGAGCCGGCTTGCCGGCGATTAGGGGCGCAAAGCACCCCCGCGCTATCTATCAGCCTTCAGCCGCCTCGCGCTTGAGCCGTGCCCGTCGCGCCAGGATGTTGAGGATCTCGATCACCGTCGAGAAGGCCATCGCGGCATACACATAACCCTTCGGCACATGGGCACCGAAACCTTCGGCGATCAGGGTCATGCCGATCATGATCAAGAAGCCCAGGGCCAGCATCACCACGGTCGGGTTGTCGTTGATGAAGTTGGCCAGCGGGTCGGCGGCCACCATCATCACGATCACGGCGGTGATCACGGCGATGATCATGATCGGCAGGTGCTCGGTCATGCCTACGGCGGTGATGATGCTGTCGACCGAGAACACGATGTCCAGCAGCAGGATCTGGAAGATCGCCGCGGCAAAGCCCAGGGTGACCGTGGACGAGACCTTGGCCTCTTCCTTGGCGCCATGCGGGTCGACGTTCTCGTGGATTTCCTTGGTGGCTTTCCACAGCAGGAACAGGCCACCGGCGATCAGGATCACGTCCTTCCAGGAGAACGCGTTGCCGAACACCTCGAATACCGGGTCGGTCAACTGCACGATCCAGGCCACCGTGCTGAGCAGGGCCAGGCGCATCACCAGGGCCATGCTGATACCGATGCGCCGCGCCTTGGAGCGGTACTCCAGCGGCAGCTTGTTGGTCAGGATCGAGATGAAGATCAGGTTATCGATACCCAGTACCACTTCCATGGCCACCAGCGTGGCCAGGGCAACCCAGGCGGTGGGGCTTGCGGCGAGTTCCAGCAAATATTCCATGTTTCAATCCTGCTAACGGTTCTGGGTCAGATGTCCTGGGTCTTGCCTTGCTTGTCTTGCGGCTCGGCTTGCTCGGGCTTCTGCCCTTCGCTGCCGATGGCGTCGCTCAGGGCTTCCTGGGCCGCCTTGTTGGTGTCATCGATGGCCTGCTTGGCCGACTTGGCGGCCTGGTCGAGCATCTGCTGGGCCGATTTCTCGGCCTGGTCGCAGCCCGCCACGCTCAGTAGGGCCAAGGCTAGCACCAGTGGCGTGCCGATGGATTTGAGTTGCAACATGAAGCCCTCGCTTGTCGATATCCCTGCGGCGCGCGACGCGCCTGATGGGGTGGCATTCTAGTTTTCCTGACACATCCGGAAAATTCGTATTTTCAGCGTATATACTTCGGTTTTTACGAATCGGGACCGTCATGCTCAATTACCGTCAGCTCCATTACTTCTGGGCGGTGGCCAAGACCGGCAGCATCGCCCGGGCCAGCGAGCAGCTGAACCTGACGCCGCAGACCATCAGCGGGCAGATCAGCCTGTTCGAGCAGACCTACGGCCTGGAGCTGTTCCAGCGCGTCGGCCGGCAGCTGGAGCTGACCGAAACCGGCCGCCAGGCGCTGGTCTATGCCGAGCAGATGTTCCAGCTTGGCGGCGAGCTGGAGGCCATGCTGCGCGCCGGCCCACAGGAGCAGATACTGTTTCGCGTCGGGGTTGCCGACGTGGTGCCCAAGTCGATCGTCTACCGCTTGCTGGCGCCGACCATGGAGCTGGACGATGTGCTGCGCATCAACTGCCGCGAAGACAAGCTCGAACGCCTGCTGGCAGACCTGGCCATCCAGCGCCTGGACCTGGTGATTTCCGACAGCCCGATGCCCAGCCACCTGGATATCAAGGGCTACAGCCAGAAACTCGGCGAGTGCGGCCTGAGCTTCTTTGCCACCCCAGCGCTGGCCCGGCGCCATGCCGGCCCCTTCCCCGCCTGCCTGCAGGATGCCCCGCTGCTGATTCCGGGGCAGGAAACCGTGCTGCGCAGCCGCCTGCTGCGCTGGCTGGGCGAGCAGCAGGTGCAGCCGCGGATCATCGGCGAGTTCGACGACAGCGCCTTGATGCAGGCCTTCGGCCAGTCCGGCAGCGGCATCTTCGTGGCGCCGAGTGTGATTGCCGAGGAAGTGTGCCGGCAGTACGGGGTCGAGCTGGTGGGGCAGACCGATGCGGTGCTGGAGTCGTTCTATGCCATTTCGGTGGAGCGCAAGGTCAAGCACCCGGGGATCGTGGCCATCACCGAGGGGGCGCGGCGGGAACTCTTCCATTGGTGAGGGTCGTGCCCCTTTCGTAGACATTGCTTGCACATCGGTCAGAACTTGCCGACTAAGGTCTATGGTAAAGTCGCGCCCTTTCACGATATCGAGACAGCGCTGCACATGACCCCTGTTTTCCGCCTCCTCAACCGTACCAGCCTGGTGACCCAGATCGTCATCGGCCTGGTTGCCGGCATCGCCCTAGCCCTGCTGGCGCCGGCCATCGCCCGTGACCTGGGCTTCCTTGGCAAGGTGTTCGTCAGCGCCCTGAAGGCGGTCGCGCCGGTGCTGGTGTTCATCCTGGTGATGGCGTCGATCGCCAACCACCGCCACGGCCAGGAAACCCACATCCGCCCGATCCTCTGGCTGTACCTGCTGGGCACCTTCGCCGCAGCGGTGGTGGCCGTGGTCGCCAGCATGCTGTTCCCCTCGCACCTGGCCCTGAGCACCAGCGAAGCGGCCCTGAGCGCGCCGGGCGGCATCACCGAAGTGATGCAGAACCTGCTGCTGAGCGCCGTGGACAACCCGGTCAATGCCCTGCTCAACGCCAACTTCATCGGCGTGCTGACCTGGGCCATCGGCCTGGGCGTGGCGCTGCGCCATGCCGGCGACACCACCCGCACCGTGGTCGAGGACCTGTCCAACGGCGTGACCCTGATCGTGCGCGTGGTGATCCGCTTCGCGCCGCTGGGCATCTTCGGCCTGGTCAGCTCCACCCTCGCCCAGTCGGGCCTGAGCGCCCTGCTCGGCTACCTGCATCTGCTGGCGGTGCTGATCGGCTGCATGCTGTTCGTGGCGCTGGTGATGAACCCGCTGATCGTGTTCTGGAAGATTCGCCGCAACCCCTATCCGCTGACCCTGCTGTGCCTGCGCGAAAGCGGTATCACCGCCTTCTTCACCCGCAGCTCGGCTGCCAATATCCCGGTCAACCTGGCGCTGTCCGAGCGCCTGGGGCTGCATGAAGACACCTACTCGGTGTCCATCCCGCTGGGTGCGACCATCAACATGGCCGGCGCTGCGATCACCATTACCGTGCTGACCCTGGCGGCAGTGCACACCCTGGGCATTGCCGTCGACCTGCCGACTGCGGTGTTGCTGAGCGTGGTGGCGGCGGTTTGCGCGTGCGGGGCGTCGGGTGTGGCCGGGGGGTCGCTGTTGCTGATTCCGCTGGCGTGCAGCCTGTTCGGTATTCCCAGCGAGATCGCCATGCAGGTGGTGGCGGTGGGCTTCATCATCGGCGTGCTGCAGGATTCGGCGGAAACGGCGCTGAATTCTTCGACCGATGTACTGTTCACCGCAGCTGCTTGCCAGGCTGAGGAACGGCGCGGAGCCTGAAGCTGCCGGGGCCGCTTTGCGGCCCTTTCGCGGGGCAAGCCCGCTCCCACAGGGTTCATCGTTGCCCTGGGGCTGTGGGGTAGCTGTGGCAGCGGGCTGGCCCCGCGAAAAGGTCGGTGATTGCTTAAGCCAGGCGCTTTACCTACGCTAGTGGCCTTTTCCTCGCAATGAGACAGGGCCATGTCAGAACACGAAACCGCCGGCGAAGGCCGTTTCAGCAGCACCGAGATCCGTATTCTCGGTGCACTGATCGAAAAACAGGCCACCAGCCCGGAAAGCTACCCGCTGACCCTCAACGCCCTGGTCCTGGCCTGCAACCAGAAAACCAGCCGTGAACCGGTCATGAACCTCAGCCAAGGCCAGGTCGGCCAAGCCTTGCGCACCCTCGAAGGCCAGCAGATGACCCGCCTGCAGATGGGCAGCCGCGCCGACCGCTGGGAGCAGCGGGTGGACAAGGCGCTGGAGCTGGTGCCGGCACAGCTGGTGCTGATGGGCCTGATGTTCCTGCGCGGCCCGCAAACCCTCAACGAGCTGCTGACCCGCAGCAACCGCCTGCACGACTTCGACGACACCGAGCAGATCCAGCACCAGCTGGAGCGCCTGATCTCGCGAAACCTGGCCCTGCACCTGCCGCGCCAGGCCGGCCAGCGCGAGGACCGCTACACCCATGCGCTGGGCGACCCGGCGGAAATCGAGGCGATTCTCGCCGCCCGCCAGCAGGAAGGTGGCGCGCGCAATAGCGGCAGTGGTGTGTCAGAAGAGCGCTTCGAAGCGCTGGAAGCCCGCATTGCAGCGCTGGAGGCGCGCCTGGCCGAGCTCGAAGGCTGAGCCCTCAGAGCTCAGGTTCGGGGAAGTTGCGACAACTCTTGCGTTCGGCCAGCTCCCGGTCACTGGGGCGCTGGTCGACGAACACGGTACGGCCGTCGGCGTAGATTTCCAGGTAGCCCCAGTGCAGGTCCTGCTCTTTCTGCCCGGGCTGGGGTGGCACTAGCCACCAGGGTTCGCGGCTGATCAGGGTCATGGGTGAGATTCCTGAAGGGGTCTGCAGTCATCATAGACACCCGCCGCCTGTCATGGCCCTATCGCCGGCAAGCCGGCTCCCACAGGTACCCCACTGCTTTCAAATGCAGTGGTGTGCCTGTGGGAGCCGGCTTGCCGGCGATGGGGCCGGTGCAGGCTTACGCCGGCGCCGAAGTGCGAATCAGGTGATCGAACGCCGCCAGCGATGCCTTGGCACCCTCGCCCACAGCAATGACGATCTGCTTGTACGGCACCGTGGTCACGTCACCCGCGGCAAACACGCCGGGGATGTTGGTCGCGCCCTTGGCATCGACGATGATCTCGCCACGCGGCGACAGCTCGACCGTGCCCTTGAGCCAATCGGTGTTCGGCAGCAGGCCGATCTGCACGAAGATGCCTTCCAGCGCCAGGTCATGCACTTCATCTGTGCTGCGATCCTTGTAGCGCAAGCCCGTCACCTTCTCGCCATCGCCCAGCACCTCGGTGGTCAGCGCGCGGGTGATGACCTTGACGTTGGGCAGGCTGTGCAGCTTGCGCTGCAACACCGCATCGGCGCGCAACTGGCTGTCGAACTCGATCAGCGTCACCTGGGCGACGATACCGGCCAGGTCGATGGCCGCTTCCACGCCGGAGTTGCCGCCGCCGATCACCGCCACGCGCTTGCCCTTGAACAACGGGCCGTCGCAGTGCGGGCAGTAGGCCACGCCACGGGCGCGGTACTCCTGCTCGCCGGGTACGTTCATTTCACGCCAGCGGGCGCCGGTAGCCAGGATCACGGTCTTGGCCTTGAGCGAGGCACCACTGGCCAGGCGCACTTCGTGCAGGCCGCCGTCGGTGGCCGGGATCAGCGCTTCGCCGCGCTGCAGGTTCATGATGTCGACGTCGTACTGCTTGACGTGCTCTTCCAGCGCCGTGGCCAGTTTCGGCCCTTCGGTTTCCTGCACCGAGATGAAGTTCTCGATGGCCAGGGTGTCGAGCACCTGGCCGCCGAAACGCTCGGCGGCAACGCCGGTGCGGATGCCTTTGCGCGCTGCGTAGATGGCGGCCGCAGCGCCTGCCGGGCCACCGCCGACCACCAGCACGTCGAAGGCGTCCTTGGCGTTGATCTTCTCGGCCTGGCGGCTACCGGCATTGGTGTCGATCTTGCCGAGAATCTCTTCCAGGCCCATGCGGCCCTGGCCGAACAGTTCGCCGTTCAGGTAGATGCTTGGCACCGCCATGATCTTGCGTGCGTCGACTTCGTCCTGGAACAGCGCGCCATCGATGGCCACGTGACGCACGTTGGGGTTGAGCACCGCCATCAGGTTCAGCGCCTGGACCACATCCGGGCAGTTCTGGCACGACAGCGAGAAGTAGGTTTCGAAGGTGAACTCGCCTTCCAGCGCCTGGATCTGTTCGATGACCTCGCTGCTGGCCTTGGAGGGGTGGCCGCCGACTTGCAGCAGCGCCAGCACCAGCGAAGTGAATTCGTGGCCCATGGGGATGCCGGCAAAACGCAGGGAAATGTCCGCACCCGGGCGATTGAGCGAGAACGATGGACGACGGGCGTCTTCACCATCCGCGCGCAGGGTAATGAGGTTCGACAGGCCGGCGATTTCCACCAGCAGGTCGTGCAATTCGCGGGACTTCGCGCCGTCGTCGAGGGAAGCAACGATCTCGATCGGCTGGGTGACCCGCTCCAGGTAGGTTTTCAGTTGCGATTTAAGCGTGGCGTCCAACATACGGGCGATTCCTTTTTTCAATCTTCACAAACAAAAACGCCCAGGCACTAGCGCCCGGGCGTTTGACGGGGCGATGAAAGCTTCAGCTTTGGCGGCTGCTCACCGCCCGCGACTGGCTCACGGTCTTAGATCTTGCCGACCAGGTCCAGCGATGGCGCCAGGGTGGCTTCGCCTTCTTTCCACTTGGCTGGGCACACTTCGCCTGGGTGGGCGGCCACGTACTGGGCAGCCTTGACCTTGCGCAGCAGCTCGCTGGCGTCACGGCCTACACCGCCGTCGTTGATTTCGACGATCTTGATCTGGCCTTCCGGGTTGATCACGAAGGTACCGCGATCGGCCAGGCCGGCTTCTTCGATCAGCACGTCGAAGTTGCGCGAGATGACGTGGGTCGGGTCACCGATCAGCGGGTACTTGATCTTGCCGATGGTGTCCGAGGTGTCGTGCCAGGCTTTGTGGGTGAAGTGGGTGTCGGTGGACACACCGTAGATTTCCACGCCCAGCTTCTGGAATTCGGCGTAGTTGTCGGCGAGGTCACCCAGTTCGGTCGGGCAGACGAAGGTGAAGTCGGCCGGGTAGAAGAACACGACGGACCACTTGCCCTTCAGGTCGGCTTCGCTTACCTGAACGAATTCGCCGTTGTGGAAGGCGGTGGCGTTGAACGGTTTGACCTGGCTGTTGATGATAGGCATGAGAGACGCTCCTTCATGGGGTTGAAATCAGTTGACGGAGAGAATCCTAACCGCTGGTCCCGATAAAGGCTCATTGGTAAAGCTCATGCTTGCGATTGGTTTTGGCTATAAGCGCGGTTTATTAATAGAAGGGATTGCGCTGAGCAAAGGATTGCGGGCCAAGCTGCAGGCCCCATCGCTGGCAAGCCAGCGCCCACAGGCACAGCGCAGGCTTTGAGAACTGCGCTGTAGCTGTGATGGGGCCAGTGGGGCTTAGCGAGTGACGGCGCGCATGGTGACGAACTCTTCGGCGGCCGTTGGATGCACGCCAATGGTTTCGTCGAATTGCTGCTTGGTCGCGCCGGCCTTCAGGGCAATGCCCAGGCCCTGGATGATCTCGCCGGCATCCGGCCCGACCATGTGGCAGCCCAGGACCTTGTCGGTCTCGGCATCCACCACCAGCTTCATCAGGGTCTTTTCCTGGATGTCGGTGAGGGTCAGCTTCATGGCGCGGAAACGGCTCTCGAAGACCTGCACCTTGTGCCCGGCCTGCAGCGCCTGCTCTTCGGTCAAGCCCACGGTGCCGATCGGTGGCTGGCTGAACACCGCGGTCGGGATGTTCTGGTAGTCCACCGGGCGGTACTGCTCGGGCTTGAACAACCGGCGTGCCACGGCCATGCCTTCGGCCAGGGCCACCGGGGTGAGCTGCACGCGGCCGATCACATCGCCGATGGCCAGGATCGACGGGGCGGTGGTCTGATACTGCTCATCCACACGGATGAAACCGCGCTCATCCAGCTCCACCCCGGTGTTTTCCAGGCCCAGGTTGTCGAGCATCGGGCGCCGGCCGGTGGCATAGAACACACAGTCGGCCAGCAACTCGCGGCCATCCTTGAGGGTGGCCTTGAGGCTGCCGTCCTCGAGCTTGTCGATACGCTGGATGTCGGCGTTGAACTGCAGGTCCAGGCCGCGCTTTTCCAGCTCTTCCTTCAGGTGGGTACGCACCGAGCCGTCGAAACCACGCAGGAACAGGTCGCCTCGATAGAGCAAGGTGGTCGCCGCGCCCAGGCCCTGGAAGATGCCGGCGAACTCCACCGCGATGTAGCCACCGCCCACCACCAGTACGCGGCGCGGCAGCGCCTTGAGGTAGAAGGCCTCGTTGGAGGTGATGGCCAGTTCCTTGCCCGGGATGTCGGGCACCTGCGGCCAGCCGCCGGTGGCGATGAGGATGTGCTCGGCGCTATAGCGCTGGCCATCCACTTCCACTTCGTTGGGCCCGGTGATACGCGCGTGGCCTTGCAGCAAGGTCACGCCGCTGTTGACCAGCAGGTTGCGATAGATGCCATTGAGGCGCTCGATCTCGCGGTTCTTGTTGGCAATCAGCGTGCCCCAGTCGAAATGCCCTTCTTCCAGGGTCCAGCCGAAGCCTGCGGCCTGCTCCAGCTCATCGGCGACGTGGGCGCCATACACCAGCAGCTTTTTCGGCACGCAGCCGACGTTGACGCAGGTACCGCCCAGGTAGCGGCTTTCGGCCACTGCCACCTTGGCACCGAAGCCCGCGGCGAAACGCGCCGCACGTACACCGCCGGAACCGGCACCAATCACGAACAGATCAAAATCGTAGGCCATGTATTCAGTCTCCTTGGCTGGCGCCCAGCATACCGCCGTTGGCAGCCGCAAACAAAAAAGCCACCCCGAAGGGTGGCTTTATCGACCTGGCGTGGCGAATCAGTATGCCTTGCCGGTCTTGTAGTAGTTCTCGAAGCAGAAGTTGGTGGCGTCGATGTAGCCCTCGGCACCGCCGCAGTCGAAACGCTGGCCCTTGAACTTGTAGGCGATCACGCAGCCGTTCTGCGCCTGCTGCATCAGCGCGTCGGTGATCTGGATCTCGCCACCTTTGCCCGGCGGGGTGTTCTTGATGATGTCGAAGATATCCGGGGTCAGGATGTAGCGGCCGATGATCGCCAGGTTCGACGGGGCGTCTTCCGGCGCCGGCTTCTCGACCATGTTGGTCACGCGGAAGATGTCTTCGCGGATCATGTCGCCGGCGATGACGCCGTACTTGTTGGTTTCCTGCGGATCGACTTCCTGGATGGCGATGATCGAGCAGCGGAACTGGTTGTACAGCTTGACCATCTGGGTCAGTACGCCGTCGCCTTCCGGGTTCACGCACAGGTCGTCAGCCAGCACCACGGCGAACGGTTCGTCGCCGATCAGCGGGCGGCCGGTCAGGATGGCGTGGCCCAGGCCTTTCATTTCGGTCTGGCGGGTGTAGGAGAACGAGCACTCGTTGAGCAGGCGACGGATACCGACCAGGTATTTTTCCTTGTCGGTGCCCTTGATCTGGTTTTCCAGCTCGTAGCTGATGTCGAAGTGGTCTTCCAGGGCGCGCTTGCCGCGGCCGGTGACGATGGAGATCTCGTTCAGGCCGGCGTCCAGCGCCTCTTCAACGCCATACTGGATCAGTGGCTTGTTGACCACCGGCAGCATTTCCTTGGGCATGGCTTTGGTAGCAGGCAGGAAGCGGGTGCCGTAACCGGCTGCCGGGAACAAGCATTTCTTGATCATAAACGTCCTTAAACAAAGGCTGGGCCTGTGGAATTCGGCGCAGTCTAATCAGGCGGCAGTCACCTTACAATGCCCCCGCCCGTGGCTGACTGGTGCCAACATAGAGATAACCCAGTGTAGATAGTTCCGGCGGATCGTGAATATTGCCTTTGGCGATGACGACCGGCAGGCGCAACCCCCGCCTTGCAAGGGGCTGCGCCGCAATCCAGGCACCTGGCGCGGCCGCTCAACTACCGCTGCCGCGCCCGATCAGCACACCGTCGACCTGCTGGCCGTAGAGGTTGACCCCGTCGTTGGCGTGAAACTTCAGCCGGGTCTTTTCGATCGAGCCTTCCACCAGGCGCGGGTCCTGCGGCCGCTCATGGCGGTTGACCCAAGCGGCTACGTCCCAGGCCTGCTGGTCGCTCAGGCTGCCGGGCTTGCCCAGGGGCATGTTGTACTTGATGAACGACGCCGCCGTGTTGATCCGGTGCATGCCGGCACCCCAGTTGTAGGAATCCTTGCCCCACAGCGGTGGCATCACATAGTCACCGGCCACTTTCTGGCCTTCGCCATTGTCGCCGTGGCAGATCGCGCATTGCGCCTGGTAGACCGCCTCGCCGCGCTTGAAGTCGTAGCCACCCTTGGGCTGCGGCACATCGGGGTAGCCACGCCCGGCGATTTCCACGCCGGTGGGCGCCTTGGTCGACAGCCAGTAGGCGTACACCGACAACGCCGTCATCTGCGGGCTGTCGGCAGCCGGCGGCTTGCCGTTCATGCTGAACTGGAAGCAGCCCTGGATGCGCTCGGCGTAGGTGTTGACCTTGTCGTTTTTCTTGCGATACGCCGGGTACATCGGGTACGCGCCCCACATCGGCGCGGAATGGGCCAGGCGACCCTGGTCGAGGTGGCAGTTGCTGCAATTGAGGCCGTTGCCGACCGCCTCGGGCATCAGCCGGCGGGTGTCGACGAACAGCGCATGGCCTTCGCGCACCATCTTGCCGAAGGCGTTGTCCGGCAGCTCGCTCTCGGCCGGCGGCGCGAACTGCGCCGAGGCCTCGGCACCGGGCACCTGCAGCTGGGACTGGTCTTCCATGGCGATGGGCGCGGCCACGGCATGGCCCATGGCGGCGAGCAACAGGGTGGGCATCAGTGCTCTCATGGCTTGGCCTCCGGGCTGACGGGGTTGGCAAAGTACTCGGCGATCGCCTTGACCTCGGCATCGGTCATGGCCTTGGCCACGCCGACCATGAGCTGGTTGGGGTCGTTGCTGCGGCTGCCGTCGCGCCAGCCGTTGAGCTGCGCCATCAGGTAAGGCGCAGGTTGCCCGGCCAGGGGCGGAAAGTGCTCGCCGACGCCGCTGCCGCCTGGGCCGTGGCATTGCACGCAACCGGGTATCTGCCGGCTCCAGTCGCCGTAGAGGGCCAGGCGTGCGGTGGGGTTGTCGGCTATCTGCTGGCGGCGCTGGTCCGGCGCGGGGTCACTGGGCAGGCTGGCGAGGTAGCTGCTGACGGCAGTGATTTCATCGTCGGTCAGGGCCTTGGCCAGCGGCTCCATCACCGGCTGCTTGCGCGTGCCGTTGCGCCAGTCATGCAATTGCTTGCTGAGGTAGCCTGCGGGCAGGCCGGCCAGGCGGGGGAAGCCGGCAGCGGCGATGCCTTTGCCGTCCGGGCCGTGGCAGCTTGAGCAAGCCATGGCGGCGGGGTTGGCCCCGCCCTGGGTGAAGATCTTCTGGCCATCGGCGGCATGCGCCGCAGGCCAGGCCAGGATCAGCAGGCTGCCGATCACGACGCGACTCATCGGGGTCATCACGAAACTCCATTTCTTTTGTTATAAGCTTAAGCTTAAAAAACATAAGCAAATGGATACTAGCCCCGTAAGCGAATGTGCAACAGCGCTCGCTCAGGCCAAGGCCTTGCTAAGCGCGCATTACTTGCGCCAGGTCAATTGCCTGAAATGCATTTGGTCGCAGCCGTGCGCACGTCACCCAGGCGCAGCGGGAAGTTGTTCAGCCGCTCGTGCAGCTTGATGCTGCTGCCGCTGCCGCGCTTTTCGATATCCACCAGCGCCGCCGGCCCGCTGCCGGCCGAGAGCTTCTGCGGCACGATCAGGCGCAAGCCGTCATCACGCTTTTCTTCGACCAAGGGGTCGCGGCTGTCTGCCAGGTGCTGCTTGACGCAGTCGGCATATTCACGCGGCGTCTTGCCAGACATCACATCGAGGGTTTCGTGGGATTGCTCCAGCTCCGAAACACTGACACACCCTCCCAACGTCAAGGCCAACGCCGCTACCATCCACTTCATTTGTCGCACCTCTGCTGTCAAGAATTCGCTATGACAACGCCCAGGCGTTTTTGCTCCCCGCTTTGGCAGAATTATCCGCGCCCGCTTCAGCCGGTGCGCCAGCCTGTGGCGACATCGTGGTATCGTTCGCCTTTGCAGAACCAGACTTTGCGGAGCACCCCATGAAATTCGTACACCAGCGCGAGCACTTGAACGAGGACGACATCGTCGTCATCGAGTGTTCCCAGCGCTGCAACATCCGCCTGATGAACGACGCCAACTTCCGCAGCTTCAAGAATGGCGGCCGGCACACCTACCACGGTGGCCACTTCGAGCGTTTCCCGGCCAAGATCACCGTGCCCAGCACCGGCTTCTGGAACATCACCATCGACACCGTGACCACCCGCCCGATCTCGGTAACGCGCAAGCCAACCTTGACCCACAAGATCAAGATCATCCGTCGCTCGTCGTCGAAACTCAGATAAGACTGCCATGACCCAGAACATCAAGTACGTCATCAAATACAAGCTCGACGGCGAGCGCCGCTGGGATTTCGCCGTGATGCCCGACGCCTCGCACGAGCAGGCGCTCGATGCCCTGCGCAAGATCCACGGCGACGACGCCGAGAAGATCACCGACATCCAGGTCAGCAAGGCCCTGTAACCCACACACTGCGCGCAAGGAGAACCGCATGAGCAACTGGCCCGACCATCGTATTCTCGATCTTCTGGGCATCGAGTTGCCCATGCTCCAGGCGCCCATGGCCGGAGCCGGCGGCTCGGCCATGGCGATTGCCGTGGCCAACGCCGGCGGGCTCGGTGCCCTGCCCTGCGCCATGCTCACCGGCGAGCAGGTGCGCGGCGAAATTGCCGCCTTTCGCGCCGCCTGCCCGGGGCGGCCGCTGAACCTCAACTTCTTCTGCCACCAGCCCCCGGCGCCAGATGCCGAGCGCGCCGCGCAGTGGAAGCAGGCGCTCAAGCCTTACTACGAGGAAGTCGGCGCCGATTACGAGGCGCCCACCCCGGTCTCCAACCGTGCCCCCTTCGATGAACAGAGCTGCCAACTGGTCGAGCAACTGCGCCCGGAAGTGGTGAGTTTTCACTTCGGCCTGCCGGCGCCTGCGCTGCTGCAGCGGGTCAAGGCGACAGGTGCCAAGGTGCTGTCCAGCGCCACCACCGTGCAAGAGGCCGTCTGGCTCGAGGCCCACGGCTGTGATGCGATCATTGCCATGGGTTATGAAGCCGGCGGCCATCGCGGCATGTTCCTCAGCGACGACATCACCAGCCAGATCGGCACGTTCGCCCTGGTGCCGCAGATTGCCGATGCGGTGCGCCTGCCGGTGATTGCCGCAGGCGGCATCGGCGACCATCGCGGCCTGGTCGCGGCGCTGGCCCTGGGTGCCAGCGCCGTGCAGCTCGGCACCGCCTACCTGTTCTGCCCGGAAGCCAAGGTTTCTGCGGCCCATCGCCGCGCGCTGGACAGCGCGCCCGCCAGCGACACGGCGCTGACCAACCTGTTCACCGGGCGCCCGGCACGCGGCATCAACAACCGCATCATGCGCGAGCTGGGGCCGATGAGCGCGCTGGCGCCGCGCTTCCCACTGGCCGGTGGCGCGCTGATGCCGCTGCGGGCGATCACCGACCCGCAAGGCAACAGCGATTTCAGCAACCTGTGGGCAGGCCAGGCGCTACGCCTGGGCAAGGCGATGCCAGCCGAGCAACTGACCCGCCAGATCGCCGAACGCGCACTGGCGCAGCTCAATCGGTAAAGCGCGCGCAAGGCCACTGCCACCTGCAAATCCGCATGATTCAGCCCCTTCCCGACAAATGGCCTATCGCTATATAGTTCACGCCATAACGATAACCACCCCAAGGAGCTGTTCATGCGTATCCGCTTGCCTTACCTGGCCGTCACCGCCCTCGCCAGCCTGATTTCCCTCAACAGCGCCTGGGCCGACGAGGTGCAGGTCGCGGTCGCCGCGAACTTCACAGCGCCGATCCAGGCCATCGCCAAAGACTTCGAGAAAGACACCGGCCACAAGCTGGTCGCCGCCTACGGCGCCACCGGGCAGTTCTACGCCCAGATCAAGAACGGCGCGCCGTTCGAGGTGTTCCTGGCCGCCGACGACAGCACCCCGAAAAAGCTCGAAGAAGAAAAGGAAATCGTCCCAGGTTCGCGCTTCACCTACGCCATCGGCACCCTGGCGCTGTGGTCGGCCAAGGAAGGCTACGTGGACGCCAAGGGTGACGTGCTGAAGAAGAACGAATTCAAGCACCTGTCCATCGCCAACCCGAAAGCCGCGCCTTACGGCCTGGCCGCCACCCAGGTGCTGGACAAGCTGAAGCTGACCGAAGCCACCAAGGGCAAGATCGTCGAAGGCCAGAACATCACCCAGGCCTTCCAGTTCGTCTCCACGGGCAATGCCGAACTGGGCTTCGTCGCCCTGTCCCAGATCTACAAGGACGGCAAGGTCACCAGCGGCTCGGCCTGGATCGTGCCGGCCAACCTGCACGACCCGATCCGCCAGGACGCCGTGATCCTCAACAAAGGCAAGGACAGCGCTGCGGCCAAGGCCTTGGTCGAATACCTCAAAGGCCCGAAAGCCGCTGCGGTGATCAAGTCTTACGGTTATGAACTCTGATGCCACTTGACGCCAGTGACCTGGGCGCGATCTGGCTGACCCTTAAACTGGCCAGCCTGACCACCCTGATCCTGCTGGTCGTCGGCACGCCCATCGCCTGGTGGCTGGCGCGCACGCGCTCCTGGCTACGCGGGCCGGTGGGCGCGGTGGTGGCCTTGCCGCTGGTGCTGCCACCGACGGTGATAGGCTTCTACCTGCTGCTGGCCTTGGGCCCGCACGGTTGGATTGGCCAGGCCACCCAGGCCCTGGGCCTGGGTAGCGTGGTGTTCAGCTTCGCCGGCCTGGTGATCGGCTCGACGGTGTATTCCATGCCGTTCGTGGTGCAACCGCTGCAAAATGCCTTCACCGCCATCGGCCAGCGCCCACTGGAAGTGGCCGCGACGCTGCGCGCCAGCCCCTGGGACACTTTCGTCCATGTGGTGCTGCCGCTGGCCCGCCCCGGTTTCGTCACCGCCAGCATCCTCGGCTTTGCCCACACCGTGGGCGAGTTCGGCGTGGTGCTGATGATCGGCGGCAATATCCCTGACAAGACCCGCGTGGTTTCGGTGCAGATCTTCGATCACGTCGAGGCCATGGAGTATTCACAAGCCCACTGGCTGGCCGGTGCCATGCTGGTGTTCTCGTTCCTGGTGCTGCTCCTGCTGTATGCCGGGCGCCGCGGCAAGACCGGCTGGAGCTGAAATGAGCGGATCGATTGTGGCGCGCCTGCAACTGGCGCGCGACGACTTCACCCTGGATGTCGACCTGCAGCTGCCCGGTCGCGGCATCAGTGCACTGTTCGGCCACTCAGGCTCGGGCAAGACCTCGGTGCTGCGCTGCCTGGCCGGGCTGGAGCGCGCGGCCAAGGCCTATATCGAAGTCAATGGCGAGGTCTGGGAAGACAGTGCCCGCGGCTACTTCCAGGCGCCGCACCTGCGCCCAGTGGGCTACGTGTTCCAGGAAGCCAGCCTGTTCCCGCACCTGTCGGTGCGCGGCAACCTGGAGTTCGGCTGGCGCCGCATCGCCGCCAGCGAGCGCAAGGTCGGCCTCGACCAGGCCTGCCAACTGCTGGGCATCGGCCACCTGCTCGAACGTCGGCCGGCCACCTTGTCCGGCGGCGAGGCGCAGCGCGTGGGGATCGCCCGGGCGCTGCTCAGCAGCCCGCGCCTGCTGCTGATGGACGAGCCACTGGCTGCCCTCGACGGGCCACGCAAACGCGAGATCCTGCCTTACCTTGAGCGCCTGCACGACGAGCTGGACATCCCGCTGGTGTACGTCAGCCATGCCCAGGACGAAGTGGCGCGCCTGGCCGACCACCTGGTGCTGCTCGAACAAGGCCGGGCCATGGCCAGCGGGCCGATCGGCGAAACCCTTGCCCGCCTCGACCTGTCGCTGGCCCAGGGCGAGGACGCCGGCGTGGTGATCGAGGGCATGGTGGTCGGCCACGACCCGCACTACGACCTGCTCGACCTGCGCCTGCCCGGCAGCATAGGGCCGCTGCTGCGCATCGCCCACCCGGCGCACAGCATGGGCAGCACGCTGCGGGTCAAGGTGCAGGCCCGCGACGTCAGCCTGGCGCTGATGGCCGACGGTACCTCGAGCATTCTCAACCGGCTGCCGGTGCGGGTGCGCGAAGCGTGCCCGGCAGACAACCCCGCCCATGTGCTGGTGAGCCTGGATGCCGGTGGCAACGCCTTGCTGGCGCGCATCACCCGCTACTCGGCCGACCAGCTCGGCCTGCACCCCGGGCAGGCCTTGTATGCGCAGATCAAGTCGGTGGCACTGTTGGGCTGAGCATCGGCGGCGCGGCTGTTGTCCATTGATCAGTGACCTGATCGAGGTGTGCCGACGATGCTCGACTGCAGCTTGCCGCCCAGCCTGCACTATGTTGACGACAGCCAGCCCGGCCTCAGCCGCAAGCTCTGGCGCGGGCGCTTCATCTACCTGGATGCTCAAGGCCAGCGCATCCGCGACAGCCAGACCCTGGCGCGCATCGCGGCGCTGGTGATCCCGCCGGCCTATACCGATGTGTGGATCTGCGCCGACCCGCAGGGCCATCTGCAGGCCACCGGCCGCGATGCCCGTGGGCGCAAGCAGTACCGCTATCACACCCAGTGGCGCGAACTGCGCGACGAGCACAAGTACGGGCGCATGCTGGCTTTCGCCCAGGTACTGCCCAAACTTCGTGCTCAGCTGGAACTGCACCTGGCCCGCCCAGGCCTGGACCGGGAAAAGGTCATGGCCCTGGTGGTCAGCCTGCTCGACCACACGCTGATCCGCATCGGCAACCAGCGCTACCTGCGCGACAACAAGTCCTACGGGCTGACCACCCTGCGCAACCGCCACGTCAAGGTCGAGGGCAGTACCATCCGTTTCCAGTTCCGCGGCAAGCGCGGCGTGGAACACGATGTGACCCTGCGCGACCGGCGCCTGGCGAACCTGCTCAAACGCTGCATGGAGCTGCCTGGGCAGGCGCTGTTCCAGTACCTGGACGAAGACGGCCAGCGCCACAGCGTGGGCTCCAGCGAGATCAACCAGTTCTTGCAGCAGCTGACCGGCGCCGACTTCACCGCCAAGGACTACCGCACCTGGGCCGGCAGCAGCCTGGCGTTGAGCCTGCTCAGGCCGCTGGCCTGGGAGCCGGAAAGCGAGGCCAAGCGCCAGGTCAGCAGCATCGTCAAGCAGGTGGCCGCACGCCTGGGCAACACGCCGGCGGTGTGCCGGCGCTGCTACATCCACCCGGCGGTGCTGGAGCATTACGCCCTGGGGCGGCTGCCTAACTTGCCTGGCCGCCGAGTGCGCAAAGGGCTGGATCCGGAAGAAGTCGCGCTGCTGTTGTTTCTGCAGGCGCTGGAGGAATCGGCTGATGATTGAGCTGGGCTATCTGACCAATGATGCAGAGAAATTTCCCATACGCCTCGAACCCCCCTATCCTTGCCACCGAGCACCTTCGTCGACACACCAGTGGCGCACTGAATCGGCACCTGCGACTAAAGACACACGACAGTTTTTATATTTCGGGGAATTACTATCCGCCGAAAGCGTCTTTAATGAGAAGGAAGAGGGACAGGCTCCCACCGCCACGGCACTGGCCAGGCGGATTTCTATATCACCAAGGAGAACTACATGCTGATACTCACCCGTAAGGTTGGCGAAAGCATCGTCATTAACGATGACATCAAAGTCACCATTCTGGGCGTCAAAGGGATGCAGGTGAGGATTGGCATCGATGCACCAAAAGATGTCCAGGTGCACCGTGAGGAAATCTTCAAGCGCATCCAGGCCGGCAACCCGGCACCGGAGAAGCACGACGACCAGCACTGACCTGCCGGCTACCTGACAGTCGCACGGACGCGCCTGCTCGCAACGCACCAAGGACCGGCCCGCTGGCCGAGCCTCAGGTGCCCAGCAACTCGCGCACCTTGGCGATCATCCTGTCCATGTCGAAGGGTTTGTCGAACACCGCGGCGAACAGTTCCGGGCGTCCTTGGCTGGCCTGGGCGCCGCTCATGAGGATCACGGGCAGGTCCGGCAGCACCAGCTCCTCGCGAATCGCCACCACCAATTCCTCTCCGTTGAGCACGGGCATCATGTAGTCGGTGATGACCAGCTCCACGCGCTTTTCCTTGAGCGCTTCCAGGGCTTTGCGTCCATTGCTCGCCTTCTCCACCAGAAAGCCTTCATCCTCCAGGGCGAAGCCCAGGATATCGGCAATCAGGTATTCGTCATCGACGATCAGGATGGTATTCATCTGCGGCCCCGTCACCCACCCCCTTGCGGCACCGGCGAACCCGAAAGCACCCCGCTGGCACCCTCGAATGCCTTGCGCAGGCTGATACCCTGCGGGCCGAAATGCAGCGCATGCAGCGCCGGGTCGTGGTGGCTGTCGCGCACCTTGAGGATCGACAACAGGCGCCGCAGCTGCGAGTCCAGCTCGACGAAGCGCAGCAGCATGAGGTTGTCGACGATGCTCGACAGGTCCGGCGCTGGCGCGGTGATTTCCGAGCCGAAGATGTCGCGCATTTCCCAGGTGAGCATGACGCTGACATCCCGCGCCCGCAGCTCGCCGGTCAAGGCGCGGAAGTACGCGTTGAGCCGTGCCGGGTCGACTGCCAGGCGGCTGAAGGCGCCGAGGCTGTCGATCACCACGCGCTTGCTGCCTGCGGCTTCGACCTGCGCCAGCAGGTGCGCACCGAGCTGGTCGAGCAAGCCTTCGGTGGTTGGCTGCCAGCACAGCTGCAAGGCGCCTTGGCGCTCCAGTGCGGCGAAGTCATAGCCCAGGGACGCCGCCTTCAGCCGCAGGCGGTCGGGGGTTTCGTAAAAGCCGAAATGCAGGCCCGGGGCTTCGGGAGTAGAGGCTCCCAGAAACGCCAGGCCCAATGAAGTCTTGCCGATCCCCGAGGGCCCCATCAACAAGCTGACCGAGCCTTTGGCCAGGCCGCCGCCGAGCATCTCATCGAGTGTCTCGATGCCCGTGGTCACCCGGCTCAAGCTGGCATTGCCCGGCTGGCTGGGGTGGCTGTACAAGGCCTCCAGGCGTGGGAACACGTGCATTCCCGCCTCGTCGATCAGGCATTCGTGGCGGCCGGACAACGCCCCGCTGCCGCGCGTCTTGCGCAGTTGCACGTGGCGCACGGCGCGGCTGCCGAGCAACTGCTCGCCTAGCTCGATCACCCCATCGACCATGGTGTGCTCGGGGCTGCCTTCGTCCAGCCGAGCGCTGGTCAGCAGCAGCACGGTACAACCGGCGAAGGCCGCATGGCCTTGCAGCTCGGAAACGAATTTCTTGGTGTCCAGCGACGTTTCCGCGCGCACCCGGGCGTTGAGCACACCGTCGACGATCAGCAAGCTGGCCTGCTGCCGGCTGATTTCCTGGCGCAGCAACTTGACCACCGCATCCAGCCCCTCCTGCTCGAGGGTGTCGAAGGCGCTGACGAACTGGATCTGGTCGCCGACCATCGCCGGGTCGAAGAAATCCAGGGTCGCCAGGTACTGGAACAGCCGCTCGTGGGATTCACTGAGCAAGGTCGCCACCAGCACTCGCCCGCCCTGGCGCACGTGGCTGCAGGCCAGCTGGTTGGCAAGAATGGTCTTGCCCGCCCCTGGCGGCCCTTGAATGATGTAGGACGCGCCAGCGACCAGGCCGCCCTTGAGCAGCGCATCGAGCCCCGCTATTCCCGTCACCAGCCGCTTGAGTGCTTGTGCCATGGTGGCTACCTTTGCGTTTGACTGTGCGCATCACGCCGGCAGGTCGGCAGGTACAGGCGCATGCAAGTACCCTCGCCCATCTCGCTGCGCACGGTGATTGCGCCATTGCTTTGCTTGGCAAAGCCGTAGGCCTGGCTGAGGCCCAGGCCGGTGCCCTTGCCGAAGGGTTTGGTGGTGAAGAACGGCTCGAAGATCCGCGGCAGTACGTGCGGGTCGATGCCTGGGCCGGTGTCGCTCACCTCGAAACAGACGTAGCCTCCGTACAGCCCTTCCACTTCGCCCGCAAGCTCCACGGCCTCGATCGCCATGCGAATGGTGCCGTGGCCTTCGATGGCATCGCGGGCATTGAACATCAGGTTGAGCAACACCATCTGCAATTGCCCGACGTCCACTTCGATCATCGGCAAATCGGGCTGCAGCCGCTCTTCGAGCGTGATTTCGCGGGGCAAGGCGTGCTCCAGCAGGCCACGGGTTGCGGTGAGCAACTCGGCCGGCGCGATCAGGCTGACTTCGAGCTGGCGGTGGCGGGCGAAGGTCAGCAGCTGCTTGGTCAGCTCGGTGCCGCGCTGGCCGGCATCGAGCACGTGCTGCATCAGCCGCTGCTGGCGCGCCGGGTCGCGGCTTTCCTGGGCCATGCGCGCGGAATTGATGATGATGGTCAGCAGGTTGTTGAAGTCGTGGGCCAAGCCGCCCGTCAGCTGGCCCAGCGCTTCGAGCTTCTGCGCCTGGAACAGCTGGGCACGCACCGCATCGAGCTGCATGGCCGACTCGCGCCGGTCGGTGATGTCACGGGTGACCTTGGCCAGTCCTATGACCCTCCCCTGCTCATCGTGGATAACGTCCAGCGCGGCCAACGCCCAGAACTGCGTGCCATCCTTGCGTACCCGCCAGCCCTCGTCCTGCGCCACGCCCTGCTCCAGGGCCTGCTTGAGCAGCCGTTCGGGGCGGCCATCGAGGCAATCCTGAGGAGTGAAGAACAACGAAAAATGCCGGCCGACGACTTCCTCGGCGCGGTAGCCCTTGATGCGCTCGGCGCCGGCGTTCCAGCTGACCACACGGCCGGAGGTGTCGAGCATATAGATGGCGTAGTCCACCACTGACTGCACCAAGCGCTCATAGCTGTTAGCGGGCATCACAGGGTGGTCGGTGCAGTCAGCTGAAACCATGCAAACTCCACAGGCACAGCAGGAGGGGAAATAGTGAGCTTAGCCAAAGTTGCCCGCCTCCGTCAGCGCGCTGCACTTCAGTTCAGCCAGGCTCACGCTCGACCAGCACCGGGCTGACCCGCCGCGGCAGCGCCACTTTCAGCAACCACAGGCACACCAGCACGATCACTCCGCCACCGCCCAGGGCCATCAGGCGCTGGGGTTGCGGGTGTTCGTCGGCGAACCCGATCATCAACAGGTAGCCGCCCAGTGAGGCCAGGCTGACATAGAGAAACGCCCCCAGCAACAGAACGTGGGCGAACAGCACACGCCAGTACCAGCGGGGGCGAACGAGGCGCCCGGAATCGGTGGAACGGGAAGCCCGAGACATGGCTACGCACTCATTGGATCCAATGGAAGGCGCCACAGTGGCCTAATGACACCTAGGTGTCAATTAACCTTCCGTTCGAGGCCATCACTCCTTTGATCATAGGTGCTGTAGTTGACTCAACTATAACAATGGGTTATAAAGCGCGCTTGATTGTCAGGCCCTTCTGCCTAGAAGCGCGCCGGTCGTCACGACCCTTTCAAGCGTGCGAGTGTGGTGGAATTGGTATACACAGCAGACTTAAAATCTGTCGGCGTGAGCCTTGCGGGTTCGAGTCCCGCCACTCGCACCATATTTTGATGAAGGCGCCCTGGTGGCGCCTTTTTCGTGCCCGCCGGAAATTCAGCGCATGCCTGCTAGAGTGGAACCTGTCTACGTCCACTGGAATGCCACCATGCGCTACTCCCTGTTCGATGGCCAACGCGACATCATCCTCCTCATCGCCCGCGTGCTGCTGATGATCCTGTTCATCCTCTCGGGCTGGGCCAAGCTCACCGGTTTCGAAGGCACGGTCGGCTACATGACCTCGCTGGGCGCACCTGCCCCCATGGTGGCGGCAGCGGTTGCCGTGCTGATGGAGTTTTTCGTCGGCATCGCGCTGATCCTGGGTTTCTACACGCGCCCGCTGGCTTTCCTGTTCGCGTTGTTCGTGCTGGGCACGGCGCTGCTGGGGCACCCGTTCTGGAACATGGTCGACCCTGAGCGTGCCGCCAACATGACCCAGTTCCTGAAGAACCTGAGCATCGTCGGCGGGCTGCTGTTGCTGGCAGTGAGCGGGCCTGGGCGGTTCTCGCTGGACGGGCGCTGAGTCAGTCGTCCACGTCGTCGTGCCAGGCGGGATGGTCGTCCTCGTCGTCGAGGTCGTCGTCGAGGTCATCCAGTAGCTCTTCGTCTTCCTCGACTTCATCTTCGGCGCCCTGGGCATCGGCTTCGATGTCCAGGTCGTCGTAAAGGAATTCGTGATCGAGCAGGTGATCGTGCTCCGGCTCGTGCAGGTCGTCTTCGTCGCGCATGGTGGCTCCTGGAAATTGGCCACGCCTGTATAGGCGCATCGCTGGCCAGGGTCAATGGCTGACGGTTAATGCTGAGTTAACCGATAGCCCTCAGGCTGAAATCTCTCCCTTCAAACGTTCCTTGCCCGCCTTCCTGGCGGGCTTTTTTTTGCGCAGACCCTTCGTCCGAATGCAGGCCGCTCCCCGAACCCAACCAAAATGTTGCGTTCGCACATGATGCAGGAACCGCTTTTTCAAGGAGAGAATGCATGGCCGTGAACATCGACAACCTCATCATCACCACACCCGTTCCGAAATCCGCCAGCAACCCCGTTGCCCTCGAAGTGACAGGCGCCCAGGCCCTGGCGAGCCTGACCAACGTGGTCGCACGCCTGAGCGATGGCTCGATCCGCATGACCGCCCCCACCAAGGGCGCATCGAGCAAGAGCACCCACCGCACCCGCTGCGAATGGAAAGAAGCCGTGTACCGGGCCCTGGGCAGCGCTGCCCGCCACCGCAATCACCAGCGCATGACGCTGGAGAAGGTCAACCTGGCGCAAAAGGTGGTGATTTCCCAGATGCATGTGAAGGACGACGACAACCCGCCGATCAAGGTGTTCTGGAACAAGGGCAAGATCACCGTGGGCTTTCGCGCGGACTTCAACCAGACCGCAACCGTGAGCAGCACCGTGCTGGAGAATGTGCCGCTCGGCAGCCGTTTCGATATCACCATCGACGTCACCGAGAACGGCGCCTGCACGGTCAGCGCAACGTGCGCAGGCCGCACCGGCACCACCGCCACGCTGCAGCTGGGGCCATCCTGGGCGGCGCGGACGCTGAATTTTCATGGCGGGGTGTACAACCAGGTGGACTACAACGATGACACGCCGGCCGAGGATGGGTCCGTCTGCGTGATCAGCGCACTGGAGCGGGTGCATGCTTGAGGCGGGTATTACAGGCGTGAAACATACCCTTCACGAATTTATGACACCCGCCTGGGCACACTGACCCTGCTCCGACGTTCTTTAGGCCCGCCACTTGTTGGCGGGCTTTTTCTTTGGCCGAATGTGCTGTGCAGCCCAGGCCACAGGATTGCAACGAGCCGCTCGCGCTGGGCAGCGCTCAGCCCATAATTACACCAACCTTGTGTGCACTCTGCTGGGCAGATGCCGACTCCGGCATTTTGTACAGCTACTTGGCTGTGCGCTCCTCCGCCTGCCGGCCACTGTAGACGCAGAACGCGGAGTTGTAGCCATTGAAGGCAACAGCATGGCTGAAATCGCAGAAGTAGGCCGGATTCTTGGTGCCAATGATATCGCCCGCTTTGCACTGACCGGGCATTGATTCTACGAGCGTGTCGCCGTTGCTTCCGAGGCAGGCTTTCCCGCTTGAGGAGTCATTGCACCCTGCTAGGGCAATCGAGGCCAGGGCCAGACAGATAAAACGGTGTTTCATAAGAGACTCCTTTCAATAAGCCGCGGATGGTACTTTTTCGACCCGCAAAGAAAAACCCCGCAGACGTTAATCTGCGGGGCTTTCGAATGTGGAGGCCGAGGTCGGAATCGAACCGGCGTAGACGGATTTGCAATCCGGAGCATAACCACTTTGCTACTCGGCCTCAAAGTTCGGAGTTAGCGGCTTTCGCTTTGCTATCTCCTTGAAACACTGAACCTTTTTCAAAGTTCGCTGCGTTTCGATGGGCGCATTATGTCTGCATTCGGCACACCTTGCAACCCCCTGATCAAAAAAAATATTCAAGGGGTTCAAGGGTTTAGCGCAAGCGGCCGAGTTTACTCCACAAACCCACCAGGGTGTTCTCCAGCGTGCCGCTGGCGGCCATGCCGATGCGCTCCTGCAAGCTCTTGCGTTCGGCGTAGTGCAGGTGGAACAGGTTGGCGTTGCGGGCACGCTCGCTGAGGTATTCGTCGCTGGTCTGCAGCTGGTCCACCAGTTTGCGGTTCAGCGCAGCGACGCCCAGCCAGACTTCACCGGTGGCCACCTCGTCGATGTGCAGCTGCGGGCGGTAGCGGGCGACGAAATCCTTGAACAGCTGGTGGGTGATGTCCAGGTCTTCCTGGAACTTCTCCCGGCCCTTCTCGGTGTTCTCGCCGAATACGGTCAGGGTGCGCTTGTACTCACCGGCGGTGAGCACCTCGAAGTCGATGTCATGCTTTTTCAGCAGGCGGTTGACGTTGGGCAACTGCGCCACCACGCCAATCGAACCCAGGACGGCGAACGGGGCACTGACGATCTTCTCGCCAATACAAGCCATCATGTAGCCGCCGCTGGCGGCCACCTTGTCGATGCACACGGTCAGCGGGATGCCGGCTTCGCGGATGCGCGCCAGCTGGGAAGCGGCAAGGCCATAGCTGTGCACCAGCCCACCGCCGCTCTCCAGGCGCAGCACCACTTCGTCACGCGAATTGGCGAGGGTCAGCAGTGCGGTGATTTCGTTGCGCAGGCTTTCGGTGGCGGAGGCTTTGATATCACCATCGAAGTCGAGCACGAATACCCGGCCCTTTTCCTCGGCCTTGGCCTTCTTCTGCTGCTTCTCCTTTTTCGCCTGCTGCTTGCGCAAAGCCTTGAGCTGGGCCTTGTCGAGCAACCCGGCCTCCAGGCGCTCGCGCAGCTCTTTATAGAACTCGTTGAGGCGGGTGACCTGCAGTTGCCCACCCGCCTTGCGCCGCCCTTTGCTGCGCAGGCCGGCGATGGCCGACAGCACCACCAGGATGGCAATTACCAGGGTGGCTGTTTTAGCGAGAAAGCTTGCGTATTCGGCAAGAAACTCCACGTTGACTCCTTATGAACCAGCGCCATGACGGCGCGAAACTTTAGCTAGCATACCGGGGCTCTGAAGACGCTGCCAGCCGAGGCAAAGGGCGGCAACACAGTTCAAACAACCTTTTCAAACGCTTGTATGTTTTTTCGTTGACAGCCCGTGTGGCGCATCCTAACCTCGCAGCAATCTTCAAGCGGCCGGATACTTTCGTGGGCAACCTCTACCTGATCCGACATGGCCAAGCCTCCTTCGGTGCCGACGACTACGACGTCCTGTCGCCGCTGGGCATTCGCCAGAGCCAGGCGCTGGGCGACCACATGGCCGCGCTTGGCCTGCACCTGGACCGCTGCGTGGCCGGCGACCTGCGCCGCCAGCAGGACACTGCCCGGCTCGCGCTGGAGACGATGCACGGCAACGGCTGCGCAGTACCGGCCATTGAGACCGACCCGGCATTCAATGAGTTCGATGCCGACGGTGTGATCCGCGCACTGCTGCCGGGCCTGCTGGCCGATGAGCCGAATGCGCGAGAAATCCTGCGCAACGGCGCGCAGAACCGCAGCGAGTTCCAGCGCCTGTTCGCCCTGATGGTGCAGCGCTGGCACGCCGGCGAGCATGCCGACGATGGCCTTGAGACCTGGCAGGCATTTACCGCTCGGGTGCAAGCCGGCCTGCAGCGTGTGCTGGACAACGCCGGCAGCGGCGACAACATCGCCGTGTTCACCTCCGGCGGTACCATTGCCGCCCTGCTCCACCTGGTTACCGGTATTACCCCCAGCCAAGCCTTCGCGCTGAACTGGCAAATCATCAACACGTCGCTCAGCCAGCTGAAGTTCCGCGGCCGCGACGTGGCACTGGCCTCCTTCAACAGCCAAGCCCATGTGCAGCTGTTGAAGGTGCCGGAGCTCATCACTTATCGCTGAGCCCGGCCTGTTGTTGTCCCTGCGTGGACGTGAATATCACTCTATAAGGAATGCACCATGACCTCCGTAGCTGATGCCGTTAAAGAGATGCAAAAGAAGTTCAACCCAGCCGCAGCCGCAGGCCTGGATCTGGTGTTCGGCTTCAACATCACCGATGAAGACAAGCACTATGCACTGATCGTCAAGGACGGCACCTGCGACCTGCAGGAAGGTGAGAACCCGGACGCCAACTGCACCCTGGTCATGGACAGCGAAACCCTCAAGGGCATCGTCAGCGGCGAAACCGACGGCATGCAGGCCTTCATGGGCGGCAAGCTGCGCGTCGAAGGCGACATGATGCTGTCGATGAAACTCAGCGAGCTGTTCCCTTCCTGAGTGACGGGCACACCGAGCGAGACGAAAACCGAAGCCTGACCGGCTTCGGTTTTTTTTTGCCCTGCCCGCGGCATTCGGTGCAGTGATCGGCCAGCAACACCCACACCTATATGGCACCTGGCACGCTTGTTCCAGCGCAGCAAGGCCATTAGATTAGCCAATAGTCCTTGCGCTAGAAAATAAGGAAAACGCATGACGCTCACCGACCAGTCCACCCAGGTACGCCCCGGCGAAGAACTCGACGCGGCCGTCATCGATCCTTACCTCAAGGCCCACATCCCGGGCCTTGCCGGCACCCCGAAGATCAGCCAGTTTCCAGGTGGCGCGTCCAACCTGACCTACCTGGTCGCCTACCCGGGCCACGAGTACGTGCTGCGCCGCCCGCCGTTCGGCCAGAAAGCCAAGTCGGCCCACGACATGGGCCGCGAATTTCGCATCCTCAACCAGCTCAACAGCGGTTTCCCCTACTGCCCCAGGGCCTACGCACACTGCACCGATGAAACCCTGATCGGCGGCGAGTTCTACGTGATGGAGCGGGTCAAGGGCATCATCCTGCGCTCGGACATCCCGGCCGAACTGGGCCTGGATGCCTCGCGCACCGAAGCGCTGTGCAAAAGCTTCATCGACCGCCTGGTGGAGCTGCACCAGGTCGACTACAACGCCTGCGGCCTGGCCGACCTGGGCAAGCCCGAAGGCTACGTGCAGCGCCAGATCGAAGGCTGGACCAGCCGTTACGAAAAAGCCCTGACCCCCGACGCGCCACGCTGGGAGCAAGTCATCGCCTGGCTGCGCGAGAAGATGCCGGCCGACCACCCGCGCCCCGGCATCGTGCACAACGACTACCGCTTCGACAACGTGATCCTCGACGCCGACAACCCGATGCGCATCATCGGCGTGCTCGACTGGGAAATGGCCACGATCGGCGACCCGCTGATGGACCTGGGCAACAGCCTGGCCTACTGGATCGAGGCCAGCGACCCGGCGCCGGTGCAGCTGATGCGTCGCCAGCCAAGCAACGCCCCGGGCATGCTCAGCCGTCGCCAGTTCGTCGACTACTACGCCGAGCGCGCCGGCATCACCCTGGACAACTTCGATTACTACTATTGCTACGGCCTGTTCCGCCTGGCCGGCATCGTGCAGCAGATCTACTACCGCTTCTACCACGGCCAGACCCAGGACAAACGCTTCGCCCAGTTCATCCACATGAACCGGCTGCTGGAGCAGATGAGCCTGCAGGTCATCGGCAAGTCCACGCTCTGACGACAGACAACAAGGAAAACAGCATGTCCAAGACTCACCTGTTCGACCTCGACGGCAAGGTCGCTTTCGTCTCCGGTGCCAGCCGTGGCATCGGCGAGGCCATTGCCCACCTGCTGGCCCAGCAAGGTGCCCATGTGATCGTTTCCAGCCGCAAGCTCGAGGGCTGCCAGCAGGTGGCCGAGGCGATCATCGCCGCCGGCGGCAAGGCCACGGCGATTGCCTGCCACATCGGTGAGCTGGAGCAGATCCAGCAGGCCTTCGCCGCCATCCGCGAGCAATTCGGCCGCCTGGACGTGCTGGTCAACAACGCCGCCACCAACCCGCAGTTCTGCAACGTGCTGGACACCGACCCCGGCGCCTTCCAGAAGACCGTCGACGTGAACATCCGCGGCTACTTCTTCATGTCGGTGGAAGCCGGCAAGCTCATGCGCGAGAACGGCGGCGGCAGCATCATCAACGTGGCATCGATCAACGGCGTATCACCCGGGCACTTCCAGGGCATCTATTCGGTGACCAAGGCGGCGGTGATCAACATGACCAAAGTCTTCGCCAAGGAGTGCGCGCAGTTCGGCATCCGCTGCAACGCCCTGCTGCCGGGCCTGACCGACACCAAGTTCGCCTCGGCGCTGGTGAAGAACGACGCCATCCTCAAGGGCGCGCTGCAGCAGATCCCGCTCAAGCGCGTGGCCGACCCCAAGGAAATGGCCGGCGCCGTGCTGTACCTGGCCAGCGAAGCGTCCAGCTACACCACCGGCACCGCGCTCAACGTCGACGGCGGCTACCTGTCCTGATCAGGCCTTGATCGCCTGCAGGGTGTAGCTCAGCGGCAGGCGCTGGGGCGCATGGCGCAACCGCCATTCGCCATCAGCGCCTTTGTCCATCTGCCCCGGCAGGGCCTCCCAGGGCAGGCTCTGGTGCTCCACCAGGCCGGTCAGTCGTAGGCCATGGGCGAGCAAGGCGCTGATCAGCTCACCCATGCCATGGTTCCATTCATGGGTTTCGGTGCGGGTCAGGCGCTGGTCGCTGTCGACATAGCTCTGGTCGGTGTGCCATACCGTCGGCGCTTCGTGCTCGAAGTACGGATATTCCAGTTGCAGCCGGTCTTGATGGTCTTCGTTGATGGCCATCAGCATCGGGTGACCATCACGCAGGAACAGGCGCCCACCCGGCTTGAGCAAGGCCGCCACGGTGCGCGCCCAGGGCTCGATGCGGGGCAGCCAGCACAATGCACCGATGCCGGTGTAGACCAGGTCGAAACTGCCGGCGGGCAGCACCTGGTGCGCCTCGTAGACGTCGGCCTGCACGTAGTCGATGGCCGTGGCGCAGCGCTCGGCCAGGCGCCTGGCTTCGAGCAGCGATGCAGCGGAATAGTCCAGGCCGCACACCTGGGCACCCAGCCGCGCCAGCGACAGGGTATCGGTGCCGATGTGGCATTGCAGGTGGACCGCGCGCAGGCCACGGATGTCGCCTAGCCGCGGCAGGTCGAAACGCACGGTTTCGGACAGATGCTCCGGCTCGCCGACCAGGCGCTCGACTTCATAGTCCTTAGACGCCGCATGCAGCGGCGCACGCTCATCCCAGCTGTCACGGTTCAATTGCTGTGAGCGGTCCACGTCAGCCATCCTTGCTCTGCTCCTGGTCTCGACCAACAGCTCGGCGCACCTTACAGGCAGGTGGCCGCTGCGGCCCGGCGCTGCAGGGCAACGCCATCGTTTTTCTGTGCGTAGTAATCCACCCGGGTGCCGCCCGCCTGCGAATACACATCGACGAACGACTCGGCTTCGCGGGTATAAACAGTCAGGCCGCCCTGCTTGCGAGGCTCCAGGTAGCCACTGGCGTCATCGCCGAACACCTCTTCCTTCTGCCAGCTGAACTGGATGCACTGCGCCACCAGCTCCGGCGCCTTCTGCGAGGCCAGTTGCGCAGCCGGCTTGCCGCCACGGGCCGCGTCCATGGTCGCGCTAGCGCAACCGACCAACACCAGTGCCGCAGCCATCGGCAAAATTGCTCGCATGTTCCATCCTCGGGGCAAAAAAGAAAGCGACTCTAGCACTTCATCCGGCCCCGACCAACGCCGCCATGCGCACCGCGTTGCGCCCTGCTGCCTTGGCCTGGTACAGCGCCGCATCGGCCTGGGCCAAGAGGCTTGCGGTGCTGTCATGCGGGCCAGGTATGCCGCACCACAGGCCAACACTGAAACGCAGCGCAATCTCGTCGCCGGCAAAATGCGCCGGGCTCGTCGCGATGGCCTCGCGCAACGCCTGCAGCGCCTGCAACGCGCCGTCGCGGTCGGCATGCGGCAACAGCAGCAGAAACTCCTCGCCACCGTAGCGGCCCATGCTGTCGCCCTGGCGCATGCGCTGCTGCAACTGGCGCACGCAATGGCACAGCACCTCGTCACCGGCCAGGTGGCCGTACAGGTCGTTGATACGCTTGAAATGGTCGATGTCGATCATGGCCACCGCCAGGTGGCTCTGCTCGCCGCGGGCGCGGTCCAGCGCCACGGCAAAGCGCTCCAGAATCGCCCGGCGGTTGAAGGCGCCGGTCAGCACATCGCGCAAGGCCAGGTGCTGCAGGCGCGCCTCGCTGCGCTCCTTGGCCATCAGCACCAGGCCGATCGAATACATCATCACCGTGACCGTGCCGATCGCCACGGAAATACTCTGCTTGAGGTTGCTGGTGTCGTAGCGCATCTCCACGGCGGTGCCGCCGAGCACCGCCACGGCACGCATGCCCAGGCCGACCAGGCTGATCAGCGCACCGATTTCCAGCAACAGGTGCGCCCTGCCCGGGCGCTCGGCGTAACGCCGCGCCCAGTACAGGATCAGCGCGCACTGCAGCATCAGCACCAAAGTCGCCAGCAACATGCGCGGCTCCAGGGTGTCGAGCAGCAGCATCAGGCCCACCAGCATGCACGCCGGGATGATGAAGATCAGCCGCCACGGCATGGCCTGTTCGCGCACGCGGAACAGGCTCGCCGAATAGAACGCCAGCGCCAGCGACAGCAAGCTGTTGCCCACGCCATAGCTCAGCCACAGCGGCGCATGGCCATACACGGTGTAACAGACGTAGGCCAAGGCATGGGCAAGCAGCCCGCAGCCGGTCAGCCACACATCGTTACGCCGATTCGACGGGCCGACCAGCAGCAGGCAGAAAGCGAGGATGGTTGCCACCAGGGCAACGGCTGCGAACAGCGTGGGGGTGTGGGCGATCATCGTGATTCACCGTGTGGCAGCTAGCCGTCTTCAGTGCGGCCTGCCCAGCAGTCTATGGGCCAAGGCGCGCGGCGGCCATGACCGAACGGGACAGAACAGCAGCCGCAAGGCACGCCGTTCATCGTCCACGCAACAAAAAAACCACCCTCCCGGAAACAAAATGGATCGTTTCCAGTCTCAGGCAGTGCCCCGTAAACCTATGCGGATCAAGGACCTATATCGTGATGACCCGCCTTGCAAGCTGCTCGCTGATCGCCGCCTTCCTGTTGGTTGCCGGCTGCCACCACCACCGTTACCACGATGACGACGATGGCTGGCGCGATGGCGATCGTGACCATCGTCACCACCCGCGCTACGAGCGCGACGATGACAACCGCTACCGTGACCGCGACTACCGCTAAGACGTCTTTTCAATCCACTTACAACCTGATGATTTTTCCGAGGCTTCTATCATGCGTCTGACTTTGCCTTCCCTTGCCCTTGGCCTGCTCTTGTGCCAGGGCGCTTTCGCCGGTGACGGCAGCGCCGCCATTGGCGGTGGCCTGGGGGGTGCCCTGGGTAACGTGGTCGGCCAGCAAATCGGTGGCAGCACCGGCGCGGCCATCGGCGCTGGCCTGGGCGGCGCCGCGGCCGGTGCGGTAGGCGCCAACAAAGGCAACCGCACCGAAGCGGCCATCGGCGGCGGCCTGGGTTCGGCCGGCGGTTCGGTGATTGGCCGCAAGGTCGGCGGCTCGTCCGGCTCGACCATCGGTGCCGGCCTGGGCGGCGCAGCCGGTAGCGCCCTGGGCAACCACATGGGCAGCAACAGCAAGAAGCACCACCGCCACCACTGATGGCGGCGCACTCAGGGCCGCCTCGCGGCCCTGATGTTCATCAATACCCCCTTCACCTGCACCTGCCACACTGGCTGCTACTGTCTACTGTGCCCCTTGTGTGAAGGAACATCCCCGCCCCATGAACCAGGAATTGCTCTGGGTCCTCGGCCTGCTGGCCGTCGTCGTCGTCCTCTTCGTCATCAACCGCCCGCGCATGGATGTGGTCGCCCTGCTGGTGATCCTCGCCCTGCCCTTGTCGGGCATCCTCACCGTGGAACAGGCCCTGGCCGGCTTCAGCGACCCCAACGTGGTGCTGATCGCCGCGCTGTTCGTGATCGGCGAGGGGCTGGTGCGCACCGGCATCGCCTACCGCATCGGCGAATGGATGAGTGAACGCGCCGGCAACAGCGAGGCGCGCCTGCTGGTGTTGCTGATGGTGTCGGTGGCCGGGCTGGGCTCGGTGATGAGCTCGACCGGCGTGGTGGCGATCTTCATCCCGGTGGTGCTGAGCATTGCCGCACGCCTGAAGATTTCCCCCAGCCGGCTGATGATGCCGCTGAGCTTCGCCGGCCTGATCAGCGGCATGCTCAGCCTGGTGGCCACGCCGCCCAACGTGGTGGTGCACAGCGAGCTGGTGCGCCATGGCTTGCCCGGTTTCAGCTTCTTCAGCTTTACCCCGTTCGGCCTGGTGGTGCTGGTGCTGGGCGTCGGCTACATGCTGCTGACCCGCCACTGGCTCAATGGCGAAGTGCGCAAGGATGGCCGGGTGGAAACCCGCCGCACCCTGCTCGACCTGGTGCTCGACTACAAGCTCAATGGCCGCGAGCGGCGCCTGCGGATCCGCCCACAGTCGCCGCTGATCGGCCATACCCTGGGCGAGCTGGAGCTGCGCACCCGGCATGGCGCCAACGTGATCGGCATCGAGCGCCAGCACAAGTTCACCACCCGGGTAATTGCCGCCGATTCCAGCACCGTGCTGCACCAGGGTGATGTGCTGCTGCTCGACCTGTTCGCCAACCGCGACGACCTGCGCAGCCTGTGCCAGACCATGCAGCTGGAGCCGCTGCACTTCAAGGCGGCCTATTTCATCGACCAGTCCCAGGAGCTGGGCATGGCCGAAGTTTCCCTGCCGCCAGGCTCCAAGCTGATCGGCAAGAGCATTCTCGAACTGGCCTTCCGCACCCGCTACGACCTCAACGTGGTCGGCCTGCGCCGTGACCAGGCGGCGATCGAGGAGCAGTTGGTGGAAGAAAAGCTGCGCCTGGGTGACACCCTGCTGGTGGTCGGCCCATGGAAGGCCGTGCGCCTGCTGCAGAGCCAGCCCAAGGACTTTCTGGTGTTGAGCCTGCCGGCCGAGATCGACCAGGTTGCCCCGGCCCGCACCCGCGCGCCCTATGCGTTGATCAGCCTGGCGGTGATGGTCGGGCTGATGGTCAGCGGCGCGGTGCCCAATGTGATTGCCGCGCTGATCGGCTGCCTGCTGATGGGCGCCGGGCGCTGCATCGACATGAACAGCGCCTACCGGGCCATCCACTGGCAAAGCCTGGTGCTGATCGTCGGCATGCTGCCGTTTGCCCAGGCCTTGCAGAAGACCGGCGGCATCGACCTGGCGGTCGGCGGGCTGGTCAGCCTGCTCGGCGGTGCCGGGCCGATCGCCATGCTGGCCTGCCTGTTCATGGTCACGGCGGTGATCGGCCTGTTCATCTCCAACACCGCCACCGCCGTGCTGATGGCGCCGGTGGCGATCAGCACGGCCACGCAACTGGGCCTGTCGCCCTACCCGTTCGCCATGACCGTGGCCCTGGCGGCTTCGGCGGCGTTCATGACGCCGGTGTCCTCGCCGGTGAACACCCTGGTGCTCGGCCCCGGCCAGTACCGCTTTGGCGACTTCGTCAAGGTGGGTGTGCCGTTCACCTTGCTGGTGATGGTGGTCACGGTGTTGATGGTGCCTTGGTTCTTTGGTTTGTAGGACAATCCCGCGCACAATGGTGGCATTTGGATATTATCCCTACAGATCGCGGCAGATTGACATCAAGTACCCTGTACAAACACACTGAGGTGTCATTGCCCCAGGTGCCTACAGCCGTTGTCCTGGATTTCGTCTCCGCTTGTCGGTCGAGCCTATGGTTTTTCCAGCACAATCGCGCCTGTTGCCCTACCTTGCACTGTTCGGCCTGACCTTCGCCCTCACCGTGGGCGGCATCCTGGCCCGGCCGATCGAATCCCTGTCGCTGTTCTGGCCGGTGAATGCGGTGCTGGCCGGCGTGCTGTTGCGCTATCCGCGCCAGGCCGGGGTGATCGGCTTCGCCCTGGTGTGGCTGGCGATGGTCGCGGCCGACTTCCTGTGCGGGAGTGCCTGGGCGCCCGCCTTGTGGCTGAACCTGGCCAACCTGGGCGTGGTGGTGACCGTGTGGTTGCTGCTGTCACGCCTGCCCCGCCTGCACCGGCGCATGCGCAGCCCGTATGGCGTGCTGAGCGTGTTCGGCGCCTGCGCGGCGGGCGCCATGGTGGCGGCGAGCCTGGCCTGCGTGGTGGCCGCGCCGTGGTTCGAGCAGTCCCTGCGCACGACCTGGCTGGCCTGGTTCAGCGAACAGTTCTCGACCAGCGTGCTGGTGCTGCCGGTGTTGCTGACCGCGCCTTCGGCCCGCGCATTGCTGCGCAGCTACCAGGCGATCCGCCTGGCGCCGCTGCTGGTGCTGCTGGGCTCGCTGGCGTTTAGCATCGGCTTTGGCGGGCCTGGGGCCATCGCCTTCCCGATCGCCGCCCTGCTCTGGTGCGCCTGGACCTACTCACCCTTCCTGGTTTCGTTGCTGACGCTCACCGCCGGCAGCACGCTGATCGTTGCCGTGGCGCAGAACCTCATGCACTTCAGCGTGCCGCAGAGCGAGCCTGGGGTCACCACGCTGATGTCGGCGCGCCTGGGCATCGCCATGTTGGTGCTGGGGCCGCTGGTGGTCGCCTGCGTCAGCCAGGCCAACCGCAGCCTGCTCGCGCGCCTGGCGCACCAGGCCACCATTGATCATCTGACCGGCGTGCTCACCCGCAGCGCCTTCACCCGCCGCGCCAACGCCCTGCTCGAAAGCCGCCAGCAGCATGCCCAGGCCGTGCCGCTGACCTTGATGATGCTCGACATCGACCATTTCAAATCGATCAACGACCGCTACGGCCATGCCGTGGGCGACCAGGTACTGCGCCACTTCGCGCGCACCTTGCAAGACCAGCTGCACGAGGACGAACTGCTGGCGCGCATGGGCGGCGAAGAGTTCGTGGTGATCCTCCCAGGCCTGGCGCCAGACCGCGCGCAGTTCACCGCCGAACGCCTGCGCCGGGCGGTGCAGGACCTGCATGTGGTGCACGGCGATGCGCGCCTGCAGATTACCGTGAGCATCGGCCTTGACGGCTGCGCCGCCGACACCGAGGCGCCAAGCCTGGACGTGCTGATGGCGCGCGCCGACCACGCCCTCTACCGCGCCAAGGCCCACGGGCGCAACCGCGTGGAGCAGGCCGAGACGCAGCGCCAGGTGGTGTGACTCAGCCGGCCAGCAAATCCCAGGACAGCTTGGCGATCAGCACGCACAACAGCACCAGGAACAAGCCGCGAACGAACCCTGCGCCCTTGCGCACCGCCAGCCAGGTGCCGGTCAGGGCGCCGAGGATGTTGCACGCGGCCATTGGCAAGGCGATGGCGTACAGCACGTTGCCGGAGGGTACGAAGAACACCAGCGCCGCCAGGTTGGTGGCGATGTTGACCACCTTGGCCGACGCCGAGGCGTGCAGGAAGTCCAGGGCGAAGAAGCGGATGAACAGGAAGATCAGGAAGCTGCCGGTGCCTGGCCCGAACAGGCCGTCGTAGAAGCCGATGGCGCCGCCGATCAGCACCGCCAGGCACTGCTCCTTGCGGCCGATCTTGGCCGGGGCGTGCAAGGTGCCGAAGTCCTTCTTGCAGAAGGTGTAGATGGCCATCAGCACGATCATCACCAGCACCGCCGGGCGCATCACGCTGGGCGGCACCAGCGACACCGTGGCGGCCCCTGCGAACGACATGACGAAGGCACTGAGGGCAGCCGGCACGATCAGGCCCCAGTCCAGGGTCACCTTGCGGATGAACGAACGCGCGGCAAAGGCCGTGCCGCACACCGACGCCAGCTTGTTGCTGCCCAGCAAGGCCGCCGGCTGCGCGCTAGGCAGCACGTTGAACAGCGCCGGGATCTGGATCAGCCCACCGCCTCCCACGGCGGCATCGATCAGGCCGGCGGCGAAGGCGAACAGGGAAAGTACGGCGATATCCATCATGGCGCGGTTCCAGGCAGTGAAGGCAAACTGCAAGGCTAATCAAAGCGCCGCGCTTGTGTTGAAATGCCATATTGCGAAAACTGCAACGAGGAACCCTCCATGGCATTGGACATGCTGCGCGAAATCCAGGCATTCGTCAGCGTTGCGCACAAGCGCAGCTTCGTCGCCGCGGCGCGCGCCCTGGGCCGCTCGCCCAGCGCCATCACCCGCGCGGTACAAACCCTGGAAGACCACACCGGGTGCAAGCTGCTGGTGCGCAACGCCAACGCCGTGACCCTCAGCGAAGCCGGCGAGCGCCTGCTGCCGCATGCCGAACGCTTGCTGGATGTGCAACGCGATGCTGCCGATGAGCTGGCAGCGCTCAGCGGCAGCGCCCAGGGCTGGATCCGCTTCGCGGTGCCGCAGCTGCTCGCCGAGCATGTGCTGCCCGGCATGCTGGCGGCCTTTTCCCAGCGCCACCCGCAGGTGACGCTGGACGTGCAGTACCGTGACGAGGCCATCGACCCGTTGCAGGGCAAGCTCGATTTCGTGGTGCGCGGCGCATTCCCGCAGTCGAGCGAGTTGATCGGCTACCCCTTGTGGCGCTACCGCCGGCATCTCTACGCCAGCCCCGGCTACCTGGCCCGCACCGGCATACCCCAGGAACCGGAGCAGCTGGCGGACCACGCGCTGATCCTGCACACCGCGCCGCGCATCCTCAAGGCCTGGCACTTCAGCCGTGACGGGCGCATCACCAGCTTGCGCCCGCACCCACGCCTGCGCCTGAACTCGGGCGTTGCGGTCTACCACAGCGCCCTGGCCGGGGCCGGCATTGCGCGCCTGGCGGATTGGGTGGGCGAAGCCCAGGTAAAGGCCGGGCGCCTGGTACGGGTGTGCGCCGATTACCGGCTGACCTCCAGCACCGGGCAAGACCCACAGATGCACGCGGTGTACCCCGCCGGCGAGCTGCCGGCGCGCGTGCGTGAACTGTTGCTGGCCCTGCGCCAGGCCGGTGAGGCGGCCAGTGAACAGCCCTGATATTGGCTGTTCAAATTCTGTTCAATTTAACAGAGCCCGCCGCCCGCCTGGCCTACAGCGTTTTATCCACAGACCTACCCACGTTTTTTGTGGACAGATTTCCTCATGCAAAGAAGGACTTATCTCACCGCCAGCAACGCCGCATTCGCAGCCCGCACCAGCTCGATCCAATCACCCGCGCTGATCACCCCCGCATGCTCCAGCGCTTCGGCGCTGCGCAAGGCCTGATCGTACTCATCCTCGTCGAGAATGCCGTTGGCGAGAAAACGGCTACGCCACTCCAGCATGGCTGAAGTGGCCTTCTTGCATTCCATCTATGTATTGGCTCCCAGGCAAATGGCCGGCTCGCTGTCGCGACCCATTGTGACGCGGGAGACTACACGAGCCATTTGCACTTGAGAACGACTTGCAGCGACCACCGGTCCAGTGGTGCAACCGGGTAGCACTGCCCTCAGCTTGGCGGAATGGTGCCGAGCAAGCCAATCAGAATGGTCAGCAGCAGAAAGCCACCCAGAAACAGTGCGAGCTTGCCCATCGGAACCTCTTCAAAGTGATGTTGGGACAAGCACATTGTCGACGTCAGGCTGATACGGTTACAGATTCAGGTTCGACGAAAAAAAGCGGATCAGATGGGTTGGCGAGCCAACGGATCGGGGCCTGGGCATTGGCCGCACGGCGGGGGACACTGGGGCGGATGCCGGAGCAATTGCTACATAAGGTTTCCATCAGCAATGAAACACCTGTTTGGCCAACGCCAGCGCGCCGGCCTGCCACTGCACGCCTGCAACCCCCGCCCTGCACGGGCCGGGCCTGCAAGTACGCATTAACGATCAGAAACATCTGCCGTGCAGATTTGTAGGAAAGTTTTCTCGTGACTGTAGGAAAAAGGCAGGTAACTGCCTTCTCCTGTATGAACGCCCAGTTTGATCAGGGTTTTCGAGCTGCTACGGTCCTTTTTCCTACAACGGCAAGGACGCCTACCGCGCTTGAGAAACATATGGATACGTACACAGCCGCTGCCCTGAAACTGCAAAAGACCCTCCTCACCCTGCGCCAGACCCGTGACCGGCTGCGAGCCGCAGGCAACGACGAAGAAGCCGACGAGCTTGCACTGAAAATCGCCCGCGTCGAGGAAACCCTGGCGCAGCTCCCGGCCGCGCTGCAATCGCCCACCCTGCAGTGAAAGCCTGCAGGGGCTTGCGCAGCCAGCCCCTGCTCTGCTGACGATGAAGGCCCTTCAGCTCACCCGACGCGCAGGCGCGTGGCTGCGTTGCTTCTGCTCCCAGTCACCCACCAGCCCTATCGCGACCTCGGCAGCTGCCAGTGGCGTGCGCCCGCGCACCAGGTCTGCGGCGCGTTCGGCGAGCATGATGGTCGGTGCGTTGAGGTTGCCGTTGGGTTCGCTGGGGAACACCGACGAATCGATCACCCGCAGGCCTTGCAGCCCATGCACGCGCAACTGCGAATCGACCACCGCCATGTCGTCCTCGCCCATGCGGCAGGAGCCGCACGGGTGCATGGTGCTTTCCATGTTGGCGCGCACGAAGGCGTCGATCTGCTCGTCGGTCTGCACATGCGCCCCTGGCGCCAGCTCCTCGCCACGGAACCGGTCCATGGCCGGCTGGCCGATGATTTCGCGGGTCAGGTGCACGCAGCGGCGGAAGCCTTCGCGGTCTTCTTCGCGCTCCAGGTAGTTGAAGCGGATTTCCGGGTGCTGGTACGGGTCGCCCGACAGCGCCCGCACGTGGCCGCGGCTCTTGGGCTTGTTGGGCCCGGTGAGCACCATGAAGCCATGCCCCTTGAACGGTTTGTTGCCGTCATAGCGCATGGCCGCCGGCAGGAAGTGGAACTGGATATCAGGCCAGCGCAGGCCCTTGGCCGAGCGGATGAACCCCCCCGCCTCGAAATGGTTGCTGGCGCCCAGGCCGTCCTTGAACAACAGCCAGCGCAGGCCGATCAGCGCCTTGCCCAGCAGGCTCATCTTGCCATTGAGGGTGACCGGCTCCTTGCAGGCGTACTGGATGTAGATTTCCGAATGGTCCTGCAGGTTTTCACCCACCCCCGGCAGGTCGTGGCGCACCTCGATGCCGGCCTTGCGCAATACCGCCTCGGGGCCTATGCCTGAGCGCTGCAGCAGGTGCGGCGAGCCGATCGGGCCGGACGCCACCAGCACCTCGCGGTTGCAGTACACCTTGTGGGTCTGCCCGCCTTCGTCGTATTCCACCCCCACCGCACGCTTGCCCTCGAGCAGGATGCGCCGGGTCATGGCGTGGGTGACCACGGTCAGGTTGGGCCGGCTCATGGCCGGGCGCAGGTAGGCGTTGGCCGTGGACCAGCGCACGCCGTCCTTGACCGTCATGTGCATGGCGCCGAAGCCTTCCTGCATGTAGCCGTTGCAGTCGTCGGTCTTGATGTAGCCGGCCTCGGCGCCGGCCTCGATCCAGGCGCCATACAGCGGGTTCTGCATGTTGTTGCCGTTGTTGGTGGCCAGCGGGCCGTTGGCGCCGCGGTAGTCGTCGCCGCCGAACTTGTACTGCTCGGCACGCTTGAAATACGGCAGGCAGTTGCGATAGCCCCAGCCCTTGGCTCCCAGGCTTTCCCACTCGTCGAAGTCATGGGCATGGCCGCGGATGTACACCAGGCCATTGATCGACGACGAGCCACCCAGCACCTTGCCCCGCGGGCAATGCAGGCGGCGGCCGTCCAGGTGCTGCTCGGAGGCGGTCTCGTAGTGCCAGTTGTACTTCTTGGTGTTCATCGGCAAGGAGAAGGCGCTGGGCATCTGGATCAGCACGCTGCGGTCGCTGCCGCCGTATTCGAGCACCAGCACCGAGGTGCTGGCATCCTCGCTCAGCCGGCTGGCCAGGACACAACCGGCAGACCCGGCACCGATGATGATGTAGTCGTATTTTTTAGTCATTGCTGTAGCCCTTGGCACCCAGGCCCGCTGCCTCGACGGTGCGTTCATTGCGCGGTGGATAGCCGCCCCAGCCCAGGCGAGCGGCCACCGCACGGGTCAACCCGTAGTGGACCAACCCGGCCAGCAGGCAGGACGGCAAGGAAGCGGTGATGAAGCTGAAGTAAGGGGTATGGGCCAGCGTCTGCGGGTTGAACACCACCACGTAGATGGCAAAGCCCGCCACCAGCGCGAGCAGCGCGATGGGGTTGAAGCCCTTGAAGAAGCGCAGCGGCGAAGCGTGCTGCGCGGCGTACAAGTGGCGCAGGTTCAGGCGCTGGCGGCGCAGGAAGAAGTAGTCGGCAATGCCGATGCCGGCCAGGGCGCTGTTGAGCGCGGAGGTCCACACCAAAAAGATGAAGAAGCCGTCGTAGATGCCCGGCAGCAACAGCACGATGCCCACCGGGATCACGCAGAACAGCGCGATCAGCAAACCCCAGCGCATCGCCCGCATCCGCTCACCGGCCAGTTGGCGCAAGCCGATTACCGCGGTGTAGAGGATATTGACCATGCCGGTGAGGTTGGCCAGCGCCAGGAAACTCAGCGCTACCACGCCAAAACCAAGGCCGCCGGCCAGGCGCATCCAGGTGGTGGGGTCGCTGCTGCCCAGGGTCGAGGCGGCGAACAGGCTGACCGTCTCGCCCAGCGAGGCTGCGCCGAAGATGCCGACCAGGTTGGGCCAGAAGGCGGTGCGCTGGTTGCGGCACAAGCGCGACAAATTGCCCAGGTAAGGCCACCAGGAAAAGCCCGCGGCGATGTTGATTTCCACCGCGATCATGAAGTTGACGTGGGGGTCTTCGAACGGCGGCTGCAAGGGCGGCATGGCCAGCAGCTCAGCGATGCTGAAGCGCTGGGCGATCAGGTACATCAGCGCCAGCATGATCAGGATCAGGCTGGGCGCGATCACCGCGCTCAGGCGCCGGATCATGTCCGGCCCGCGCATGGCCACCGCCGCTGCCAGCACGATCGCCAGCAGGCCGCCAGCGGTGACGATCCAGCCATCGCCCGCAGCGGCCGGGCGCTGTTGCACCAGGGTGTCGAGGTTGTCCAGGGCACGCCCGCACATCAGGCCCAGCACCGCCAGCCAGCCCATGGTCAGCACCACCACCGACAGCACATACACCAGCCGGCTGCCATTGATGCCGAACATGCTGCGCAGGAAGGTGAACTGCTCCAGCCCATACTTGCCGCACGGCAGGCTGGTGGAACTGGCCGCGAGGATCACCCCGATGATGTTGCCGATGACCACCGCGCAGATGCCCTGGCGCGGCCCGACGAACAACGCGGTGGCGCCGCCGATGAGAAACACCCAGGTGGCCACGGCCAGCGCCGAATTGGCGTAGGCGAACCCCCAAAAACCCCAGACCCGCTCGCTGGGCAACAAGGGCGTGTCGCCACGCTCGGCGCCCAGGCGAAATTCCGCTTCACGGGAGCTGCTCATGGCCGGCCTCCCCACAGGTAGAAGCCGATGATCACGGCCAGTGCCAGCAAGGCCACCAGCAGGGCGTCGGTCGCGGTCAACGCCCCCGGCCAGCGCGGGCCGGCCTGCAGTTCTTCATAGGCGCGCAGGCGCCTGTCCAGGTCTTGCGCACGCTCCACATCGACTTCGCTGCTCATGGGCATCACCTCGTAGGTTCTTGTTCTTGGAATATGATGCAAGCCGATTCGGCCGCGCCGCCGCCTCAAGGCAACGGCGCTGGCCGCCCTGTCGCTAGGGCAAGGTGATCCACACGGCTTTGGTTTCCAGCAGGAACTCCAGCTGCTCGGCGCCCATGTCCTTGCCGTAGCCCGATTGCTTGTAGCCACCGAACGGCATGGACGGGTCCAGGGTGCTGTGCGCGTTGACGTACACGGTGCCGGCGCGCAGTTGCGGGATCAGGCCATGGACGCGGCCCAGGTCATTGGAATACAGCGCCGCCGCCAGGCCGAACGCCGAGTCGTTGGCCAGGGCCAGCGCCTCTTCCTGGCTGTCGAACGCCTGGGTGACCAGCACCGGGCCGAAGATTTCTTCCTGCACCACGCGCATGTCGTTGCGGCAGTTGGCGAAGATGGTCGGCTGCACATAGAACCCCGGGCCCGCGACAGGCTCGCCGCCGTAGTACAGCTGCGCACCCTCGGCCTGGCCCAGGGAAATGTAGCCGAGCACGCTTTGCTGCTGCTTGCGCGACACCATCGGGCTGATGAAGCAGTCCGGATCGAGGCCGGGGGCGATCTTCAGGGTGGCGGTGTAGTCGGCCAACGCCTGCAAAAATTGTGGGTAGATGCTGCGCTCGATGTAGGCACGGGTGCCGGCATCACAGACCTGCCCGGAGTTGAAGAACACGCCGTTGGCCACCGCCTGCGCCGCCGCCGGGATATCGGCATCGGCGAACACGATCACCGGCGATTTGCCGCCCAGCTCCAGGGTCAGGCGCTTCATCTGGTCCATCGACGCCTTGCCCACCGAGCAGCCGACCGGGGTCGAGCCGGTGAAGCTCAGCTTGTCGATGCCCGGGTGGCTGGTCATCGCCGTGCCGACCACGCTGCCGCGCCCGGTGACGATGTTGATCACACCGGCGGGGATGCCGGCCTCCTCCACCAGCTCGGCGAAGCGCAAGGCCGACAGGGAGGTCAGCTCGGCCGGCTTCACCACCACGGTGCAGCCGGTCGCCAGCGCGGCGCCGAGCTTCCAGGCCATGGTCTGCAGCGGGAAGTTCCAGGGCACGATCACGCCCACCACGCCGACCGGCTCTTTGCGGGTGTAGGCCAGGTAGTTGCCCGGCAGCGACGGCTCCACGGTGCGCCCGTGGATCTTGCTGGCCCAGCCGGCGAAGTAGCGGAAGGTGTCGAGGGTGCCCTGGATGTCCACGGCCCGCGCCTGCTCCACCGACTTGCCCATGTCGATCGATTCGATCTGCGCCAGCTCGTCGCCATTGCGTTCGACCAGGTCCGCCAGGCGATGCAGCAGGCGTTCGCGTTCCAGGGGCTTGAGCTGGCTCCAGGGGCCGCCGTCGAACTGTGCACGGGCGGCCTGCACTGCGCGGTCCAGGTCTTCGACGGTGCCCATGGGAATGTGGGTAAGTACCCCTTCGGTCGAGGGCTCGATCACCTCGCTGGTGGCGCCGTCGCTGGCCGCAAGCCAGGCGCCGCCGATGAACTGGCGCTGGGGTTTGGAAAGGAAGCGCTGGGTCGCCTCCAGCACACCGAATGCCTGCAGATAGTCTTTAACCTTGTTGTCCACGGTGTGTCCCCGGTCAGCGAGCGCGGGCGCGCTCATGGAAGATGAAGCCGATGCTGTTCATCAGCAGTTGCGCGGCGAGGATCGAGGTGACACCGGCCGGGTCGTAGGCCGGGGCCACTTCCACCAGGTCCATGCCGACCACCCTGCCCTGGCTGCGGCGTGCCAGCGCCTGGATGATCTCCAGCACCTCGTAGTAGAGGAAACCGCCGTGGCTCGGGGTGCCGGTGCCGGGGGCGATGGAGGGGTCGAAGCCGTCGATGTCGATGGTGATGTAGTAGTCGCGGCCTTGCGGGATCTTCGCCAGCACACCTTCCGGGCCGAGGCGGCGCACGTCGCGCACCGAGAGGATCTGCGAACCGGCGTCGCGGGCAGCGTCGTAGTCGTCGCGGTTGGACGAGGACACGTTGCGGATGCCCATCTGGGTCATGCCGACGATGTGGTCCAGCTCCGAGGCGCGGCGCAGCGGGCTGCCGTGGCCGTAGCGCACGCCGTGGCGCTCGTCGACGAAATCAAGGTGGGCGTCGAAGTGAATGATGTGGATCGGCCCGCGCCCTTCGAAGGCCTTGATCACCGGGGCGTGGATCGAGTGGTCGCCGCCCAGCACCACCGGCATGGCGCCCGAGGCGAGGATCTGGCGCACGGCCGCTTCGATGTTGGCGTTGCTGCTGGCCATGTCGGTGTGGACGATGTCGGCATCGCCCACATCGACCATGCGCACCTGCTCCTGGGTCAGGTAGGTGACGTCATCTTCGTGGTCGTAGGCGCCACTGTGGCCGAAGGAGAACAGCGTGGATGCCTCGCGAATGCCCCGCGGCCCGAAGCGTGCGCCAGAGCGCCACTGGGTGCCCATGTCGTTGGGCGCGCCGAGGATCGCGACATCGGCGTCGATGGCGTCCCAGTCGGTGCAGATGGGCGATTTGGCGAAAGTGCAATGCCCCACGAAGGGCAGGTTCAGGCGGCCGGATTCATAACCGTGCTTTGCCATGTTCGGGCTTCTCCACTTCTTGTTCTATTCAGGAGACGGCGCCCGCACAGGGCCGCCGTTGCAGCCACTATGGGCGCAGCCCGGCAGTGGAAAAATGCGCAACTGCAGATGCATAGATCGGCGAACCCGAAGTATTCGAAGCTTTTGAAAGCCGCAGGAACCCGGCGTTGCGGGAAAGCGCCCTGGCGTGCTTACCTTGGCAAAAAACAATCGATCGGCTGCTCATATCAGCTTCACCGATGTGACGCACCGACAGGAGGCCAGGCGTGATCCAGCTCCACGATGTCGATCTCAAGCTGCTCAGGGTATTTGCCACCATCGTGCGCTGCGGCGGCTTTTCTGCGGCGCAGGCCGCGCTCAATGCCGGCCAGTCGACCATCAGCGAACAGATGACCCACCTGGAAACGCGGCTGGGCGTGAAGCTGTGCCAGCGCGGGCGCAGCGGCTTTCGCCTGACCGAACAAGGGGTGGCGATCCATGAAGCGGCGCTGCGCCTGCTGGGCGCGGTAGAAAGCTTCTGCCTTGACGCCGACGTGCTCAAGCAGCACATCAGCGGCAAGCTCAACCTGGGCATCATCGACTCCACCCTCACCGACCCCGACTCGCCGGTGCCGCGCACCACCCAGCGCTTCGTTTCGCGCGGCCACGACGCCCACCTCAACGTCTACATCGGCACACCTGCCGAGCTTGAAGAACGCGTGCTCGACGGCCGCCTGCACCTGGCCATCGGGCACTTCCCCCTGCGAGTGCCGGGGCTGTCCTACCTGCCCCTGTACGACGAGGCGCTGGGCCTGTACTGCGGCCGCCGCCACCCCTTGTTCGCCAGCAAGGCCAGCAACGGCCGCCTGCTGGAGGAGGTGCGCGCCTGCCGCCTGGTCGCCCGCGGCTACATGCAGCAGTACGACCTCGACCAGTTGGGCATGAGCAAGGCCGCCGCCACGGTCGAGAACATCGAGGCGGCGGCGATCCTGATCATTTCCGGGGCGTATGTCGGTTTCTTGCCGGTGCACTTCACCGAGCAGTGGGTCAAGAGCGGCGAGATGTGCCGGTTGGGGGCGAACACGCTGGACCTGAGTTCGCCGTTTGATGTGATTACCCGCCGCGGGGTGGCGGCGCCGCCGATATTGCAGGCGTTTCTCGAGGATCTAGGGGCGTGCATGCAGCCGGTGGGGCTGCCTTGAGCCCCGGGAACAGGCTCAATTCGGTGCCGGCAACACGCTCATCGGATCCACCGGCTTGCCGTTCTGGCGGATCTCGAAGTACAGCTGCGTGCGGTCGGTATCCAGGTCGCCAGCCTCGGCGATCTTCTGGCCCTTGCTGACGGTCTGGCCTTCCTTGACCAGCAGCTTGCTGTTGTGGCCGTAGACACTGGCGTGCGCAGGCCCGTGCTGGAGGATGATCAGGTTGCCGTAGCCGCGAATGTTGGTGGCGAAAGCCACCTTGCCGCCGAGGCTGGCGAACACCGGCTGGCCTGGGCTTGCGGCGATGCGGATGCCCTTGCTGAGCTTGTCGGCCGGTGCGTAGCGGCCGATGACCACGGGGTTCTTGATCGGCCAGTCCCAGCCACGCAGGGTCACCTTGGTGGTTGGCGCGGCGGCGCCTTTAGCCGTCGTGGCGGTGCCGTTGCCTGGGCCGAAGCGAATGCTCTGGCCCACGTTCACCGCGTAAGGGGCGCTGATGTTGTTGTAGCGCGCCAGCGCCTTGAAGTCCCAGCCGTGGCGCGTGGCGATCGAATAGAGGGTATCGCCGCGCTTTACCTTGTAGACGCCACTGACGACCTTGTTGGCAGAAGCGCTGGAGCTTGGGGGTTGGGAACTGCACGCGGAGATCGACAGCAGGACAGCGATCAGAATGAACCTGAGAAACACACCACATCCTTTGAGCGGAGACGCGATTGATTGAGGCGGCCACTATAAAGCACTGCGCGCGGCGTGCATGCCTGGGCATGGCAAGAAATCAGCGCTATTTCTTTATCTGGCAGATGCCGTTGGCGCGGTTCTTACCGGTGTAGGACACGTCAGGGGAGCCATCGGGGTTGATCGACAACGAGATCGTCACGTTGCTGCCTTTGGCTTCGAAGTAGTTGTCGTTGAATTTCTTCAGCTTCGCTTCCTTGCCGTTGATGTAGATCGGGCCGCCCTTGTCGGCATGGACCTCGATGTTGCCGGGGCAGGTGGCGTTCAGAAGAGGGATCTGGGCTTGGGCCAGGCTGGAAAAGGCGACCAGAAGGCCTGATAGTAGTTTCTTCATCTCACGCGCCTTGATGGAGTTGTTCAGGAAGGGAGCGCAATAGTTTAGGCCGGCTCGTCGTCGAGCGCTCGTTGTGGGTTGAGCATTTCAAGGAGAGCAAGGAATGAGTATTCGCAGCTTGGCGAAAAACCTTCCGCCTGACCCTGATAACGAGGGCTGGGTGCTAGGGTGGGGCGTGCTGCGGGATCGACATCCGTGGCACTTTGTCGACGTGTATGCGGACCGTAATACCGCCAAGGTAGAGGCAGAGCGCCGTGGTGAAGGGTACGTGGTGGAGTACGGCTCGCACCGGCTGGGATCGGATGAATTCGTCAGCGGTGCAGCGCTGCCGGAAGGCTAGCAGCAGGTGGTATTCCCAAAATGTTCCCATTAGGCTTTTTTTTGGGACCTCAGAAACGCAAAAAGCCCTGAATAATCAGGGCTTTGAATATGGCGGAAGCGTAGAGATTCGAACTCTAGGATAGTTGCCCATCGACGGTTTTCAAGACCGTTGCCTTAAACCACTCGGCCACGCTTCCAGCTCGTTTTGCGGCGGCCATAATACCGTAATGAAACACGCTGTCAAACTCTCTATGACGCCGGTTACAGAACCTCTGATAGACTCCTTTGAATCAGAACGTTTCAAAACCACAGGTTTACCAAGGAGTGTCGCCATGCGCGAACAGGATTATGCCGTACACAACGGCCAGCAGGTCGAGCAGCGCGAGGTCAGCAAGGTCCTGCGCAACACGTACAGCCTGCTGGCACTCACCCTCGCCTTCAGCGGTGTGATGGCCTACATCTCCCAGCAGATGGGCGTGCGCTACCCCAACGTATTCGTGGTGCTGATCGGCTTCTACGGCCTGTTCTTCCTCACCGCCAAACTGCGTGATTCGGTCTGGGGCCTGGTGTCCACCTTCGCCCTCACCGGTTTCATGGGCTTCATTCTCGGCCCGATCCTCAACCGTTACCTGGGCATGAGCGGCGGCGCCGAAGTGGTCAGCTCGGCCTTTGCCATGACCGCGCTGGTGTTCGGTGGTCTGTCGGCCTATGTGCTGATCACCCGCAAGGACATGAGCTTCCTCAGCGGCTTCATCACCGCAGGCTTCTTCGTGCTGCTGGGCGCCGTGGTGGCCAGCTTCTTCTTCCAGATCAGCGGGCTGCAACTGGCGATCAGCGCGGGCTTCGTGCTGTTCTCTTCGGTCTGCATCCTGTTCCAGACCAGCGCGATCATCCATGGCGGTGAGCGTAACTACATCATGGCTACCATCAGCCTGTATGTATCGATCTACAACCTGTTCATCAGCTTGCTGCAGCTGTTCGGCATCATGGGCCGCGACGACTGATTCGATCGGTAAGAGAAAACCCGCTTCGGCGGGTTTTTTCATGGGCGGAAATTGACTTAAAGGTCAGCTTATTCAGCGATTCACCGCCGATCGTGCAGGTATCGTGCTTGCCACTACCCCAATCCCGCTTCATTCCGTAGAATGCGCTCCTTTTTTCATCCGGGGCAGCAACCTGCAATGAGCACACACGAACACAGCCCAGACGCGGCAGCGCCTGCCAACGAACTGGTGCTTGGCCTCGAAGACAAGCCGCGGCTGCTGATCGGCCTGCTGGCAGCGCTGCAGCATTTGCTGGCGATCATCGTACCGATCGTCACCCCAGGCCTGCTGATCTGCCAGGCGCTGGGCGTGTCGGCGCGCGACACCAACCTGATCGTGTCCATGTCGCTGGTGATTTCCGGCATCGCCACCTTCGTCCAGTGCAAACGCTTCGGCCCGTTCGGCGCCGGGCTGCTGATCGTGCAGGGCACCAGCTTCAACTTCGTCGGGCCGCTGATTGCCGGTGGCGCTTTGATGGTCAAGCAGGGTACGCCAGTGGAAAGCGTGATGGCGGCGATCTTCGGCGTGGTCATCGCCGGCTCGTTCGTGGAGATGGGTGTGTCGCGCATCCTGCCGTTCGTCAAACGGCTGATCACCCCGCTGGTAACCGGCATCGTCGTGCTGATGATCGGCCTGACCTTGATCAAGGTCGGCCTGATCAGCATGGGCGGCGGCTTCGGCGCGATGGCCGATGGCACCTTCGCCAATGGCGAGAACCTGCTGCTGTCGGGCGTGGTGCTGGCGATCATCGTGATCCTCAACCGCATCCCGGTGGTGTGGATGCGCAGCTGCGCCATCGTCATCGCCCTGGCCGTGGGCTATGCCCTGGCCGGCTACCTGGGCCGCCTGGACTTCACCGGCATGCACCAGGCCGCATTGTTCCAGGTGCCGACGCCGCTGCACTTTGGCCTGAGCTTCTCCTGGGCGCTGTTCATTCCAATGCTGGTGATCTACCTGGTGACCTCGCTGGAAGCCATCGGTGATGTCACCGCCACCAGCAAGGTCTCGCGCCAGCCGGTCGAAGGCCCGGTGTGGATGCAAAGGATCAAGGGTGGCGTGCTGGTCAACGGCGCCAACTCGCTGCTGGCTGGCCTGTTCAACACCTTCCCCAGCTCGATCTTCGCCCAGAACAACGGCGTGATTCAGCTGACCGGCATCGCCAGCCGCCATATCGGCATCTGGATTGCCGTGATGCTGGTGCTGCTGGGCCTGTTCCCAAGCGTTGCCGGGGTGATTCAGGCGGTGCCGGAGCCGGTGCTGGGTGGTGCGGCGATGGTCATGTTCGGCGCCGTAGCGGCATCGGGCATCAACATCCTGGCCAGCACCCGCCTCGACCGCCGCGCCTTGCTGATCATCTCGGTGTCGCTGGCGCTGGGCCTGGGCGTGGCCCAGGTACCCGAGTTCCTCGCACACATGCCCGCGGCGATTCGCCATGTGCTGGAGTCGGGCGTGGCCACCGGTGGCATCTGCGCCCTGCTGCTCAACTGGTTCCTGCCGGAGAGCAAGGAACACGCCTGACGCAGCCTGCTTCAGCCGACAAAGCCCGCGCCTGCCTGCGCGGGCTTTTTGCTTTATCATGGCCGCATTCCTTTGCATGAGTTGTCCATGAAATTCGCCATCGCGGTTTTTTCCCCGGCCCATGCGCCCTCCTCGCGCCGCGCCTTGCGCTTCGCCGAGGCGGTGCTGGCCGACGGGCATGAGATTGCCCGGCTGTTCTTCTACCAGGACGGGGTTCACAGCGCCTCGGCCAACATCGTCGCCCCCCAGGACGAGCTGGACGTGGCCGCGCAATGGCGCGCCTTCATCGAAAACCAGAAGCTCGACGCCGTGGTGTGCATTGCCGCCGCCTTGCGCCGTGGCGTGCTCGACCAGGCCGAAGCCGCGCGCTATCAGCGCCCGGCGGTGAACCTGCCCCAGCCCTGGGAGCTTTCGGGCCTCGGGCAGTTGCATGAGGCCGCGCAGGTTGCCGACCGCCTGGTCTGCTTTGGAGGCGATTGAAATGGCCAAGTCCTTGTTGATCATCAGCCGCCAGGCGCCGTGGAACGGCCCCGGCGCACGCGAAGCGCTGGACATCGCCCTTGCCGGCGGCGCCTTCGACCTGCCGCTGGGCATGCTGTTTCTCGATGACGGCGTCTTCCAGCTGGCGCCCGGCCAGCAACCTGCGGCCGTGCAGCAGAAAAACCTCGGCGCCAACCTGCAGGCACTGCCGATGTTCGGCGTCGAAGCCCTGTACGCCTGCCAGCACAGCCTGGCCCGCCGCGGCTTGCCCGCCGACACCCTGGAACTGGCGGTGGAGGTGCTGGACGATTCGGCGCTCAAGGCGCTGATTGCCCGTTACGACCAAGTGGTGACGCTCTGATGCCGACCTTGCACGTGATTTCCCATTCCCCGTTCGGCGATGAGCGCCTGGGCAGCTGCCTGCGCCTGCTGGGCAACGACGATGCCTTGCTGCTGTGCGGCGATGCGGTGTACGCCCTGCGCGAGGGCAGCGACAGCCTGCGCCAGCTGCAGGCCACCGGCCTGGAGCAGCGCCTGTTCGCCCTCGACGAAGACCTGCAAGCCCGCGCCATCACCAGCGAGCTGGCCAAGGCGGTGGATTACCCGGCCTTCGTCGCGCTGTCGCTGCACCATGACAAGGTGAACAGCTGGCTATGAACACTCTGACCGTTGGCGATCAGGCGATCGCCCTGGACAAGGACGGCTTCCTGGTCGACCTGCAAGACTGGTCCCATGAAGCCGCCGAGGCACTGGCCGCGCGCGAAAGCATTGCGCTAACCGCCGAGCACTGGGAAATCCTCGAGCTGCTGCGCCAGTTCTACGCGGAGTATCAGCTCTCCCCGGCCACTCGCCCGCTGATCAAGTACACCGCGCTCAAGCTGGGCGTGGAAAAGGGCAACAGCCCGCACCTCAACCGCCTGTTCAATGGCACCCCCGCCAAGCTCGCTGCCAAGCTCGCGGGCCTGCCCAAGCCGACCAACTGCATATGACCGACGCCCGCCCGCTGACCCTGGAAACCCCGGCCGAACACCCCTTCGCCGCCTTCGTGCGCATCCTTGGCAAGGGCAAGCGCGGCGCGCGCGGCCTGACCCGCGAAGAGGCCCGCGCCGCCATGACCCTGCTGCTCGAAGGCAAGGTCGAAGACACCCAGCTCGGGGCCTTCCTGATGCTGCTGCGGCACAAGGAAGAAAGCGCCGAGGAACTGGCCGGCTTCACCGAAGCCGTGCGTGCCCACCTGCAGGCGCCGCGTATCGCGGTCGACCTCGACTGGCCGAGCTATGCCGGCAAGAAGCGCCACCTGCCGTGGTACCTGCTGGCGGCCAAGTGCCTGGCCAACAACGGCGTGCGGATTCTTCTGCACGGAGGTGGCGCGCACACGGCCGGGCGCCTGTACACCGAGCAGTTGCTGGCCCTGCTGGAGATTCCGCTGTGCCGTGACTGGCCGGCGGTCAGCCAGGCCCTGGACCAGCATCACCTGGCCTTTGCGCCGCTGCACGACTGGGCGCCGCAGCTGCAGCGGATGATCGACCTGCGCAACACCCTCGGCCTGCGCTCGCCCATCCACTCCCTGGCCCGGGTGCTCAACCCATTGGGCGCCCGCTGCGGCCTGCAGAGCATCTTCCACCCCGGCTATCAGGCCGTGCACCGCGAAGCCAGCCGCCTGCTCGGCGACCATGCCGTGGTGATCAAGGGCGACGGTGGCGAGATCGAGGTCAACCCTGACGTGATCAGCCACCTGTATGGCACCAGTGCAGGGCAAAGCTGGGACGAGGAATGGCCGGCGCTCAGCGAACGCCGCCATGTGAAGCCGCCAAGCCTGGAGCCGGAGCAGCTGCTGGCCGTCTGGCGCGGCGAGGCCGAGGACAGCTACGGTGAGATGGCCGTGGTCGCCACCATGGCGCTGGCCCTGCGCGGCCTGGGCCAGGACCGCGAACAGGCATTCGCCACCGCACGCGGCTACTGGAGCGCGCGCAACCAATCGAATAAGTAGATAGCTACCCCGCAGTCTTTGCGCTAGTTGTTCGAACGATATCCCCTAGACTGGGCTCCAACGACAAACGACTTTGTTCCGAGGAGCTCACCATGGGCCTTTTGATCGACGGCCGCTGGCATGACCAGTGGTACGAAAACGGCAAGGACGGCGCCTTCAAGCGCGAGAACGCCCAACGCCGCAATCAACTGCCCGCCGCCGAGGCTGGCCGCTATCACCTGTATGTGTCGCTGGCGTGCCCCTGGGCCCACCGCACCCTGATCGTGCGCGCGCTCAAAGGCCTGGAGCCGTTGATCGATGTGTCGGTGGTGAGCTGGCTGATGCAGGAGAACGGCTGGACCTTCGACCAGCAGCAAGGCTCCAGCGGCGATCACCTCGACGGCCTCACCTACCTGCACCAGCGCTACACCCAGGACGACCCGCACTACACCGGCCGCGTGACCGTGCCCGTGCTGTGGGACAAGCAGGACAAGCGCATCGTCAACAACGAGTCGTCGGAGATCATCCGCATCTTCAACAGCGCCTTCAATGCGCTGACCGGCAACCACCTGGACCTGTATCCCGAGCCGCTGCGCCCAGCCATCGAGGCGCTTAACGCCCGCATCTACCCGGCGGTGAACAACGGCGTGTATCGCGCAGGCTTCGCCACCACGCAGGAGGCCTATGAGGCCGCGTTCGACGAAGTGTTCGATGAGCTGGATCATCTGGAAGGGTTGCTGGATCGCCAGCGCTACCTGGCCGGGGAATACCTGACCGAGGCTGATGTGCGGCTGTTTACCACGCTGGTGCGCTTCGATGCGGTGTACCACGGGCACTTCAAGTGCAACCTGCGCCGCCTGAGCGATTACCCGAACTTGTCGAACTGGCTGAGGGAGCTATATCAGTGGCCGGGGGTGGCGCAGACGGTGGATATGGAGCACATCCAGAAGCACTATTACATGAGCCACAAGACTATCAACCCGAATGGGATTGTGCCCAAGGGGCCGCTTCAGGACTTCAACGAGCCGCATGATCGGGAGCGATTGGCGGGCAAGGGGATCTGGCGGGGCTGAGACAGCTGGGGCTGCTTTGCAGCCCTTTCGCGACACAAGGCCGCTCCTACAAAGACCCCATGGTGTCCTGTAGGAGCGGCCTTGTGTCGCGAAAGGGCCGCAAAGCGGCCCCAGCTATTCCTAGTCCTGCTGCGCCCCTTCGAACCAGGCCAGCTTCTCGCGCAACCGCACCACTTCCCCGACGATCACCAAGGTCGGCGCATGCACCTCATGCCGAGCCACCAGCGCCGGCAAGTCCGCCAGGGTACCGGTGAACACCCGCTGATTGCGCGTCGTCCCCTGCTGCACCAGCGCTGCCGGCGTGCTGGCCGCACGCCCATGGCGAATCAGCTCGGCACAAATGGTCGGCAACCCCACCAGGCCCATGTAGAACACCAGGGTCTGCGCCGGCGCCACCAGGTCATCCCAAGGCAGGTTGCTGGTGCCGTCCTTGAGGTGGCCGGTCACGAAGCGCACCGACTGGGCATAGTCACGGTGAGTCAGCGGAATCCCGCCATAGGCGGAACAACCACTGGCCGCCGTAATGCCCGGCACCACCTGGAACGGGATGCCCTGCTCGGCCAGCTCTTCGATCTCCTCGCCACCCCGGCCGAAGATGAACGGGTCACCGCCCTTGAGCCGCAGTACGCGCTTGCCTTGCTTGGCCAAATCGACCAGCAGGCGGTTGATCTGGTCCTGCGGCACGGCGTGGTCGGCGCGGCGCTTGCCCACGTAGATACGTTCGGCATCGCGCCGGCACATCTCGATGATCGCAGGCGCCACCAGGCGGTCGTACAGCACCACGTCGGCCTGCTGCATCAGGCGCAAGGCACGGAAGGTCAGCAAGTCCGGATCACCCGGGCCCGCCCCCACCAGATACACCTCGCCGCCCTGCTGCACCGGCGCGCCGTCGACCATTGCCTGCAACAGCTTCTCGGCCTCGGCGCCCTGCCCGGCCAGCTGGCGCTCGGCAATCGGGCCCTGGAAAACGGTTTCCCAGAAGCCGCGGCGCTGGTTGACGTCGGGGTACAACGCCTTGACCCGGTCGCGAAAACGCGCGGCCAGGCCGGCCAGTTCACCATAGGCAGACGGAATCCAGGCCTCCAGCTTGGCGCGAATCAAGCGCGCCAGCACCGGGGCGTCTCCGCCACTGGACACCGCCACCACCAGGGGTGAGCGGTCGACGATGGCCGGGAAGATCACCGTGCACAAGGCCGGCGCATCCACCACGTTGACCGGCAGGCTCAGCGCCTGCGCATCGGCCGACACCTGGGCATTGAGCCCAGGGTCGTCGGTGGCTGCGATCACCAGCCGGCAACCGGCCAGGTCGCCTGCCTGATAGCCACGCACCAGCACCTCGCCGCCACCTTCACGGGCCAGCGCAGCCAGCTGGCCGTCGACGTCGGGCGCTACCACCCGCAGCGCGGCGCCGGCATCGGCCAGCAGGCGCGCCTTGCGCAAGGCGATTTCACCGCCGCCGACGACCAGCACGCGGCCGCCCTGCAGCTTGTGGAACAGCGGCAGGTAATCCATTTAGCGGATGACCTCGACACCACCCATGTACGGCTTGAGCACGTCCGGCACGCGGATCGAGCCGTCGGCCTGCTGGTAGTTCTCCAGCACCGCAACCAGGGTGCGGCCTACCGCCAGGCCGGAGCCATTGAGGGTGTGCACCAGTTCCGGCTTGCCGGTTTCCGGGTTGCGCCAGCGCGCCTGCATGCGGCGGGCCTGGAAGTCGCCGCAGTTGGAGCAGGAGCTGATCTCGCGGTACTTGTCCTGGCTCGGCACCCACACTTCCAGGTCGTAGGTCTTCACCGCGCCAAAGCCCATGTCGCCGGTGCACAGGGCCAGCACGCGGTACGGCAGCTCCAGCAGCTGCAGCACGCGCTCGGCGTTGGCGGTCAGGCCTTCCAGGGCTTCCATCGACTTGGCCGGCTCGACCACCTGGACCATCTCGACCTTGTCGAACTGGTGCTGGCGGATCATGCCGCGGGTGTCGCGGCCCGACGCACCGGCTTCGCTGCGGAAGCACGGGGTGTGGGCAACCAGCTTGAGCGGCAGCTGCTTGGCGTCGAGGATCTCGCCCGCCACCAGGTTGGTCAGCGACACTTCGGCGGTCGGGATCAGGTAGAAGTCGGCTTCGCCTTCGCGGCTGATCTTGAACAGGTCTTCCTCGAACTTCGGCAGCTGGCCAGTGCCCTGCAGGGCCGGAGCCTGTACCAGGTACGGGGTGTAGTGCTCCTCGTAGCCGTGCTCGCCGGTGTGCAGGTTGATCATGAACTGCGCCAGGGCGCGGTGCAGGCGGGCGATTGGCCCACGCAGCACGGCAAAGCGGGCGCCAGACAGCTTGGCAGCGGCTTCGAAGTCCAGGCCACCGCTGATCTCGCCCAGGGCGACGTGGTCCTTGATCTCGAAATCGAAGGTGGCCGGGGTGCCCCAGCGGCGCACTTCGACGTTGTCGTCTTCGCTGGCACCGACCGGCACGCTGGCGTCCGGCAGGTTCGGGATGGTCAGCAGAATGCCGTCCAGCTCGGCCTGGATGCCGTCCAGCTCGACCTTGCCAGCGGCCAGTTCATTGGCCATGCGCTCGACGTCGGCCATCAGCGGCGCGATGTCTTCGCCCTTGGCCTTGGCCTGGCCGATGGACTTGGAGCGGGCATTACGCTCGGCCTGCAACTGTTCGGTACGGGTCTGTACCGCCTTGCGGCGCTCTTCCAGTGATTCGATGCGCGCGACATCCAGGCTGAAGCCACGGGAGGCGAGGCGGTCAGCCACTTCCTGGAGTTGGCCGCGTAACAGTTTGGAATCGAGCATGTCGTTCTCTCGTTATGTATAGAGGTTGGTTCAGAGTCGGGTCAGGGACAGGCCGGCCCAGGTGGCCAGGAGCCCGCCCATCACGCTAATACCGGTATAGCCCACGGCCAGGGGCACTTGCCCACTTTCCATGAGGCGCACGGTATCGAGCGAAAAGGAGGAAAAGGTCGTCAGCCCGCCCAGGAAGCCGACGATCAGGCCGGCGCGCAGCTCCACCGGGGCCATTGGTTTGTGCAGGAACAGGCCGTAGAGCAGGCCGATCAGCAGGCAGCCGACCAGGTTGACCGCCAGGGTACCGAGGTAGAAGTGCCGCGGCCAGTTGGCCGCCACCCAGTTCGAGGTGGCGAAACGCAGCAAGGTACCGGCAATGCCACCTGCGCTGACGGCGGCGATGAGTGCGATCACGGTTTTCTCCGTTGGCGGGGGCTGTTGCGGTCGAGTTCGTGCAGGTGGCGCAACTTTTCGCCGATCTTCAGCTCCAGGCCGCGCGGCACCGGCTGGTAATAAGGGCGCGGTTCGAGCTGGTCGGGGAAGTAGTCTTCACCGGCAGCGTAGGCGTCGGGCTCGTCGTGGGCGTAGCGGTATTCATCGCCGTAGCCCAGTTGCTTCATCAGTTTGGTCGGTGCGTTGCGCAGGTGCAGCGGCACTTCCAGCGAGCCATGCTCGGCGGCCTCGCGCAGGGCGGTCTTGAAGCCCATGTACACGGCGTTGCTCTTCGGTGCGCAGGCGATGTAGGTGATGGCCTGGGCCACTGCCAGCTCGCCCTCGGGGCTGCCCAGGCGCTCCTGCACGTCCCAGGCCGCCAGGCACAGGCTCAGGGCGCGCGGGTCGGCGTTGCCGATGTCTTCGCTGGCCATGCGCACCACGCGGCGGGCGATGTACAGCGGGTCGCAGCCGCCGTCGAGCATGCGCGCGAACCAGTACAGCGCAGCATCCGGGTTGGAGCCGCGCACCGATTTGTGCAACGCGGAAATCTGGTCGTAGAAGGCCTCGCCGCCCTTGTCGAAGCGCCGACGGCTGTCGCCAAGCAGGCTCTGCAGCAGCTCGACGGCGATCTCGCCACCGTCCTCGGCAAGGTCGGAGGCGTTCTCGAGGAAGTTGAGCATGCGCCGGCCATCGCCGTCGGCGGCGGCCATGAGCATCTTGAAGGCGTCGTCACCGACCCGCAGGTTGCGCTTGCCCAGGCCCCGCTCTTCGCTGAGGGCCCGGTCGACCAGCTTGCGCAGTGCAGGCTCGTCGAGGCTCTTGAGCACGTATACCCGGGCCCGCGAGAGCAAGGCGTTGTTCAGCTCGAAGGACGGGTTTTCAGTGGTGGCGCCGATGAAAATCAGCGTGCCGTCTTCCACGAACGGCAGGAAGGCATCCTGCTGCGACTTGTTGAAGCGGTGCACCTCGTCGACGAACAGGATGGTGCGCCGGCCGTACTGGGCGGCCTGCTGCTTGGCCACCTCCACCGCCTGGCGGATCTCCTTGACCCCGGCCAGCACCGCCGACACCGTTTCGAAGTGGGCATCGCAGAACTGTGCCAGCAGCCGCGCCAGGGTGGTCTTGCCCACCCCCGGCGGGCCCCAGAAGATCATCGAGTGCAGCGCACCCTGCTCCAGCGCCTCGCGCAGCGGTTTGCCGCGCGCCAGCAAGTGCTCCTGGCCGACGTACTCATCCAGGTTGGACGGGCGCAGTCGGGCAGCCAGGGGCTGGGCAACAGGTTCGCTTCGAAACAGGTCCATGACGAGCTCCGCTTACTCCTTGATCACGTCAGCGCCTTTGGGGATGTCGAACTTGAACTGGCTGTCCGGCACCGCCTGGTTGGCCTTGACCCCGTTGAACAGGATGTTGGTGCGCTGGCCGACGCTGTCGACCAGTTGCATGTCGTTGATCAGGCCCTTGCGGAACGACACGCGCAGCGAGTCGAACAAGGTGTCCTTGGTTTTCGGCTTGAGAGTGAAGTCCATCACTTCGCCCTGCTCCTTGGAGGTGATGTCGAAGCTCTGGCTGATTTTCGACACGTCGCCGGAGAGCAGCAGCGCCGGGGTCTGGTTCAGGCGCACGTCGAGCTTCTTGATGGTCGCCTGCTCAAGGTCCGGGTCCCACAGGGTGACGTTCTTGCCGTCGGAAACCACCACCTGCTCCTGCGGCGCATTGGTGTGCCAGTAGAACAGGCCCGGGCGCTTGACGGTCATCTTGCCGGACGTTTCCTGCAGGCTGGTGCCGCCGGCATCCAGGGTCAGCTGGGAGAAATTGGCTTCGATGGTCTGGGACTTTTCCAGCAACTGGGTCAGGCGCTGTACGTCCTGTTCGGCGGCGTGGGCCGAGACAGACGCCAGGGTCAGGGCAGAAACCAACAGCATGCGAATCGCGCGCATGTTAATCCTCATTGAGCATTGAAGGAGCCCGGCGCCACCGTTGGCGCCGGGCAAGGTGTTCATCAGTCGCGTGGGCCGCCTGGGGCGATCACTTCTCGCGAGCCGTTGCTGTTCATTGGCGTGACCACGCCGGCCATCTCCATCGCCTCGATCATGCGGGCGGCGCGGTTGTAGCCGATCTTCAGCTTGCGCTGCACCGCCGAAATCGAGGCGCGGCGGCTTTCGAGCACGAACTGCACGGCCTCATCATACAGCGCGTCGCTTTCCGAATCTTCGCCATCGCCACCACCGCCGCCGCCTTCGAAGCCGCTGCCGGCCTCTTCCACGCCGTTGAGGATGTCGTCGTTGTAGTCCGGTGCGCCACGCAGCTTCCAGGCTTCCACCACGCGGTGCACTTCATCGTCGGAGACGAACGCGCCGTGCACGCGGATCGGCAGGCTGGTGCCCGGCGGCATGTAGAGCATGTCACCGTGGCCCAGCAACTGCTCGGCACCACCCTGGTCGATGATGGTCCGCGAGTCGATCTTGCTCGACACCTGGAACGCCATGCGGGTCGGGATGTTGGCCTTGATCAGGCCGGTGATCACGTCCACCGACGGGCGCTGGGTGGCGAGGATCAGGTGGATACCGGCTGCCCGCGCCTTCTGCGCGATACGCGCGATCAGCTCTTCGACCTTCTTGCCGACGATCATCATCATGTCGGCGAACTCGTCGACCACCACCACGATGGTCGGCAGGGTCTTCAGCGCCGGCGGCTCGTCGTCCATGCTTTCGCGGCGGTACAGCGGGTCGTGGATGACCTCGCCCGCTTCCTGGGCGTCCTTGATCTTGCGGTTGAAGCCGGCCAGGTTGCGCACGCCCATCGCGGCCATCAGCTTGTAGCGCCGCTCCATCTCGGCCACGCTCCAGCGCAGGGCGTTGGCGGCGTCCTTCATGTCGGTGACCACCGGGCACAGCAGGTGCGGGATACCTTCGTAGATCGACAGCTCGAGCATCTTCGGGTCGATCATGATCAGCCGCGCGTCTTCCGGGCTGGACTTGAACAGGATCGACAGGATCATCGCGTTCACGCCCACCGACTTACCGGAACCGGTGGTACCGGCCACCAGCAGGTGCGGCATCTTGGCAAGGTCGGTGATCACCGGCTTACCGCCGATGTCGTGGCCCAGGGCCAGGGTGACAGGCGACTTCTGCTCATCGTACTGCGGGGTCGCCAGCACTTCGGAGAAGCGCACCATCTGGCGGTTCTCGTTGGGGATCTCGATACCCACGGTGGTCTTGCCGGGGATGACTTCGACCACACGCACGCTGGTCACTGCAATCGACCGCGCAAGGTCCTTGGCCAGGTTGGCGATACGGCTGACCTTGACCCCGGCCGCCGGCTGGATCTCGTAGCGGGTGATCACCGGGCCCGGGTGGATGGAGTCCACCGTGACTTCCACGCCGAATTCCTTGAGCTTGATTTCCAGCAACTGGCCGACGCCGGCCAGGGATTCTGGCGAGTACTCGATCTTCTTCTCTTCGGCCGGGTCGAGGATCGAGATCGACGGCAAGGTGCCTTCCACGGCGCTGTCGATGAACAACGGCGCCTGCTTCTCTTTCATCACCCGCTTGCTGGGCTCCGGCGCCTTCACCGCAGGCGGCATGATCACCGGGGCGGCCACGGGCTGCTCGCGCGGGATTACCGTCTCGCGGGGCACCACGGGCTCACGCTGCACGACCGCCCGGGCTGGCGGCTCTTCGCGCTCGACAACGCGCTCACGCGGCTGCGGCTTGATCGGTTCGCGCTTTTCGGCTGCCATGGGCGCTGCGTCGAAGTTCGGCTCGTCCACTTCACGCAGCTGCGCCACCAGGCGCTTGCGCTCGTTGCGCGCTTCCCACCAGCGGTTGGCCGCGCCTTGCACCAGCTCGAACAGGTCGAGGGTGATCTTGCCGGTCATGTCCATCACCTTGAACCAGGACAGGTCGGTGAACACGGTCAGGCCGAACAGGAACAGGGCAATGAACATCAGCGTGCTGCCCTGCACGTTGAGCAGGTTGCGCGCCAGGTCGCCCAGGCTTTCGCCCAGGGCGCCGCCGGCGGAGAACGGCAGGCTGGCTGCAGGGTGGAAATGGATATGCGCCAGGGCGGCGCCGGACAGCACCAGGAACACCAGGCCAATCAGCCGCCAGGAGAACAGCCAGCCGCTCCACTGCCAGGGCTGGTGACGCTCGCGGAAGATCTGCCAGGTCTTGATCGCCAGCAGCAGCGGGAATATGTAGGCGAAGTAGCCAAGCACCATGAACAGGATGTCGGCGAAATAGGCACCGGCGCGCCCGGCGGCGTTCTGCACCTGGTCGACGTTGCTGGTGTGGCTGAAGCCTGGGTCGGAGGTGTCGTAGGTCAGCAGTGCCATCCACAGGTACAGGCACAGTGCGCCGACAGCGATCAACGCACCTTCCTTGAGGCGGTAATGCAGCTGCTGCCGCCACTGGGGCACAGGCAAAGGAGCTGGAGTTGCGGTGGATTTCTTCAAAACGCGTCTATTCCTGCGCGGTGCTGCGCGTCCAGTAGTGATCGGCCGGTGTCTGGCCAATGAACCCCTACTTTTAACATTACTGCCCGCCGGCCGCTATGGCGGCACGCCGTATGGAGCTTGGCTGGGGGCGACTTTCGTGTAGGTGCAATTTGAGCATGCATTTTCTTTTGTGACAAAGGCTTATGCTGTGTTTTTGCACAGGTGTGACAGCAAATGTGCCAGATGGTGCCTGCGGCTGCATGAATGTGTAGGAAATTGCCTATATGGCGGCCAGCCATGGGGCCAAAGAGATTGACCCTGCCTGGCACCCGCGCCATGCTGGCCTCTCCCCTCCCCCACCGCACGATAGACCATGCTCACCTGGCTGACCCGCGACTCGCTGACCTTCCCGCCCCTGGAAAAGGCCCTGCACGACCCCAACGGGCTGCTGGCGGCCGGTGGCGACCTGAGCCCCGATCGCTTGGTGCAGGCCTATCGCCATGGCTGCTTCCCCTGGTACCAGGACGGCCAGCCGATCCTCTGGTGGTCGCCTGACCCGCGCACGGTGCTGCTCCCGAACGAACTGCACGTTTCGCGCTCGCTGGCCAAGCTGATGCGCCAAGGCCGCTACCAGGTCAGCTTCGACACCGACTTCCCTGCCGTGATCGCCGCCTGCGCCGCACCCCGCGACTATGCCGACGGCACCTGGATCACCGACACCATGCGCGATGCCTACTGCGAGCTGCACCGGCGCGGCATCGCCCACTCGGTGGAAGTGCGCCAGGACGGCGAGCTGGTCGGCGGGCTGTATGGCCTGGCCATGGGCCGGCTGTTTTTCGGCGAGTCGATGTTCAGCCGCGCCGACAACGCCTCCAAGGTCGGTTTCGTGACCCTGGTCGAGCACCTGCGCGAGGCCGGCTTCGTGCTGATCGACTGCCAGATGCCGACCAACCACCTGCACAGCCTCGGCGCCCGCGCCATCAGCCGGGCAGACTTTGCCGGGTACCTCGGGCAGTACCTCGACCAGCCCAACAGCGCCAGTTGGCGGACCTAGGCGAGTTTTGCCAGCTGGCTTACACTTAAAGCAAAGTCTCACCGAAGGGGTCGATCATGACAGAGTTGGCGCGTTTGAAGTTCTATGCCACTCAACCCCACTCCTGCAGCTACCTGCCGGACGAGCAGGCCACCACCCTGTTCCTCGACCCCAGCCAGCCGATGGACGTGCATGTGTATGCCGACCTGTCGGAGATGGGTTTTCGGCGCAGTGGCGACCACCTGTACCGCCCGCATTGCCAGAACTGCAACGCCTGCGTGCCGGCGCGCATCCCTGCGGCGCGCTTCATCCCCAACCGCCAGCAACGGCGCATACTCAAGCGCAATGCCGACCTGACCGTGACTGCCGCGCGCCCGGCCTTCAAGGAAGAGTACTTCGACCTGTACCGACGCTACATCGAGACCCGCCACGCCGATGGCGACATGTACCCGCCCAGCCGCGATCAGTTTTCCACCTTCCTGGTACGCGACCTGCCGTTCTGCTGGTTCTACGAGTTTCGCCTGGCCGGGCGCCTGCTGGCGGTGGCGGTGTGCGACCTGCTGCCCAACGGCCTGTCGGCGGTGTACACCTTCTACGAGCCGGACGAGGAACGGCGCAGCCTGGGGCGTTTTGCCATCCTCTGGCAGATCACCGAGGCCCTGCGCCAGGATCTGGAGGCGGTATACCTTGGTTACTGGATCAAGAACTGCAAGAAGATGAACTACAAGACGCAGTACCGGCCCATCGAATTGCTGATCAACCAGCGCTGGGTCACCCTCAATTGAAAGCATTGGCTTGAAACACCTTTTTCCGGCATAATCCACGCCACTTTTTTGCCCGGTGCGGTTATGCGTCGGGCCAACACTGGATACCGAGGGCTCAACTGCATGTCGAAAGAAGACAGCTTCGAAATGGAAGGTACTGTCGTCGACACCCTGCCCAACACCATGTTCCGCGTGGAGTTGGAAAACGGGCACGTCGTAACCGCGCACATCTCCGGAAAGATGCGCAAGAACTACATCCGCATTCTCACTGGCGACAAGGTCCGCGTCGAGCTGACGCCTTATGACCTGAGCAAGGGCCGCATTACTTATCGTGCGCGCTAAGCTTAAGCCATGAAAAAGCCCGGCCAAGTGCCGGGCTTTTTTGTGCCTTCAACATTGTGAGGGCTGCCTTGCAGCCCATCGCCGGCAAGCCGGCTCCTACAGCCGTGGGAGCCGGCTTGCCGGCGATGGGCCGCAAAAGCGGCCCCTTGTCACGCAACTTCTGCCGTGGTCTCGAAATCGAACACCAGTTCGCCATCGCGCAGGTCGATGTGCACCACACCGCCATGCTCGGCCAGCTCGCCAAACAGGATCTCCTCGGCCAATGGCCGCTTGATCTTGTCCTGGATAAGCCGCGCCATCGGCCGCGCCCCCATCTGCACATCGTAGCCCGACGCCGCCAGCCAGCCGCGAGCATCGTCGCTGACTTCCAGCAGCACGCGCTTGTCTTCCAGCTGGGCCTGCAGTTCGATGAGGAACTTGTCGACGATGCTCTTGATCGTCTCGTGGCTCAGGCGGCCGAACTGGATGATGGTGTCCAGGCGGTTACGGAACTCCGGCGTGAAGCTCTTGCGAATGACTTCCATTGCATCGGACGCGTGGTCCTGATGGGTAAAGCCGATCGACGCCCGTGCCGCGGTTTCAGCCCCGGCGTTGGTGGTCATGATCAGGATCACGTTACGGAAGTCGGCCTTGCGCCCGTTGTTGTCGGTCAGGGTGCCGTGGTCCATCACCTGCAGCAGCAGGTTGAAGACTTCCGGGTGGGCCTTCTCGATTTCGTCGAGCAGCAACACGCAATGCGGCTGCTTGGTGATGGCCTCGGTCAGCAGGCCCCCCTGGTCGAACCCGACATAGCCTGGAGGCGCACCGATCAGGCGCGACACGGTGTGCCGCTCCATGTACTCGGACATGTCGAAGCGCACCAGCTCAACCCCCAGGGCCTTGGCCAGCTGCCGCGCGGCCTCGGTCTTGCCGACGCCGGTCGGGCCGGCGAACAGGAACGAGCCGACCGGTTTGTCCGGCGCCTTGAGGCCGGCACGCGACAGCTTGATGGCCGTGGCCAGCGAGTCGATGGCAGCATCCTGGCCGAACACGGTCAGTTTCAGGTCGCGCTCCAGGTTACGCAGCAGCTCCTTGTCGGAACTGGTGACGTGCTTTGGCGGAATCCGCGCGATCTTGGCGACGATGTCCTCGACCTGCGGCACTTCGATACGCTTGACGCGGTTGGCCTCAGGCTGCAGGCGCTGGTAGGCACCCGCCTCGTCGATCACGTCGATGGCCTTGTCCGGCATGTGGCGATCATTGATGTAGCGCGAGGCCAGCTCTGCCGCTGCACGCAGCGCTTCGTCGCTGTACTCGATGTTGTGGTGGCTTTCGAACCGCCCCTTCAGGCCGCGCAGGATGCCGACGGTGTCTTCCACCGATGGCTCGCTGACATCGACCTTCTGGAAACGCCGCGCCAGGGCCCGGTCTTTCTCGAAGATGCCGCGAAATTCCTGGAAGGTGGTCGAGCCGATGCAACGGATCTCACCGGACGACAGCAGCGGCTTGAGCAGGTTGGACGCATCCATCACGCCACCGGAGGCCGCACCGGCACCGATGATGGTGTGGATCTCGTCGATGAACAGAATCGCCTGCGGGCGCTTGCGCAGCTCACCGAGCAGCGCCTTGAAGCGCTTTTCGAAGTCGCCGCGGTACTTGGTGCCGGCCAGCAGTGCGCCAAGGTCCAGCGAGTACACCACGCTCTGCGCCAGCAGGTCGGGCACCTGGCCATCGACGATGCGCTTGGCCAGGCCTTCGGCGATGGCGGTCTTGCCGACACCGGCCTCGCCCACCAGCAGCGGGTTGTTCTTGCGCCGCCGGGCTAGGATCTGCGCAACGCGCTCGACCTCCTGCTCGCGGCCTACCAGCGGGTCGATCCGGCCGGCACGGGCCAGCTCGTTGAGATTGCTGGCATAGGCATCCAGGGGGTTGCTCGAAGAGGAGGTTTCAGCACCGTCCTCGTCCTGCATTTCCTGGTCGTTTTCACTGTGCGGGCCATGGCCCGGCACCTTGGAGATGCCATGGGCGATGTAGTTGACCACGTCGATACGGGCCACGCTCTGCTGCTTGAGCAGGAACACGGCCTGGCTTTCCTGTTCGCTGAAGATCGCCACCAGCACATTGGCGCCGGTCACTTCGCGCTTGCCGGAGCTTTGCACGTGGAACACGGCACGCTGCAGCACACGCTGGAAGCCCAGGGTCGGCTGGGTTTCGCGGTCTTCGTCATTGACGGGAATAAGGGGTGTGGTGGAATCGATGAACTCTTGCAGGTCGTGCTTGAGTTTGTCGAGATTGGCGCCACAGGCGCGCAGAACGGTCGCGGCAGCCTCATTGTCAAGGAGTGCCAGCAGCAGATGCTCGACGGTCATGAACTCATGACGCTTCGAACGAGCCTCCTTGAAGGCAAGATTGAGGGTGACTTCGAGCTCGCGGTTTAACATAGCTTCACCTCATACCCAAGTGGTCGGCGATTAACCGTCCTTCTCGATTTCACAGAGTAGCGGATGCTGGCTTTCCCTGGCGTATTGGTTGACCTGCATGGCCTTTGTTTCGGCGATGTCACGGGTAAACAATCCGCACACTGCCCGCCCTTCGGTATGGACGGTCAGCATGATCTTGGTCGCCAGCTCGCGGTTCAAACTAAAGAACGTTTCGAGCACTTCGACGACGAAATCCATCGGCGTGTAGTCATCGTTGAACAAAACCACCTTGTACATCGGTGGCGCCTGCAGGATCGGCTTGGCTTCCTGTACCGCAAGACCTGAGCCGTCGTCCTCGTTCGTTTGCGGGCGATCCTGATTGAATGTTAGTCGAATCTCGCTTGGTGCATGCATGGAAAGAATTTCATCATGATCGACAAGTTAAGGTTGTGGGTTGACCGCACAGGCCACTGCCGGCGCTGGCGCCGGGCGACCTTGACTATCGGCAAAACGGTGTTACAACCAATAAGAACCCACCGTGGTCGATAAAGATCCGCGCAGTCAACCAGATTTTTCGCATGGTTCGTATGCGGATGAAGTGGATGATACTCCAGTGATGGAGTCCTTTGCAGAGGGACATAGGGATGGCAAGCGGTAAAGTCAAGTGGTTCAACAATGCCAAGGGCTACGGATTCATCAACGAGGAAGGTAAATCCGATGACCTTTTCGCTCATTATTCGGCCATTCGCATGGACGGATACAAGACCCTCAAGGCTGGCCAGGCCGTAGTGTTCGACATCGTCCAGGGCCCCAAAGGCCTGCACGCCGTCGAAATCAAGGATGCCGCCGCGGCAGCTGCAGAGGTCGCCAATGCCCAGGGCGAACCCCAGAGCGAAACCGCCAAAGCCTGACCCCTGCTCTGTGCCGGTACACGAAAAACCGGCCGCCTCTTCACGAGACGGCCGGTTTTGCTTTGCCTCACATGTGCTTGATCATCTCGTCGCCGAAGCCTGAGCTGCCCACAAGCTTGGCCCCTTCCATCAGCCGCTCGAAGTCGTAGGTCACGGTCTTGGCCCCGATCGCGCCATTGGTGCCCTTGATGATCAGGTCGGCCGCCTCGGTCCAGCCCATGTGCCGCAGCATCATTTCCGCCGAAAGAATCACCGAGCCCGGGTTCACCTTGTCCTGCCCGGCGTACTTGGGCGCGGTGCCGTGGGTCGCCTCGAACATGGCCACGGTGTCGGACAGGTTGGCCCCCGGCGCGATACCGATGCCGCCCACTTCCGCCGCCAGGGCGTCGGACAGGTAGTCACCGTTGAGGTTGAGCGTGGCGATCACATCGTACTCGGCCGGGCGCAGCAGGATCTGCTGGAGCATGGCGTCGGCAATGGCATCCTTGACGATGACCTCGCGCCCGGTCTTGGGGTTCTTGAACTTCATCCACGGGCCGCCATCGAGCAGCTCGGCGCCGAATTCATCGCGAGCCACCTCGTAGCCCCAGTCCTTGAAGGCACCTTCGGTGAACTTCATGATGTTGCCCTTGTGCACCAGGGTCAGCGATTCACGGTCGTTGTCCACCACATATTGCAAGGCCTTGCGCACCAGGCGCTTGGTGCCCTCGCGCGAGACCGGCTTGACGCCGATGCCGCAGTCCTGGTCGAAGCGGATCTTGGTGACGCCCATTTCCTCCTTGAGGAACTTGATCACCTTGTTCGCCTCGGGCGAGCCGGCTTTCCACTCGATGCCGGCGTAGATGTCTTCGGAGTTCTCGCGGAAGATCACCATGTCCACATCGCCTGGCTTCTTGACCGGGCTCGGCACGCCCTTGAACCACAGCACCGGGCGCAGGCACACATACAGGTCGAGCTGCTGGCGCAGGGCCACGTTGAGCGAACGGATGCCACCGCCCACCGGCGTGGTCAGCGGCCCCTTGATCGACACCACGTAGTCCTTCACCGCATCCAGGGTTTCCTGGGGCAGCCAGGTGTCCTGGTCGTACACCTGGGTGGCCTTCTCCCCGGCATACACCTCCATCCAGTGGATCTTGCGCTTGCCGCCGTAGGCCTTGTGCACGGCCGCATCGACCACCTTGATCATCACCGGCGACACATCGACGCCAATCCCATCGCCTTCGATATAAGGAATGATGGGGTTGTCGGGCACATTGAGCGAATGGTCTGCATTGACGGTGATCTTGGCGCCGTCGGTCGGAACCTTGATTTTCTGGTATCCCATGCTTGCACTACTCCGCTTTCGGGTGTGATTGGACATCATGCGATCCCACTGAGCCTAAACCACATCCGCCGACCTGCAAGCGGCGCACCTTGCATCGGCTGCGCCCACCCTTTGCCAGCGCCCGCCCTGCGGCAATCCACCACATTGCCCCTACGTCTTTGGTCTTATAAATGGCGCCGATGCCACTTCACCTTGCTGATTAGCCCGATTGGTTTGATATACTGCGCCGCGACCGAAGGGTCATCGGGGCGAATCCCAGGAAAATGCGGCTCGCCCTCGGCCAGGCACGACGCCTGGCCACGAAGCCTGGGCTGTTACCGCAGCTCAGCACTTGACGCTCGACTGATGCATCCACCATCACCGCTCGCAGCCTCTCGACTTTCCGCCTATGGCATCGCCTGGGCGAAGCGCCTACCCTGCGCACCACGAGACTCGAGTACGCTCAGCACATAGAGAGTTAACCCGCATGCCCACCCGTTCCAAGATCATCTATACCTTCACCGACGAAGCCCCCGCCCTCGCCACCTACTCGCTGCTGCCGATCATCGAAGCTTTCACCGCTTCGGCTGACATCGCCGTAGAAACCCGCGACATCTCCCTGGCTGGCCGCATCCTCGCGGCATTCCCGGAGCAACTGGGCGCCGAGAAGCAGGTAGGCGATCACCTGGCGGAACTGGGCCAGCTGGCTACCACCCCCGAAGCCAACATCATCAAGCTGCCGAACATCTCGGCCTCGGTCCCGCAATTGAAAGCGGCGATCAAGGAGCTGCAGGGCAAGGGCTACAACATCCCTGACTACGCCGACGAGCCGGCCAGCGCCGAAGAGAAAGAATCGCGCGCACGCTACGACCGCATCAAGGGCAGCGCCGTGAACCCGGTACTGCGCGAAGGCAACTCCGACCGCCGCGCCCCGCTGTCGGTCAAGAACTACGCACGCAAGCACCCGCACAAGATGGGCGCCTGGGCCGCCGACTCCAAGTCGCACGTTTCCCACATGAACAGCGGCGACTTCTACGGCAGCGAAAAAGCCGCCCTGATCGAAGCTGACGACAGCCTGCGCATCGAGCTGGTCGGCAAAGACGGCAGCACCACCGTCCTGAAGGAAAAGACCGCCGTCAAGGCCGCCGAGATCATCGACTGCGCGACCATGAGCCGCAAGGCCCTGAAAGCCTTCATCGCCGAGCAGATCGCCGATGCCAAGGCCTCCGGCGTACTGCTGTCGGTGCACCTGAAAGCCACCATGATGAAGGTGTCCGATCCGATCATGTTCGGCGTCATCGTCGAAGCCTTCTACGGTGAAGTACTGGCCAAGCACGCCGCCGCCCTGACCGAAGTCGGCTTCAACGCCAACAACGGCATCGGCGACCTGTACGCCCGCATCAAGGACCTGCCAGCCGACAAGCAGGCCGAAATCGAAGCCGACATCCAGGCCCTGTACGCCGAGCGTCCGGCCCTGGCCATGGTCAACTCCGACAAGGGCATCACCAACCTGCACGTGCCGAGCGACGTCATCGTCGACGCCTCGATGCCAGCGATGATCCGCGACTCGGGCAAGATGTGGAACACCGCCGGTGAACTGCAGGACGCCAAGGCGATCATCCCGGACCGCTGCTACGCCGGCATCTACCAGGCCACCATCGAAGACTGCAAGGCCAACGGCGCCTTCGACCCGACCACCATGGGCAGCGTGCCGAACGTTGGCCTGATGGCGCAGAAAGCCGAAGAGTACGGCTCCCACGACAAGACCTTCCAGGTCAAGGCCGACGGCGTCGTGCGCGTGGTCGATGGCAAGGGCAAGGTCGTTCTGGAGCAGAACGTCGAAGCCGGTGACATCTTCCGCATGTGCCAGACCAAGGACGCGCCGATCCAGGACTGGGTCAAGCTGGCCGTCAACCGTGCCCGCCTGAGCAACACCCCTGCGGTGTTCTGGCTGGACCCGGCCCGCGCCCACGACGGCGTGATGATCGAGAAGGTGCAGACCTACCTGAAGGATCACGACACCGCTGGCCTGGACATCCGTGTCCTGGCGCCGGTCGACGCCATCAAGTTCTCCCTGGCCCGCATCCGCGAAGGCAAGGACACCATCTCGGTGACCGGCAACGTGCTGCGCGACTACCTGACCGACCTGTTCCCGATCATGGAGCTGGGCACCAGCGCCAAGATGCTGTCGATCGTGCCGCTGATGAACGGCGGTGGCCTGTTCGAAACCGGCGCCGGCGGTTCGGCACCCAAGCACGTGCAGCAGCTGGTGGAAGAGAACTTCCTGCGTTGGGACTCGCTGGGTGAATTCCTGGCCCTGGCCGCTTCCCTGGAGCACCTGGGCAACACCTACGACAACCCACGCGCCAAGGTCCTGGCCAACACCCTGGACCAGGCGACCGGCAAGTTCCTCGACACCAACAAGTCGCCTTCGCGCAAAGTCGGTGGTATCGACAACCGCGGCAGCCACTTCTACCTGACCCTGTACTGGGCCCAGGCCCTGGCTGCCCAGAGCGACGACGCCGCCCTGCAGGCGCGCTTCGCACCGCTGGCCAAGACCCTGGCAGAGAACGAGGCGACCATCGTTGCCGAGCTCAACGCCGTCCAGGGCAAGCCAGCCGACATCGGCGGCTACTACGCCCCGGATGCCGAGCTGACCGCCAAGGTGATGCGCCCAAGCCAGACCCTGAACAGCGCCATTGCCGCCCTGTAAGGTTCGCTTGAAGTAACAGCACAAACCCCGGCCACGCACCGGGGTTTGTGCTTTCTGAAAGCGCCCCTTGTAGGAGCGGCCTTGCGTCGCGAAAGGGCTGCGAAGCGGCCCCGGCGGTTTTTGCTGCGAAGCTGATAACCTGGGGCCGCTTTGCGGCCCTTTCGCGACGCAAGGCCGCTCCTACAGGGGCCGCGCCAACCATAGGAAATGCTCATGACCTGGCAACCCCACATCACCGTCGCCACCATCGTCGAGCACGAAGGCAAGTTCCTCTTCGTCGAAGAATTCAAGGCCGGCCAGCACGTCTTCAACCAGCCCGCCGGCCACCTCGAACCCTTCGAGACCCTGCCCCAGGCCGCCCTGCGCGAAACCCTCGAGGAAACCGCCTGGGAAGTCGAGCTCACCGGCGTGGTCGGCATCTACCTGTACACCGCCCCAAGCAATGGCGTGACCTACCAGCGCATCTGCTTCGCCGCCCGCCCCGTGCGCCACCACGCCGACCTGGCACTGGACAGCGACATCGTCCGCGCCGTCTGGCTCAGCCGCGAAGAACTGCTGGCCGACCCCAGCCGCTGGCGCAGCGAGCTGGTGCCACGCTGCCTGGACGACTACCTGCAGGGCCCGCTGCACAGCCTTGCCCTGCTGCGCGACTGACGCGCCGCGCCGGGTTTGATAGAATCGACGTTTTTCCCCCTTGATACACATCGGTAGCCATGACCAGCCCAGCACTCAAAGACCCCGCCAAGACCCGCGTCATCGTCGGCATGTCCGGCGGCGTGGACTCTTCCGTCTCCGCCCTTCTGCTCATGGAGCAGGGCTACCAGGTGGAAGGGCTGTTCATGAAGAACTGGGAAGAGGACGACGGCACCGAATACTGCACCGCCCGTGAAGACCTGGCCGACGCCCAGGCCGTGTGCGACCGCATCGGCATCAAGCTGCACACCGCCAACTTCGCCGCCGAGTACTGGGACAACGTGTTCGAGCACTTCCTCGAGGAATACAAGGCCGGCCGCACGCCGAACCCGGACATCCTCTGCAATCGCGAAATCAAGTTCAAGGCGTTCCTCGACTACGCCCTGTCGCTGGGCGCCGACCTGATCGCCACCGGCCACTACGTGCGCCGCCGCGACACCGGCGAGCTCACCGAACTGCTCAAGGGCCTGGACCCGAACAAGGACCAGAGCTACTTCCTGCACGCCGTCGGCGGCAAGGAAATCGCCCGCACGCTGTTCCCCGTGGGCGAGCTGGAAAAGCCCGAAGTACGTGCCATCGCCGAGAAACACGGCCTGGCCACCGCCAAGAAGAAAGACTCCACCGGCATCTGCTTCATTGGCGAGCGCCGCTTCAGCGACTTCCTCAAGCAGTACCTGCCCGCGCAACCAGGCAACATCGAAACCACCGAAGGTGAAGTGATCGGCCGCCACCACGGCCTGATGTACCACACCATCGGCCAGCGCCAGGGCTTGGGCATCGGCGGCCTGAAGGACGCCGGCGACGAGCCGTGGTACGTGCTGCACAAGGACCTGGTGCGCAATGTGCTGGTGGTCGGCCAGGGCAACGAACACCCGTGGCTGTTCTCCCGCGCCCTGCTCGCCTCGCAGATCTTCTGGGTCAACCCGATCGACCTGAGCAGCCCGCGCCGCCTCACCGCCAAGGTGCGCTACCGCCAGAGCGACCAGCAATGCACGCTGGAGCTGACCGAAAGCGGCTACCGCGCCGTGTTCGACGAGCCGCAGCGCGCGGTCACCCCCGGCCAGTCGGTGGTGTTCTACGACGGCGAGGTGTGCCTGGGCGGCGGCGTGATCGAAAGCGCCGAGCCGTGGAGCCCGCGCGCATGAGCGACCTGCGCGAGCAATTGGTAGCGTTGGGTGGTGTATTCCAGGCCGCCGTGCTGGTCGATCGCATCGCCCGCACCGGCCAGGCCAGCGAGGCCAATATCGGCTGCATGCTGGGCAGCCTTCTGGTGCGCGACCCCAAGGACACCCTGGAGGTGTTCGGTGGCGACGACCTCAACCTGCGCGACGGCTACCGGGCGCTGGTCGGTGCCCTGGAGCGCGACCCCAACAGCCTGCAGCGCGAGCCCCTGCGCTATGCCCTGTCGATGCTGGGCCTGGAGCGCCAGCTGAACAAGCGCGGCGACCTGCTCGAGACCATCGGCAACCGCCTGCCGCAGATCCAGTCGCAGGCCGAGCATTTCGGCCTGGTTCACGAAAACGTCATCGCTTCCAGTGGAGCCTTGTACCAGGACACCCTGAGCACCCTGCGCCAGCGCATCCAGGTGCATGGCGACATGCGCTTCCTGCAGCAGGCCAGCAACGCCTCGAAGATCCGCGCCCTGCTGCTCGCCGGCATCCGCGCCGCGCGCCTGTGGCGCCAGCTGGGCGGGCACCGCTGGCAGCTGGTATTCAGCCGGCGCAAGCTGCTCAACGAACTGTACGACATGATGCGCAACGCTTCCTGAGAAATGCGCACAACCTTTGTAGGAGCGGCCTTGTGCCGCGAAAGGGCCGCAACGCGGCCCCAAGGCCTTTGCAAGCACCCTAATTGCCGGGGCCGCTGCGCGGCCCTTTCGCGACGCAAGGCCGCTCCTACAGGCATTTTTCATGTATGATATGCGCCCTTCCAAAAGCCTGACTGTCCGAGAACACCCCATGCAGCTTTCTTCGCTCACTGCGGTTTCCCCTGTAGACGGCCGTTACGCCGGCAAAACCCAGGCCTTGCGCCCCATCTTCAGCGAATTCGGCCTGATCCGTTTCCGCGCCCTGGTCGAAGTGCGCTGGCTGCAGCGCCTGGCCGCTCACCCACAGATCGGCGAAGTGCCGGCGTTTTCCGCCGAAGCCAACGCCGTGCTGGACAGCCTGGCCACCGACTTCAAGCTCGAGCACGCCGAACGCGTGAAAGAAATCGAGCGCACCACCAACCACGACGTCAAGGCGATCGAATACCTCCTCAAGGAGCAGGCCGCCCAGCTGCCTGAGCTGGCCAAGGTCAGCGAATTCATCCACTTCGCCTGCACCAGCGAGGACATCAACAACCTGTCCCACGCCCTGATGCTGCGCGCTGGCCGTGACGACGTGCTGCTGCCGCTGATGCGCCAGATCGCCGAGGCCATCCGCGCCCTGGCCCACGCCCACGCCGACGTGCCGATGCTCTCGCGCACCCACGGCCAGCCGGCCTCGCCGACCACCCTGGGCAAAGAGCTGGCCAACGTCGTGTACCGCCTGGAGCGCCAGATCGCCCAGGTTGCCGCCGTGCCGCTGCTGGGCAAGATCAACGGCGCCGTGGGCAACTACAACGCCCACCTGTCGGCCTACTCGCAGATCGACTGGGAAGCCAACGCCCGCGCCTTCATCGAAGACGAGCTGGGCCTGGTGTTCAACCCCTACACCACCCAGATCGAGCCGCACGACTACATCGCCGAGCTGTTCGACGCGATCGCCCGCTTCAACACCATCCTCATCGACTTCGACCGCGACGTCTGGGGCTACATCTCGCTGGGCTACTTCAAGCAGAAGACCGTGGCCGGCGAAATCGGCTCCTCGACCATGCCGCACAAGGTCAACCCGATCGACTTCGAGAACTCCGAAGGCAACCTGGGCATCGCCAACGCGCTGTTCCAGCACCTGGCCAGCAAGCTGCCGATCTCGCGCTGGCAGCGTGACCTGACCGACTCCACCGTGCTGCGCAACCTGGGCGTGGGCTTCGCCCACAGCGTCATCGCCTACGAAGCCAGCCTCAAGGGCATCGGCAAGCTGGAAGTCAACGCCGCACGCATCGCCGCCGACCTGGACGCCTGCTGGGAAGTCCTCGCCGAGCCGATCCAGACCGTGATGCGCCGCTTCAACATCGAGAACCCCTACGAGAAGCTCAAGGAGCTGACCCGTGGCAAGGGCATCACCCCTGAAGCGCTGCTGACCTTCATCGACGGCCTGGACATGCCAGCCGACGCCAAGGCCGAACTGAAGCTGCTGACCCCCGCTACCTACATCGGTAACGCGGCAGCCCAGGCAAAACGCATCTAAGCTGACCGTCGCGTTCAACGCCCGGCCTAGCCGGGCGTTTTTATTCCCGGACGAAAATTACGTTTTTTCAATAGGTTGAACATGAATCCTGATACTCCACTGCAGCTGCTCGGCGGCATCTCGGCCCGCGAATTCATGCGCGACTACTGGCAGAAAAAGCCCCTGCTGGTGCGCCAGGCCTTCCCGGACTTCGAAAGCCCGATCGACCCCGACGAGCTGGCCGGCCTGGCCCTGGAAGAGGAAGTCGAGTCGCGCATCGTGCTCGAGCACGGCGCCCACCCGTGGGAACTGCGCCGCGGCCCGTTCAACGAAGAGACCTTCGCCGAGCTGCCGGAAAAGGACTGGACCCTGCTGGTGCAGGCCGTCGACCAGTTCGTGCCGGAAGTGGCCGAGCTGCTCGAGCAGTTCCGCTTCCTGCCAAGCTGGCGTATCGATGACGTGATGATCAGCTTCGCCGCCCCCGGTGGCAGCGTCGGCCCGCACTTCGACAACTACGACGTGTTCCTGCTGCAAGGCCACGGCCAGCGCAACTGGAAAGTCGGCCAGATGTGCAACAGCGACAGCCCGCTGCTGCCCCACGCCGACCTGCGCATCCTCGCCGAATTCGAACAGAGCGGCGAATGGACCCTGGAGCCCGGCGACATGCTCTACCTGCCGCCGCGCCTGGCCCACTACGGCGTGGCCGTGGACGATTGCCTGACCTACTCGGTCGGCTTCCGCGCGCCAAGCGCCGCCGAAGTGCTGACCCACTTCACCGACTTCCTCGGCCAGTTCCTGCCCGACGAAGAGCGTTACAGCGATGCCGACGCGCAGCCGGTCAGCGACCCGCACCAGATCCAGCACGACGCCCTCGACCGCCTCAAGGCGCTGCTCGACAAGCACATGAACGACAAGGACCTGCTGCTGACCTGGTTCGGCCAGTTCATGACCGAGCCACGCTACCCGGAGCAGGTGGTCGGCGAAGAGCTGAGCGAGGAAGAGCTGGTCGAGGCCCTCGAAGATGGCGCGATCCTGATCCGCAACCCAAGCGCACGCATGGCCTGGTCCGAGCTCAACGACGACCTGATGCTGTTCGCCAGCGGCCGCAGCTGCCCGCTGCCTGCCAAGCTGCGCGAACTGCTGAAACTGGTGTGTGCCGCCGACGCCCTGCACATCGACAACCTCGGTGAATGGTTGCAGGATGAAGATGGCCTTATGCTGGTACAGCAACTGATCAAACAAGGAAGCCTGGGATTCGCCAATGAATAAGATTCGTGTGCGCCTCGCCGACTGGCAGAAAGACAACGCGGACATCCGCCGCATTCGCGAAGCCGTGTTCGTCGCCGAACAGCACATTCCGCCGGAGCTTGAGTTCGACTCCGAAGACCAGGACGCCCTGCACTTCCTGGCCCTGGAAGGTGACTACCCGATCGGCACCGCGCGCCTGCTGGCCGACGGCACCATCGGCCGCATCTCGGTGCTCAAGGATTGGCGCGGGTTGAAGGTCGGCGACACGCTGGTCAAGGCGGTGATCGTCGAGGCGCAGAACCGCGACCTCAAGCAGCAGATGCTCAGCGCCCAGGTGCATGCCACGCCGTTCTACGAGCGCCTGGGCTTTCGCGTAGTCAGCGAAGAGTTCCTCGAAGCCGGCATCCCGCATGTGGACATGGTCCGCGACTCCCGCGAGACCGCTTGATTCACGCCCCCTGTAGGAGCGGCCTTGCGTCGCGAAAGGGTTGCGAAGCAGCCCCAGGTTTTCAGCTTCGCAGCAAAAACCGCCGGGGCCGCTTTGCGGCCCTTTCGCGACGCAAGGCCGCTCCTACAGGAACTGCGCCAATCCGGCACATGACCCAGCAACCTGTACATCCATCCAGATAAAACTTGCCTCTGCGCCCCCGCTTGCGCATCCTAGTGCCCATCATTCCCGATGAAGCGTCCCCGGCCATGCGCCTGTTCCTCTGCGAAAAACCCTCCCAGGCCAAAGACATCGCCAAGGTCCTCGGCGCCCAGCGCAAGGGCGACGGCTGCTGGCAAGGCACCGACGTGTGCGTGACCTGGTGCATCGGCCACCTGCTCGAAACCGCCCCGCCCGACAGCTACGACGAACGCTACAAGCGCTGGAACCTGGCCGACCTCCCGATCATCCCGCAACAGTGGAAGATGCAGGTCAAGCCCAAGACCGCCAGCCAGTTCAAGGCCGTCAAGCGCCTGCTCGGCGAGGCCCGCGAGCTGGTGATCGCCACCGACGCCGACCGCGAGGGCGAGATGATCGCCCGCGAGCTGGTCGAGCACTGCCGCTACCGCGGGCCGATCCAGCGCCTGTGGCTGTCGGCACTGGACGACGCCTCCATCCGCAAGGCCCTGGCCCGCCTGCTGCCGGGCCAGCAAACCTTCAACCTCTACCACTCGGCGCTCGGCCGTTCGCGCGCCGACTGGCTGATCGGCATGAACATGAGCCGGCTGTTCACCCTGCTGGGCCGCCAGTCCGGCTACCAGGGCGTGCTGCCGGTGGGCCGGGTGCAAACCCCGACCCTGCGCCTGGTGGTGGACCGCGACCGCAGCATCGCCGACTTCGTACCGGTGCCGTTCTGGGCCATCGAGGTGCAGCTTGCGCAGGCCGGCCAAGCCTTCAACGCCCAGTGGCGCGCCCCGGAAGATGCCTGCGACGACCAGGGCCGCTGCCTGAACCAGGCGCTGGCGCAACAGGCCGCCAGCGATATCGGCAGCGCCGGCACGGCGCGGGTGCTCAAGGTTGCCACCGAGCGGGTGCGCGAGGCCGCGCCGCTGCCCTTCGACCTGGGCACCCTGCAGGAGCTGTGCTCGAAGAAGTTCGGCCTCGGCGCCCAGGAAACCCTCGACATCGCCCAGGCCCTGTACGAAACCCACAAGCTGATCACCTACCCGCGCAGCGACTGCGGCTACCTGCCCGTCAGCCAGCACAGCGAGGCGCCGGGCATTCTCGCCGCACTGCAGCGCGCCGACGCCAGCCTTGCGCCCTTGCAGGCGCACCTCGAGCCCCAGCGCCGCTCGCGGGCCTGGAACGATGCCAAGGTCAGCGCCCACCACGGCATCATCCCCACGGCGGCGGCCAGCGACCCGGCGCGCCTGCCGTCCAAGCACAAGGCCGTGTACACCCTGATCCGCGCCCGCTACCTGGCGCAGTTTCTGCCCAACCACGAATACGACCGCACCCAGGCCGATTTCGACTGCGCCGGCCACGCCCTGCGCGCCGTCGGCAAGCAGATCGTCGAGCCCGGCTGGCGCCGCGCCCTGCCTGAGGCGCTGGCCCCCGCCAAAGGCCGCGAGGCAGCGCCAGCCCAGGTGCTGCCCGCCTTGCGCGAGGGCCAGGATTGCAACGTGCAGGGCCTGCAACTCAAAGACCTGTGGACCCAGCCGCCCAAGCCGTTCACCGAAGGCGACCTGATCAAGGCCATGAAGAACGTCGCCAAGCTGGTGGACGACCCGCGGCTGAAACAGAAGCTCAAGGAAACCACCGGCATCGGCACCGAGGCGACCCGCGCCAGCATCATCCAGGGCCTGCTCGACCGCGGTTACCTGGTGAAGAACGGCAAGGCCCTGGCCGCCACTGCGGCGGCGTTCAGCTTGATCGACGCAGTGCCGCGTGCCATCGCCGACCCCGGCACCACCGCCATCTGGGAGCAGGCGCTGGACATGGTGCAGAGCGGGGAAATGAGCCTGGAAGCGTTCGTGGCGCGCCAGTCGGCGTGGATGGGCAAGCTGGTGGAGCGCTGCCGGGGGATGCGCATGAGCATCACCGGGCCGGCGGTGGGCAAGGCGGCGCCTTGGAAGAAGAAGCGCAGGGGCAAGGCTGCCAGCGCGGGAAGCAAAACAGCCGGAAGCAAACCGAAGCAGGCTCGGCGCAAGACCTCCAGTTGAAGGTGCCAATACGGGCCCCATCGCCGGCAAGCCGGCTCCCACAAGTAGCCCCTCAATGACGCGATTTCTGTGGGAGCCGGCTTGCCGGCGATGGGGCCCTCACGGCCTAAGTCCCGCTCTTCAACCGGCTGAACGCCCGGGTAAGCTCCCGGTTGAAAGCCTTGCCATTGTCATTCTTGCCATACAACCGCGCCTTCACGTCCTCCGGCGGATAAGTCCCCGGCGCATTGCGAATGCTCGCCTCCACCAACCCGTCCGCCGCCGTGATCGCATTGGCGTAATGAATGGTGTCGGTGATCGGCGCAATCACCTCCGGCCGCATCAGGTAATCCATCAGCTGCCACGCCGCCTGCGGATGCGGCGCATCCTTGGGCACCACCAGCGCATCGAGCCAGATCAGCGTGCCCTCCCGGGGGATGCGGTAGTCCAGCGCAAACGCCTTGCCCGCCTGCTGCGCCTGGCCCTGGGCAATCGCCACGTTGCCATTCCACGACATCGCCACGCAGGTCTCGCCATTGGCCAGGTCGTTGATGTTGCGGTCATTGTCGAAGTAGCGGATGTACGGGCGGATCTTGCGCAGCTGCACCTCGGCGGCCTTGAGGTCTTCGAGGCGTTGCTGGTTGATGTCCAGGCCCATGTAGCGCATCACCGCGGCGAACACCTCGTTGGGGTCGTTGAGCAGGCTCACCCCGCAGTCGGCAAATTTCGCCACCACCTGCGGGTCGAACAGCATCGCCCAGCTGTCCACCGGCGCATCGGCCATGCGCGCGGCCACCGCCTGCTGCTGGTAACCCACGCCGGTGGTGCCCCAGGCATAGGTGCCGGCATAGCGGTTGCCCGGGTCGAACAAGGCCATGTGCTGGCGAAACTCCTCGCCCACCCCCGCCAGGTGCGGCAGCTGGGCCTTGTCCAGCGGCTGCAGGGCGCCGCTGGCGATGGCCCGGCTCAGGTGCTGGCCGGCGCTGAGCACCACGTCGTAGCCGCTGCCGCCGGTCAGCAGCTTGGTCTCGGCGGTTTCCAGCGAGTCGAAGTGGTCGGCGACCACGCGGATACCGGTTTCCTTCTCGAAGTTGCTCAAGGTGTCCGGGGCCAGGTACTCGCCCCAGATGTACAGGTTCACGGTCGGCTGTTGTGCGTCGGCTGCCAGGGCCCCCGCCGCCGCGCAGCCCAGGCCGAGCGCGGCGGCCAGCAAGGTGAGCTTCATCAGCGACGACCTCCGGCGTATTGCGGCATGGTGATGCAGGCGACGTTGCCGCCACCGAGCAGGATCTCGCGAGAGTTCTCGATGCCGATGATGCGGTGCTCGGGGAACAGTTCGGCCAGGGTCGCCTGGGCCACCTGGTCATTGCGGTCGCCGAACAGCGGCACGACGATGGCCGAGTTGCCGGCGTAGTAGTTGATGTACGAGGCGCAGATGCGGGTACCGGCCTCGCGCAGGTGCGTACCCTCGACCTGGTCCAGCCCGGCGGCCTCCTCGGCGGTCCACTGCAGCACATCGGGCTGCGGCAGCTTGTGCACCTTCAGCTCGCGGCCCCGGGCATCGCGGGTGCTGCGCAGGATGTCGTAGGCCTCCTGGTAGATTTCCCACTGTGGGTCGTCGCGGTTGTCGGTCCACTGCAGCACCACTTCACCGGGGCGCACGAAGCAGGCCAGGTCATCGACATGGCCGTCGGTTTCATCGAACTTGCAACCCCGGGGCAGCCAGATCACCTGGTCGGCGCCCAGGTAGTCCTCCAGCCGGCGGGTGACCTCCTGCTTGCCCAGGTGCGCATTGCGGTTGCGGTTGAGCAGGCACTGCTCGGTGGTCAGCAGGCTGCCCTGGCCATCGCTCTGGATGCCGCCAAGCTCGGCGATCAGCGGCGCGCGGTAGCGGTCCAGGCCTTCGATTTCGAGGATCTTCTGCGCGATCTGGTCGTCCTTGTCCCACGGGTAGTAGAGGCCGCCGTCCAGCCCGCCGTAGGCGTTGAACTCGAAATCCACACCGCGCACTTCGCCGCTGGCGTCGTTGACCACGAAGCACGCGCCGCTGTCGCGAAACCAGGTGTCGTTGCAGGTCATTTCCACCACCCGCACCTGCGCCGGCAGCAAGCGCCGGGCGTTGGCGTACTGGGCGGCGGAGGCGCACACGGTGACCGGCTCGCTGGAGGCGATGGCGGTGACGATCTCCACCCAGACCTTTTGCGCAGGCTTGGCGCCGTTGCGCCATACGTCCGGCCGCTCGGGCCAGCCGAGCCAGCAACCGGCCTTGCGCTCGAATTCGCCGGGCAGGCGGAAGCCATCGGCTTTTGGGGTGGTGGTCAGCGAACGTGCCATGGGTCAACCTCGTGTCGGTGAGTGATGACTGCACGCTACGCCGGGGCGTTGGCCAGTTCCAACGATGAAAACTCAGCGATAGGTGAATTGAATTCAGCTATCGCCCAGCTGTTCGATGAACCATTCGATGAATTGCGCCACCGCAGCGCGCTCCAGGCGCAGCCGCTCGCACACCAGCGCGTATTGCCCCTGGGCGGTGACCGTGGCCGCGAACGGCCGGATCAGCCGCCCGCTCTGCAGGTCGGCCTGGCAGGTCAGGTTGTCGCCCATGGCCACCCCCTGCCCCAGCAACGCCGCCTCCAGGGCCAGGGCCGCGTGGGGGAAGTACAGCTGGCGCGAGGGCAAGGCGTCTTCGGCATGGGTGGCCAGCCAGGTGGTCCAGGTGCGGCCGTCCTGGTCGTCATGCAGCAGGCAGTGGCGCACAAGGTCGCGCGGGCGCTTGAGGCTGCCCTGGTTGAACAGGCTGGGGCTGCACACCGGGAAGAACTGCAACAGCGGCAGCGGCCGCACGAAGTGGGTACTGGCATCCAGCGCACTGGTGCCATAGGTGATGGCCAGGTCCACATCCAGCGCCGGGGCGCCGGCATCGATGGGCTGATCGTGCAGGTGCAGGGTGATGTGCGGGTAGCGGCTGCTGAAGTCGGCGAGCCTGGCCACCAGCCACTTCTGCGCCAGCTCCGCGGTCACGGCCACCCGCAGCACGGCCTGGGAAGAGGGGTCGCGCAGTTCGTCGCAGGCCTTGCCGATCAGCTCGAAGGCCTGCTGCAGGTGATGCAGCAGGCGCTCGGCCTCGACACTGGGGCGCACCTGGCGGCCGACGCGCTCGAACAGCGCCACCCCCAGTTGCTCTTCGAGCTGGCGGATCTGGTGGCTGACGGCGCTGTCGGTGACGCACAGCTCGGCGGCGGCGCGGCCGAAGTGGCCGTGGCGGGCGGCGCACTCGAAGGTGCGCAGGGCAGTCAGGGAAGGCAGGCGGCGCATAGGGTTTCCTGTCAGGTACATGAGCCGCACAGCGGCCCCAGGATCATACAGCCAACAAAACCCTGCTGGCAGCGTGAAAAATTCATGCTAAGTTTTCATGAAAATAATCAAAACAAATTTCACGAGGACCTTGCATGTTCAAGCAATCCGCCCAGCACGTCGCCAGCTACTACGCCCAGACCTACCCCGCCAGCATCCCCCTGCGCCCCACCCTGCAAGGCCCTGAGCATACCGACGTGCTGATCGTCGGGGCCGGCTTCAGCGGCTTGCACACCGCCTTGCGCCTGGCCCTGGCCGGCAAGCGCGTGACCCTGCTGGAAGCCAGCCGGGTGGCCTGGGCGGCGTCCGGGCGCAATGGCGGCCAGGCCCTGCTGGGTTGGTCGTGCGACATGCCGCCGCTGGAAAAGGCTCTGGGCGTGGAGCGCACCCGGCGCCTGTGGCAAAGCATGTGCTGGGCTGCCGATGAGCTGCGCGAATTGCCCCAGCGCCATGGCTTCGACATCGACTACCGCCTGGGCAGCCTGTGGACGGCGGTGCTGCCACGCCGGGTGAAGATGCTCGAAGAAGCCCTGCACGAGGCCGAACACAAATGGGGCTACGACGCGCTGCGCCTGATCGGCCGCGACGAGATGCGCCAGTGGATCGACAGCCCGCGCTACCAGGCAGCGCTGTATGACGCCAAGGGTGCGCACCTGAACCCGCTGAAACTGGCCCAGGGCCTGGCCGCCACGATCGAAGCCCATGGCGGGCGCATCTTCGAACAGAGCCAGGTGCTCGAACTGCACAAGACCGCCAACGGCCATGTCGCCCGCACCGCTCACGGCGAAGTACATGGCGAGGTGCTGGTGCTGGCCTGCAACGCCTACATCGACCGCCTCGACCGCAGCCTCTCGCGGCGCCTGCTGCCGGTCGGCTCGTACCAGGTCGCCACCACCCCGCTGGATGCCGAAGTCGCCCACTCGCTGCTGCCGCGCAACAGCTGCGTGATCGACAACCAGTTCGTGCCCGACTACTTCCGCCTCACCCCGGACCACCGCCTGCTGTTCGGCGGGGGCTGCACCTACCTGGGGGGTATCCCCAAGGATGTCGCCAGCGCCACCCGGCCGTTCCTTGAGCGGGTCTTCCCGCAACTGGCCGGGGTGGCCATCGACTACGCCTGGGGCGGGCACATCGACTGCAGCATGCAGCGCACCCCGGACGTTGGCCGCGAGGGGCAACGTTACTGGCTGCAGGGCTTTTCCGGCCATGGTGTGCTGCCGACCCTGGCCGCGGCGCGGGCGGTCAGCGATGCGATCCTGGGCGACGACGAACTGCTGAGCCTGTACCAGGGCATCGACAACGGGCGGTTCCCGGGCGGCGACCTGCTGGCTGCGCCGCTGGAGGCGGCGGCCAAGGCGTGGTACCGGATGCGTGATCGTGCCTGAGGGCGCTTAGGGGACTGTTTCGGCCCTATCGCCGGCAAGCCGGCTCCCACAGGTATGGAGTGCCCCACCAATCCAACCCTTGGGGTCAGTCCAGGTAATCCACTGACAGTGTGGGAGCCGGCTTGCCGGCGATAGGGCCGGAACTGACAACCCAGCAATCTCTCCTATTCTCAATAGCTCACTTGGTAATCCCCCCGCACAGAGGAGACGCGTCCATGAGCTACGTGACCACCAAAGATGGCGTTCAGATCTTCTACAAGGACTGGGGCCCGCGCGATGCGCCGGTCATCCACTTCCACCACGGCTGGCCGCTCAGCGCCGACGACTGGGACGCGCAGATGCTGTTCTTCCTCGGCCAGGGCTTTCGCGTAGTCGCCCACGACCGCCGCGGCCATGGCCGCTCCAGCCAGGTCTCGGACGGCCACGACATGGACCACTACGCCGACGATGTGGCCGCGGTGGTCGAGCACCTGGGCACCCAGGGTGCGGTGCATGTGGGCCACTCCACCGGCGGCGGCGAAGTGGTGCGCTACATGGCCCGCTACCCCAACGACAAGGTGGCCAAGGGCGTACTGATTGCCGCAGTGCCACCGCTGATGGTGCAAACCCCGGGCAACCCCGGCGGCCTGCCAAAGTCGGTGTTCGACGATTTCCAGGTGCAAGTGGCGACCAACCGCGCGCAGTTCTATCGCGATGTGCCGAGCGGGCCGTTCTACGGCTACAACCGCCCGGGCGCCAAAGCCTCGGAAGGCGTCATCGGCAACTGGTGGCGGCAGGGCATGATCGGCAGTGCCAAGGCCCATTACGATGGGGTGGTGGCGTTTTCCCAGACGGACTTTACCGAAGACCTGAAGAAAATCCAGCAGCCGGTGCTGGTGATGCATGGCGACGATGACCAGATCGTGCCGTATGAAAATTCCGGGCCGTTGTCGGCCAAGTTGCTGCCCAATGGCACGTTGAAGACCTACAAGGGCTTCCCGCATGGCATGCCGACCACCCATGCCGATGTGATCAATGCGGATTTGCTGGCGTTCATTCGTAGCTGAGGGTTTTTCATACTGGCCCTATCGCCGGCAAGCCGGCTCCCACAACGCTCACCTGTGGGAGCCGGCTTGCCGGCGATAGGGCCAACACTGACAACACCCCCCTCCCGGCATTACCATGCCAACCTCTAGCGCGGCAGTTTGCCGCACCCCTGCCTTCCAGCCTGCCAGACGCCAATGCCCTTCGAACTCACCGTAGAACCCCTTACCCTGCTGATCCTCGCCCTGGTCGCCTTCGTCGCCGGTTTCATCGACGCCATCGCCGGCGGTGGCGGCCTGCTCACCACCCCGGCATTGCTCACCGCCGGCATGCCGCCGCACCTGGTCCTGGGCACCAACAAGCTCAGCTCCACCTTCGGCTCGGCCACCGCCGGCTTCACCTACTACCGGCGCAAGCTGTTCCACCCCGCGCAGTGGCGCCTGGCGGTGCTGGGCACGCTGATCGGCGCCCTGCTCGGTGCGACCATCGCCCACTACCTGCCAGCCGAGTGGCTGAACAAGATGCTGCCGGTGATCGTCTTCGCCTGCGGCGTCTACCTGCTGTTCGGCGGCACGCCCAAGGCGCCGCTGGATGCCGACGCGCCGATCAAGAAGAAATGGCAGTTCCCGCAGGGCTTCAGCCTGGGCTTCTACGACGGCGTGGCCGGCCCCGGCACCGGCGCGTTCTGGACCGTGAGCACGCTGCTGCTCTACCCCATCGACCTGGTGCGCGCCAGCGGCGTGGCGCGCAGCATGAACTTCGTCAGCAACATCGCGGCGCTGACGGTGTTCATCATTTCCGGGCAGGTGGATTACATCGTCGGCCTGTGCATGGGCCTGTCGGTGATGGTCGGCGCCTTCTTCGGCGCACGCACGGCGATCAGCGGCGGCAGCAAGTTCATCCGCCCGGTGTTCATCACCGTGGTGCTGGCGTTGACCGTGCGCCTAGCGTGGCAGCACTGGTTCGGGCAGGCCTAGGCGGCGAGCCACATACAAGTCGATCAGGTAACGGGCAATGGAACGCCCGGCCGGCAGCGGCGGCAGGTCGTGCACGCTGAACCACTTGGCGTCCTCGATCTCGTCCGGCTGCATGACGATATCGCCCCCGGCGTACTCGGCATGGAAGCCCAGCATCATCGAATGCGGGAACGGCCAGCACTGGCTGCCCACGTACTGGATGTTGCGCACCTCGATCGCCACCTCTTCGCGCACCTCGCGCACCAGGCAGTCCTCGGCCGATTCACCCGGCTCGGCAAAGCCGGCCAGGGTGCTGTAGACACCGCTGACGAAGCGCGGCGAGCGCGCCAGCAGCACCTCGTCGCCGCGGGTCACCAGCACGATCATGCTCGGCGAGATGCGCGGGTAGCTGCGCAGCTCGCAGGGCTGGCAGTACATCGCCCGCTCCCAGCGGATCTGCGTCATCGGCTGGCCGCAGCTGCCGCAGAAGCGGTGCTCGCGGGCCCAGGTGCCAATCTGCGCGGCGTAGCCAAGCACCTTGTAGGTGTCGAAGTCGCCTTCGAGCATGAAGCTGCGCAGGCCGCGCCAGCTGCAGCCTGGCAGCGCGGCGGCGCTGCGCAGTTCGAGCAGGAACACTGGCTGGCCATCGAAGTGGCCGATGCCGTGCTCGCACAGCACGTCCAGGTCCTGGCGCTTGAGCCAGTCGCGAGCGAACAGCGCGCCGTTGGCGTCCACCAGAAACCCTTCCGAGCTGCGGGCGACGGCCCAGCCACCGGTGATCTGCGGGTCGAGTACTGCGGTAGTCCAGCGTGCTGACATGTCGGGGGTTCCTTGACTGCGCGTCCCCCGCCCGGTCAGTCGGCGAACGTCGGTTTCTGTTTGCTCATGTGCGCCGCCACGGCCACGCGCAGGTCTTCGGACTGCAGCATCGCGGCGTTCCAGGTGGCGATGTAGTCCAGGCCATCATCGATGCTGTGGTCCCGCATGTAGCTGAGCATCTGCTTGGTGCCGGCCACGGCGATCGGCGATTTTGCGGCAATTTCCCGGGCGATGGCAAAGACCGCGTCGAGCAAGGCGGCCTGATCATCATAGACCCGGTTGACCAGGCCGATGCGCAGCGCTTCCGCCGCCTCGACATGGCGCCCGGTGTAGGCCAGCTCGCGCATGATGCCGTCGCCGATGATGCGTGGCAAACGTTGCAGGGTGCCGACATCGGCGGCCATGCCCATGTCGATTTCCTTGATCGAGAACTGCGCGTCGGCGCTGCAGTAACGCATGTCGCAGGCCGAGACCAGGTCGATGGCGCCGCCGATGCAATAGCCCTGGATGGCGGCCAGCACCGGCTTGCGGCAGGTGTCCACGGCATTGAACGAGGCCTGCATGCGCAGGATGGTGCGCCGCAGCAGGCGGGCGTTGCGGCCCACGTCCTTGCCCATCTGGCCGGCCAGCGAGGCCAGCATCATCAGGTCGATGCCCGAGGAGAAATGCTTGCCCGCCCCGCTGATGACCACCGCGCGCACGGCATCGGTGTCGTCGATCCATTGGAAGATGGCGACGATCTCCTCCCAGAACGCGGCATTCATCGCGTTGATCTTTTCCGGGCGGTTGATCTGGACGTGGGCGATGTTGTCGGTCAGTTCGACCTTGAATGCGCTGTACTCGGTCACGGGCGGCACTCCTGTGGGCAAATGGGTTGTCAGCGCAGGATGGTAACCCAGCCAGGTGCCCGCACTTGTGCCAAAAACGGGACTGCCGGCCTTGCCTCCTGCGCCTCGATGGGGCACCTTGCGCGCTCGCCGAATCATAAGGATACAAATTACATGTCACGCTCCCTGACCGGCGCCCTGGCCCAAGGCTTTCTCGGCCAGTCGCCGCTTTGGTACAAGGCGGTCATCTGCCTGTTTCTGATCCTCAACCCCTTGCTGCTGGTCAGCGTCGGCCCGGTAGCCGCGGGCTGGGCCCTGGTGATCGAGTTCATCTTCACCTTGGGCATGGCCCTGAAATGCTACCCGCTGATGCCGGGTGGCCTGCTGCTGGTCGAAGCCTTGCTGCTCAAGATGACCACGCCCCAGGCCCTGTACGACGAGCTGCTGCACAACTTCCCGGTGATCTTGCTGCTGATGTTCATGGTGGCCGGCATCCACTTCATGAAAGAGCTGTTGCTGTTCCTGTTCTCGCGAATTCTTTTGGGGGTGCGTTCCAAGGCGCTGCTGGCCTTGCTGTTCTGCGTGCTGTCGGCGTTTCTCTCGGCGTTTCTCGACGCCTTGACCGTGACGGCGGTGATCATCAGCGCGGCCGTGGGCTTCTACGCGGTCTACCACCGCGTCGCCTCCAACGCCAACCCGCGCGAGGACAGCGCGCTGGACAGCGACCAGCAGATCGAGCAACTGCACCGCGCAGACCTCGACCAGTTCCGCGCCTTCCTGCGCAGCCTGCTCATGCACGGCGCGGTGGGCACCGCCCTGGGCGGTGTGTGCACCCTGGTGGGCGAGCCGCAGAACCTGCTGATCGGCCACGAGATGGGTTGGCACTTCGCCGACTTCTTCCACAAGGTCGCGCCGGTGTCGCTGCCGGTGCTGGTCGCCGGCCTGGTGACCTGCGTGCTGCTGGAAAAACTGCGCCTGTTCGGCTACGGCACGCTGATGCCCGAGCGCGTGCGCCAGGTGCTGGCCAGCTACGCCGCCGAGGATGATGCCGCGCGCACCCAGGCGCAGCGGGTGGCGCTGTGGGTGCAAGGCATCGCCGCATTGATCCTGATCGTCTGCCTGGGCCTGCACATCGCCGAGGTCGGCCTGATCGGCCTGCTGGTGATCGTGCTGATCACCGCTTTTACCGGCATCACCGACGAGCACCGCCTGGGCCGGGCATTCCAGGACGCCATGCCGTTCACTGCCCTGCTGGTGGTGTTTTTCGCGGTGGTCGCGGTCATTCACCAGCAGCAGCTGTTCAGCCCGCTGATCGCCTGGGTGCTGGCCCTGCCTGCCGAGCAGCAGCCGGGCATGCTGTACCTGGCCAACGGCCTGCTCTCGGCCATCAGTGACAACGTGTTCGTCGCCACCATCTACATCACCGAGGTCAAGCAGGCGTTCGTCAACGGCGGCATGAGCCGCGAGCACTTCGAGACCCTGGCGGTGGCGATCAACACCGGCACCAACCTGCCCAGCGTGGCAACGCCCAATGGCCAGGCGGCGTTCCTGTTCCTGCTGACCTCGGCGATCGCGCCGCTGATCCGCCTGTCGTATGGCCGCATGGTGTGGATGGCCCTGCCCTACACCGTGGTCATGGGTGGCCTGGGCTGGTGGGCGGTGACCTACTGGCTGTAAATGCGCCGGCGCTGTCGAAACGGCGCCGCGCCGTTCGACCAGGGACAAGGCCTGCGCACTGCAGGCCACCCCTGGAGCACCCACCATGCGCAAGCTCATCGTTGCCGCCTTCATCAGCCTAGACGGCGTCATGCAAGCCCCCGGCGGCCCGCAGGAAGACACCCGCGGCGGCTTCAGCCATGGCGGCTGGATCGTGCCCTACGCCGACGAAGTGTTCGGCCAGGCCATGCAGGCACTGTTCAGCCAGCCCTTCGCGCTGCTGCTGGGGCGGCGCACCTACGACATCTTCGCCGGCTACTGGCCGAAGGTGAAAGACGACGGCGAAGACTTCTCCATCGCCAACCTGTTCAACAGCGTGCCCAAGTACGTCGCCACCCACTCGCCTGACACCCTCGCCTGGCACCACAGCCACGCCCTGGGCAGCGATGTGACCGGCGCCGTGCGCGCGCTCAAGCAGCAGGACGGCCCGGTGCTGCTGACCCAGGGCAGCGCCGAGCTGGTGCAGCAACTGCTGGCGGCAGGCCTGGTGGATGAACTGCAACTGCTGACCCACCCACTGCTGCTCGGCCACGGCAAACGCCTGTTCGGCAGCGATGCCGCCGCCGCGGCGTTCACCTTGCAACACGCCCAGGTTTCCCCCAAAGGCGTGCTGATCGCCCGTTACGTGCGTGCCGGCGAAGTGCAGACCGGGTCGTTCGAGCTGCCGCCCGAGCAGGCCTGATCCGATACAACTTTTGCCGCGGCCGCGCATCGAAACACAGGTAAGCCCACATCCGCTTCCAGGAGGTTTGCCATGGTGCTGCGCACAGCCCTGATCGTTTCCTGCATGACCCTGGCCATTGCCGGCTGCGCCGGGTCGGGCGATGAACACCGCTCGCCCCCCGCCACCGAGCAGGTCGACCTGCAACGCTACCAGGGCACCTGGTACGAGCTGGCGCGCCTGCCGATGTTCTTCCAGCGCAACTGCGTGCAGTCCGAGGCGCACTATGGCTTGCGCGAGGATGGCCGCATCGACGTGACCAACCGCTGCAAGGAAAAGGACGGCCAGTGGAACGAGGCCAAAGGCATCGCCGAAGCACAACAGCCGGGCAAGACCGACAAGCTCTGGGTGCGCTTCGACAACTGGTTCAGCCGCCTGGCGCCCGGGCTGACCAAGGGCGAGTACTGGGTGCTGTACCACGACAAGGATTACCGCGTGGCGCTGGTCGGCCACCCCAACCGCGAGTACCTGTGGCTGCTGTCGCGCACCCCGGCGATCACCGACCAGACACGCGAGCAGTTGCTGGCCATCGCCCACAAGCAAGGCTACGACACCAGCAAGCTGATCTGGCGCCAGGATGACCTCGCCAAGCCCTGACAACCGGGCTACTGTGTAGCCCCCAAAATCTCTGGAGCCCGGCTTTGGACCTGCAGTTTCTAGGCACCTCGGCCGGGGTGCCGACCAAGGCGCGCAACGTCAGCGCCACCGCCGTCATCGAAGCCAGCGGCAGCCACTGGTACCTGGTGGACTGCGGCGAAGGCACCCAGCACCGCTTGCTGCACACCTCGCTGTCGGTGCGCGATTTGCGCGCCATCTTCATCACCCACGTGCACGGCGACCACTGCTTCGGCCTGCCGGGGCTGCTGGCCAGCGCCGGCATGAGCGGGCGCCAGCAACCGCTCGAGCTGATCCTGCCGGCTGCGCTGCATGAGTGGGTGCGCCTGGGCCTGGCCGCCAGCGACACCTTCCTGCCGTTCGAGCTGCGCCTGCACGCCGTGGAAACCTTCCAGGGCTGGGCCAGCGACAGCGTCAGGGTCGACAGCGTAGCCCTGTCGCACCGGGTGCCGAGCGTGGGTTACGTGTTCAGCGAGATCAACCCCGAGCCGCGCCTGGACGTGCCGCGCCTGGAGGCCGAAGGCATCCCCCGTGGGCCGCTGTGGGGCGCGCTGGCCAAGGGCGAGGCGGTGGAACATGGCGGCCAGCTGCTGCACGGGCGCGACTACCTGCGCGCCTCGCGGCCGGCGCGGCGGGTGATCGTCTGCGGCGACAACGACAGCCCCGAGCTGCTGGCCGAGGTGGCCAGGGACGTGGACGTGCTGGTGCATGAAGCGACATTCACCCAGGCGCTCATCGAGCGCACCGGGGCCACGTTCGGCCACAGCAGCGCCGCGGCGGTGGCGCGCTTCGCCGAAACGGCAGGTGTGCGCAACCTGGTGCTGACCCACTTCAGCGCCCGCTACCAGCCCGACCCACGGCGCAGCCCTTGCATCGAGGACCTGCGCGTGGAAGCGCAGGCCCACTACAGCGGCCACCTGACCCTGGCCCAGGACCTGCAGCGTTACCACATCGGCCGTGACGGGTGCCTGCAGCCGGCCTGACCCGGCACCCGTCACCCCCTGGCGCTACGCCGCCAGGCGCCCGCTGGCGATCGCCTCGGAGGCCGCCAGCATCGCCCGCAGCAACACCGCGCAACCGGCCGCCAGGTCTTGCGGCGTGGCGTTCTCGATCTCGTTGTGGCTGATGCCGTTCTCGCACGGCACGAAGATCATCCCCGCCGGCCCGAGCTCGGCCAGGAAGATCGCGTCGTGCCCGGCGCCGCTGACGATGTCCATGTGCGCCAGGCCCAGCGTGCGCGCCGAGTCGCGCACGGCATCGACGCAGCCACGGTCGAAGTACAGCGCCGGGAAATCGGCCGTGGGCACCAGTTCATGGCTCAGGCCGTGCTTGGCGCAGGTGGCTTCGATCACCGCGCGCACGTCGGCGATCATCGAATCCAGCCGTTCGCCTTCCAGGTGGCGAAAATCCAGGGTCATGCGCACCTCGCCGGGGATGACGTTGCGCGAACCCGGGTAGGCCTGCAGGCAACCGACGGTGCCACAGGCATGCGGCTGATGGCCGAGCGCGGCCTTGTTGACCGCCTCGACCACCGCGGCGGCGCCGACCAGGGCGTCCTTGCGCAGGTGCATCGGCGTCGGGCCGGCATGGGCCTCGACACCGCGCAGGGTCAGGTCGAACCACTTCTGGCCCAGCGCCCCCAGCACCACGCCGATGGTCTTGGCCTGGTCTTCAAGGATCGGGCCCTGCTCGATGTGCGCTTCGAAATAGGCGCCCACCGGGTGCCCGAGCACCGCCCGCTGGCCGGCGTAGCCGATGGCGTTCAGCGCCTCGCCCACGCTCACGCCCTGGGCGTCGCGCTTGGCCAGGGTCTGCTCCAGGGTGAACTTGCCGGCGAACACCCCCGAACCCATCATGCAGGGGGCAAAGCGCGAGCCTTCTTCGTTGGTCCACACCACCACTTCCAGCGGCGCTTCGGTTTCGATACCGAGGTCGTTGAGGGTGCGGATGACTTCCAGGCCCGCCATCACGCCGAAGCAGCCATCGAACTTGCCGCCGGTGGGCTGGGTGTCGATGTGGCTACCGGTCATCACCGGGGGCAGCTTGGGGTTGCGGCCCGGGCGGCGGGCGAAGATGTTGCCGACGCCGTCGACGCTGACGGTGCAGCCGGCGGCCTCGCACCAGCCGACGAACAGGTCGCGGGCCTGGCGGTCGAGGTCGGTCAGGGCCAGGCGGCAGACCCCGCCCTTGGCCGTGGCGCCGAGGCGCGCCAGGTCCATCAGCGATTGCCACAGGCGGGCGCTGTCGACGTGCTGGTCGGTGGATTGCAGGACGTTCTGGGCGGGGGTCATTGGGGTTTCTCCTCAGGCGTTTTTGTTATCTGCATGCAGGTTGAGTCTTGCGCTGTCGGGTCGGGCCTCATCGCCGGCAAGCCGGCTCCCACAGGCCTGTGTGTGTACCTGTGGGAGCCGGCTTGCCGGCGATGAGGCCAGCGCGGTATCAGGGCAACGGCTTGGCCAGCCGCGCCGCCCCACGCACCGCTACACCCCCGAGGGCGTAGTACAGCGCGCCACCGAGCAGCGAGCCGGTGAACCAGCCATAGTCGTAGAACCAGCTGAAACTGCTGTTGCCAATCGCCATCACGGTCAGCGCCACGGGCACCGCGAAGGCGCCAAAGCCGGCCCAGTTCCACGCCGGGTACACGTCGTCACGGTACAGCCCGGCCAGGTCGAGCTTCTGCCGGCGGATCAGGAAGTAGTCCACCACCATGATCCCGGCAATCGGCCCGAGCAGGCTCGAGTAACCCAGCAGCCAGTTGGAATAGACACTCTCAAGGCTCAGGTCGGAGACGATCCAGCCAAGCTTCTTGAGCAGCTCGTGGCCCATCAGCGCCAACCCGATCAAACCGGTCAGCCACACCGCGCGGCTACGCCCGATCAGGCGCGGGGCGATGTTCTGGAAGTCGTTGGTCGGCGAGACGATGTTGGCCGCCGTGTTGGTCGACAGCGTGGCGATGATGATCAGCGCCATGGCCAGCGCCACCCAGCCCGGGCTGTGGATCTTGCCGATCAGGCTCACCGGGTCCGACACCGTTTCACCCACCAGCGAGGCCGAGGCGGCGGTCATCACCACCCCCAGCGCTGCGAACAGGAACATGGTCAGCGGCAGGCCGAAGATCTGCCCGAGAATCTGGTCCTTCTGGCTCTTGGCGTAGCGGCTGAAGTCCGGGATGTTCAGCGACAGCGTGGCCCAGAAGCCGACCATCGCCGTGAGCCCGGCGCAGAAGTAGCTGACCACGCTCGCCCCTTCCGGGCGCTTGGGCGGCTGGGCCAGCAACTCGGTCATCGACATGTGCGGCAAGGCCCAGAACAGCAGGCCGAAGCCCACCGCCACCAGCAATGGCGCCGACAGGGTTTCGAGCCACTTGATCGACTCCGCACCGCGCAGCACCACCCACAGGTTGAGCGCCCAGAACACCATGAAACCGATCACCTCGCCGGTGCCGCCCAGGGCTTTCCAGTCAGGGAAGATCGAGCCCAGGAACAGGTGGATGGCCAGCCCGCCGAACATCGTCTGGATGCCGAACCAGCCGCAGGCGACCACCGCGCGGATCAGGCACGGCACGTTGGAGCCGATGATGCCGAACGAGGAGCGCAGCAGCACCGGGAACGGAATGCCGTACTTGGTGCCGGGGAAGGCATTGAGCGTCAGCGGGATCAGCACGATCAGGTTGGCCAGCAGGATCGCCAGCAGCGCCTCGCCCACGCTCAGGCCGAAGTAGGCGGTGAGCACACCGCCCAGGGTGTAGGTGGGCACGCAGATGGACATGCCCACCCACAGCGCGGTGATGTGCCACTTGTTCCAAGTGCGCTGGTGCACCTTGGTCGGCGCGATGTCGTGGTTGTAGCGCGGGCTGTCGAGCACGTCAGTGCCCGCCGACAGCTCGAACAGGCCAGCCTGCTCGATCACTTGCGATCTGCTCTGTTGCATGGGGCCTTCTCCAGATTTTTCTAATTGTTCGCTCATCGGGCTAATGCGATGGCCGGAGTGTCTACACCACCAGTACTGCACCTCCGGCCCGGCCTGGCGGTTGGGCCATACTCAAATTGCGTGCCGGGTTGGCCGGAGCCTGCCCGCACGGCCGCCGCCGGCCGGAGGTAATCAACTGATCTGCAAGGCTTTCGATTGCGCCAGGCGCAGGCACACGGGTGCCTTCGCCGGGTATTCATGCCGCTGTGGGCCGGCCCTGGCCCGCGCACCGGGTTTCAACTTGGTGCAACCTTGTTTTTCAGTGGCGCGGCCAGCGCCTCGAAGCCAGGTTTCAAGCAGCTGATTTTGCATGGAAAATCTTGACCAATTTGGCATCTTGTCAAGTGCGTCAAAATGGTGAAGGGTCTCCCCATTTTGGTGATTTCTTATATAAATCGTTAGAAATCAATTAGTTATAAAAGCTATAAGCTCATGAAATTTTTTCTTGAATAATCCAAAATCCCCAACTAGATTCCATTCTTGTCAGGCCTGACAGGATTGAGATCTATCCTCCAGCCACTGGCACATAACAATTCCAAGAACCGGCCCAGACCGGTCAGCCTGCGAGGAAGACGGCATGTCCCTGTTGATCCGTGGCGCCACCGTGGTTACCCACGAAGAGAGCTATCCCGCTGATGTCCTGTGTGTCGATGGCCAGATCCGCGCCATTGGCAAAGACCTCGAACCCCCTACCGATTGCGAAATCCTCGACGGCACAGGCCAGTACCTGATGCCCGGCGGCATCGACCCGCACACCCACATGCAGCTGCCCTTCATGGGCACCGTGGCCAGCGAAGACTTCTTCAGCGGCACCGCCGCGGGGCTGGCCGGCGGCACCACCTCGATCATCGATTTCGTCATCCCCAACCCCCAGCAGTCGCTGCTCGAAGCCTTCCACACCTGGCGCGGCTGGGCGCAGAAAAGCGCCTCGGACTACGGCTTTCACGTCGCCATCACCTGGTGGAGCGAACAGGTGGCCGAAGAAATGGGCGAGCTGGTGAGCCAGCACGGGGTCAACAGCTTCAAGCACTTCATGGCCTACAAGAACGCCATCATGGCCGCCGACGACACCCTGGTGGCCAGCTTCGAGCGTTGCCTGCAGCTGGGCGCGGTGCCCACCGTGCATGCCGAGAACGGCGAGCTGGTCTATCACCTGCAGCGCAAACTGCTGGCCCAGGGCCTGACCGGCCCGGAAGCGCACCCGCTGTCACGCCCCTCGCAAGTCGAAGGCGAAGCCGCCAGCCGCGCCATCCGCATCGCCGAAACCATCGGCACGCCGCTGTACGTGGTGCACATCTCCAGCCGCGAAGCGCTGGACGAGATCAGCTACGCCCGGGCCAAGGGCCAGCCGGTATACGGTGAGGTGCTGCCCGGCCACCTGCTGATCGACGACAGCGTCTACCGCCACCCCGACTGGTCCACCGCCGCCGGCTACGTGATGAGCCCCCCGTTCCGCCCGCGCGAGCACCAGGAGGCGCTGTGGCGCGGCCTGCAGTCGGGCAACCTGCACACCACCGCCACCGACCACTGCTGCTTCTGCGCCGAACAGAAAGCCATGGGCCGCGACGACTTCAGCCGCATCCCCAACGGCACCGCCGGCATCGAGGACCGCATGGCGGTGCTGTGGGATGCCGGGGTCAACAGCGGGCGCCTGTCGATGCACGAATTCGTCGCGCTGACCTCCACCAACACCGCGAAGATCTTCAACCTGTTCCCGCGCAAGGGCGCCATCCGCGTGGGCGCCGATGCCGACCTGGTGCTGTGGGACCCACAGGGCACGCGCACGATCTCGGCGCAGACCCACCACCAGCGCGTCGACTTCAACATTTTCGAAGGCCGCACCGTGCGCGGCATTCCCAGCCACACCATCAGCCAGGGCCGCGTGGTCTGGGCCGATGGCGACCTGCGCGCCGAACCCGGCGCAGGCCGTTACGTGGAGCGCCCGGCCTACCCCTCGGTGTACGAGGTGCTGGGCCGCCGCGCCGAGCAGCAGCGCCCGACGCCCGTGCAGCGCTGAGGCCATCGCCGGCAAGCCGGCTCCCACAAGGGCAGCACCGCTCTCCAGGACATCTGCGTACCTGAGGGAGCCGGCTTGCCGGCGATTGGGCCCACACCAAGCCCCATAAAAAAAGAGAGGCTACAACCGTGATCGATGCCCTGAACCACCTGCCGCGCCCCCGCGCCGGCAACGATGCGTTGGCCGAGGCCTTCAGCGACCTCGCCCCGCCCCTCACCGCCCGCCAGGCTGCCGTGGAAAGCGCCCGTTGCCTGTACTGCTACGACGCCCCCTGCGTGAATGCCTGCCCGAGCGAAATCGACATCCCCTCGTTCATCCACCGCATCAGCGACGAGAACCTGCAAGGCGCCGCCGAACGCATTCTCTCGGCCAACATCCTCGGCGGCAGCTGTGCCCGCGTGTGCCCGACCGAAATCCTTTGCCAGCAAGCCTGCGTGCGCAACAACGCCCAGGAGTGCGCCCCGGTGCTGATCGGCCAGCTGCAGCGCTATGCGCTGGACAACGCAGGCTTCAGCGAGCACCCGTTCCAGCGCTCCCCCGCCACCGGCAAGCGCATTGCCGTGGTCGGCGCAGGCCCGGCCGGGTTGTCCTGCGCCCACCGTTTGGCCCTGCACGGGCATGACGTGGTGGTGTTCGAGGCCAGTGAAAAGGCCGGTGGCCTCAACGAATACGGCATCGCCCGCTACAAGCTGGTGGATGACTTCGCCCAGCGCGAAGTGGACTTCCTGCTGGGCATCGGCGGCATCGAGATCCGCCATGGCCAGCGCCTGGGCGCCAACCTGAGCCTTGCCGAGCTGCGTGAGCAGTACGATTCGGTGTTCCTCGGCCTGGGCCTGAATGCGGTGCGCCAACTGGGCCTTGCCGACGAAGAGGCTGCGGGCATGCTCGCGGCCACCGACTACATCCGCGAACTGCGCCAGGCCGATGACCTCACGCAACTGCCACTGGCCGAGCGCTGCCTGGTCATCGGTGCCGGCAACACCGCCATCGACATGGCCGTGCAGATGAGCCGCCTGGGCGCGCGCGACGTCAACCTGGTGTACCGCCGTGGCCACGCCGACATGGGCGCCACCGGCCACGAGCAGGACATCGCCAAGGCCAACCAGGTACGCCTGCACACCTGGGCGCGCCCCGATGCGGTGCTGCTGGACGACCACGGCAAGGTGCGTGGCATGCGCTTCGCCCGCACTGAACTGGCCGACGGCCGCCTGCGCGACACCGGCGAAACCTTCGAGCTGCCCGCCGACGCCATCTTCAAGGCCATCGGCCAACGCTTCGATGAACAGAGCCTGGGCGACCCCGTGGCCGCGCAGCTGGCCCGCGACGGCGAGCGCATCCGCGTCGACGCCAGCATGCGCACCAGCCTGGCCGGCGTATACGCCGGCGGCGACTGCACAGCCCTGGGCCAGGACCTCACCGTACAAGCCGTGCAACATGGCAAGTTGGCCGCCGAAGCCATCCATGCCCAACTCATGCTCAATGTGGAGGCAGCGTAATGGCCGACTTGTCCATCGTATTCGCCGGCATCAAGGCGCCGAACCCGTTCTGGCTGGCCTCCGCGCCGCCGACCGACAAAGCCTACAACGTGGTCCGCGCCTTCGAGGCCGGCTGGGGCGGGGTGGTCTGGAAAACCCTGGGCGAGGACCCGGCGGCGGTCAACGTGTCGTCGCGCTACTCGGCGCATTTCGGTGCCAACCGCCAGGTGCAGGGCATCAACAACATCGAGCTGATCACCGACCGCTCGCTGGAGATCAACCTGCGCGAAATCACCCAGGTGAAGAAGGACTGGCCCGACCGCGCGCTGATCGTGTCGCTGATGGTGCCGTGCGTGGAGGAGTCGTGGAAGTTCATCCTGCCGCTGGTGGAAGCCACCGGCGCCGATGGCATCGAGCTCAACTTCGGCTGCCCCCACGGCATGCCCGAGCGCGGCATGGGCGCAGCCGTGGGCCAGGTGCCGGAGTACGTGGAGATGGTCACTCGCTGGTGCAAGCAGCACTGCAGCCTGCCGGTGATCGTCAAGCTCACGCCCAACATCACCGACATCCGCCAATCGGCACGCGCCGCCCACCGCGGCGGGGCGGATGCGGTGTCGCTGATCAACACCATCAACTCGATCACCAGCGTCGACCTCGACCGCATGGTCGCCCACCCCATCGTCGGCGACCAGAGTACCCACGGTGGCTACTGCGGCTCGGCGGTCAAGCCCATCGCCCTGAACATGGTCGCCGAAATCGCCCGCGACCCTGAAACCCGTGGCCTGCCGATCTGCGGCATCGGCGGCATCGGCACCTGGCGCGACGCGGCCGAGTTCATCGCCCTGGGCAGTGGCGCGGTGCAGGTGTGCACGGCGGCGATGCTGCATGGTTTTCGTATCGTCGAGGACATGAAGGACGGCCTGGCGCGCTGGATGGACCAGCACGGGCACCGCAACCTGGAGGCCTTCCGCGGCCAGGCGGTGGCGCACACCACCGACTGGAAGTACCTGGACATCAATTACAAGTCGGTGGCGCACATCGACCAGGACGCGTGCATTGGCTGCGGGCGTTGCCACATTGCCTGCGAAGACACCTCGCACCAGGCGATTGCCAGCACCTTGAAGGCGGATGGGACCCATGCCTACAGCGTGATCGAGGATGAGTGCGTGGGGTGCAACCTGTGCCAGATCACCTGCCCGGTGGAGGGCTGCATCGAGATGGTCGCGCAGGAGACTGGCAAGCCTTATTTGAACTGGACACAGGATCCGCGTAATCCCTACCGCGAAGCGAGCTGAGGATTGGCGATAGTTGGGGCTGCGTTGCAGCCCTTTCGCGACACAAGGCCGCTCCTACAAGGGTTTCGCGCTCCCCTGTAGGAGCGGCCTTGTGTCGCGAAAGGGCCGCAACGCGGCCCCAGCACTCTCAAGGCTCCAACCCAATCCCCCGCAGGATCACACTGGTCACCGTCTGCACCGCCCGCTCGAACGCCGGGTCCGACAGCGGCTCGCCGCCATTGAGCACCGTCACCTGATAACCAAAGTCGGCATAGTGCTGGGTCGATGCCCAGATCATGTACAGCAGCGCCGAAGGCTCCACCGGCAGGATGCGCCCCTCGTCCACCCAACGCCGAATCTTGTCTTCCTTGAGCTTGGCCCAGGGCACCAGGCTCTCGCCCAGGTTCACGCCCAGCAGCGGCGCGCCATGCAGCATCTCTTCGGCCCAGATCTTCGAACCCAGCGGACGTGACCGGGAATGGCCCATCTTGGCGCGGATGTAGCTGGTCAGCACCACCCGCGGGTCGTCGAAGTTCTCGAAGCACAGGGCGTCCTGCTTCCATACATCCAGCAGGTCCTGCAGCACCGCGCGGAACAGGTCGTCCTTGGTGTTGAAGTAGTAGTGCAGGTTGGAACGCGGCAGCTCGGCCTGTTCGGCGATATCGCCCATGGAAGTGGCACCGAAACCCTTCTCGGCGAACACCTTTTCGGCGGCCTGCAGAATCTTTTCTACATTGCGCCGACGAATCTCGATCTTGTGGTTGGCCATGGCCTGTCCAAAACGCCTGAAACCCGTCAAGGCTAACAGTTTTACAGCACCGCAGACCTGATATTTTTGCCAGTTGCGCGCCTTGTCGGACAGCCCCGAAACTCGGTGTACCGCGCCAGCCCGCAAGCAGGCCGGCGGGGCCTTGAACACCTCATTGACAGGATGACCCGATGAACAAGAAACAACTGATCGATGACATCGCCAAGCGGGCCGAGTTGAGCAAGGCTGACGCAGGGTTGGTGTTGAAAGCGTTCCTTGATGCAATCACCGCAACCATGATCAAAGGCCACGACGTCTCGTTGGTAGGCTTTGGCAATTTCGGCGTGACTGCCGTGCCCAAGCGGGTTGGGCGCAACCCGCGCACCCTTGCAGAAATCACCATCAACGCGCACAAGAAAATCACCTTCAAACCCGGCAAGAATCTGAAAGATGCCGTGAACTGAGGCCTTCACCCACTGCGCGCCCGATCCCGCGCCGGGCACTGCGCCCGGTGCAGGTTCAGCGCCGTGTTGATGATGCCGATATGGCTGAACGCCTGGGGGTAGTTACCCAGCATGCGCCGCCCGGCCGGGTCGTACTGCTCGGCCAGCAGGCCCAGGTCGTTGCACAGCCCGGTCAGCTTCTCGTACAGCGCCTGCGCCTGCTGCTGGCGCCCGAGCAGCACATAGACATCGGCCAACCAGAACGAGCACACCAGGAACGTGCCCTCCCCTGGCGTCAGCCCATCGCTGCAACTGTCGCTGTCATAGCGCAGCAGCAGGCCATTTTTCAGCAACCGCTGTTCGATCTGCTCCAGGGTGCGCAGAAAGCGCGGGTCGGTTGCCGGCAGAAAACCGGTCAGGGCAATCTGCAGCAGGCTGGCATCCAGTTCGCGCGAGCCATAGGCCTGAACGAAGAACGCGCCGCTGGCATCGAGCCCCTGGGCGCAGACTTCGCGGTGGATTTGATCGGCCACCTGGCGGTAATGATGGCCGCGCTCGCGGTCTTCCTCGGTGGTATCGGCCAGCCCCGCCGCGCGGTCGAAGGCGACCCAGGCCATGACCTTGGAATGCACGAAGTGCTGGCGGCCGCCGCGCACTTCCCACACACCTTCGTCCGGCTCGCGCCAGATGCTTTCCACATAGGGCAGGATCAACCGGGCGATCGCGGCGCTGCGCGGCAGGCGAGGCAGGCCGCCCTTGATCGCCTGGGTCATGGCGTCGGCCAGCTCGCCGTAGATATCCAGCTGGCGCTGTTCGGAGGCGGCATTGCCGACCCGCACCGGTTGCGAGTGCTCGTAGCCGGCCAGCCACGGCAGGGTGTATTCCTGCAGGTCGCGTTCACCGGCCAGGCCGTACATGATCTGCATCTGCTCGGGGTTGCCGGCCACCGAGCGCAACAGCCATTCGCGCCAGGCCTGGGCTTCGTCGAAGTAGCCAAGGTTCATGAAGGCCAGCAGGGTCATGGTGGCGTCGCGCAGCCAGCAGAAGCGGTAGTCCCAGTTGCGCTCGCCGCCCACGCGCTCGGGCAGCGAGGTGGTGACGGCGGCGACGATGCCGCCGGTGGGGGCGTAGGTCATGGCCTTGAGGGTCAGCAGCGAGCGCCGCACCAGGGCGGTGTAAGGGCCGACATCCGGGCAACGGGCGGCGAACGCCTGCCAGTGCTCGAGGGTGTGCGCCAGGGCCTGGTCGATGTCGCAGTCTGGCTGCACCGGCAAATGCGAGGGCTGGTGGCGCAGGCTGAACACGTGGCGTTCGCCAGCACCGACGCGAAAGCGCGCGACCGTGTGGTGGTCACGGGCGTGCGAGGGCACGCTGCTGCACAGGATCAGGCGGTCGGGGCCGGCCACGGCGCTGAGGGTCAGGGGGTCGAGTTTTTCTACCCAGGGCACGCTGCGCCCGTAATCGAAGCGCATCACCAGGTCCATTTCGAAGCTCGTTTCACCCGAAAGGCCTTCGACGATGCGCACCACCGAGTTGACCTCGTCCAGCGGCATGAAATCGAGCACGCGGGCGCGGCCGCTGGCAGTGACCCAGGTGGTTTGCAGTACCAGGGTGTCGTCCAGGTAAGTACGGCTGCTGTGTTCCACCGGGTCGGTCGGGGCCAGGCGCCAGCGGCCGTTTTCTTCGTTGCCCAGCAGCGCGGCGAACACCGCGGGGGCGTCGAAGCGCGGCAGGCACAGCCAGTCCAGGGAGCCGTCGCGGCTGACCAGGGCGGCGCTGCGGCAGTTGCCGAGCAGGGCGTAGTCTTCGATGTGGGCGGGCATTGCTACTCCTTATAGGTTTGCCTGTACCGGCGTCATCGCCGACAAGCCGGCTCCCACAGGTACACACAGGCCTGTGGGAGCCGGCTTGCCGGCGATGAGGCCGGTACAGTCACCCCAGCTTGTGCCATTCACGCTTGTCACGGGTCAGCAACTCATCCCCAGCCTCAGGCCCATCCTCACCCGCCGGGTACTCATGCACCTCGCCGTCCTGGGCCCAGGCATCGAGAAACGGCTGCACCGCACGCCAGCCGTTCTCGATGTTGTCGGCGCGCTGGAACAAGGTCTGGTCGCCGGTCAGGCAGTCGTAGATCAAGGTCTCGTAGCCGGTCGCCGGGGTCATCTTGAAGAAGTCCTTGTAGGCAAAGCCCAGCTCGACATTCTCCATCACCAGCTCCGGCCCCGGCCGCTTGGCCTGCAGGTCGAACCACATGCCCTCATTGGGCTGGATCTGGATCTTCAGGTAATTGGGCTTGGGCCGCTCCAGCTCCGACTCGCGAAACTGCGCGTAAGGCGCCGGCTTGAAGCAGATGGCGATTTCGGTGTCGCGCACGCTCATGCGCTTGCCGGTACGCAGGTAGAACGGCACGCCGGCCCAGCGCCAGTTGTCGATCATCACCTTCAGGGCCACGTAGGTTTCGGTCTGGCTATCTGGCGCCACCTTGTCTTCCTGGCGATAGCCCGGCAGGCGCTTGCGCCCCTGCTTGCCTTCGCTGTACTGGCCCCGCACCGAGTTGCGCAGGGCCATTTTCGCCGACCAGGGGCGGATGGCGCCGATGACCTTGGCCTTCTCGCCACGCACGGCATCGGCGCCAAAGGCCGCCGGTGGCTCCATGGCGACCATCGCCAGCAGCTGGAACAGGTGGTTGGGCACCATGTCGCGCAGGGCACCGGTGTTGTCGTAGAACGCGCCGCGGGTCTCGACGCCAACGGTTTCGGCGGCGGTGATCTGCACATGGTCGATGTAGTGGTTGTTCCAGAACGATTCGAACAAACCGTTGGAAAACCGGCTGACCAGGATGTTCTGTACGGTTTCCTTGCCCAGGTAATGGTCGATGCGGTAGATCTGCCGCTCGCTCATCACCTTCAACAGGCAGGCATTGAGCGCCTCGGCGCTGGCCAGGTCAGTGCCGAAGGGCTTCTCCACCACCACCCGGCGGAAACTGCCGCCAGGCTCGTCGAGCAAGCCGGCCGCGCCCAGGCGCTGGGCCACTTCGGGGAAGAAGCGCGGCGAGGTGGCCAGGTAGAAAATGGCGTTGCCATGGCTGGTCTTGTCGATGCGCTTGGCCAGCGCCGTGTAGGTGGCCGGGTCGAGAAAGTCGCCGGTCTGGTAGTCCAGGTTCTTGGCCAGGCGCGCCCACAGTTTCTCGTCCAGGCACTTGCTGGCGCCCTCGCCGCCCTTGTCACGCTCGAGCATGAAGGCGTGCAGGCGCTCGGCGAATTCCGTGGCCGTGGCGGCGTTGTGGTCGACGCCGACGATGCGCAGGTTGCGGTCGAGCAAGCCGTCCCGGCTGAGGTTGTACAGCGCCGGCATCAGCAGGCGCTTGACCAGGTCGCCATTGGCGCCGAAGAGGAACAGGGTGCAGGGCGGAGCAGTCGGTATGGTCTGTTTGGTCATGCGTCTTTCTTCTCGACGTGGCCACCGAAGCCCAGGCGCATGGCGGAAAGGATCTTGTCGCCATAGGTGCCCTGCTGCTGGCGCGAGCGAAAGCGGGCGAACAGCGCGCTGGACAGCACCGGCACCGGCACCGCCTGCTCGACGGCGGCGTCGATGGTCCAGCGGCCTTCGCCACTGTCGGACACCGAACCGCTGAACTGGGCCAGCTGCGGGTCGGCCACCAGGGCATCGGCGGTCAGGTCGAGCAGCCAGGAGGTGACCACGCTGCCGCGGCGCCACACCTCGGCGATCTCGGCCACGTTCAGGTCGAAGCGCTGGTCTTCGGGCAGTTCCGTGCCGCCTTTGCTGCGCAGCAGGTCGAAGCCTTCGGCGTAGGCCTGCATCAGCCCGTACTCGATGCCGTTGTGCACCATCTTCACGTAGTGCCCGGCGCCTGGCGGGCCGGCATGGATGTAGCCATGCTCGGCGCGCTGGTGATCACCCTCGCGGCCATGGGTGCGCGGTATATCGCCAACGCCTGGGGCCAGCGCCTTGAACAGCGGCTCCAGGCGTTCGAACACGTCCTTTTCGCCGCCGATCATCATGCAGTAGCCGCGCTCCAGGCCCCAGACCCCGCCCGAGGTGCCAACGTCCAGGTAGTGCAGGCCGCGCTTGGCCAGCTCGATGGCGCGGCGCATGTCGTCCTTGTAGAAGGTGTTGCCGCCATCGATGATCGCATCGCCCGGCTCCAGCAGCTCGGCCAGTTGCGCGATGGTCTGCTCGGTGGGCTCGCCCGCCGGCAGCATCACCCACACCGCCCGCGGTGCCTTGAGCTTTTGCACCAGCGCACCGAGGTCGTGGGCACCCTGGGCGCCCTCGCCTTCCAGGGCGACGATGGCCTCACGGTTGCGGTCGTTGACCACCGTGCGGTGTCCGGCGCGCATCAGGCGCCTTGCGATATTGCCGCCCATGCGGCCCAGCCCGACGATTCCCAGTTGCATGAGCCGATGCTCCCCTTCGAAAATGAATGACAATGCAGTTCAGCTTCACAGATTAGTCCAGCACGCGCCCCAAGGGTTCAGCGACGAACGGCGCGACAACGTCAAACAAAAAAGTTCCCATCGGCTGCGAAAGAATTCAGAATGCGCGCCGCGTGAAGCGTCTACGCTTTAAATGTCACCAGCCAGAACCGCGAGGTGTACTCATGGGTACCTTGATGCCAGCCACTCCAACCCAGACCCTCTATGTCTCCGTGCGCCGCGATGAGCTGCGCAAGTTGAAGGACGAACGCGAGCAGCTGCGCCAGCAGGTCGCTCAATTGCACATGCTGCTGGAGCAGGCACGTTCCGGCGACAAATCCGTCAGCCTCTGACCCTCTCCTGGCGTGGGAGCTCCCCCGCTCCCACCCTGCGCTGCGCAAAAGCAGTGCTAGCCAAACGATTTTTCCGATAGTTGCGCCACGTCGCGCTTTCTACAGTAGCTGCCGTCGCGGGCCCAGCCAGGAGCCCCGCCAACGGAGCTAGCATGAACATCGCCAAATACTGCCTGCCGATAGCCCTCGCCTCCCTGCCCTTGCACGCTGCAGCCCAGAGCTGCGAAACCGTCACCGAACAGCAAGCCCTGGCCTTGTTCGAAACCTGGAACGACAGCCTCAAGAGCGGCGACCCCAAGCGGGTCGCGCAGCGCTACCAGCACGATGCGCTGTTGCTGCCCACGGTGTCCAAGCATCCACGCCTGAGCCAGCAGGAACGCCTCGACTACTTCGAGCACTTCCTCGCCGAACAGCCCAGCGGCAAGCTCGACAGCCACCACTTTCAAGCCGCCTGCAACACGGCAACCCTCGCCGGCCTCTATACCTTCGATTTCGCCGCCACGGGCAAGCAGGTGGCTGCACGCTACAGCTTCACGTACGCCTGGGATGGCCAGCAGTGGCTGATCAGCCATCACCACTCTTCGCTGCTGCCTTCGACCTGAGCATGGCGCGGGGCCCAATGCCCCGCTTCAGGGCAAACCTGGCCCTCGCTCGCTGCAAAATGAAGCACGCCCACCCCACTCACCTGCCCCTTTTCAAGCCCGCCTCGGCACCCACTGCGCACGCCAACGTTTGCGTCTAGCCCGCGTCATAACGAAAGTGACCAGTGGGTCACCTTTTTAGCTCCAGCTCTCCTACACTCAGTTTCCGGCCCGCCATTTGCTCAGGGAAGAAGCGACGGAAATAAGTCGAACTTTTGCAAACGGTGGCGGGTCAGCAACATAAGTAGGCCATGGCAAAGGGGCACCCCTCGCCAAAGCCCACCCACCCCAACCCGCTCACTCGCCTTCGGCCGGAATGCCGATTGCGCCGTGCCTGCGCGCACGACCCTGGGGCAAGGACCGCACTACGAAGATACGAACCAGAGAAAACCAACAACGAAACAAGAGCAACGGGTGCCAGCACCCGGCCACAACATAGGGACGGAGAGAAGTATGATCAGTGCCGCTGTCGAACCTCACGTAGATTCATTCAACCCGGAAAACCGCGAACCCCTCACCCCGGGCTTCGCCACGACAGCCAAGGCACCCGGCGCCCAGCGCCAGCACAACCCGAACAAGCGCAAGATCCTGTTCGTCACTTCGGAAATCGCTGACCTTGTGAAAACCGGTGGCCTGGGCGACGTCTCCGCCGCACTGCCCCGGGCCCTTGCGCACCTGCACGATGTGCGGGTACTGATCCCCGGCTACAGCCAGGTGATGGAAAGCGACAACCCCATCCATATCGTCGGCGAACTCGGTGGCCACGCCGCCCTGCCGCCGTGCAAGATCGGCCGCATGGACATGGCCGACGGCCTGGTCATCTACGTGCTCATCTGCCCCGAGCTGTACCAGCGCGACGGCACGCCCTATGGTGCCAACAACGGTCGCGACTGGCCCGACAACCACATCCGTTTCGCTCGCCTGGGCCTGGCCGCCGCCGAAATCGCTGCCGGCGAAGGCAAGATCCACTGGAAGCCCGAAGTGGTGCACGCCCACGACTGGCCTGCCGGCCTGGCCCCGGCCTACATGCACTGGCGCGGCCTGAATACCCCGACCCTGTTCACCATCCACAACCTGGCCTACCAGGGTGTGTACAGCCGCGCCTGCAGCCCGGAGCTGGCGATCCCCGACCATGCCATGCAGCAGGAAGGCATGGAGTTCTACGGCAAGCTGTCGTTCCTCAAGGCCGGCCTTGCCTACTCCAGCCACATCACCACGGTCAGCGCCACCTACGCCCGTGAAATCACCACCCCGGAATTCGGCTGCGGCCTGCACGGCTTTCTCGCCAGCAAGGCCCAGCAAGGGCTGCTCGGCGGCATTCCCAACGGCATCGATGAGAGCTGGGATTCGGCCACCGACACCCACCTGCAGCACAACTTCAGCATCAACGACTGGGAGGGCAAGGCACGCAACGCCGAAGCGGTGCGCCGCCTGTTCGAACTCGAACCGTCCAGCGGCCCGTTGTTCGCCGTGGTCTCGCGCCTGGTGTACCAGAAGGGCCTGGACCTGACCCTGGGCGTGGCCGACTACATCGTCGAGCAAGGCGGCCAGATCGCCATCATCGGCCGCGGCGAGCCGGAAGAAGAACAAGCCATGCGCGAACTGGCGCTGCGCCACCCGGGCCGCATCGGCGTGCGCATCGGCTTCAACGAAACCGATGCCCGGCGCATGTTCGCCGGCAGCGACTTCCTGCTCATGCCATCGCGCTACGAGCCCTGCGGCCTGAGCCAGATGTACGCCCAGCGCTTCGGTTCGTTGCCGGTGGCGCGCAACACCGGCGGGCTGGCCGACACCATCGAGAACGGCGTGACGGGTTTTCTGTTCGACGAATCGACCGTGGAAAGCTACCGCGAGGCGCTGAGCCGGGCCTTCTATATCTATGGGAAGAAGAACCTGCTCAATGCCATGCGCTGCCTGTCCATGACCCAGCCGTTCAACTGGTGCCAGGCGGTCGAACCCTACGCCCGCCTCTACGAGGACCTGGTCAAGCAGGCACAGTTCAGCCACTACTGAGCGGGGAGTCGAAGATGCACAGGCATGGCGCACACCTTCTGGACGCCACGTCGGCGCGCTTCGCCCTGTGGGCGCCCGATGCGCGCAGCGTGAGCTTGGAATTGCAGCAGCAGCCGGCAATCGAGCTGCTGCGCGAAGACAATGGCTGGTTCACCGGCGTGGCGCCCTGCCAGGCCGGGGACCGCTACCACTACCGCATCGATGGCCAGTTGCAGGTGGCCGACCCGGCCTCGCGCTACCAGCCCGAAGGGGTGCAGGGCCCAAGCCAGGTGGTCGACACCCAGGCCTATGCCTGGCAACACCCCTGGCATGGCCGGCCCTGGCACGAAGCGGTGATCCAGGAGCTGCACGTCGGCGTGCTGCAAGGCTACGACGGCGTCGCCCGGCAGTTGCCGCGCCTGGCCGAGCTTGGCATCAGCGCCATCGAGCTGATGCCCATCGGGCAGTTCCCCGGCGAGCGCAACTGGGGCTATGACGGCGTGCTGCCCTATGCACCGCAGCACAACTACGGCAGCCCCGAGCAACTGTGCGCGCTGGTGGATCAAGCCCACGGCCAGCGCCTGATGGTGCTGGTGGACGTGGTCTACAACCATTTCGGCCCCGACGGCAACTACCTGCACCAGTACGCCAGCGCGTTCTTTCGCGAGGACCGGCAGACGCCCTGGGGCGCCGCCATCGATTTTCGCCGCGCCGAAGTGCGCGAGTTCTTCATCCAGAATGCCCTGATGTGGCTGTGCGAATACCGCTGCGACGGCCTGCGCCTGGACGCTGTGCACGCCATCGATGCACCGGACTTTCTCGTCGAACTGGCGCAGCGTGTGCGCGCCGCCATCGAGCCAGGCCGGCACGTGTGGCTGGTGCTGGAGAACGAGCACAACCAGGCATCCTTGCTCGAACAGGGCTTCGATGCGCAGTGGAACGACGATGGCCACAACGCCCTGCACGTATTGCTGACCGGCGAAACCGAAGGCTACTACGCCGACTACCAGCAGCGGCCGATCGACAAGCTGGCCCGCTGCCTGGCCGAAGGCTTCGTGTTCCAGGGCCAGGCCAACCGCCACGGCACGCCACGCGGCGAGCCCAGCGGCCACCTGGAGCCCAGTTCGTTCGTGCTGTTCCTGCAGAACCACGACCAGATCGGCAACCGCGCCCTGGGCGAGCGCCTCACCCGTTTGTGCCCGCCCCAGGCCCTGCGCGCAGCCACCGGCCTGCTGCTGCTGGCGCCGATGATCCCGCTGCTGTTCATGGGCGACGACGACGGCAGTTGCCGGCCCTTTCTGTTCTTCACCGACTTCCACGACGAACTGGCCGATGCCGTGCGCGAAGGCCGGCGCGGCGAGTTCGCCCACTTCAACGCCTTCGCCGACCCGGCCCAGCGCGAACGCATCCCCGACCCCAACGCCGAGCAGACCTTCGAAGCTTCGCGGCCCCAGCGCGAGGAGGTCATCGCCGGCTGGCACGGCCTCTATCAACAGCTGCTGGCGCTGCGCCGCATCCATGTGATCCCGCACTTGCCCGGCAGCCGCGCGCTGGGCGCCGACGTGCTGGGCGACAAGGCCCTGACCGCACGCTGGCGCCTGGGCGATGGCAAGACCCTGCGCATCGACCTGAACCTTGCGCCCACGCCCCAGGCAGTCACCTTGCCCGCCGCCGAACAGCGCCTTTACGACAGCAGCGACACCACGCACCCAGACACCGCACTGTCGGCCTACAGCTGCGTGGTCAGCCTGCTTGCCCCTGGCCAGGAGAGCCCATGAGCGAAACCGCCCTGCACCGCCTGGCCGCCCGCGTGGGCCTTGCCCGCGATTGGGTCGATGCCAACAACCGGCCACAACAGGTCAGCGACGAGGTGCTGCGCAAGGTCCTCGCTGGCCTGGGCCACCTGGCTGGCGACGACAACGAGGTGCACAGCAGCCTGCAGGCGGTGGAAACCGCCGAGGATAGCCAGCACCTGCCGCCACTGCTGACCGCCGACGTGGCTGAGCCGCTGGCCTTGGCGCACTACTTCCAGCCCGCCAGCACCGCGCGTTGCACCCTGGAAGATGGCAGCCAGCGCAACGTCGCCCTCGACAGCCAGGCGCGCCTGCCCGGCGTGTTGCCCGTCGGCTACCACCAGGTAGAAATCGAAGGCCAGCGCTTCACCCTGGCCGTGGCGCCTGCGCGCTGCCACAGCCTGGAAGACGCGGTGCAACCACCACCGCCGCGCTGCTGGGGCCTTGCCGTGCAGCTCTACAGCCTGCGCCGCAGCGGCGATGGCGGCTTCGGCGACTGCCTGGCCCTGGAGCAACTGGCACGCAGCGCCGCCGAGCGCGGCGCCGATGCCCTGGCCATCAGCCCGATCCATGCCCTGTCGGCGGTTGACCAGCTGCACTACAGCCCTTATTCGCCCTCCAGCCGCCTGCTGCTCAACACCCTCTATGCCAGCCCCGCCGCCGTGCTCGGCGAGCGCGCCGTGCGCATGGCCATCGAGGCCTGCGGCCTGGAGCAGACCCTCGAAGACCTGGAACAGCAACCGCTGGTCGACTGGCCACGGGCCGCCAACGCCCGCCTGAGCCTGCTGCAGGCGCTGTACCAGGACTTCAGCCAGGGCGACCACCCGCTGCGCAAGGACTTCGACAGCTTCCGCGCCGCGGCCGGCCAGGCCCTGGAGCACCACTGCCGCTTCGAGGTGCTGCAGGCGCAAGCCGTGGACCACGGCCTGGGCGGTGACTGGCGCAACTGGCCCAGCGCCTGGCACGACCCCTACCACCCCGAGGTCGAAGCCTTCGCCAACGCCTACCCGGCCAAGGTCGAGTTCCACGCCTTCTGCCAGTGGCTGGCCGACCGCAGCCTGCAACGCGCCCAGGAAGCGGCGCGCAGCAACGGCATGGCGGTGGGCCTGATCGCCGACCTGGCGGTGGGCGCCGACGGTGCCGGCAGCCAGGCCTGGAGCCGCCAGGACGAGCTGTTGGCCAACCTCAAGGTCGGCGCGCCACCGGACATCCTCAACCGCTCGGGGCAGGACTGGGGCATCTGCGCCTTCTCCCCCGAAGGCCTCAAGCGCAATGGCTACCGCGCCTTCATCGAGATGCTGCGGGCCAACCTTGCGCACGCGGGCGGCCTGCGCATCGACCATGTGATGGGCCTGCGCCGCCTGTGGCTGATCCCCCGCGGCTGCAAGCCCAGCGAAGGCGCCTACCTGCATTACCCGCTGCAGGACCTGCTGCGCCTGCTGGCCCTGGAGTCGGCGCGCCACCAGGCAATCATCCTCGGCGAAGACCTTGGCACGGTGCCCGAAGGCCTGCGTGAAGCGCTGGCCGCCAAGCATGTGCTGGGCATGCGCGTGCTGCCCTTCGAGCAGACCCAGCCTGGGCACTTCAAGCCGATTCTCGACTGGCCGGACGATGCCCTGGCCACCACCGGCACCCACGACCTGGCGCCCCTGGCCGGCTGGCTGCAAAGCCGCGACATCGACTGGAGCCAGCGCCTGAAGCTGATCGACGCCGCCACCGAACTGCACTGGCGCCACGAGCGGCAGAAGGAGCGCGACGGCCTGCGCCGCACCCTGGAAGCCAACTACGGCCCGCAAGCGGACAACGACGCGCTGATCGATGCCGCCATCCGCTACGTCGGCCACACCCGCGCGCCGCTGGTGCTGATCCCGCTGGAAGACCTGCTGGGCAGCGATGAGCAACCCAACCTGCCCGGCACCACCGAAGGCCACCCCAACTGGCGCCGGCGCTTCGCCGCGCCGGTGCGCGAACTGCTCGACGATGACGATGCCGCACGCCGCCTGGAGCTGTTGGCCCAGGCCCGCGAACAAGCCTGGGAGCGTGACCGATGAAGCCCTTGAGCGCGACTTTGCGCCTGCAGTTTCACAGTGACTTCACCCTCGACCACGCTGTGCCGCTGGTGCCCTACTTCGCCCAGCTGGGCATCAGCCATGTGTATGCCTCGCCGATCCTCAAGGCCCGCGCCGGCTCACGCCATGGCTACGATGTGGTCGACCCGACCCAGGTCAACCCGGAGCTCGGCGGCGAGGCCGCGCTGCAGCGCCTGGTGGCCGCCCTGCGCCAGCACGGCATGGGGCTGATCCTCGATACCGTGTCCAACCACATGGCCGTCGGCGGCGCCGACAACCCCTGGTGGCAGAGCCTGCTGGCCTGGGGCCGGCGCAGCCCCTATGCCGAGTTCTTCGACATCCAGTGGCACTCCAGCGACCCGCTGCTGGCGGGCCAACTGCTGCTGCCGTTCCTGGCCAACGACTACGGCCTGGTGCTGAAGAACGGCGAGATGCCGCTGCAGTTCGACGCCCAGCAGGGCGTGCTGCAGGTGGCCCACCATGAGCACCGCTTCCCCATCTGCCCGGTCGATTACGGCTGGATCCTTTCCCTGAGCCCGGAGCCGGCCTTGCAGGCGCTGGCCGAGCACTTCACGGCCCTGAACGACGCCGCCGAGCCGCTGGCCGCCGCCGCGCCGTTGCACGCCGAACTGGCGCGCCTGGTGGCTGAAGGCGCCGACCTGGAATCGGCCCTGGTGGCCTTCGACAGCCGCTGCGAAAACGGCTTCAAGCGCCTGCACCTGTTGCTGGAGCGCCAGACCTACCGCCTGGCCAGCTGGCGTACCGCCGCCGACGACATCAACTGGCGGCGCTTCTTCGACATCAACGAGCTGGGCGGCCTGCGGGTGGAGCGCGCGGTGGTGTTCGAGGCCACCCACGCCAAGCTGTTCGAGCTGATCGAGCGCGGCCTGGTGGATGGCCTGCGCATCGACCATATCGATGGCCTGGCCGACCCGCGCGGCTACTGCCGCAAGTTGCGCCGGCGGGTCACCGGGCTGCTCGCCAGGCGGCCCCTGTCGGCGGCGCTGGAGCACTTCCCGATCTACGTGGAAAAAATCCTCGGCCAGGGCGAGCACCTGCACCGCGACTGGCTCACCGACGGCACCACCGGCTACGAGTTCATGAACCAGGTGTCGCTGCTGCAGCACGACCCGGCCGGCGAGGCACCGCTGACCGAGCTCTGGGCCGCCCTGAGCGAGCGCCCGGCGTTCGCCGAGGAAGTGCGCCAGGCCCGCCACCTGGTGCTCAACGCGAGCCTGGCCGGCGACTGCGAATCGGTGGCCCAGGCGCTGCTGCAGGTGGCCCGCGACGACCTGATGACCCGCGACCTGACCCTCGGCGCCATCCGCCGGGCGCTGCAGGCGCTGGTGGCGCACTACCCGGTGTACCGCACCTACTTCAACGCCTGTGGCCGCCCGGCCGAGGACGAGAAGTTCTTCCAGCAGGCCCTGGCCGATGCCCGCCAGGACCTCGCCGAAGCCGACTGGCCACTGCTCGAGCAGCTGGCGCACTGGCTCGGTGGCCAACCCTGGCGCCAGCTGCCGCCTGGCCGCCCGCGCAAGCACCTGCGCCACGCCTGCGTGCGCTTCCAGCAGCTCACCGCGCCGAGCGCGGCCAAGGCCGTGGAAGACACTGCCTTCTACCGCTCGGCGCGGCTGTTGTCGCGCAACGATGTGGGCTTCGAGGCCGAGCGTTTCAGCGCCGGCCCCGAGTACTTCCACAACGAAGCCCAGCGCCGCCTGCGCGACTTCCCCGACAACCTGCTGGCCACCGCCACCCACGACCACAAGCGCGGCGAAGACACCCGCGCACGCCTGGCGGTGCTGAGCGAACGCGGCCCCTGGCTGGCCAGCCGCATGGAGCACTGGCGCGAGCTGGCCGCGCCGCTGCGCGAGCAACTGGACGATGGCCTGGCGCCGAGCCCGGGTGATGAGATGCTGCTGTTGCAGACCTTGCTCGGCAGCTGGCCGCTAGGCCTGGACCTGAACGATGGCGCCGCCCTGCAGCACTACGCCGCGCGCATCCGCCAGTGGCAGCAGAAGGCCCTGCGCGAGGCCAAGCTGCGCAGCAGCTGGAACGCCCCCAACGAAGCCTATGAAGCAGCCTGCGCCGGCTATGTCGATGGCCTGTTGCTCGCCCGCGAGAACCAGCAACTGCGCCAGTCGCTGGCCGATGCCGCGCAGCTGATCGCCTGCCCCGGCGCACTCAACGGCCTGGTGCAGACGCTGCTGCGCATGACCGTGCCGGGGGTGCCCGACCTGTACCAGGGCAACGAGTACTGGGATTTCAGCCTGGTCGACCCGGACAACCGCCAGCCGGTGGACTACGCTTGCAGACGTCGCACCCTGGACGACGCCAGCACGCCGGCCGAGCTGCTCGCGCACTGGCGCGACGGGCGCATCAAACAGGCCCTGGTGGCCCGCGTGCTGGACTGCCGCCAGGCCCATGCCGAACTGTTCCGCCGCGGCGCCTACCTGCCACTGACCGTGCAGGGCCGGCATGCCGACCAGGTGCTGGCGTTCGCCCGCCTGGGTGAAGGCCAGCGCGCCATCATCGTCGCCCCACGCCTGGCCAGCGGCCTGCTGGGCGGCGCCACGACACCGTTGATCCCGGCGCAGAACTGGGACGACACCCGGGTGATCCTGCCGTTTGCCTTGTCACCTGCCAACTCGACGGGACTTTTCCCAAGTGCCGCTGTCAGCCCTTCAAAGGAACTGATGTTGCGCGCGGTACTGGCGGAGTTTCCGGTCAATCTGTTGATACAACAATCTTGAGCATCAGGAGCGTCATGATGAGTGTCGATGAAAAACGTGTTCGCGAATTCGCCTATCAGATCTGGGAGTCGGAGGGTAAGCCTGCCGGGCAGGAAGACCGCCACTGGGAGATGGCGCGCAAGCTGGCCGAAGCCGAGGCGCTAGCGCCCAAGGCTGCGCCACGCAAGAAGGCGGCGGCCAAGCCCAAGGCGCCTGCCGAGCCCAAGGCGGCAGCGCTGCCGGGGGTTAAACCGGCTGCGGCGAAGAAGCCGCGGGCGGTGAAGAAGCCTACTGCCGGCTGAGCCTGGCCCGGCCCCATCGCCGGCAAGCCGGCTCCCACAGCAACAATGCTGCCTGCTTGTGGGAGCCGGCTTGCCGGCGATGGGGCCCTCACTGACACCCCACTCCCCCCGGCCAATCGAGGACTGCCATGAGCCCCCGCACCCCGAAGAAAACCCGCTCCGTCGCCCCATCCCGCATCCGCGAAGGCATGCCCTTCCCCCTCGGTGCCACCTGGGACGGCCTGGGTGTCAACTTCGCCCTGTTCTCGGCCAACGCCACCAAGGTCGAACTGTGCCTGTTCGACGACACCGGCGAGCATGAAATCGAGCGCATCGAGCTGCCCGAATACACCGACGAGATCTACCACGGCTACCTGCCCGACGCCCACCCGGGGCAGATCTACGGCTACCGCGTGCACGGCCCCTACGAGCCGCAGAACGGCCACCGCTTCAACCCCAACAAACTGCTGATCGACCCCTACGCCAAGCAGCTGGTCGGCAGCCTGAAATGGTCCGAGGCGCTGTTTGGCTACACCATCGGCCACCCCGACGGCGACCTGTCGTTCGATGAACGCGACAGCGCGCCCTTCGTGCCCAAATGCAAGGTGATCGACCCGGCCTTCACCTGGGGCCGCGACCAACGCGTGCAGATCCCTTGGGAGCGCACCATCCTCTACGAGGCCCATGCCCGTGGCATCAGCATGCGCCACCCGGCGGTTCCCGAGGAGCTGCGCGGCACCTTCGCCGGCCTTGCCAATGACGAGCTGCTCAAGCACATCAAGGACCTGGGCGTATCGAGCATCGAGCTGCTGCCGATCCATGCCTTCGTCAACGACCAGCACCTGCTCGACAAGGGCCTGAACAACTACTGGGGCTACAACAGCATCGCCTTCTTCGCGCCGCACCCGCGCTACCTGGCCAGCGGCAAGATCGCCGAGTTCAAGGAGATGGTCGCGCACCTGCACGACGCCGGGCTTGAGGTGATTCTGGACGTGGTCTACAACCACACCGCCGAAGGCAACGAGCGTGGCCCGACCCTGTCGATGCGCGGCATCGACAACGCCTCCTACTACCGCCTGATGCCCGACGACAAGCGCTTCTACATCAACGATTCGGGCACCGGCAACACCCTGGACCTGAGCCACCCGTGCGTGCTGCAACTGGTCACCGACTCGCTGCGCTACTGGGCCGGCGAAATGCACGTGGACGGTTTCCGCTTCGACCTGGCAACCATTCTGGGCCGCTACCACGACGGCTACAGCGAGCGCCATGGCTTTCTCGTCGCCTGCCGCCAGGACCCGATGCTCAGCCAGGTCAAGCTGATCGCCGAGCCCTGGGACTGTGGCCCGGGCGGCTACCAGGTGGGCAATTTCGCCCCAGGCTGGGCGGAATGGAACGACCGCTTCCGCGATACCGTGCGCGCCTTCTGGAAAGGCGACGAAGGCCAGCTGGCCGACTTCGCCTCGCGCATGACCGCCTCGGGCGACATGTTCAACAACCGCGGCCGGCGCCCCTACGCCTCGGTCAACTTCGTCACTGCCCACGATGGCTTCACCCTGCGCGACCTGGTGTCGTACAACAGCAAGCACAACGAGGACAACGACGAGAACAACCAGGACGGCACCGACAACAACCTGTCGTGGAACTGCGGCGTCGAAGGCCCCACCGACGACCCCGAGATCAACGCCCTGCGCATGCGCCAGATGCGCAACTACTTCGCCACCCTGCTGCTGGCCCAGGGCACGCCGATGATCGTCGCCGGCGACGAGTTCAGCCGCACCCAGCATGGCAACAACAATGCCTACTGCCAGGACAGCGAGATCGGCTGGATCAACTGGGACCTGGATGACAACGGCAAGGAGCTGCTGGCCTTCGTCAAGCGCCTGACCCGCCTGCGCCTGGCCTACCCGGTGCTGCGCCGCTCGCGTTTTCTGGTCGGCGACTACAACGAGGCGATCGGGGTCAAGGACGTCACCTGGCTGGCCCCCGATGGCAGCGAGATGACCGTGGAGCAATGGGAAGACCCGCACGGGCGTTGCCTGGGCATGCTCATCGACGGGCGCGCGCAGGTCAGCGGCATTGCCCGGCCAGGGTCGGAGGCGACCATGCTGCTGATCGTCAACGCGCACCATGATGTGGTGCCGTTCCAGTTGCCGACCGTGCCCGAGGGCGAGTACTGGAGCTGCCTGGTCGACACCGACCGGCCAGAGATGCGCAAACCCCAGCACCTGCAGTTCGACAGCACCTTCGAGGTCAAGGGGCGCTCGTTCCTGCTGATGGTGTTGCAGCACGAGGAAGACTGAACCGGGGCGGCCTGGGCCTGTCCCAAGACTTTGTGGGAGCCGGCTTGCCGGCGATAGGGCCAGCAGCCCCAGCTACCATCAAGGAGGCACCGTGAACCCCGAAACCGGTCGTCCAGGTTTCGCCAGCGTCGACCAGGCCCCAGCCGTGCAGCGGCTGCGGGTGCTGACGGTGAATACGCACAAGGGGTTCACGGCCTTCAACCGGCGCTTCATCCTGCCTGAACTGCGCGAGGCGGTGCGCAGCACCCAGGCCGACCTGGTGTTTCTCCAGGAAGTGCTCGGCAGCCACGACCGCCATGCCGCGCGCTACCCAGGCTGGCCGCAGACCTCGCAGTACGAGTTTCTTGCCGACAGCATGTGGAGCGACTTCGCCTACGGGCGCAACGCCGTGTACCCCGATGGCCACCACGGCAACGCGCTGTTGTCCAAATACCCGATCATCGAGCACCGCAACCTCGACGTGTCGATCACCGGCCCCGAGCGCCGCGGCCTGTTGCACTGCATCCTCGACGTACCCGGCCAGCACCAGGTGCACGCCATCTGCGTGCACCTGTCGTTGCTGGAGAGCCACCGCCAGCAGCAATTGCAGCTGCTGCGCAAACTGCTCGACGGCCTGCCCGAAGGCGCCCCGGTGATCATCGCCGGCGATTTCAACGACTGGAAACTGCGCGGCAACGGCACCCTGCGCCTGCAGCGCGACCTGCACGAAGCGTTCGAACGCCACCATGGCATGCTTGCGCGCACATATCCGGCGCGCCTGCCTTTACTGGCCCTGGACCGCATCTACCTGCGCAATGCCGAAAGCCACGCACCGAAAATCCTCAGCCACAAGCCTTGGACGCACCTTTCCGATCACCTGCCACTTGCCGTGGAAGTCAGGTTGTAGCAATCATTCGGCATAGCCACGCAGCGGCAAATAACGAACCCCACTATCCCCCTCTCATTTACCCCGAAAATCAATGCGTTGATGCCTTTCACAGAACCTCGACAATGGCTTAACACATTCTTGACGCAGCCCCCCGCCTCACCTTAGCTGAACTATTACCTAGTCGTTGAAAACGTGCGCCGGGCCTCTAGCTCGCGCCTTCCTGCGCGCTCGCGAAAGCGGGCGCGAGGGTTTGGTTCGTCCACTGTTCTTGCCGTACAGCTCGTGACAACCGGCCAGGTGCTTGGGCTGTACAACAAGAAACCAGAGGATATCCGCCATGAAAAGAACCTCGAACTCGTTGCGCTTCGATCGTATTTTCTACGCGGTTTCCACGTCGATGCTTCTGGCAACCCCGGTGGAAACCTTCGCCTTCGACCTCCAGGACGACCCCATGTCCCCGGGCTTCCTGCAGCAGCCGGCGCAGCCCCAGCAACTGTCGCTCGACCCGGTCAGCGCCAGCGGCGTGAGCCTGGGCACGCTGGCTGCCTTCGGCGAGCAGATGAGCGAGCGCCATGCCCTGGTGGCTCCCATGCTGATGGCCAGCCCCTGGAGCCAGTTCTTCCCCACCACCTCGCGGCCCGGCGCGCAGCCGCCAGAGCAGCTCGAAGCGCCCAGCCAGCAGCTGATGATTGGCCCGGATCTGTTCGTGCGTGAAACCGCCGATGGCAACGTGCACCGGGCGGGGATCTTCGTTGGCCACAACAACCTGCAAAGCAGCCTGAGCGGCGCCCGGCCACTGCTTGGCGACAAGCAGCGCAATGCGGTCAACCTCAGCGGCGAGAGCCTGGGCGTGTACTGGAGCATGACCCACGCCCAGGGCTGGCACCTGGATGCCGTGGCCATGGGCTCGCGCATCGATGTGCAGGGCCGCGGCGACAACGGCCAGCGCCTGGATGACAGCGGCCATGCCATGACCTTTTCCGTGGAGGGTGGGTTCCCCATCAGCCTGGGCGGCGGCTGGGTGGTCGAGCCGCAGGCGCAGTTGATCAACCAGCAGTTCTTCCCCGGCAACCAGGTGCAGGCGCAGACCTTGCAGGCCTTCGACAGCCAACCGACCTGGAGCGGCCGGGTCGGCGCCAAGTTGTCCGGGCGCTACGAGGTCAAGGGCATGCCGATCGAGCCCTATGTGCGAACCAACGTGTGGTACGACTTCAGCAATGCCGACGAGGTCAAGCTGGACCAGGTGGACAAGATCTCCAGCTCGCGGTACTCGACCACGGTGGAACTGGGGTTGGGGCTGGTGGCGCGGGTGACGCCTTCGGTGGCGCTGTTCGTCAGTGCCGACTACAGCAGCGATGTGGATGACAACGACCTGAACGGGTTGATTGGCAGCCTCGGGGTGCGGATGCGCTGGTAGACCGTTGCGGCCCTATCGCCGGCAAGCCGGCTCCCACAGGGTCCCCAGCAGCCCTGGGATATCTGTGGGAGCCGGCTTGCCGGCGATAGGGCCAGCACAGGCAGCCAATCAAGCCGGCTTCATCACCAGCACCCCCAGCGGCGGCAGGTTCAAGGCCAGCGACAGCGGCTGCCCATGGCTGGCGACCTCGTCACTCTCCACCGCCCCCAGGTTGCCCACATTCGACCCCGCATACAGCTCGGCATCGCTGTTGAGCAGCTCCTGCCAGCGCTCGCCGAACGGCACGCCAATCCGATACCCCTCGCGCGGCACCGGGGTGAAGTTGGCCACCACCAGCAACGGCTCGCCCTGGCTGCTCCAGCGCAGCCAGGCAAACACGCTGTTGTGCGCATCATCGCCGATCAGCCACTGGAAGCCCTGGGGCTGGCAGTCCTGCTCGTGCAACGCCGGCAGGTCCCGGTACAGCCGGTTGAGGTCACCGACCAGGCGCTGCACGCCCTGGTGCTCGGGGTACTGCAGCAAGTACCAGTCCAGCTGGTGGTCGTGGTTCCACTCGCGCCACTGGCCGAACTCGCAGCCCATGAACAGCAGCTTCTTGCCCGGGTGCGTCCACATGAAGGTCAGGTAGGCACGCAGGTTGGCGAACTTCTGCCAGCGGTCGCCGGGCATCTTGTCGATCAGCGAGTGCTTGCCGTGCACCACCTCGTCGTGGGAGATCGGCAGGATGAAATGCTCGGAGTAGGCGTAGATCAGGCCGAAGCTCATTTCGTTGTGATGGTGGGCGCGGTGCACCGGGTCGTTCTGGATGTAGTGCAGGGTGTCGTGCATCCAGCCCATGTTCCATTTGTAGGCAAAGCCCAGGCCGCCCTGCTGGGTCGGCTGGCTGACGCCCGGCCAGGCCGTGGATTCCTCGGCGATGATCAACGCACCCGGGGCCTCGACGGCCGCCACGCCATTGAGGTGGCGGATGAAGTCGATGGCTTCGAGGTTCTCGCGCCCGCCATGGCGGTTGGGCACCCACTCCCCGGCCTTGCGCGAATAGTCGCGGTACAGCATCGAGGCCACCGCATCGACCCGCAGGCCGTCGATGTGGAAGTGCTTGAGCCAGTGCAGCGCCGAGGCCAGCATGAAGCCGCGCACCTCGTTGCGGCCCAGGTTGTAGATCAACGTGTTCCAGTCCTGGTGGAAGCCCTCGAGCGGGTTGTCGTACTCGTACAGCGCGGTGCCATCGAAGCGCGCCAGGCCGTGTTCGTCGGTGGGGAAATGCGCCGGCACCCAGTCGAGGATCACGCCGATGCCGCCCTGGTGGCAGGCGTCGATGAACGCCGCGAAATCTTCCGGGCTGCCATAGCGCGAGGTCGGCGCGAACATCGACAGCGGCTGGTAGCCCCAGGAGCCGCCGAACGGGTGCTCCATGATCGGCAGCAGCTCGATGTGGGTGAAGTTGAGCTGCTGCACATAGGGCACCAGGCGCTCGGCCAGCTCACGCCAGTTGTAGAAGCGCGACACTTCGCCCACATCGTCCAGCTCGCACTGCCAGGAGCCGGGATGCAGCTCGTAGATCGACAGCGGCGCACTGTAGGCATGGCGCTGGGCGCGGTGCTCCATCCAGTCGTGGTCGTGCCATTGGTGGCTCAAGGTGCCTGCCACCTTCGACGCCGTGCTGGGCGGCAACTCGGTGGCGCGGGCCAGCGGGTCGGCCTTGAGCGGCAGGATGCCGTCCTTGCCCAGCACCTCGTACTTGTAGGTTTCACCCACGCCCAGGCGCGGAATGAACAGCTCCCAGACCCCGGCGCTGTGGCGCAGGCGCATGGGGTGGCGGCGCCCGTCCCAGTTGTTGAAATCACCCACCACCGACACCCGCCGCGCATTCGGCGCCCACACCGAGAAGCACACGCCATCGACGCCATCGACCTGGGTCGGCTGCGCACCAAAGCGCCCGGACAGGTCGCGGTGGTTGCCTTCGGCGAACAGGTAGAGGTCCATGTCGCCCAGTTGCGGGCCGAAGCTGTAAGGGTCTTCGGTGACCTGCTCGCCACCGGCCCAGACGATCTGCAGCCGATACGCCTGCGCCTGGTCCAGGTGCGCGGTGAACAGCCCGGGCAGGCTGCCCTGCACCATTTCGGCCAGCACCCGCCCGTCATCCCGGGCGAGCACCTGCGCGCTCAGGGCCCCCGGCAGGAACGCCCGTACCCAACTGCCGCCGGCGCCATCGCCATGGGGGCCCAGTACTGCGAACGGATCGGCGTGCTCGGCGCGGGCAAGGGCATCGAGCTCCCGCTGCCGAAGGCCACCGTTGTCACGCGTGCTTGCATTCATCTATGACTCTCCCCAGGTACTGATCAATCCATGCAGGCCATGCAAAGGCACGGCCAGCCAACTAGGCCGGTTCTCGGCTTCATAGGTAATCTCGTAGGCGGCCTTTTCCAGGCAGAACAACTCCAGCGCGGCGCGCTCGCCCTCGGCCTGTTGCCAGGCATGGGGCATGGCCGCGGTGGCCAGGCCATAGGCTTCGACGAAGGCGTGGCGCGACTGGTGCAGGTACTGCCGGGCGACCCGCTGACGAGCCTGCCGCGCGGCCTCGGAGAGGTCTACCGCCGAGGCGCTGCGCAGGATCATCGCAGCAGCATAGTCGAAGGATCGCAGCACGCCGCTGACATCCTTGTACGGGCTGTGCTTGGCCCGGCGCTCCTGCAACGGGCGCGACGGCTCACCCTCGAAGTCGATCAGGTAGGCATCGCCCTGCACCACCAGCACCTGGCCCAGGTGCAGGTCGCCGTGCACCCGCATCAGCAGGCCGCCCTGGGCCTGATGGGCCAGCTCGTCGATGTGCTGGGCGAGGCCTTCGCGCTGTTGCTGCAGGTCATCGACCAGGGCCTGGCTGTCGCTGTCGAGGTGCTCGCGGTGCTGGGCCAGCAGGTCCAGCGCGTGGGCCAGTTCGGCGTTGATCTGCGTGCTCCAGCGGGCGCTGTCCTGGCCATCGCTGGCGCGCGGCGCGAAGGCTGGGTCCGTGCTGGGCGCGGCCAGCAGCAGGTGCATCTCGCCCAGGCGCTGGCCGAGCAAGCCGGCGAAGGCGCCGAGCTCGGCCAGGGCGTCGGTGTGCGCGTCGGGGTCGCTGCTGGGCGGCTCCATCTCGTCGCGGATGGCCCGCTCCAGGGTGTTCTGGGTCCAGGCCCAGGCATCGCCCTGGTTGCTCAGGTAACCCTGGGCGATCATCAACAGGTGCGGCGCCTCGCTTTCGTCCACGCGGCTGACCCAGGCCAGCAGCGGCGAGATGTTGGCAAAGCCGGCGGCGGTGAGGTAGGCGCTCATCTCCAGCTCCGGGTGGATGCCGGCATTGACCCGGCGGATCAGCTTGAGCACCAGGCGGTCGGCCACCACCACCGAGCTGTTGGACTGCTCGGCGCTCAGGTAGCGCACCGGGCTTTGCTCATCGAGCGCCAGCCGGGCCAGTTGTTCGGTGCAGGCAAAGCGCAGCTCGCCCTGGCCGTTGCCGCACGGCAGGCGCAGGCCTTCCTGGCAGGCGCGCAGCACGGCGCGGATGAACGGCTCGAGGACGAAGGCATCGGTGATCAGGCCAACCTGGCGGCCGCGGCGTACCCGCGACAATGCCAGCTGCTGTGGCAGCGCGGTGTTGATCTGCTCTTCGGGCAGGAAGCCGAACGGCAGCTGGTACTGGTTGGCCACGCCATCGCCGAGCACCTCGATCTCGCTGAGCAGCACCGGCGTGCTGGCGGTGCCAAAGCGCACGCCGTAACGCAGGCGCACCTGGTCGATCGGGCCTTCCTTGCCGGCGAACCAGCGGCGCTTGGGCAGGTATTGCGCCAGCACCGAGCCTTCGAGGGTGTCGCGCGACGGCGCTTCGAGCAGTTCTTCCATGCGTTTGCGCAGTACCAATGTGGTCAATTCCGGTAACCCCTCGGTGGCTTGGACGTGCCAGCTGGGCATGCGGTCGTGCTCGGCCAGCAGGAACCAGTAGAAGGCATAGGGCGGCAAGGTGAGCAGGAACGGCAGCTGGCCGATCGGCGGGAAGGCGCTGCCGCCGAGCATCTCCACCGGCACCTTGCCGGCGTACTGTGACAATTCCAGCTCCGCCGCCTGCGCCGCGCGCGAGACGTTGGCGACGCACAGCAGGGTTTCGCTGTTGCCCTGGGCGTCGGTGTATTCGCGAAGGTAAGCCAGGATGCGCCGGTTGCTGGGCGTGAGCGTGCGCAGGCTGCCGCGGCCGAAGGCCTTCTGCTGGTTGCGCACCGCCAGCAGGCGGCGGTTCCAGTTCAGCAGCGAATGCGGGTCGTGGGACTGGGCCTCGACGTTAACGGTCTGAAAGCCGTACAGCGGGTCCATGATCGGCGGCAGCACCAGGCGCTGCGGGTCGGCCCTGGAGAACCCGCCGTTGCGGTCCGGCGACCACTGCATGGGGGTGCGCACGCCGTCGCGGTCACCCAGGTAGATGTTGTCGCCCATGCCCAGCTCGTCGCCGTAATACAACGTCGGCGTGCCGGGCATCGACAGCAGCAGGCTGGTGAGCAGCTCGATGCGCCGGCGGTCGCGTTGCAGCAAGGGCGCCAGGCGGCGGCGGATGCCCAGGTTGATGCGCGCGCGGCGGTCTTCGGCGTAGTAGTTCCAGAGGTAATCGCGCTCGCGGTCGGTGACCATCTCCAGGGTCAGCTCATCGTGGTTGCGCAGGAAGATCGCCCACTGGCAGTTGGCCGGGATTTCCGGGGTCTGGCGCAGGATGTCGGTGATCGGGAAGCGGTCTTCCATGGCCAGCGCCATGTACATGCGCGGCATCAGCGGGAAATGAAAGGCCATGTGGCATTCGTCGCCATCGCCTTCGCCGAAATACGGGCGGGTGTCCTCGGGCCACTGGTTGGCCTCGGCCAGCAGCATGCGGTCGGGGTAGTTGGCGTCGATTTCGGCGCGGATCGCCTTGAGCACCTGGTGGGTTTCGGGGAGGTTCTCGTTGTTGGTGCCATCGCGCTCGATCAGGTAGGGGATGGCGTCCAGGCGCAGGCCGTCGACGCCCAGGTCGAGCCAGAAGCGCATCACGCCGATGACGGCCTTGAGCACCTGCGGGTTGTCGAAGTTGAGGTCCGGCTGGTGCGAGTAGAAGCGGTGCCAGAAGTACTGGCCGGCCACCGGGTCCCAAGTCCAGTTGGACTTTTCGCTGTCGAGGAAGATGATCCGCGTGCCGTCGTATTTCTGCTCATCGTCCGACCACACGTAGAAGTTGCGCAGCTTGCTGCCGCGCTTGGCGTGGCGCGCGCGCTGGAACCAGGGGTGCTGGTCGGAGGTGTGGTTGATGACAAGCTCGGTGATCACCCGCAGGCCGCGCTTGTGCGCCTCGGCGATGAAGCGCCGGGCGTCGGCCATGCTGCCGTAGTCGGGGTGCACGGCCTTGTACTCGGCGATGTCGTAGCCGTCGTCGCGCCGCGGCGAGGGGTAGAACGGCAGCAGCCAGAGGGTGTTGACGCCCAGCTCGGCGATGTAGTCGAGCTTGTTGATCAGGCCGGCGAAATCGCCGATGCCGTCGTTGTTGGCGTCGAAGAACGACTTGACGTGCAACTGGTAGATCACGGCGTCCTTGTACCACAGCGGGTCGTCGATGAAGGCTGCCGGGCGGGAACGCTTGGCCATGTGCGACTCCTTGGTGTTCTGCGGGGCTGCTTTGCAGCCCATCGCCGGCAAGCCGGCTCCCACAGGTTCTGTGCAGATTTCACGAATAGCGCCTGCCCCCTCGGTGCGTGTGGGAGCCGGCTTGCCGGCGATGGGCCGCGCAGCGGCCCTACCTGGCCTTCTCGATACGCCAGATGCCAAACGGCTGGTGCCAGGGCTCGATGCGCATCCACTGGGTCTTGCCGTGCCAGGTCCAGCGGTGGCCGTTCATCAGGTCTTCGCCCAGAGTATCGGCGTTGTCGTCCAGCCCCAGCTCCCACAGCGGCAACTCGAAGCTCGCCTCCTGGGCGTTGTGCGGGTCGAGGCTGATCGCCACCAGGATGAAGTTGTCGCGCTCGGGCGTACGCTTGGCGAAGTACAGGATGTTGTCGTTCCAGCAGTTGAAGAACGCCACCCCCAGGTGCGTCTGCAGGGCGCGGTTCTGCCGGCGGATGCGGTTGAGCTGGGCGATCTCGGCGATGATGTTGCCGGGCTGGGTGAAATCGCGCGGGCGGATCTCGTACTTCTCCGAGTCCATGTACTCCTCCTTGCCCGGCAGCGGCGTGGCTTCGCACAGCTCGAAGCCCGAGTACATACCCCACAGGCCCGAGCCCATGGTCGCCAGGGCTGCGCGAATGAGAAAGCCGGCGCGGCCCGAGGTGTGCAGGAAGAACGGGTTGATGTCGGGCGTGTTGACGAAGAAGTTCGGCCGGTAGCATTGGCTCCACGGCGGCTGGTTGAGTTCTTCGAAATACTCGCGCAGCTCCTGCTTGGTGTTGCGCCAGGTGAAGTAGGTGTAGCTCTGGGCGTAGCCGACCTTGCCCAGGCGCGCCATCATCGCAGGCTTGGTGAAGGCCTCGGCGAGGAAGATCACCTCGGGGTGCTGGCTGCGCACATTGGCGATCAGCCATTGCCAGAACGGCAGCGGCTTGGTGTGCGGGTTGTCGACGCGGAAGGTCTTGACCCCCTCCTCGACCCAGCCGACCACCACATCGCGCAGCGCCAGCCACAGCGAGGGCACGGCCTCGGCGGCGTAGAAGTCGACGTTGACGATGTCCTGGTACTTCTTCGGCGGGTTCTCGGCGTAGCGGATGGTGCCGTCGGGGCGCCAGCTGAACCAGCCGGGGTGCTCCTTGAGCCAGGGGTGGTCCTGGGAGCACTGGATGGCGAAGTCCAGGGCGATTTCCAGGCCATGCTCGGCCGCGGCGGCGACCAGGCGGCGAAAATCTTCGCGGGTGCCCAGCTGCGGGTGGATGGCGTCGTGGCCACCCTCGGCGCTGCCGATGGCATAGGGGCTGCCGGGGTCGCCGGGCTCGGCGCGCAGGGCGTTGTTGCGGCCTTTGCGAAACTGCGTGCCGATCGGGTGGATCGGCGGGAAGTACAGCACGTCGAAGCCCATGTCGCGGATCATCGGCAGGCGTTCGTGCACGTCGTTGAAGGTACCGTGGCGCTCGGGGCTGTCGGTGATCGAACGCGGGAACAGCTCGTACCAGCTGGCGAACTGCGCCGCCGGGCGGTCGACATCGAGCGGGAACTCGACGCTGCGGGTCAGGTAGCTGCGGTGCTCGGCCTCGACCATCAGGCGCGTGGCCTCGCCGCCCAGCAGCAACGCCACCTGCTCGTCCACCGGCAAGCCCGGCAGGCGCGCCTGCAAGGCCTCGATCTCGTCGCGCAATATCCCTTCGCTGCGCGCCGCGCCCTGGCCCAGCAACAGCCTGCCCTCCTCCAGTTCGAGCTTGACCTCGACACCGGCGTGGTACTTCTTCTCAAGGTCATAGCAGTAGGTGGCGAAGGGGTCGATCCAGGCTTCGATGCTGAACAGGTGCGGGCCCAGTTCGAGGGGGGTGAACTCGGCCAGCCACAGGTCATTGCCCGGCGAATGCATCGGCACGCAGTGCCAGCGCCGGCTGTTGGCCTGGCGCCAGTTGAGCACCACCGCCAGGCGGTCGTGGCCATCGCTGTAGACCTTGCTGCTGACCGCCACCGGCTGGCCGCTGATGGCCTTGGCGGCGAAGGTGCCGCCATCGAGCACCGGCTGGGTGTCCTCGACCACGATGCGCGGCGCGAGCAGCGCCTGGGACAGGCTCACGGCCTGGTCCGGGTGGTCGTTTGCCATGGGCACGCTTTCGAAGGGCTCGTTTCGTGACATCGGACCTTGCTCCCTGTTGGTGTCGGGGGTACGGATTGAGAACCACCGCCCATGCTGAGGGTTCAAAATAATGGAGTGAGCGGCGCAGGCAGACACTGAAGCTACCCCTACAGAAGAAGCGATCCAGGAACCCGACCGCCCCTACCTACGATGAAGATCTAAAGATAGCCAAACCCATCGCCCGTATAAGGGGCTGCACCTATTATTTTTGCCAGTATCGATAAGCGCCAAACTGCCACAAAATCTCATGTGTCGCTCGTTACAAAAAAACAGCAATAAACCATCTACATTGTTAATTTCGTGAGAGGTATCGAATGGCCTTTCGTCGTTTTTTTTATCACGCTGAACGAATTGCAACCGTTCAACATGACGCGGGCAGCCAGCATTTCTCATACGGCATGCAAGACTCAGTGAGCGAAGTGAACCGCGGACCGGGGGGAGAAGCCCGAAAACTACTTAAGACTGATTTTGCCAAATCCGTCATCGAAGAACATCTTCCGCAATCAACACAGGTGATGAGCTATAGCCCTTATGGGTACGCGGCACAGCAGGCCACAATGCCGTATGGGTTGGGTTTCAATGGCGAGCTTCGAGACATTCTCAATGACTATTATCATTTGGGGATTGGCCATCGCTCTTACAGCACGACGTTAATGAGATTCGTCTCATCCGACAGCGTTAGTCCATTCGGACGCGGGGGTGTGAATGCGTACTGCTATTGCAGCGGAGATCCTGTTAACTACACAGACCCTCGCGGCCAAAATCGTTTAAAGAATTTATTTTCCAATAAAAAACCTGTCAATGTACACTCACAAAAAGCCAACATTGAAATTGCCGCACGAAGCCGTAACGTAACACTGGCAGGGCGAGCAATAGCAGAAGACGCTCGCGCACGCATGAGTGGCGTTGAATTGCTAAAAAAAATAGAACACGTTGACGTTGCGTATAGAAATATTGTGCGCCACCTTGATCCAGGCGATATATTTACAGCGCTTGAGCCCCGCGCAGCCAGTCGACCGAAACCATCACTCACGGCATGGGCAACCGATAATTCAATAAACGCCACGATTGCCCATCATGACGCGATAACGCGCGGCACCCCTAAGGAGTATCATCGCGATTGGAGATTAAGCAGCGATCAAATTTCAGCACTGGATTTTTTGAACACACAACTTCGATTCCCCTCCAAGCAGTTACAACCCCAGGTTAGCAAACTATTATCCTCGAGCATCGATTTCTCTTCACGCACTGGAATTCAAGCTATTTTGGCGGAGCAGCAGAGGATATGGCTTAATCTTGAAAGGGCCATGTTCATTTATTGACAACGACACTTCGCGGTTTCGTCCGCTTCTGCCAATGAGGCAAAGGACTTGACCCGTGTGCTTCCATCGCCGGGCCTGGCTCCAGGCACCCGTAGCGTAGCAACCACATCTTTAGCCTCAAAAAATTGAGCAACCGGCGCAGCCACGCATCTAAGCCTGTACCACGTATTCATCCCCCCTGCGAGGTCAGGCCATGAACATTCCCATTCCACCGGAAACACCAGACCCCAACATCGACGACCCCAGCCTGCCGCCGCCCGTGCCGGAAGAAGACCCGGACGAGCTGCCGATCAAGCCGACCGTACCGCCGACGGTGGGGGACCCACCGAGTGATGAGCCACCGGTGAAGGTCTAAGCGTAGACAAGGATTTTGCGTAGGTTTTACTGGCCCTATCGCCGGCAAGCCGGCTCCCACAGGTATTGCACTGAGTCTGTGGGAGCCGGCTTGCCGGCGATGGGGCCTTGAGGTCACTACGCAGTCAGCTCCTCCACACTGATCTCGCGCATGCGAAACTTCTGCACCTTGCCGGTCACCGTCATTGGGAATTCCTCGACGAACCGGTAATGCCGCGGCACCTTGAAGTGCGCGATGCGCGCCTTGCACCAGGCCTGCAGCTCTTCAGCGCTGGCCACATGCCCCGGATGCAGCTTGATCCACGCCACCACTTCCTCGCCGTACTTGCTGCACGGTATGCCGATAACCTGGGCATCGGCCACGGCCGGGTGGGTGTAGAAGAACTCCTCCAGCTCACGCGGGTAGATGTTCTCGCCACCGCGGATGATCATGTCCTTGTTGCGCCCAACGATGCGCACATAGCCCTGCTCGTCCATCACCGCCAGGTCGCCCGAATGCATCCAGCCGGCCGGGTCGATGGCGTCGCTGCTGGCCTGGGGGTTGTCCCAGTAGCCGAGCATCACGCTGTAGCCGCGGGTGCACAGTTCGCCGATTTCGCCGCGGGCGACGATGCAGCCTTCGGCGTCCACCAGTTTGGTTTCCAGTTGCGGATGGGTGCGCCCGACCGTGGTCACGCGCAGCTCCAGCTCGTCGTCGGGGCCGGTCTGCAGCGACACCGGGCTGGTTTCGGTCATGCCATAGGCGATCTGCACCTCGGCCATGTGCATCTGGTCGATCACCCGGCGCATCACCTCGATCGGGCAGGTGGCGCCGGCCATGATGCCGCTGCGCAGGGTCGAGAGGTCCAGTTGCGGGCGTGACGGGTGGTCGAGCATGGCGATGAACATGGTCGGCACGCCATAGAGGATGCTGGCGCGCTCCTCGGCCACGGCCTTGAGCGTCAGCTCGGCATCGAAGGCATCGTTGGGGTAGACCATGGTGCTGCCGTGGGTGATGCAGCCGAGGTTGGCCATGACCATGCCGAAGCAGTGGTACAGCGGCACCGGGATCACCATGCGGTCGCCGGCGGTGAGGCCCAGGCTTTCACCGACCATGAAGCCGTTGTTGAGGATGTTGTAGTGGCTGAGGGTGGCGCCCTTTGGCGCGCCGGTGGTGCCCGAGGTGTACTGGATGTTCACCGGCTGGTCGAACTGCAGGGTTGCCTGGCGCGCCTGATAGGCCTCGACAGGCGTCTGCCCTGCCCGCTCGGCCAGCGCCTGCCAAGGCACAAACCCAGGCGGCGGGTTGGCCGCCAGGCTGACCACACCGCGCAGCTCCGGCAGCCCTTCGCTGGCCAGCTCCCCGACGCCGGCACTGGCCAGCTCCGGCACCAGCTGCTGGACCATGGCATGGTAATCGGACGTCTTGAAGGCGTCGGCGCACACCAGCCAGCGGCACCCGGACTGGTGCAGCACATACTCCAGCTCGCCCACGCGATAGGCCGGGTTGATGTTGACCAGGATGGCGCCGACCTTGGCGCTGGCCAACTGCAGGATGCACCACTGGGCGCAGTTGGGCGACCAGATGCCGACACGATCGCCGGTATCCACCCCCAAGGCCATCAGGGCGCGGGCGTGGATATCGACCTGCTCGGCCAATTGCAGCCAGGTGTAGCGCAGGCCCTGGTGGCGCACCACCAGCGCTTCGCCTTCGGCATGGCGGGCCACGGTGGCATCGAAGGCCTGACCGATGGTCAGGGTCAGCAAGGGTTGGTCCTGACGACCGCGGGTGTAGCTGGGTTGACTCATGGGTGTCCCTTCTTGTGGTTGTTCTGGGCACGGCTGAAGCGAGCGCCAATTACTCTGGCGCAGATTTACGTTTACGTAAAGGTGATGAGCGGATTGACACTGACTGAAGGCAGGTTTACGTTAACGTAAAGGTGATGAACGACATCCGCACTTGCCGGTCCGCACCGCTCGGTGCAAAGCCCATGAGCTACGGTGTTCCCTAATTTCAAGAACAAGAAGGTGCCCACATGCATTACCCCTCCCTGAACTTCGCCCTGGGCGAAACCATCGACATGCTCCGCGACCAGGTACGCAGCTTCGTCGCCGCCGAGCTGGCGCCGCGCGCCGCGCAGATCGACCACGACAACCTGTTCCCCGCCGACATGTGGCGCAAGTTCGGCGACATGGGCCTGCTGGGCATCACCGTTTCCGAGGAATATGGCGGCGCCGGCCTGGGCTACCTGGCCCACGTGGTGACGATGGAAGAAATCAGCCGTGGTTCGGCGTCGGTGGCCCTGTCTTATGGCGCCCACTCCAACCTGTGCGTCAACCAGATCAACCGCAACGGCACCCACGAGCAGAAACTCAAATACCTGCCCAAGCTGATCAGCGGCGAGCACATCGGCGCCCTGGCCATGAGCGAGCCCAACGCCGGCTCCGACGTGGTGTCGATGAAACTGCGCGCCGAAAAGCGCGGCGACCACTACGTGCTCAATGGCAGCAAGACCTGGATCACCAACGGCCCCGACGCCAACACCTACGTGATCTACGCCAAGACCGACCTGGACAAGGGCGCGCACGGCATCACCGCGTTCATTGTCGAGCGCGACTGGAAAGGCTTCAGCCGCAGCAACAAGTTCGACAAGCTGGGCATGCGCGGCTCCAACACCTGCGAGCTGTTCTTCGACGGCGTCGAGGTGCCTGAACAAAACATCCTCGGCCAGCTCAACGGCGGCGTGCGGGTCCTGATGAGCGGCCTGGACTACGAGCGCGTGGTGCTCTCCGGCGGCCCGACCGGCATCATGCAAAGCTGCATGGACCTGGTGGTGCCTTACATTCACGACCGCAAGCAGTTCGGCCAGAGCATCGGCGAGTTCCAGCTGATCCAGGGCAAGATCGCCGACATGTACACCCAGCTCAACGCCAGCCGCGCCTACCTGTACGCCGTGGCCCAGGCCTGCGACCGTGGCGAGACCACCCGCAAGGACGCCGCCGGGGTGATCCTGTACACCGCCGAACGCGCCACCCAGATGGCCCTGGAAGCGATCCAGATTCTCGGCGGCAACGGCTACATCAACGAATTCCCGGCTGGCCGCCTGCTGCGCGACGCCAAGCTGTACGAAATCGGCGCCGGCACCAGCGAAATCCGCCGGATGCTGATCGGCCGCGAACTGTTCAACGAAACCCGCTGAGCACAAGGGGACGGGCGCACATGGCTACCTTGCACACCCAGATCAACCCGCGTTCGGCAGAGTTCGCCGGCAACAGCGCGGCCATGCTCGAACAAGTCCAGGCCCTGCGCGGGCTGCTCGCCCAGGTGGCCCAGGGCGGCGGGGCCAAGGCCCAGGAGCGGCACACCTCGCGCGGCAAGCTGCTGCCGCGCGAACGCATCGACCGCCTGCTCGATGCCGGCTCGCCGTTCCTCGAAATCGGCCAGCTGGCCGCCCACGAGGTGTACGGCGAAGACGTGCCGGCAGCGGGCGTGATCGCCGGCATCGGCCGCGTCGAAGGCGTGGAATGCATGATCGTGGCCAACGACGCCACGGTCAAAGGCGGCTCCTACTACCCGCTGACGGTGAAAAAACATCTGCGCGCGCAGACCATCGCCCTGCAGAACCGCCTGCCGTGCATCTACCTGGTGGACTCCGGTGGCGCCAACCTGCCACGCCAGGACGAAGTGTTTCCGGACCGCGAGCACTTCGGGCGGATCTTCTTCAACCAGGCCAACATGAGCGCCCTGGGCATCCCGCAGATCGCCGTGGTGATGGGCTCGTGCACCGCCGGTGGCGCCTACGTGCCGGCCATGGCCGACGAGGCGATCATGGTGCGCCAGCAGGCGACCATCTTCCTCGCCGGCCCGCCTCTGGTGAAGGCCGCCACAGGCGAGGTGGTGAGCGCCGAAGACCTCGGCGGCGCCGACGTGCATTGCCGCACCAGCGGCGTGGCCGACCATTACGCCGACAACGACGAGCACGCCCTGGCCATTGCCCGGCGCAGCGTCGCCAACCTCAACTGGCACAAGCTTGGCAAGCTGCAGCGCCTGGCACCGGTGGCGCCGCTGTATGCGGCCGACGAGCTGTATGGCGTGGTGCCGGCCGATGCCAAGCAGCCATTCGATGTGCGCGAAGTGATCGCGCGCCTGGTCGACGGCTCGCTGTTCGATGAGTTCAAGGCCCTGTTCGGCACCACCCTGGTGTGCGGCTTCGCCCACCTGCACGGCTACCCGGTGGCGATCCTGGCCAACAACGGCATCCTCTTCGCCGAAGCTGCGCAAAAAGGCGCGCACTTCATCGAGCTGGCCTGCCAGCGCGGCATCCCGCTGCTGTTCCTGCAGAACATCACCGGCTTCATGGTCGGCAAGAAGTACGAGGAAGGCGGCATCGCCAAGCACGGCGCCAAGCTGGTGACCGCGGTGGCCTGCGCCCAGGTGCCGAAGTTCACGGTGATCATCGGCGGCAGTTTCGGCGCCGGCAACTATGGCATGTGCGGCCGTGCCTACGACCCGCGCTTTTTGTGGATGTGGCCCAATGCACGCATCGGCGTGATGGGCGCCGAGCAGGCGGCCGGGGTGCTGGCCCAGGTCAAGCGCGAGCAGAGCGAACGCAGCGGCCAGGCCTTCAGCGCCGAGGACGAGGCAAAACTCAAGCAGCCGATCCTCGACCAGTACGAGCACCAGGGCCACCCCTACTACTCCAGCGCAAGGCTGTGGGACGACGGCGTCATCGACCCGGCGCAAACCCGTGACGTACTTGGCCTGGCGTTGTCCGCCGCGCTGAACGCGCCGATCGAACAGAGCCGCTTCGGCATTTTCCGGATGTGACCCATGAGCGATTTCAGCACCATCGAAGTGACTCGCGACCCCCGTGGTTTCGCCACCCTGTGGCTGAGCCGCGAGGACAAGAACAACGCCTTCAACGCGCAGATGATCGGCGAGCTGATCCAGGCCCTGGATCAGTTGGCCGAAGACGCCGAGCTGCGTTTCCTGCTGCTGCGCGGCCGTGGCCGGCACTTCAGCGCCGGCGCGGACCTGGCCTGGATGCAGCAGTCGGCGCAGCTGGACTTCAACCGCAACCTGGACGACGCCCATGAGCTGGGCGAGCTGATGTACGCCCTGCACCGCCTCAAGGCCCCGACCCTGGCGGTGGTGCAAGGCGCGGCCTTTGGCGGCGCCCTGGGCCTGATCAGCTGCTGCGACATGGCCATCGGCGCCGACGATGCGCAGCTGTGCCTGTCGGAAGTGCGCATCGGCCTGGCCCCGGCGGTGATCAGCCCGTTCGTGGTCAAGGCCATCGGCGAGCGCGCCGCGCGCCGTTACGCCCTGACCGCCGAGCGTTTCAGCGGCGTGCGTGCCCGCGAGCTGGGCCTGCTGGCCGAGGTGTACCCGGCCGGCGAGCTGCAGGCGCAGGTCGAGGCCTGGGTCGACAACCTGCTGCTCAACAGCCCGCAAGCCCTGCGCGCCACCAAGGACCTGCTGCGCGAAGTGGACGACGGCGAACTCAGCCCGGCCCTGCGCCGCTACTGCGAAAACACCATCGCCCGCATCCGCGTCAGCGCCGAAGGCCAGGAAGGCTTGAACGCCTTCCTGGAAAAACGCCGCCCCGCCTGGCAAACCGAGCACAAGAAGGAGCCGCGCCCATGAGCCGCCCCACCCTGACCACCCTGCTGGTCGCCAACCGCGGCGAAATCGCCTGCCGGGTCATGCGCACCGCCAAGGCCATGGGCCTGACCACCGTGGCCGTGCACAGCGCCACCGACCGTGACGCACGGCACAGCCGCGAGGCCGATATCCGTGTCGACCTGGGCGGCACCAAGGCCGCCGAAAGTTACCTGGTGGTGGAGAAACTGCTGGCCGCGGCCAAGGCCAGCGGCGCCCAGGCGATCCACCCGGGCTATGGCTTCTTGTCCGAGAACGCAGGGTTCGCCCGCGCCATCGAAGAGGCAGGGCTGATCTTCCTCGGCCCACCGGCCAGCGCCATCGATGCGATGGGCAGCAAGTCGGCAGCCAAGGCCTTGATGGAAGCGGCCGGCGTGCCGCTGGTGCCGGGTTACCACGGTGAAGCCCAGGACCTGGAAACCTTCCGCGCCGCCGCCGAGCGCATCGGCTACCCGGTGCTGCTCAAGGCCAGCGCCGGTGGCGGCGGCAAGGGCATGAAAGTGGTTGAAGAAGAAAGCCAGCTGGCCGACGCCCTGGCCTCGGCCCAGCGTGAGGCACAGGCCTCGTTCGGCGACGCGCGCATGCTGGTGGAAAAGTACGTGCTCAAGCCGCGCCACGTGGAAATCCAGGTGTTCGCCGACCAGCACGGCAACTGCCTGTACCTCAACGAGCGCGACTGCTCGATCCAGCGCCGCCACCAGAAGGTGGTGGAGGAAGCCCCGGCCCCGGGCCTTTCCCCAGCGCTGCGCCAGGCCATGGGCGAGGCGGCGGTACGCGCCGCCCAGGCCATCGGTTATGTCGGCGCCGGCACCGTGGAATTTCTGCTCGACGCCCGTGGCGAATTCTTCTTCATGGAGATGAACACCCGCCTGCAAGTGGAGCACCCGGTCACCGAAGCCATCACCGGCCTTGACCTGGTGGCCTGGCAGATCCGCGTGGCCTGCGGCGAAGCGCTGCCGATCACCCAGGCGCAGGTGCCGCTGATTGGCCATGCCATCGAAGTGCGCCTGTATGCCGAAGACCCGGCCAACGAATTCCTGCCGGCCACCGGCACCCTGGCGCTGTACCGCGAGTCGGCGCCGGGCGAAGGCCGCCGGGTGGACAGCGGGGTCAGCGAAGGGGATGTGGTGTCGCCGTTCTACGACCCGATGCTGGGCAAGCTGATCGCCTGGGGCGAGAACCGCGAACAGGCCCGCCTGCGCTTGCTGGCGATGCTCGACGAGTTCGCCATTGGCGGGCTGAAGACCAACATCGCCTTCCTGCGCCGCATCCTCGCGCACCCGGCGTTTGCCGCAGCCGAGCTGGACACCGGGTTCATCCCGCGTCACCAGCAGGTGCTGCTGCCAGCCCCGCACGCCTTGCCCGCCACCTTCTGGGAAGCCGCCGCCGAGGCCTGGCTGCAGGGCCAGGCGGCGCATGAGCGTGCCGATGACCGGCACTCGCCCTGGGCACCTCGCAGTGGCCTGCGCCTGGGCTTGCCGGCGCGCAGCAGCCTGCACCTGCAAAGCGGCGGCCAATGCCAGGCCGTGGCGCTGGAACGCAGCGCCGCCTCGGCCTGGCAGCTCGAGGGCGAGCAGCTTGGGCAGGACCAGGGGGGTGTGCGTCGCCGGCATCTGGCGGTACGCCGGGGCGGCACGCTGTACTTGCGCTGGGATGGCGAGGTGCATGCCATCGAGGCCTTCGACCCGATTGCCGAAGCCGAAGCCAGCCACAGCCAGCAAGGCGGGTTGGGTGCGCCGATGAACGGCAGCATCGTGCGGGTGCTGGTGGAGCCTGGGCAGGTGGTGGAGGCTGGGACTGCGCTGGTGGTGCTGGAGGCGATGAAGATGGAGCACAGCATCCGCGCGCCGCAGGCGGGGACGGTGAAGGCGCTGTTCTGCCAGGAAGGGGATATGGTCAGCGAAGGGACGGTGCTGGTCGAATTGGTGGAGTGAGGGGCCGCTTGCGGCCCCATCGCCGGCAAGCCGGCTCCCACAGGTACAGCGCTGGCCTTGTGGGAGCCGGCTTGCCGGCGATGAGGCCAGTACAAGCAACGAAGCTTTAAAAGACCCCGTGCACCCGCACGACCACCCCAAGAAACTCGCACCCCGGCTCACATACCAACGCCGGATAGGTGCTGTTCAACGCCTTCAGGTACCGCTGCCCACCCTCTTCGGCCAACTCGCGCAGGATCGCCGACTTGCCAGGCTGGCGCGCAATCACCAGGCGCCCAGGCTCGGCCTCAAGCCCAGGGTCCACCAGGATCCGCATGCCCTGGGGCACGCTGCGGCCACTGGCCGAACTCATCGCGTCATTCTCGACGGTCAGCCAGAATGCCTTGCCCTGGGCCAGGTACTCGGTCTGCTCGTACACCGTACCCTCTTCAGGCGCCGCTTCGGCCAGCGCATCCCAGTTCCGCAGCGGGTAGCGAAAGCACACGATGTATTGCATCAGGTCGATGTCGTCATCGTCCTCATCGACCACATAGCGCCCCTTGTCCTCGCCCACCTGGCCAAGTACCCGCAGCTGCAGGCTGACGTGGTAGTGGGGCATGCCCAGCTCGACGAACACTCGGTTCATCGAATCGACCTTGGGCTGGCGCCGCTTGTTCACCCAGTGCCCCACGCTGCCCTGGGACACCCCGACACGTTCGGCGAGCTGTTCCTGGGAGATATCGAGCTCCTCCATCCGGTCACGGACGAGGGCAATCCATTTATCCATATTCATCGCTGGCACGATACGGACTGCCTTCTGGCGCTCAATAAACATTCAGTATTATTTATCGAAATGCCTTTAAATACCTTAAGTATTAGACTCGACCAGAAGCTTTTCCCTATTGGCATGCGCAGGTATCAGGATGAAACCCACGAAAAACGACGTAACAGATCTCGACAGCGAAGCCGCCCGCCGCGCCCTCGACTATTACCTCAACCCCAACCCCACCCGCCCCAGCGAGCACAACAAGATCTGGACCCTGCATGAAGGGGTCGGCAACGAACAGGCACAGGAACACGCCATTTCCCTGCTGCGCTGCGCCGCCGCCACGGCCCACGAAACCGCCATTCATCAGGAAGGCAGCACGCGCGAGCTGATCTTGACGCTGATGCACATGATGGACATGGCCAGGGCGCTGCTGGAGCACAAGCACACGGTAAATAGCGGGCTGTAGAGGGATAACGGAAGGGAGAAACGTGAGGCTGGGTACCGGCAAGGGCGCCGGGTACCGCAACGAGGAAGCGCATCGGTAAAAGTTTTTTACCGAATAAATGAAAATTCATTTGACTGGCAAATGATAACGATTATTATTGCACTCAGCTGATCGCGAGATCTGCTGGATAACCCGGAGCTTAGGTCGCTCCAGATTATCTCCTCATCAGGCTAATCACGGTTTTTGACCCGGCTTTTTGCCGGGTCTTTTTTTTTGGCTCTTCAGGCTAATGAAGATCGTTGATGGCCGCCATGATAGCAAAAGTGTGTCAGAGCGTGAACGCTCATTACAAAACTTTGCGGAATCAGCACTTGAGAATCAATCTCGTTTCGCCTACTCTGGTGGCGCGTCACGGATGATGCCCCCCATCCCCACCTTCTTGAGCAAGGAGCTGTCCATGAGCCGTCTGCTGCTGCCCCTTGAGCACCCCGCGGCCGAGCCGGCTGCCGACGATGTGCTGCTGCATGGCCTCAAGCGCTTGCCCCGGCGCGTGCAGCAAGTGTTCCTGCTCAACCGCCTCGACAACCTCGACTTCGCCAGCATCGCCGCCCGCCTCGGCCTGCCCTTGCTGAGCATCGAGCGGCACATGAACCAGGCCTTGCAGACCACCCGCCCACACGGCGATGCGGTGGCCAGCATCGCTGCGCAATGGTATGTGCGCCTGCAAAGCCCTGAAGCGACCTCCTGCGAACGCATCGATTTTCGCCGCTGGCTCGATGCCGAGCCGGCGCACCTGCAAGCCTTCCATGACACCGAACTGCGCTGGCGCAGCCTGCTCGCCCCTGCGCGCGAGCTGGGGTACGACGGCTGGTACCGGCAAGGGCGCGCGGCGATATCGTTGGGTGGCTGCTCGTTGGCCGTAGGCCTGGGCGTAGCGGCGGTGTTGCTGTTCGGTTACTGGGCCTGACAATAGTCATGCCCACTGCGCGATAGCAGAGCCAGGCGTAGCATCCGATGCAACTAGCTTCCACCCGCCAGATGCAGAGCCATCGCGCCACCAAACCCACGAACTGCAACACCGAGACAGCCTCACCACTCCACCATGCCAACAGCGTGGTGAACACTCCATACGAAGTCACCAACGGTGCCACGATCGAAGTTCTGCCTGAAAAAAAAGCGGAAGAGATAGCAAGTGCGCCCGCGATGGTGGATAAGCCCGCGAGAACACTCAAGACCAGATAAATCAGATCCGTTTCGCGCAGAAAGCTGAAGCCCTCCACAGAAACTGCAATCATGGAAGTCAGCACCAGCAACCCTATCAGTTGCCCTAGCAATACAGATTGCCGAACGCCGAAAGCCCTGGCGCTTCTGCCAACCAGATAATCAGTCACCCCCCAGCAAAGCGCGGCCATGAGGCCCATCACGATATCCAAAACCATGCCCTTCTTGTTCTTGTTGATCCGTTCTCTGCCGATCACTCGACAAATACCTACGACACCTTGATTGGTGCACGTGCAAGGTGATTAAGATCAACGCAAAAGAGCCGCTCAACAGGAAGGAGCCAATGGGTGAGCAAGACCGTCAAATTCGGATACATCTGACAACAAACCTTCTAAATACCCTACACAGCATCGGGTCGTTAGAAGCCCGGTGAAGGTCAATCGTTTTCAAGGTCCACAACCCATCAGCTAGGTGTACAGTACCCCCACAACAAATCCCAAGGAGCCCGCCAATGACCGTGACGCTGTCCCCCCTGCAGATCGACTGCGACTTCGACTCCGGCAACATCCAGGTCGTGGACGCCAGCAACCCGTCCAACGTGCACCTGGCCATTCGCCCGGACACCCACAGCGGCCACTTCCAGTGGTTCCACTTCAAGGTCAGCGGCCTGACTCCCGGCCAGGCCCACCGCTTCAGCCTGGGCAACGCCAGCGAGTCTTCTTACAAGAACGCCTGGGCCGGCTACAACGCCGTGGCTTCCTACGACCAGCACACCTGGTTCCGCGTACCCAGCCAGTTCGATGGCAAGGCCTTGTCGTTCGAGCTCAAGGCTGAGCACGAGCAGGCCTGGTTCGCCTACTTCGAACCTTACCCCCGCGCGCGCCACAACCAGCTGATCGAGCGGGCGCAGCAGATTCCGGGCGTCGAGCTGCTGGCTCACGGGCGCAGCGTGCAGGGCCGCGATATCCCGCTGCTGCGCGCCGGCAACGGCGCGGCAGGCAAGCGCAAGCTGTGGCTGATTGCCCAGCAGCACCCCGGCGAGCACATGGCCGAATGGTTCATGGAGGGGGTGATCGATCGGCTTCAAAGCAATGATGCGACGGTGCAGGCGCTGCTGGCCAAAGCCGACCTGTACCTGATCCCGAACATGAACCCCGATGGCGCCTTCCTCGGCCACCTGCGCACCAACTTCAAGGGCAAGGACCTCAACCGTGCCTGGCAGGACGCCAGTGTCGAGGCGACCCCGGAGGTGTTCTTCGCCCAGGCGCAGATGAAGCAGTACGGGGTGGATGCGTTCATCGATGTGCATGGCGATGAGGAAATCCCCCATGTGTTCACCGCCGCCTGCGAGGGCAACCCGGGGTACACGCCGCGCCTGGCCAAGCTGGAAGAGCAGTTTCGCAGCACCTTGTGCAGCGTTACGGCGGACTTCCAGACCCAACATGGCTACACCCGCGATGAGCCGGGGCAGGCCAACACGACGCTGGCGTGCAACGCGGTGGGCATGGCGCATGACTGCCTGTCGCTGACCCTGGAGATGCCGTTCAAGGACCATGACGATGCGCCCAACCCGGTTACCGGCTGGTCGGGGGAGCGGTCGAAGGCGTTGGCAGGGGCGGTGCTGCAGACCCTTTTGCAGATGGTCGACGATTTGCGTTGAGGCTACTGGCCTCATCGCCGGCAAGCCGGCTCCCACTGAAGACCTGCGATGTACCTGTGGGAGCCGGCTTGCCGGCGATGAAGGCTGCGCGAGATATCGGCTCAGAACTGCACATCCAGCACCACCGTGTCGGTATAGCTCGCCGCCGGCGGCGTGCCCTGGTCGGTATAGACCTTGGCGTTGTAGTTGAACACCTGGCTGCCGGTGCCGGTGCCCAAACCCGGGTTCACATCGGCATCGCTGCTGGCCCGCCGCGCCGTGCTCACCGAGCCCCAGCGCGTGGTGCCGGCGCTCTTGAAGATGTCGTAGGCCAGGTAATTGCTGGCACTGGACTTCATCCTGCGGCGCCCGCCCGACACATTCTGCCCATCATCCAGCCCCACCGTGTAGGCACTGCCCTTGGTGCACGACAGGCTCACGCTCTGGTTCACGGTACCGAACCCGGCCACCACCGGCGCGCTGCCGAAACTGATGTTGGGCGTGGTGATCTGGCAGTCGTTGCTCACCGTCAGGCTGACGTTGAGGGTCTGATTGCCGGAGCCGATATCACGGCCCAGGCAGACGTTGCCGATGCCAATCCCCGAACAGTAATTCCAGCTCCAGGCGACAGTCAGCGCTTCCCTGTACACGCCCGCCGCCACATTGCTGCCGACCTGGGTGCGCAAGTACAGCGGCACGGTCTTGGGCGTGGAGCTGCCCAGCAGGCCGAGCAGGTCGATGATGCCATTGCGCGCCAGGTCGAACTGCACGTTGCGGGCGATCGGGTAGTTGGTGCTGTTGTCGGCGTACAGGGTGTAGCCGATGACATCGCCCGTCGGCCCCACCAGGCCACCCGTGCTGGAGCTGATGGTGAGCCAGACATGGTCGGAGGAAGTGAGCAGGCTCAGCAGCGAGCCGGTGCATTGCAACCCCGCATTGGTGGTGGAAGCGTTTTGTATGGTAGTGCGAACTGCAGTCGAGTTGACGGTACCTAACGCGATCGGGCTGGTCGTCACAACCGAGCATGCCGCCCAGGCGGAACCTGCCGACAGCAGCACAAGGCCGCCCAGCACAGATCGCACAAGCCTGTTCATCGGCACTCCAGCGGGCCGATCAAGGGAATCGAGCCCTGCCCCGGCGGCAAATCAAATTCGACCTGGCACTGCCCGCCCCCTTCGATCGCGACCTGCAGGCTGTTATGCGCCGACAGGTTCTCCAGGTACACCAGGCCATCCCAGCCCACCACGGCCTGGCTGCCGCTTTGCTGGTGGGTCACCTTGCTGCCCAGCTTCAGCGGCTGGCGGCTGCCGTCCACCAGTTCGATGCTGGCCGCCAGCACGCGCTTGAGCGGGAACTCCAGCAAGTAACCGCTGCCACGGCGCACGGCCACGCGCTGCTCCACCTCGGGGGCCAGTACATCGGGCGGCAGGTCCATCGGGTCGATCTCGTACTTGCCGCGGTAGTAGCCGCTGCTGTAGGGCACCAGCAGATGCCCGCGCTGGTCGGTGCGGCCGATTTCCTGGTTCTCGTAACGCACCGGCACATCGGCATAGCCGTCGGTACTCACCACCACGAAGGCATCGTCGATGCGGTTGGCGGCGAACACGCCGGCATCCATCCACACCAGCGAGCCGCTGGCATCGGCCCAACGGGTCATCTCGCCGCTGCTGCCGTATACCCCGGCCTGCAACTGCACCGACTGCAGGCGCCAGGTGACGTCGGCCTGGCGGTAGTCGGCGCGGTGGCTGCCGGTGGCGTAGCCGAGGTTGTAGCCCACGCCGGTGCCCACCGGCACCGCGCGGCTGTAGTTGACCCGCTGCAGGTCTTCGCCATCCTTGCTGCGCTCCAGCCCCACCGCCAGGGTGCCGTTGAAGTCGAACGGGATCACCAGTTGCGCCTGCACCGCCCACTGGCTGTCGCCGACTTCACGGTTGGCCGACAGGTAGACGCTGCTGTTGCCCCACAGCGGCTTGCTCCAGCTCAGGTTGACCAGCCGGGTGCGCGTGCCGTCACCGGCGCGCACGTCGAAATAGCCGGCCCCGAGGCTGCCGTACTGGTCGAGGTTCAGGCTCAGGGTGACCTGCTCGCTGCGCTGGCTCAGCTGCATCTCGGGGGTGTCGACGCGGCTGAGGTCGGCATACTCGCCATGGCGCTGCAGGCGCTGGTAGCTGAAGCCGATGCGCTGGCTGTTGTACTGGTAGCCCAGGGCAACCTGGTGGCCCTTGTCACCGTCGAACTGGCTCTGCGCCAATGCCGCGTTGAGCACGCCGAAATTGCCCAGGCGCATGTTGCCGCCCAGGCCGCCGAGCAACAGCGATTCGGCGCTTTCGAGGTGGCTTTCCAGGGTGAAGAAATCACTGATGCCGTGGCGCAGGCTGGCCGAGGCGACGCCGGGCCCGTAGCTGAAGTCCTCCACCGCGTAGTCGCGGCGCAGGCTGCCGGCGGCCAGCGAGAAGTCCGACAGGCCTTTTTGCAGCAGGCTGCTGGTGACATAGAACGGCAAGGTGGTGGACACCTGGCGGCCGAGGGCATCGGTGGTCACCACCACCGCTTCGCCGGCGCCGTTGATGAACGGCACGTTGGTCAGGGTGTAGGGCCCAGGTTGCAGCTCGGTGGTGCTGGACTTGTAGCCGTTGATGAACAGGTCCAGCGAGGTCGGCACCGCCGCTTCGCCGGCGAACGCGGGCAGCGGGTAGGTGACCAGGTCCGGGCGCGCGGCAAAATCCCGCGACAGCTGCAGGCCACCGACGCGCACCGAACTGGTCCAGGGCAAGGCACCGGTGACGAAGTCGCCGGCTTCATAGGTCAGCAGGCGCTGTTCGTCGGTGAAGCGCCAGGTGCTGTCGTAACGCAGGAAGCCCTGGCGGCTGTCATCACCCGGCGCGCCGTTGAACGACTGGCGCCACTGGCCGGTGCTGGCGAAGGTGCCCCAGCTGTCGAACAGCCGCAGCTCGTTCCAGGCCGCCAGGTAGGTGCCGCCGTCGTCGGTGTCGTTGAGGTACAGGTCATAGTTGAACAAGGCCCCGAAGCTGCTGCGCGCCTCGCTGGGCGGGTACAGGTTGCGATCGCCCACCTGCTGGTCCGGCAGCCAGGCCGGGGGCACCTGCAGCAGCAGGCGCTGGTTGGGGCTGTCGTAGTCGCTGTGCAGGCCCGCCACGCTATCGAGTGCGACTTCGCCCTGGGGGTCGCCCGGCAGCTTGATACCGGCGGCGCGCAGCACCTCGCTGCCCAGGTACAGGCGCCCGGCCCGTTGCTGCACGGGCACCAGTTCAGCCTTGGGCATCTGGTTCACCAGCAGGTCCAGGTACAGCGTGGCGTCGGCCACCGCGGCGGCCTCGGTGGGCGGCGGCGGCAGGTCGTCGGCCAGCGCCAGGCCCGGGCCGAACAGGGCCAGGCCAAGGCAACACCGGGTGGCCCGTGACCACCATTTCACGCACGGATTCCGACCATTGCTGGGTCCTCCCTGGGCCCTCATTGGGTAACCGGCTCATCACTCCTGGCGGATCGCTTCGGCCACGTCCTGGCCGTTGACCCTCCCCTTGAGCCCTGTCGCTGGCACCGGCGCCGGCCAGCGCATGCTGGCGCCGGGCAGCACATAGCCGAGCAGCCCTTCGGCCAATGGCCGGGCCTGGCCACCCTGCTGCACCACCACGTCGGTCAGGCGGGCGTGCACCGGGCCGGTGTTGCGCAACTCGACATAAGGCTTGCCCTGCACCGTGACCGGGCGCCAGCTCAACTGCGGCTTGCCCACGCCACTGGCGCTGCGCTTGCCCTCCGGGTCCGGCTTGCCCCACAGGCCCTCGCCATACACGAACAGCGGCACCGAGTAGCGCATCTGCAGGCGGATGGCGGCGCTGGCACCCTGGCTATTGGTATCGGCCGGCAGCGGCGAGGGGATTTCATCGATGATGATGCGGTAGGCCTGCTCCTGGCCGGCGGGCGAGTTGCCGGTGCGGGTCAGGCGGATGAGCTGCTTCTGCCCGGGGGCAATGTTGGCCACCGGCGGGCTGCCGATGATCTCGCGCTGGGCCTGGAATTGCTCCTGGTAATCGCCCTGGCGCCAGGCGAACACCCGCACCTGCAGGCTGGCCGGCGCACTGCCGCGGTTTTCCAGCCACAAGGCACCGGCCTTCTGGTCAGCTTCCAGCACCGGGTCGATGGGCCAGATCAGCACCGAGGTGGCCGCCCCCGCGGGCACGCTCGCCAACAGCAACAACCCGATCAACCCCTGCGCCCACTTCGCGCCTGCCCGCATGCCGCTCTCCTTGGTTGCTTGTCTGGGGTGGCGGTGCCATCACCAGCTCACCGTCACTTGCACTACGTCGGTATAGGTCCCGGCCGGCAGGGTGCCGGTCAGCTGCGTGCGGCCATAGACCGGCAGCTTGATCGCCGTCGGGTCGCTGTAGCTCACCACCAAGCTCTGGCCAATGCCCAGGGCCTGGCTGAAGGCCGCATCGCGAAAAAGCTGGTAGGCCAGCACTTGCGTGCCGCCGCTGCGCTTGAGGTAACGCGTGTTGCTGGCGCTGTTCTGGCCCCCGTCCAGGCTCATGCTCAGGCTTACCCCGGGGGTGCACTGGAAGGTCACCGTGGTGCCGCCCAGGGCCGTGCTCAGGGCCGAGGTGGCCAGCGCCGACTGGGTGCCGAAGTCGAGCACGCCATAGCTGGTCACGCCGCCGCCCACCAGGCAGCCGGCGACAACCTGCGCGCTCACCTGGAAGCTGCTGGTGGTCGCCGCATCCAGCGGCGTCGCCAGCGCCAGGCCCAGCCCCGTCAGGCAGCCACCCAACCAGGCGTTCATGGCCGCGGCTCAGAACGACAGCTCGACAGCCACCGTGTCGGTGTACACCCCCGCCGGCAGGCCGGCCTTGCCGCGGGCCTGGCCGTACAGGTTGACGGTCTGCGCCACGCCGGTACTGGTCGGCAGGGTGATGGTGCCGTCGATGGCCAGCAGCTGGGAGTGCCCGGCGTCGGTGTAGAAGTCATACGGCACGAAGTTGCCGGCACCGTCGGCAAGCGCCCGGGTGCCACCGGGCGACTGGCCATCGTGGGTGCCCGCGCGCACGCGGATCGCCGGCACCGTGCCGGCAGAGCAGAGGATGCTCATGGCCCCGCCGCCACCGCCCAGCACCTGGCCGTTGGCGGTGGTGAACAGAGCGTCCTGGGTGCCGAAGTTGAGGGCACCGAAGTTCAGCCCCGAGGTGCCGCCGCTGCCATTGACCTGGCAGGCGGAGATCAGCGTCAGGGTGGAACTGATGGTGCCGGTCACCGTGGCGGCTTGCGCGTGGGCGGCCATGGCCAGGCCAAGGCCGGCGAGGATGCAATGGGTCAGGTTCGTTCGCATCGGGGTCTCCTTGCGGTTGTTACCAGTCCAGGGTCACTCTCAAGGTGTCGCGGTACAGCCCGGCAGGCAGCGCGCGCGGTTGCGCCACCACTACGCCGTAGATCGGGATCGGAATCTGCTCGCTGCTGCTGATGGTGAAGGCACGGGCCTGGCCGATGCCGTAGCGGCTGTTGCCGCCGGGGTCCACAGCCAACTGATAAGGGATGGTTTCGCGCCCGTTGCTCAGGCGCCGCACGCCATCGCTGCCGTTCATGCCGCCGTTGATGCGCACATTGAAGGCCCTGACCTGGGGCGTGCAGCTGATCTGCAGGCTGCCCTCGCCGCCGGCTTCGTCGACCCGGCTGCGCAATGGCCGGTCCCAGTTCGGGCCGCGGTCACCAAAATCCATCAAGCCGGGGTTGCCCAGGGTGGCCGGCGGCTGGTCGCCGCTGTTGATCTGGCAGGCGGCGCTGATCACCAGGCGGGCCTGGATGAAGCCGGTGGTGGTGCCATGCACGGTGCCGGCCGGCAACAGCAGCGGGCCCAGGCTGAGCAACAGCAATGAGGTGCGGTTCATGGCGTGACGTCCTTGTGCATGGCGGCCTCGCTACCAGGTGACCGTGACTTTGAGCAGGTCGGCGTACTGCCCGGCGCGGGGCACCCAGGCCAGTTTGTCGATCCGCGCATAAAGCGGCAGCTCGACCGTGCCGCTGTCCGGCACCCGCGCCGCGTGGGCCTCGCCGACCACCACCGGGTCGCGCCAGGCCGGGTCGCGGTAGAGGCGATAGGGAATCGGCCGGGCCTTGGCATCGTCGCTGGCCAGGAAGCGCAATTCGCCGACGCCGCCGTGCTGGCCACCGTCGATGCGTACCTGGTACGGCGTGTCGGGGTTGCATTCCAGGCGCGGCGGGCGGCGGTTGAGCAGCACGCCGCTGAGCGGGGCGTCAGGGCCATCCAGGCGCGCCGCCAGCCCCAGGTCGATCTGCCCCAGGGCCTGCGCACCGGCGTCGCGCTGCTGGCCGACCAGCATGCAGCCACGCTGCACCTGCACGCGCACCTCCACGAGAAAGTCCGTCGCCCCCGCCAGGCCACTCAACGAAAGGCCCAACAGCGCGGCCAGAAAGCGTTCCGTCACGGCGTGTTCCTTGCTCTTTTCTTCTGCATTTGAGCGTAGCAGCCACGGGAAAAACCCTTACTGGCTGGGTGCCATTCTTTGGTGCTAGCGATAAAGAATGAACGGCAGCGAACATTTTTCCGTTCGGCAGCGAACCCCTGCCCTTCCTGCGCCTCCAATGGCCATGGGCCGGCAGAGCGGCGCACATTCTGGTACGGTGCAGCTCGGGCCGCCGGCCAGTATCAATCGCATGCGCCAGGCATGGACGAACATGACAGGAGCGTATTCATTGAGCACCGCAGACAAGCTACTTGCCCAAGCCGTGGAACGCTGCGCCCAGGAACCCATCCAGGTACCGGGCAGCATCCAGCCACAGGGCTTCATGCTGGTGCTGGACGAACCGGGCTTGCGCATCCTCCAGGCCAGCGAAAACGCCGAGCGTTGGCTGGGCGTGGCGGCGCAGGCGCTGATCGGCTGCAGCTTCGCCCAGGTGGTCAGCGCCAGCTTCGACCTGCGCGCGCAGTTGCAGCGCCTGCCCGTCGAACAGGTATTCCCCTTTCACCTGGGCGATGTGCGCCTGCGCCCCGACGCCCCGTTCAGCGACAAGCTGCGCCTGCTGGCCCACCGCCACGACCAGGTGCTGATCGTCGAATTCGAACCCCTGAGCCTGCCCGCCGAGCTCGCCGACCACGGCGACTACTACCCGCTGGTGCGCGAGTTCGTCGGCAACCTTAACGGCGCTGGCGACCTGCAGGCGCTGTTGCAGCAGACCGTGCAGCAACTCAAGCGCATCACCGGTTTTGGCCGGGTCAAGGCCTACCGCTTCGATGCCGAGGGCAACGGCCAGGTGCTGGCCGAGGTCGCCGACGACGGCTACCCGTGCTACCTGGGCCTGTGCTTCCCGGCCTCCGACATCCCGCGCCAGGCCCGCGAGCTGTACCGGGTCAACCGCATCCGGGTGATCGAGGACGCCAACTACCAGGCCTCGCCGCTGCTGCCTGCGCTCAACCCGCGCACCGGCAAGCCGCTGGACATGAGCTTCGCCGCCTTGCGCAGCGTGTCGCCGGTGCACCTGCAGTACATGCGCAACATGGGCACCCTGGCCTCGATGTCGCTGTCGATCGTGGTCGATGGCCAGCTCTGGGGCCTGGTGTCGTGCCACCACGCGCAACCGCGCGCGGTCGACCTGCGCACCCGCACCGCCTGCGAGCTGCTGGCCAGCGTGCTGTCGCTGCAGATCGAGTCGCGCGAATCCCACGCCAACACCCGCCAGTTGCTCGACCTGCGCCAGCACATCGTGCGGATGATTTCCGCCATGGCCGACCACGACAGTGTCAGCGACGGCCTGCGCGCCCTGCCCCAGGTGCTGCTGGATTTTGCCGGCGCCAGCGGCGCCGCGGTGATCTCCGCCGAGCGCTGCGACCTGTTCGGCCTGACGCCGCCCGCCGCCCAGGTCAATGCGCTGGTCGACTGGCTGGCCCGGCGCGGCGGTGAAACGGTGTTCCACAGCGATAACGTGCGCCGCGACATCGACGAGCTGCCCGAACTGGCCGCACATGCCGGCGGCGTGCTGGCGGTGGCGATCTCGCAGATCCACTCGCACTACCTGCTGTGGTTCCGCCCCGAGCAGCTGCGCACGGTGCACTGGGCCGGGCGGCCCGACAAGCAGATCGGCCCGCAGGGTGCGCTCAACCCGCGGCACAGCTTCGAGCACTGGCAGGAACAGGTCGGCGGCTACTGCCAGGCGTGGGACCCGCTGATCATCGAAGGCGTGCAGGAACTGCGCAGCGCCGTGCTCGGCATCGTCTTGCGCAAGGCCGAGGAGCTGGCGCAGCTGACCAATGAGCTGCGCCACTCGAACAAGGAGCTTGAGGCGTTTTCCTATAGCGTGTCCCACGACCTTCGCGCGCCGCTGCGGCACATTGCCGGCTACACCGAGCTGCTCAGCGAGATCGAAGGCCAGGGCATGAGCGAACGCGGCCGGCGCTTCCTTGCGCACATCGAGGAGGCCGCCCGTTTCGCCGGCAGCCTGGTGGACAACCTGCTGAACTTCTCGCAGATGGGCCGCTCGGCCCTGCGCCTGTCGGATGTCGACCTCAATGCCCTGGTCGACGCCATTCGCCAGGACCTGGCGCCAGACTACGCAGGCCGCGAGGTGGTCTGGGCCATCGAGGCGCTGCCCAAGGTGCACGGCGACCCGGCGTTCATCAACCTGGCCCTGCACAACCTGATCGCCAATGCCCTGAAGTACACCCGCGAGCGCACCCCGGCGCGCATCGAGATCGGCGCGCGCGAGCACAAGGGCGAAATCGAGGTCTATATTCGCGATAATGGCGTGGGCTTCGACATGGCCTACGCCAACAAACTGTTCGGCGTGTTCCAGCGCCTGCACCGCATGGAAGACTTCGAAGGCACCGGGATCGGCCTTGCCAGCGTGCGCCGGATCATCGAGCGCCACGACGGCCGGGTCTGGGCCGAAGGCCAGGTCGGCCAGGGCGCGTGTTTCCATTTCACCCTTCCCCGTCATCCCGAAACAAACTGAGGCACCCGTACCATCATGCTCAAGCCCATCCTGCTGGTAGAAGACAACCCCCGGGACCTGGAACTCACGCTCCTGGCCTTGGAGCGCAGCCAGTTGGTCAACGAAGTCATCGTCCTGCGTGACGGTGCCGAAGCGCTCGACTACCTGCTGCGCCGCAACAGCTATGCCGACCGCGACGACGGCAACCCCGCCGTGCTCCTGCTGGACCTGAAACTGCCCAAGGTCGACGGCCTGGAAGTGCTCAGGGAAGTGCGCGCCACCGCCGAGCTGCGCAGCATCCCCACGGTGATGCTGACCTCCTCGCGCGAGGAGCCGGACCTGGAGCGCGCCTACGAACTGGGCGTCAATGCCTACGTGGTCAAGCCTGTGGAGTTCAAGGAGTTCGTCGCCGCCATCTCCGACCTCGGGGTGTTCTGGGCGGTGCTCAACGAACCACCACCCGGATCCCTGCGCCTGAACCGGCGCGGCAGCAACTGAGGCCATTGCGAAGATGCTGCCAACGCCGCTGAAGCTGTTGATGGTCGAAGACAGTTCGATGGACGCCGAACTGACCCTGCTGAGCCTGGAGCGCAGCGGGTTGCAGATCCGCTCGCGGCTGGTGTTCGACCACCAGGCCGCCGAGCATGCCCTGCTCGAAAGCCGCTACGACCTGATCCTCTGCGACTGCGTGCTGCCAGGCTCGTCCGGCACCGATGTACTGGCCATTGCCCAGCGCCTGGCCCCGGACACGCCGTTCATCTTCCTTTCCGGCATCTACGGCGAAGAGCACGCGGTGGAGATGATCCGCCTGGGTGCCACCGACTATGTGCTGAAGAAAAACCTGCCGCTGCTGCCCAAGGCCGTGCGCCGCGCCCTGACCGAGGTGCAGGAGCGCCAGCGGCGGCGGCGCGCCGAAGAGGCGCTGGCCGATGTCGAGGCGCGCGCGCGCATCGCCATCGATGCCGCCGGCATGGGCACCTGGGACCTGCGCCCGCAGGAAAACCTGCTGATCTGGGACGACCGCTGCAAGACCCTGTTCGGCCTGCCGGTGGACACCGAGATGACCCTGGCGGTGTTCTACGCCGGCATCTACCCGGACGACCTGGCGCGGGTGCGCAACGCCGTCGAGCAGGCCATGCGCCCGGACAGCGACGGCCTGTACCGCGTCGAGTTTCGCATCGCCCAGCCGCGGGGCCTGGAGCCGCGCTGGTTGCTCAGCAGCGGCCAGTGCCAGTTCGTCGATGGCCAGTGCACGCGGTTTTCCGGCGTGCTGCAGGACATCCACACCCAGCGCCTGGCGACCCAGGCGCTCAAGCAGCTCAACGAGATGCTCGGCGAGCGGGTCGAGCGCCGCACCCGTGAGCGCGACCGCGCCTGGGAGCTGTCACAGGACTTGCTCGCGGTGCTCAACAAGGACCTCACCCCGGTCGCCCTCAACCCGGCCTGGGAAGCCAGCCTGGGCTTCTCGCGCGAGCGCCTGAGCCAGGCCTCGCTGTTGCAGCTGCTGCCCGAACCCGACCAGGAATCGCTGCTGGCCGAACTGGCCGCGCTCGCCCACGGCCGCACCAGCGCCCGCTTCGTCGGCCGCATCCGCCATGCCAGCGGCCAGCTGCGCTGGCTGTCGTGGGTGGTGGTGCCGGAAGACACCTTGCTTTATGTGGTGGCCCGCGACATCACCAGCGAGCGGGAAACCGCCCTGGGCCTGGCCGAGGCCAACGACCGCCTGCGCGAGCAGATTACCGAGCGCGAGCGTATCGAGGCCGCCCTGCAGCAGATGCAGCGCCTGGAAGCGGTAGGCCAGCTCACCGCAGGCGTGGCCCACGACTTCAACAACCTGCTGACGGTGATTCTCACCGGCTCCAGCTTCCTCGAGCGTGACCTGGCCAAGGGCGATGTGGCCAAGGCCCGCTCGCGCCTCACCCACATCCGCGAAGCCGGCGAGCGCGGCGCCAAGCTGACCTCGCAACTGCTCGCCTTCTCCCGGCGCCAGCGCTTGGAGCCGGTGCCGCTGAATCTCAACCGCACCTTGGGCGGCCTTGAAGAGCTGCTGCGCCGCACCCTGGGCGGCAACATTTCGGTGCGCCTGGACCTGGACCACAGCCTGTGGCAGGCGCTGACCGACCCGACCCAGACGGAAATGATCATCCTCAACCTGGCGATCAACGCCCGCGATGCCATGCCCGAGGGCGGCCAGCTCACCCTGTCGACCCGCAACACACGGATCAAGGCCCGCGCGCAGCGCCCGGAAGACCCCGAGCCTGGCGAATACGTGATGCTGAGCATCCGCGACACCGGCTGTGGCATGAGCGAGGACGTGCTGGCCAAGGTGTTCGAGCCGTTCTTCACCACCAAGGACATCGGCAAGGGCTCGGGCCTGGGCCTGGCCCAGGTGTTCGGCTTCGCCAAGCAGTCCGGTGGCGGCGTGCGCATCGACACCGAGCCAGGCCATGGCACCCAGGTGGCGGTGTACCTGCCGGCGGTGAAGGGCCAGGAGGCCTGCGAGCCGGTTGCCCCGGTGCTGGACCAGGCCAATGGCGACAGTGGCCGCGACCGCACGGTGCTGCTGGTGGACGACGACCACCTGGTGCGCGACCTGCTCGGCGATGTGCTGCGCCAGTATGGCTACCAGGTGCGCCAGGCCCACAACGGCGAACAGGCGCTGGCCTTGCTCGATGAAGGCATCGACCTGTTGCTCACCGACTTCGCCATGCCCGAGTTCAACGGCGCGCAGCTGGCCGTGGCCGCGCGCGAACGGCACCCGCGCTTGCCAGTGGTGTTTCTCACCGGCTATGCCGAGTTGCAGGGGCTGGACCTGCCGGGCAGCCTGGTGCTGCAGAAACCGGTACAGGCCGAGGAGCTGGCGCGGGTGCTGGATGAGCTGCTGAGGGTCAACCGGTAGGCTGCACTGCCCCCCATCGCCGGCAAGCCGGCTCCCACAAAGCAGCGCTGTAACCTCTGTGGGAGCCGGCTTGCCGGCGATGAGGCCAGCCCAAACGCCAGAAACGCGAAAACCCAGCGCCGACGTCATCTGCACTGAGTAAGAAACAAGTATTGAGAAAATGGCAGGGGCGGCTGGATTCGAACCAACGCATGGCAGGATCAAAACCTGCTGCCTTACCGCTTGGCGACGCCCCTGTATCGGATGCAGCTGATGCTGCTCTGACAATTCCAACGAGGTGACAACTGGGTTGTTGTCTTGGAATGCGCGGCACTTTAACAACATTCTTTTAACCTGTGAACCCCCTGACGTAAAAAAAATGCTTTAAAACAGCAAGTTAGTGTTCGCCTGCCGATTTCTGGGCATCCCGGCCAACCATCCGTCGTTTTTCCGCTGCCTTGCGCCAACACAATCGCATTCCACCTTTCCAATCAGGTAAGCGAACTGCAATTACCAAGGAAGCCCCCGATGCCTGTTTCCCACGACCTATACCAGGACTTGCACTACCCTCGCGAGATCGTCCAGCAACGCCGCCAGCAGGACCAGGCCCTCGACCGCCTGCTCGACGAGTACATGGACATCGACAACCAGGTGCTGGCTGCCGAATCCATCTCCGCAGGCAACTTCCAGGACGACGACCTGCGCCAGCTCAAGGAACGTCGCCTGACCGTCAAGTACATGATCGAGCGCCAACTGGAACGCAAGGCCTGACCTATCGCGCCAGGCGATCAATCCGCGGCAGTTTTTCCATTGGTCAAATCCGCCCGCCTCGGGCAAGCTGCGGCCTGCCCGCCATTGCCCGAGGAGCTGCGTCTTGCCCGCCTGGATCCCTACCCCACTGCGCCAACTCGGCCAGCGCCTGCGCAGTGCGCCGCACGCCCAGGGCGAACTGCTCGGCTGGTTCGAAGACAAGGCGCACAGCCGCGGCTACGTACTCAGCGAAGGCCAGCGCCGGGTCATCCAATGCATGGCCGAGCAGCTGGCGGCCTTGCCGGACGGCCAGCCACGCAGCCTTTATCTGTACGGTTCGGTAGGCCGCGGCAAGAGCTGGCTGCTCGATGGCTTTTTCCAGGCCGTGCCGGTCGAAGCCAAGCAGCGCCTGCACTTTCATGACTTCTTTGCCCGCCTGCACCAGGGCATGCACCGCCACCGGCTGCTGGATGACGCGCTGGGGGCGACCCTCGACGAGCTGCTGGGCGACTGCCAGGTGCTGTGTTTCGATGAATTCCACGTGCATGACATTGGCGATGCCATGCTGCTCACGCGGCTGTTCAATGCATTGTTCGAGCGCGGCGTGTTGTTGCTGGTGACCTCCAACTACGCACCCGAGGGGCTGCTGCCCAACCCGCTGTATCACGAACGCTTCCTGCCGGTGATCCGCCTGATCAATGGCCGCATGCAGGTGCTGGAGGTGGCGGGCGATACCGATTTTCGCAGCCTGCCGGCCAACCGCGAGCACCAGCGTTTTACCCGCGGGCACTATGTATGGCCTGGCGATGCGGCGCAGCGCCTGGCGTTGAATGTGCCGGTTGGGCCGCCGGTGATGCTCGAGGTGAACAAGCGCCCCTTGCGCGCCCTGGCCGTGGATGGCCGGCGGGCGCTGTTCGCCTTTGACGACTTGTGCGAGAAGGCCACGGCGGTGATCGATTACCTGGTGCTGGCGGGGCAGTACGAGGAGTGGATCATCGAGGGGCTGGATGACCTGTCCGAATGCACGCTGGCGGCGCAGCAGCGTTTCGTCAACCTGGTGGACGTGCTGTATGACCAGGACCGGCACGTGACGGTGATCGGCCGGCGGCCGCTCGAGGACAGCCTGGGTGGGCCGCTGGCCGACCTGATGCGTACCCGCAGCCGGCTGGGGCAGTTGCATCGGGTCGGGCCTTAGCGCCCCATCGCCGGCAAGCCGGCTCCCACAGGGGGCAGCACAGGCTCAATGTAGGAGCCGGCTTGCCGGCGATGAAGCCAAAGCCTCACCCTGCCCTGGGCAAATCCGCCAGCACCCCCTCGATCTCCCCCAGCACCGCCGGATCATCCAGCGTCGACGGCGGCACATAGGCCTGCCCGTCGGCGATCTTGCGCAGCACTGCGCGCAGGATCTTCCCCGACCGGGTCTTGGGCAAGCGCTTGACCAGGCGCACCCGGTTGAAACACGCCAGCGGCCCGATCTCCTCGCGCACGCTGCCCACCAGCTCCACCAGCAACTGCGCCTCGGCGATGCCCTCGCCATCCTTGAGCACCACCAGCGCCAGCGGCACCTGCCCCTTGATCTCGTCGTGCACGCCAATCACCGCGCACTCGGCCACCGCCGGGTGGCGCGCCACCAGGTCCTCCATCTCGCCGGTGGACAGGCGATGGCCGGACACGTTAATCACGTCATCGGTACGGCCCATGATGTAGACGAAACCCTCGTCATCCAGGTAGCCGCCATCGCCGGTGTGGTAGTAGCCCGGGTAGGTGTGCAGGTACGCCTGCAGGTAACGTTCGTGGTCGCCCCACAGGGTCTGGCTGCAGCCTGGCGGCAGCGGCAGCGCGATGACGATGGCGCCCTGGTGATTCGGGCCGAGCAGGTGGCCGTCGTCGTCCAGTACCTGCACGTGGTAGCCCGGCACCGCCCGGTTGCTCGAGCCCGGGCGCGCCGCACTGCCTTCCAGGCCCACGCACGGTGCGGTGACCGGCCAGCCGGTCTCGGTCTGCCACCAGTGGTCGTGCACCGGCTTGCCGCTGACCCGCTGCAGCCATTCGTGGGTGCTGGAGTCGAGCTTCTCCCCAGCCAGGAACAGTTGGCGCAGCGAGCTCAGGTCGTGCCCGCGGATCAGTTCGCCCTCCGGGTCTTCCTTGCGGATTGCACGCATCGCGGTAGGCGCGCAGAACAAGGCATTGACCCGGTACTGCTCGACCACACGCCAATAAGCCGAGGCATCCGGGGTACGAATCGGCTTGCCCTCATAGAACACCGTGGTGCAGCCACTCATCAGCGGCCCGTAGACGATCAGCGAATGGCCCACCACCCAGCCGACATCGGAAATGCCCCACCACACATCGCCCGCCTGCATGCCATAGATGTGGCGCATGGCGTAACGCAGGGCGACCGCATTGCCGCCGTTTTCGCGCACGATGCCCTTGGGTTTGCCGGTGGTGCCGGAGGTGTACATGATGTACAGCGGGTCACCGGCCTCCAGCTCCACCGGGGCGACCGGCTGGGCATCCACCAGCGCTTCAGCCCAGTCCAGGTCACGCCCGGCCTGCAGCGTGGCACGGGCCTGGGGCCGCTGCAGCACCAGCACATGGCGGGGCTGGTGGCGGGCCAGTTGCAGGGCGCGGTCGACCAGCGGCTTGTACTCGATCACCCGCTCGAACTCCAGGCCACAGGACGCCGTGAGCAACAGCGTCGGCCGCGCATCGTCGATACGCAGGGCCAGCTCGTTGGCGGCAAAGCCGCCGAACACCACCGAATGCACCGCGCCGATCCGCGCGCAGGCCAGCATGGCCATGGCCGCCTGGGGCACCATGGGCATGTAGATGATCACCCCATCACCCTTACCCACCCCAAGCGCACGCAGCAGGCCGGCCAGGCGCGCCACCTGGTCATGCAGTTGCTGGTAGGTGAACGACTGCTGCAGGCCGGTGACGGGCGAGTCGTAGATCAGCGCCGTCTGCTCGCCACGGCCTTGCTCGATCTGGTGATCGAGGGCCAGGTAGCAACTGTTGAGGCGCCCATCGGCGAACCAGCGATGGGTGCCATCGGGGTTTTCCTGCAGGGCCAGGGAAGGTTTGCGGTACCAGGCCAGTTGGTCGGCCTGTTCGGCCCAGAAGCTGGCTGGGTCGGCGATGGAATGGTCGTAGCTGTGCTGGTAGCTCATGGTGACAAAACCCGGTACTTGTTGTTATTGAAGGGCGAACCTTGAGTATGGCCCGCCACGCCGGGCCCGCCATGGGACTAAAGTCACAACCCATATGCAGATTTGCAGCGCCGGCAACGGCGCCCGCCCCACAACGGTGCAAAGGCTCTAGAATAGGCAACCTTCTTTTTCACCGAGCACAGCATGGACATCGATCAGGCCCGTACCTTTCTGGAAGTCGTGCGCTGCGGCAGCCTGGTCGCCGCCGCCGAACGCCTGTTCGTGTCGCAGACCGCCATCACCGCCCGGGTGCAGCGCCTGGAGCAGCAGCTGGGTTGCCAGCTGTTCGTGCGCAGCCGCAGTGGCGCCAGCTTGACCAGCGACGGCGAGGCCTTCGTCAGTTATGCCAACCAGCTGGTGCAGACCTGGGAAGCGGCCCGCCGCGACCTGCCCTTGCCCCAGGGCTGCCAGCAGCTGCTGCACGTGGGTGCCGAGGTGAGCCTGGGCAACCCGATGCTGCTGGACTGGGTCAGCGCCCTGCACCGCGAACTGCCCAGCCACGCCATCCGCAGCGAGGTGAGCGACGGCGAGTCGCTGCTGCGCAAGGTGGAGATGGGCCTGCTGGATGCCGCGCTGGTGTACCAGCCGACCTACGGACCGGGCCTGCAGGTGGAGCAACTGATGGAGGAGAAATTGATCCGCGTGCGCCGGGTCGATCGGCCCGAGCCGTACATCTACATCGACTGGGGCGAAGCCTTCCGCCGCCAGCACGACGCCGCCCTGCCCGACTGCGCCCGCCCGGCGCTGAGCTTCAACCTCGGGCCGCTGGCCCTGCAGTTCATTCTCGACCAGGGCGGCAGTGGCTATTTCCGTACCCGCGTGGTGCAGGCCTACCTGGATAACGGGGTGTTCGAGCGGGTACCGCAGGCGCCGGAATTCACTTACCCAACCTACCTGGTGTACCCGCGCGAGCGCGACAGCCAAGCCCTGCAGCAGGCCTTTGCCGTGCTGCGCCGGCTGGTGGAGGCCGGCGCCAGCGATTGGTCACAGCGCTGGGACCCGGTGATCTGAAACAGCGCCGCCAGCGCTGAGCAACTGGCGCTTGAGGCCGGCGATCAGGTCGGTCTGGGTAATCACCCCCACCAGCTTGTCGCCATCGAGCACCGGCAGGCAATGCAGGCCCTGCTCGCACAACAGCGGCAACAGGCGCTCCAGCGGATGCGCGCTGCCGACGCTGACCACCCGCCGGCTCATCACCTGCTCCATGCGCACCGCCTTGCGGCCGAACAGGCTGCGCCAGCTGAAGCGCCCCCGCTGCATGGCCGGGCCGACCAGGTCGCTGAGGCTGACGATGCCGACCAGCTTGCCCTGCTCAAGCACCGGCAAGGTCTTGAGGTGATGGCTGGCGAGCATGGCCCAGGCCTGCTCCAGGGTGGTGTCGGGGCTGGCGAACTGCACATCGCGCGACATCACCGAAGCGGCAGTGATGCCACCGAGGCTGCGCTGCAGGGCGTGCTGTTCGGTGGCCAGGATGATGCGCTCGAGTTCGTCGCGGGTGACGTCGACGAATTCGCCGAGCTCTTCAAGGGCCTGGTCCAGGTCCGCGCCACGGATGCCGACCCGCTCGCTGGGCAAGGGGTCGTGGGTGTGGTGCAGGTCTTTGCGCGGCGCCGCGCCCTTGGGGTAGCGCACGCCGGTCAGGCGGTTGTAGAGCACCGCCACCGCCACCAGGATCAGCGCATTGAGCATCACCGGTTCGAGCAGGTGGTCGCCCAGGGCCGTAAGCCCCGAGTCGGCCAGCACCGCACTCACCGCCACGCCGCCACCTGGCGGGTGCAGGCAGCGCAACAGGCACATCACCAGCAGCGAAAGGCCCAGGGCCGCGGCCGCCACCCACAGCTCGGCGCCGAAGGCCTCGCGCAGGGCCAGGCCCACCACGGCCGCCAGGGCGTAGCTGCCGAGCACCGGCCAGGGCTGGGCCAGCGGCCCGGAATGCACGGCGAACACCAGTACCGCCGAGGCGGCCAGCGGGCCGAGCAGGTGCAAGGCGATGCTCGGGCCGTAGGCAAGGCTGGTCAGCCAGCCGGCCAGGAACAGGCCGAGCAGTGCGCCGATCGCGGCACGCAGCCATTGTTTGGGGGGGATGTTGAGGGGCGCAGGCAACAGCCGCTGCAGACGACTTTCGGGACGCGAGGCAGGCATGTGGGTGATCGTGTCGGTTTTCTTTGATTAAAAAGAAAGCCCAGCCGGGGTGGCCTGGGCCCTAGGGGGCTCCGTCCGTGGAGAGATGGAAACCGCAGGGTTTCGTGGGGGGATTGTGCCGGGTGGCGGTGGGGTTGGGCCAATTCAAAAAAATGCGCCTGTACTGCAATTTTTTTGCAGTGCTGATATGGCCCTATCGCCGGCAAGCCGGCTCCCACAGGGTGAGTGCCGCATTCAAGACCTGCGATATTCCTGTGGGAGCCGGCTTGCCGGCGATAGGGCCAACACCAATCAACGCCCCTTGCGCGGCAATTCGATGCTCACCCGCAACCCGCCCAAAGGGCTCTCCAGCAAAGCCAGCGACCCACCCCAGGCATCGACGATATCGCGCACGATGCCTAACCCCAACCCATGCCCATCGACCTGCTCGTCCAGCCGCGACCCACGCTCCAACACCTGCAAGCGCTGGCCTTCAGGAATGCCCGGGCCATCGTCGTCGACCCACACCTGGTAACCGTTGCCAGCAGGCGCAATGCCCAGGCGCACCTCGCTGTCCGCCCACTTGCAGGCGTTGTCCAGCAAGTTGCCAAGCAGCTCCAGCACATCCTCGCGGTCCCACGGCAGCACCAGCCCCGGCGGCACATCCCGCTCCAGCAGCAGCCCTTCGCCATGGATCATGCCCAAGGTGGCGAGCAGCCCCGGCAGCTCGGCATCACAGTCGAACTGCGCCCCCGGCAAGGCATCGCCGGCCAGGCGCGCGCGGTTCAGCTCACGCGCCAGGCGCTGCTGGATCTGCTCGAGCTGCTCGCGCAATTGCGCGCGCACTTCGGGCAAGCCGTTCAGGCGCTCGCTGGAGGCCAGGCTCAACAGCACCGCCAGCGGCGTCTTCAGCGCATGGCCAAGGTTGCCCAGGGCATTGCGCGAGCGGCGCAGGCTGTCTTCGGTGTGGCTGAGTAGGTGGTTGATCTGCCCCACCAGCGGCGCCAGCTCGCTGGGCACCTCGGCATCGAGCTGCGAGCGCTGGCCCTGCTGCAACTGGGCGATCTGCTGGCGCGCGCGCTCCAGCGGGCGCAGCGAGCGGGTGACGGTGATGCGTTGCAGCACCAGCACCAGCAGCAGCGCCACCAGCCCCATGCCCAGGCCGATCTGCTGCAGGCGCCGGAAGCTTTCGCGCACCGGCGAGTAGTCTTGCGCCACGCTGATCGAGATGTTCTGCCCCAGACGCCGGTAATCGGCGCGCAAGGCCAGCAGTTGCTGGCCTTCCGGGCCCAGCTCGTGGCTGTCGGAAAGGCCCGGCGCAGCCGGCTTGGGCATGTCCAGGTCCCACAGCGAACGGGAGCGCCAGGTGCCCTGCTCGAAGTCGATGCGAAAGTAATAGCCCGAGAAGGGGCGCTGGTAGGCCGCGGAAATACGCCGCTCATCCAGCTGCAGCCCTGAAGGCCCGCGCACCAGGGCCACCAGCAGGTTCTCGCTTTCCTTGCGCAGGCCGTTTTCCAGGTAGCGCTGCAAGCCGGCCTCGAACAGCCACAGGGTGAGCTGCGCCAGCAACACCCCGACCACCACCAGCACGGCCACCAGGCCCAGGCTCAGGCGCGCCTGGATCGACTTCATGCGTTGTGCCCGGCGTACAGGTAGCCTTGCCCGCGGCGCGTCTCGATGACGCTGCGGCCCAGCTTGCGGCGCAGGTGGTTGACGTGCACTTCAAGCACGTTGGAATCGCGCTCGGTCTCGCCGTCGTAGAGGTGCTCGGCCAGGTGGCTCTTGGACAGGATCTGCTGCGGGTGCAGCATGAAGTAGCGCAGCAGGCGAAACTCGGCGGCGGTGAGCTGGATGTCGACTCCGTCGCGGCTCACGCACTGGCGGCTTTCATCCAGGTGCAGGCCGGCCGCTTCGAGCTTGGGCTGGTTGGCAAGGCCCCGGGCCCGGCGCAGCAAGGCCTGGATGCGCAGTTGCAGCTCTTCGGGGTGGAAGGGCTTGCTCAGGTAGTCGTCGGCCCCGGCCTTGAGCCCTTCGATGCGCTCGGCCCACGAGCCGCGCGCGGTGAGGATCAGCACCGGGGTGGCCAGGCCGCCGGCGCGCCACTGGGCCAGTACTTCAAGGCCCGGCAAGCCTGGCAGGCCGAGGTCGAGAATGATCAGGTCATAGGGCTCGCTCTGGCCCTGGTACACCGCATCGCGGCCATCGGCCAGCCAGTCCACGGCATAGCCCTGGCGCTGCAGGGCGGTGGTCAGTTCGTCGGCCAGGGGGACGTTGTCCTCTACAAGCAACAGGCGCATTCAGTCGTCTTCCTCGTCTTTGAGCAGGGCACCAGTGCTGGCGTCGAGCTTGATCTCGCGCACCACCCCTTGGGTGGTCAGCAGCTCGACCTCGTATTCGTAGCGGCCATCGTCTTCTTCCAGCTCGGCCTCCAGCAGACGCGCCCCGGGGTAACGCCCCAGGGCGGTCTCGAGCAGTTGTTCGAGCGGCAGGATGATGCCTTTCTGGCGTAGCTTGAGGGCTTCATCCTGGTCCAGGTCGCGGGCAACGGCCAGGGAGCAGACGGCCAGCAGCGAGAGCGCCAGGTAACGCGCCGGCCGGGGGATGTGGATCATCAGCTGTCTCGTGCGTCCTTGAGTACTTCGCCGGTCTTGGCGTCCAGGTCGACGTCCCATTCGACGTTCTGCTGGTCACGCAGCTCGACCTTGTAGATGTAGCGGCCGTATTCGTTTTCCAGCTCCGAATCCTTGACGGTGGCGCCTGGGTGCTTGGCCATGGCCGCCGCCTTGAGTTCATCCAGCGACTTGATGGTCTTGTCGTTGACCAGCTTGACCACTTCGTCAGGCTGAACGTCCTTGGCCAGGGCAACGTTGGCACCGAAGGCCAGTGCAGCGGCGGTGAACAGGGCAGTCAGAGTTTTCATGGGGTCTCTCCATCGAGGTGTGCAAATGTGTCTACGGGGTGCAGATTAACCACCGGTCCTTAACTCAACCTGAAAACAGCTGGCGACATGATAGCGCAGCTGGAGAGCGCGTCGCCTTGATCGCCGGCAAGCCGGCTCCCACGGGGCCCATGCCCTGCAGGGACGGTGTGGGAGCCGGCTTGCCGGCGATAAGGCCCTGAAAAACTCTATAATGACCGGCTTGTTGCCCGCGAGATCCGCCATGACCGCCATCCACATCAAATACCCCGCGCTGACCTTCAAGGCCGGCCGGCGCGCCCTGCGGCAAATCCGCGAACGCGGCCTGCAAGCGGCTGACGTCGGCGTGCTGCCTGGCGCGGCGGGCGGCCCCAAGCCGTTGGGCATCCAGGGGCTGGACCTGGCGCTGTTCGGTGAGTGGTTGCCGACGGCGCCGCGCCAGCGCGCCTTGATCGGCGCCTCGATCGGCTCCTGGCGCTTCGCCAGCGCCTGCCTCGACGACCCGGTCGAGGGCCTGCGGCGCCTGGGCGAGCTGTACACCGAGCAGGATTTCGCCAAGGGCGTCACGCCGAAGGAGATCAGCAGCAGTTGCCAGCGCATGCTCGACGACCTGCTGCAAGGCCGCGATGGGCAGATTCTCGCCAACCCGCACTACCGCCTGAACATCCTGGTGGTGAAAAGCCACGGCCAGCTCGCCCATGACCATCGCGGGCGCCTGGGCATGGGCCTGTCGTCGGTGATCGCCAGCAACCTGCTTGGCCGCGCGCGCCTGGCCCGGCATTTCGAGCGCATCATCCTGCACGACGAGCGCGCCGCGCCGCCGCTCGATGCCCTGACCGATTTCCCCTCGCGCTGCCTGCCGCTGGGCCTGGCCAACCTGCGCCACGCCCTGCTGGCCTCGGGCTCGATCCCGATGGTGATGGAAGGCGTGCGCGACATCCCCGGTGCCGGCGCCGGCACCTACCGAGATGGCGGCCTGCTCGACTACCACCTGGACCTGCCCTACCGCGGCGATGACCTGGTGCTGTACCCGCACTTCACCGACAAGGTGGTGCCCGGCTGGTTCGACAAGGCCCTGCCCTGGCGCAAGGGCGATGCCACGCGCCTGCAGAACGTGCTGCTGATGACTCCATCGGCTCAGTACCTGGCCGCCCTGCCCTTCGGCAAGCTGCCCGATCGCAACGACTTCAAGCGCTTCATGGGCGATGCCCCGAGCCGCAAGCGCTATTGGTACAAAGCCATTGCCGAAAGCCAGCGCCTGGGCGACGAACTGCTGGAGCTGATTGCCACCGGGCGGCTGCATGAACGCCTGCAAGCCTTGTAGCGGCCATGCTGGTAGACTGCGCGCATTATTGATTCACACAGAGTTATGACAGCGTGGAAATCTTCAAGGAATTTACGTTCGAATCGGCCCACCGCCTGCCCAACGTCCCTGCCGGGCACAAGTGCGGCCGCCTGCATGGCCACTCGTTCAAGGTGGCGCTGCACCTGACCGGGCAGCTCGACCCGCACACCGGCTGGATCCGCGATTTTTCCGAGATCAAGGCGGTGTTCAAGCCGATCTACGAGCAGCTCGACCACAACTACCTGAACGACATTCCTGGCCTGGAGAACCCGACCAGCGAAGTGATCGCCAAGTGGATCTGGGAGCAGGTCAAGCCATTGCTGCCTGAGCTGTCCAAGGTGCGAATTCACGAGACCTGCACCAGCGGGTGCGAATATACCGGCGACTGAGCCGGCATCTTCACTGGGCCTATCGCCGGCAAGCCGGCTCCCACAGGGATATCACTGCGCTTGAGGCCTGTGCTGTACCTGTGGGAGCCGGCTTGCCGGCGATAGGGCCAGCAGCCCCACTACAAGGGCCTCAGCCCTGCCCATCCCCCACCGCATCGCGCAAAAAGCTCGGCGCGATATAGCGCTGGTAATGCGCCTCGGAAAGCAGAAAGAACTCGCGGTCGATGGCATCGCGCAACTGCGGCAGTTCCCAGTCGCGAAACTCCGGCAGCAACGCCATGCCGTAAGCCTCCAGGTCACGAATCATCCGCGCCCCACGGGCAATCAGCTGATACGCCCAGCAGTATTCCGACTGCTGCTCGACAAAGCGGATCGAGCGCTGCTGCAACTGCTGGCGCAACAGGCTTTTGTCGAACACCTCGAGCTTGGCCATCATCACCTGCACCAGCAACTGCTCCAGGCGCCGCCACACGGCGCGCTTCTGCTCGTCGTCGTAACCATTCCAGTGGATCACTTCATGGTGGAAACGCTTGCAGCCACGGCACACCGTGTCTCCGTACACCGTCGAGCAAAGGCCGACGCAAGGGGTCTTGATGGACTGGTTGGACATGAAAAAACAACGGCTTGGCGGTGGAACACCGGCCCATGTTAGCCCTTTGTCTAACCAGGGTCACTCGTTAAAGTCGCCTGCACCGCCTTACCTTCCGGATTTTTTTGCCGTAGAATCATCCGGCCTTTTCAAAGGCAACAATGTCCGTTGGAAGCTGTTTTCAAAGCGTCACGAGCACAGTTAATCCGGTAGAACGGCGTTGGCCCGGCACATGCCCCCCGCATGTCCGTGCCAGCCCTCATCAGCTCCCCGTTCTGCAGGCGTAAAACTTTGAAAGCAGCTTCTGTAAGGATTCTCCGCGACCCTGGCTGGGCGGCCCACAAAGCCGTGATAGCGCATGGGTGTTGAGAATGCTGGATGAGCGTCCCGGACTCCCTTTAGGGACCACTGATGAGGGTAATAACTGTGCTTGAAGCCTACCGCAAACACATCGAAGAGCGTGCCGCCCTGGGTATCGTGCCCCAGCCGCTGAACGCCGAACAAACTGCAGGCCTGGTCGAGCTGCTGAAAAACCCGCCGGCCGGCGAAGAAGCCTTCCTCGTAGACCTGATCACCAACCGCGTTCCGCCAGGCGTGGACGAAGCTGCCTACGTCAAGGCCGCGTTCCTGTCCGCCGTCGCCAAGGGCGAAGCCAAGTCGCCTCTGATCGACCGCAAGCACGCCACCGAGCTGCTGGGCACCATGCAGGGCGGCTACAACATCGAGACGCTGGTCGCGCTGCTGGATGACGCCGAACTGGGCGCCGTCGCGGCCGAACAGCTCAAGCACACCCTGCTGATGTTCGATGCCTTCCACGACGTGGCCGAGAAAGCCAAGGCGGGCAACGCCCACGCCAAGGCCGTGCTGGATTCGTGGGCTGCCGGCGAGTGGTTCACCTCGCGCCCGGCGATCGCCGACAAGTACACCCTGACCGTGTTCAAGGTGCCTGGCGAAACCAACACCGACGACCTGTCCCCTGCCCCGGACGCCTGGTCGCGCCCTGACATCCCGCTGCACGCCCTGGCCATGCTGAAAATGGCCCGCGACGGCATCGAGCCGCAGCAGCCAGGTTCGGTCGGCCCGCTGGCCCAGATCGAAGCGGTCAAGGCCAAGGGCTTCCCGGTTGCCTACGTCGGCGACGTGGTCGGTACCGGTTCCTCGCGTAAATCCGCCACCAACTCGGTGCTGTGGTTCTTCGGCGACGACATCCCCTACGTGCCGAACAAGCGCGCCGGTGGCTTCTGCTTCGGCACCAAGATCGCCCCGATCTTCTACAACACCATGGAAGACGCCGGCGCCCTGCCGATCGAATTCGACTGCACCAACCTGGCCATGGGCGACGTCATCGACGTCTACCCGTTCAAAGGTGAAGTGCGCCGTCACGGCAGCGACGAGCTGGTCACCAGCTTCGCCCTGAAAACCGAAGTGCTGCTCGACGAAGTCCGCGCTGGCGGCCGTATCCCGCTGATCGTCGGCCGTGGCCTGACCGAAAAAGCCCGTGCCGAACTGGGCCTGGGTGCTTCGGACCTGTTCAAGAAGCCAGAGCAGCCTGCCGATTCCGGCAAGGGCTTCACCCTGGCGCAGAAGATGGTCGGCCGTGCCTGCGGCCTGCCAGAAGGCCAGGGCGTGCGCCCAGGTGCCTACTGCGAGCCGAAGATGACCACCGTCGGTTCCCAGGACACCACTGGCCCGATGACCCGCGACGAGCTCAAGGACCTGGCGTGCCTGGGCTTCTCCGCCGACCTGGTGATGCAGTCGTTCTGCCACACCGCGGCCTATCCGAAGCCGATCGACGTCAACACCCACCACACCCTGCCAGACTTCATCCGCACCCGTGGCGGCGTGTCGCTGCGCCCAGGCGACGGCATCATCCACAGCTGGCTGAACCGCATGCTGATGCCTGACACCGTGGGTACCGGTGGCGACTCGCACACCCGCTTCCCGATCGGCATCTCGTTCCCGGCCGGTTCCGGCCTGGTGGCCTTCGCCGCCGCCACCGGCGTCATGCCGCTGGACATGCCAGAATCGATCCTGGTGCGTTTCAAGGGCAAGCTGCAGCCTGGCATCACCCTGCGTGACCTGGTGCATGCCATCCCTTACTACGCCATCCAGAAGGGCTTGCTGACCGTCGAGAAGAAAGGCAAGAAGAACGCCTTCTCCGGCCGCATCCTGGAAATCGAAGGCCTGGACGAACTGACCGTCGAGCAGGCATTCGAGCTGTCCGACGCCTCGGCCGAGCGTTCCGCTGCCGGTTGCACCATCAAGTTGCCAGAGAAGGCCATCGCCGAGTACCTGACTTCCAACATCACCCTGCTGCGCTGGATGATCGGCGAAGGCTACGGCGATGCACGTACCCTGGAGCGTCGCGCCCAGGCCATGGAAGCCTGGCTGGCCAAGCCTGAGCTGCTGGCGGCCGACGCCGATGCCGAATACGCCGAAATCATCGAAATCGACCTGGCCGACGTCAAGGAGCCTGTGCTCTGCGCGCCGAACGACCCGGACGACGCCCGCCTGCTGTCCTCGGTTCAGGGCGAGAAGATCGACGAAGTGTTCATCGGTTCGTGCATGACCAACATCGGCCACTTCCGCGCCGCCGGCAAGCTGCTGGACAAGGTCAAGGGTGGCATTCCGACCCGTCTGTGGCTGGCTCCGCCAACCAAGATGGACGCTCACCAGCTGACCGAAGAAGGCTACTACGGCATCTACGGCAAGGCCGGTGCGCGCATGGAAATGCCAGGCTGCTCGCTGTGCATGGGTAACCAGGCACGTGTGCAGACCGGTTCCACCGTGGTCTCCACCTCGACCCGTAACTTCCCGAACCGCCTGGGCGACGCCACCAACGTGTACCTGGCATCGGCCGAACTGGCCGCTGTCGCTTCGATCATCGGCAAGCTGCCGACCGTCGAAGAGTACATGCAGTACGCCAAGGACATCGACAGCATGGCTGCCGACGTCTACCGCTACCTGAGCTTCGACCAGATCGCCGAGTTCCGCGAAGCGGCTGCCAACGCCAAGATCCCAGTGGTCCAGGCGTAAGCTGAGCTGTAAGGTGTAAAGAAAACCCCGGCAGAGATGCCGGGTTTTTTTTGTGTGCCTGTACTGGCCCTATCGCCGGCAAGCCGGCTCCCACAGGTTTCGTGAGCCAGTGCAGCAACTCAAAACACGAACAAGTCCACGAACCTGTGCACCGCCGTGCCCTCCAGCCGCTGCTGGTCCTTGCACAAGGCAAAAATCGCCTCGCAGCGCTGCCGGGCAAAACGTGTCGCCAAATTCTCGCGAAACTTCGCCTCCAACAGCGGTATGCCCTCATCGCGCCGGCGCCGGTGCCCGAGCGGGTACTCCACCACCACCTGCTCGCTGCTGCTGCCATCTTTGAAGAACACCTGCAGCGCATTGGCAATCGAACGTTTGCCCGGCTCCAGGTACTCGTGGCTGAAGCGCGGGTCTTCGACCACCTCCATTTTCTCGCGCAGCCGATCGATGCTCGGGTGCGCGGCATGGAACGCATCCTCGTAATGCTCGGCCTCCAGGTGCCCGAAAATCAGCGGTACGGCCACCATGTACTGCAGGCAGTGGTCGCGGTCGGCGGCGTTGGCCAGGGGGCCGACCTTGGAGATGATGCGAATCGCCGACTCCTGGGTGGTGATGACGATGCGATCGATTTCATGCAGCCGGTTGCGCACCTGCCGATGCAACAGCAGCGCGGCCTCGCAGGCGGTCTGGGCGTGAAACTCGGCGGGGAAGCTGATCTTGAACAGCACGTTCTCCATCACATAACTGCCCAGAGGCTGCGCCAACCGCAGCTCACGCTGATCGGCAGGCTTGAGCGAAAGGTCCTTGTTGGCATGGCTGAACGACACGTCGTAAAAGCCCCACTGCGGCGCGCTCAGCACCCCGGGCACGCCCATTTCGCCGCGCAGGGCGATATCCGCCAGGCGCACGCCGCGGCTCGAGGCATCGCCTGCGGCCCACGACTTGCGCGAACCGGCATTGGGCGCATGGCGATAGGTGCGCAGCGCCTGGCCGTCGACGAAGGCATGGGACAACGCCGACAGCAACTGCTCGCGGTTGGCCCCCATCAGCTTGGCGCACACGGCCGTGGACGCCACCTTGACCAGTACCACGTGGTCCAGGCCCACGCGGTTGAAGGCATTCTCCAGCGCCAGCACGCCCTGGATCTCGTGGGCCATGACCATGGCTTGGAGCACCTCGCGCATCATCAGCGGCGCCTCGCCGTTGGCCACGTGCTTTTGCGACAGGTGATCGGCCACTGCCAGGATGCCACCGAGGTTGTCCGAGGGGTGGCCCCACTCCGCCGCCAGCCAGGTGTCGTTGTAATCCAGCCAGCGCACGCTGCAGCCGATGTCCCAGGCGGCCTTGACCGGGTCCAGGCGATAGCCGGTGCCAGGCACCCGGGCGCCGTTGGGCACGACCGTGCCTTCGACCAGGGGGCCCAGGTGCTTGGTGCATTCGGGAAAGCGCAGGGCCAGCAGGCCGCAGCCGAGGGTGTCCATCAGGCAGTTGCGCGCGGTGTCCAGGGCCTCGGGTGATTCGACCCGGTAGCTGAGGACATAGTCGGCGAGGGTTTGCAGCACCCGGTCGTAGTCGGGGCGGTCGTTCAGGTCTACGTTGGCGCTCATCGTATGCTCCCTTTGCAAAAGCTGGGGCTGCTCTGCAGCCCTTTCGCGACACAAGGCCGCTCCTACAAGGGCGGCGCCGTTCCTGTAGGAGCGGCCTTGTGTCGCGAAAGGGCCGCAAGCGGCCCCAGTCAACGAGAGCCGAGCGTCATGGGTGCATCAGAAGCTATCGCCAGGCACCCTCACCCAGCCTTCCATCAGCACGCGCGCGCTGCGGCTCATGATTGCCTTGGTCACCGTCCACTCACCCTTCACCTGGCGCGCCTCGGCGCCCACCCGCAACGTGCCGGACGGGTGCCCGAAGCGCACCGCGCTGCGCTCGCCCCCGCCCGCGGCGAGGTTGACCAGCGTGCCGGGAATGGCCGCGGCGGTACCGATGGCCACTGCAGCAGTGCCCATCATTGCATGGTGCAGCTTGCCCATAGACAGCGCACGCACCAGCAGGTCGATGTCAGCGGCGGCAACGGCTTTGCCACTGGACGCAGTGTAGGTGCTTGGCGGCGCGACGAACGCCACCTTCGGCGTGTGCTGACGCCCGGCAGCCTGGTCGATGTGCTCGATCAGGCCCATGCGCACGGCGCCGTAGGCGCGGATGGTTTCGAAACGGTTCAGCGCCTGCGCGTCACCGTTGATCGCATCCTGAAGCTCGGTGCCGGTGTAGCCGATATCGGCGGCGTTGACGAAGATGGTCGGGATGCCGGCATTGATCAGCGTGGCCTTGAAGCAACCCACACCAGGCACTTCCAGGTCATCCACCAGGTTGCCGGTGGGGAACATGGCGCCGCCGCCACCGTCTTCGTCGGCGGCAGGGTCAAGGAATTCGAGTTGCACTTCGGCCGCCGGGAAGGTGACGCCGTCGAGTTCGAAATCGCCGGTTTCCTGCACCTGCCCTTCGGTGATCGGTACATGGGCGATGATGGTCTTGCCGATGTTGGCCTGCCAGATGCGCACGGTGGCCACGCCATTGCGCGGAACGCGCGCGGGGTCGACCAGGCCGCTGCTGATGGCGAACGAGCCGACGGCGGCGGAGAGGTTGCCGCAGTTGCCGCTCCAATCGACGAAGGCCTTGTCGATGGCGACCTGGCCGAACAGGTAGTCGACATCGTGTTCAGGCTTGATGCTTGGCGAGAGGATCACGGTCTTGCTGGTGCTGGAGGTCGCACCGCCCATGCCGTCGATCTGCTTGCCGTAGGGGTCGGGGCTGCCGATCACCCGCAGCAGCAGGGCATCGCGGGCGGGGCCAGGCACCTGGGCGGCTTCGGGCAGGTCTTGCAGGCGGAAGAACACGCCTTTGCTGGTGCCGCCACGGATGTAGGTGGCGGGGACTTTGATCTGCGGTACGTGTGGCATTGGTTTGCTGTCCTGGTGGTACGGCGAATAGCCTGGGGCTGCTTTGCAGCCCTTTCGCGACACAAGGCCGCTCCTACAGGGGAACGGCGCCGCCCTGTAGGAGCGGCCTTGTGTCGCGAAAGGGCCGCAAAGCGGCCCCCGTTTTCATCCTCAGGCACTAGCCTCAAGGAAGTCCTGGGCAAAGCGCTGCAGCACCCCGCCCGCCTCGTAGATCGACACTTCCTCGGCAGTATCCAGGCGGCAAGTCACCGGCACCTCGATGCGCTCACCATTGGCCCGGGTCACCACCAGGGTCAGGGTCGCACGCGGCTTGCGCTCACCCAGCACGTCATAGGTTTCGCTGCCCTCAAGGCCCAGGGTCTTGCGGTCGGTGCCCGGCTTGAACTCCAGCGGCAACACGCCCATGCCCACCAGGTTGGTGCGGTGAATGCGCTCGAAGCCTTCGGCGACGATCGCCTCGACACCCGCCAGGCGCACGCCCTTGGCCGCCCAGTCACGCGACGAGCCCTGGCCGTAGTCGGCACCGGCGACGATGATCAGCGGCTGCTTGCGCTGCATGTAGGTCTCGATGGCTTCCCACATGCGGGTCACCTTGCCTTCCGGCTCGATGCGCGCCAGCGAACCCTGCTTCACGCTGCCGTCTTCCTTGCGCACCATTTCGTTGAACAGCTTGGGGTTGGCGAAGGTGGCGCGCTGGGCGGTCAGGTGGTCGCCGCGGTGGGTCGCGTAGGAGTTGAAGTCCTCTTCCGGCAGGCCCATTTTCGCCAGGTATTCGCCCGCCGCGCTGTCCATCATGATGGCGTTGGACGGCGACAGGTGGTCGGTGGTGATGTTGTCCGGCAGCACCGCCAGCGGGCGCATGCCGCGCAGGCTGCGCTCGCCGGCCAGGGCACCTTCCCAGTACGGCGGGCGGCGGATGTAGGTGCTCATCGGGCGCCAGTCGTACAGCGGTGCCACTTTCGGCCCGCGGTCTTCCTCGATGGCGAACATCGGGATGTAGACCTTGCGGAACTGCTCGGGCTTGACCGCCGCACGCACCACTGCGTCGATTTCTTCGTCGCTCGGCCAGATGTCCTTGAGGCGGATTTCCTTGCCATCGACCACGCCCAGCACATCTTTCTCGATGTCGAAGCGGATGGTGCCGGCGATGGCATAGGCCACCACCAGCGGTGGCGAGGCGAGGAACGCCTGCTTGGCATAAGGGTGGATACGCCCGTCGAAGTTGCGGTTGCCCGACAGCACGGCGGTGGCGTACAGGTCGCGGTCGATGATTTCCTGCTGGATCACCGGGTCCAGCGCGCCTGACATGCCGTTGCAGGTGGTGCAGGCGAAGGCGACGATGCCAAAGCCCAGTTGCTCCAGCTCCTTCTCCAGGCCCGCCTCTTCCAGGTACAGCTGCACGGCCTTGGAGCCTGGCGCCAGCGACGACTTGACCCACGGCTTGCGGCCCAGGCCGAGCTTGTTGGCGTTGCGCGCCAGCAGGCCTGCGGCAATCACGTTGCGCGGGTTGCTGGTGTTGGTGCAGCTGGTGATGGCGGCGATGATCACCGCGCCGTCAGGCATCTGCCCTGGCACGTCTTCCCAGGCGCCGGCAATGCCCTTGGCCGCCAGGTCACTGGTGGCGACGCGGGCGTGCGGGTTGGACGGGCCGGCCATGTTGCGCACCACGCTCGACAGGTCGAAGCGCAGCACGCGCTCGTACTCGGCCTGGGCCAGGCTGTCGGCCCACAGGCCGGTGGCCTTGGCGTAGGTCTCCACCAGCTTGACCTGCTGCTCTTCGCGGCCGGTCAGCTTGAGGTAGTCGATGGTTTGCTGGTCGATGGCGAACATCGCGGCGGTGGCGCCGTATTCCGGGGCCATATTGGAGATGGTCGCGCGGTCGCCCAGGGTCAGGGCACGCGCGCCCTCGCCGTAGAATTCGAGGTAGGCGCCGACCACTTTCTGCTTGCGCAGGAATTCGGTCAGGGCCAGCACCAGGTCGGTGGCGGTGATGTTCGGCGCAAGCTTGCCGCTCAGTTCGACGCCGACGATTTCCGGCAGGCGCATCCACGAGGCGCGGCCGAGCATGACGTTCTCGGCTTCCAGGCCGCCAACACCGATGGCGATCACGCCCAGGGCATCGACATGCGGGGTGTGGCTGTCGGTGCCGACGCAGGTGTCCGGGTAGGCCAGACCGCGGTCGTTGTGGATCACCGGCGACATCTTCTCCAGGTTGATCTGGTGCATGATGCCGTTGCCGGGCTGGATCACGTCGACGTTCTTGAACGCCTTCTTGGTCCAGTTGATGAAGTGGAAGCGGTCTTCGTTGCGACGGTCTTCGATGGCGCGGTTCTTCTCGAACGCTTGTGGGTCGAAGCCCCCGCATTCGACGGCCAGCGAGTGGTCGACGATCAGCTGCACCGGTACCACCGGGTTGACCTGGGCCGGGTCGCCGCCTTTGTCGGCAATCGCGTCACGCAGGCCGGCAAGGTCGACCAGCGCGGTCTGGCCGAGGATGTCATGGCACACCACGCGGGCCGGGAACCAGGGGAAGTCGAGGTCGCGCTTGCGCTCGATCAGCTGGCTGAGCGAGGCGTCGAGGGTGGCCGGGTCACAGCGGCGCACCAGGTTCTCGGCGAGCACGCGGGAGGTGTAGGGCAGGCCGTCGTAGGCGCCGGGCTTGATCGCCTCGACCGCGGCGCGGGCGTCGAAATAGTCCAGGTCGGTGCCTGGCAGGTTCTTGCGGTATGTGGTGTTCATATCGTTATCAGGCTCGGTCACGGTGTTCGGTATGCAGGTGTGGCCTTGGGGGCGCTGTGCGCCCCTTTCGCGACACAAGGCCGCTCCTACAGGTATGCGCCGCGCCTGTAGGAGCGGCCTTGTGTCGCGAAAGGGCTGCAAGGCAGCCCCAGGGGCCTTCTGTATCAGCGCTGCTCGATTGGCACGAACTGGCGCTGCTCGACGCCGACATACTCGGCGCTCGGGCGGATGATACGGTTGTTGGCGCGCTGCTCGAACACATGCGCCGCCCAGCCGGTCAGGCGCGAGCAGACGAAGATCGGGGTGAACAGCTTGGTCGGGATGCCCATGAAGTGGTACGCCGAGGCATGGTAGAAGTCGGCGTTGGGGAACAGGCGCTTCTGCTCCCACATGGTCTTGTCGATGGCCTCGGAAACCGGGTACAGCACCTTGTCGCCGACTTCATCGGCAAGCTGCTTCGACCAGCCCTTGATCACCTCGTTGCGCGGGTCGGACTCTTTGTAGATGGCATGGCCGAAGCCCATGATCTTGTCCTTGCGCTCGAGCATGCGCAGCAGCTCGGCAGTGGCCTCCTGCGGGCTCTGGAAGCGTTCGATCAGCTCCATCGCCGCCTCGTTGGCGCCACCGTGCAGCGGGCCGCGCAGCGAGCCGATGGCGGCGGTGATGCACGAGTACAGGTCGGACAGGGTCGAGGCGCACACGCGAGCGGTGAAGGTCGAGGCGTTGAACTCGTGCTCGGCGTAGAGGATCAGCGACACGTTCATCACCTTGACGTGCAGCTCGCTCGGCTTCTTGCCGTGCAGCAGGTGCAGGAAGTGCCCGCCCAGGGTGTCTTCGTCGCTGCTGCAGTCGATGCGCACGCCATGGTGGCTGAAGCGGTACCAGTAGCACATCACCGCCGGGAACAGCGCCAGCAGGCGGTCGGTCTTTTCGCGCTCGGCGTCGAAGGTCAGCTCGGGCTCCAGGGTGCCGAGCACCGAGCAGCCGGTGCGCATCACATCCATCGGGTGGGCATCGCGCGGGATGCGCTCGAGCACTTCCTTGAGGGCCTGGGGCAGGTCGCGCAGGCCTTTGAGCTTGCGCTTGTAGTCAGCCAGCTCGGCCTGGGTCGGCAGCTCGCCGTACAGCAGCAGGTAGGCCACTTCTTCGAATTCGGCACCGGCGGCCAGGTCGCGCACGTCATAGCCACGGTAGGTCAGGCCGGCACCGGCCTGGCCCACGGTCGACAGCGCGGTCTGGCCGGCCACCTGGCCGCGCAGGCCTGCGCCACTGAGTACTTTTGCTTCGGCCATGGTGTTTCTCCTTTCTTGAATTTGTTATGGAAGCTTTTCTGGCTAATTCGGGGTGGCTGTAGCGGCTCAGCCTTTTTTCTGCGCGAACAACGCATCCAGGCTCTGCTCGAAGGCGTGGTAGCCAATGGCATCGTAGAGCTCCATGCGGGTCTGCATGGTGTCGATCACGTTCTTCTGGGTGCCATCACGGCGCAGCGCGGTGTAGACATTCTCGGCCGCCTTGTTCATGGCGCGGAACGCCGACAGCGGATACAGCACCAGCGACACGTCGACCTCGCCCAGCTCCTGGGTGGTGTACAGCGGCGTGGCACCGAATTCGGTGATGTTGGCCAGGATCGGCGCCTTCACCCGGTCGGCGAAGGTCTTGTACATCGCAAGCTCGGTAATGGCCTCCGGGAAGACCATGTCGGCGCCGGCCTCGACGCACGCCGCGGCACGGTCCAGCGCTGCGTTCAGGCCTTCCACGGCCAGCGCGTCGGTGCGCGCCATGATCACGAAGCTGTCATCGGTACGGGCATCCACCGCCGCCTTGATGCGGTCGACCATCTCTTGCTGGGTGACGATTTCCTTGTTCGGCCGGTGGCCACAGCGCTTGGCGCCCACCTGGTCTTCGATGTGGATAGCGGCGGCGCCGAACTTGATCATCGAGCGCACCGTGCGCGCCACGTTGAAGGCCGAGGCGCCAAAACCGGTGTCGACATCCACCAGCAGCGGCAGGTCGCAGACATCGGTAATGCGCCGCACGTCGGTGAGCACGTCGTCAAGGCCGGTGATGCCCAGGTCCGGCAGGCCCAGCGAGCCTGCGGCAACCCCGCCGCCGGAGAGGTAGATGGCCTTGAAACCGGCGCGCTTGGCCAGCAGGGCATGGTTGGCGTTGATCGCGCCGACCACTTGCAGCGGATGTTCAGCGGCAACGGCGTCGCGGAAACGCTGACCGGGGGTGCTCTTCACAGTCATTTCTCACCTCGTGGGCTGTTGTTGTGGGCGTCCAGATAGTGACGCTCGATGTTGCGCTTGGACGCGCCGATGTGGCGGCGCATCAGGAGTTCTGCCAGCTCGCCGTCACGGTCGGCGATGGCATCGAGAATGCGGTGGTGTTCGGCAAAGGCCTGGCGGGGCCGGTTGGGCGTGGCGGAGAACTGGATGCGGTACATGCGCACCAGCTGGTACAGCTCGCCGCAGAGCATCTTGACCAGGGTCTGGTTGCCGCTGCCCTGGATGATCCGGTAGTGGAAGTCGTAGTCGCCTTCCTGCTGGTAGTAGCCCTGCCCGGCCTGGAACGCGGCGTCACGCTCGTGGGTGTCGAGCACCCGGCGCAGCTCGTCGATGTCAGCCTGGCTCATGCGCTCGGCGGCCAGGCGGCAAGCCATGCCTTCGAGCGATTCGCGGATTTCGTACAGCTCGATCAGCTCGGCATGGTTCAGCGACACCACCCGCGCCCCGACATGTGGCACCCGCACCAGCAGGCGCTGGCCTTCGAGGCGGTGGATGGCCTCGCGCAGCGGCCCGCGGCTGATGCCATAGGTGCGCGCCAGCTCAGGCTCGGAGATCTTGCTGCCCGGGGCGATGTCGCCTTTGACGATGGCCGCCTGGATGCGCCGGAAGACGTTCTCGGACAAGGTTTCCGTTTCGTCTGACGCGGCGGGGCTGGGGCTGCTGAGGTCCAGCATATTGTCGACACCTTGCTAATCACTTGGGCAGAAATTAGCGAATCAAGCGCCATGAGTCAAAGACAAAATGAATATTGTCGACAATCGTCTAAGAACGAACTTACCCCTCGCCCGCGCTGTCAGATCGCGACGCGCTGGCGTCAAGACATCGTCGTGATAGAATGCCGCGCCTTCGAAGGATGGATAGTGTGTTTGTCATCAATTCATGTTGTTGACAGTTAATGAGGAAGGTTGCGCAGCCGTTGCCAGTCGCCTTGCCCCGAACCCTGCACAGCACCGCGCCAGGATTATGAGACTTACACCCGTTTTATTGCTGCTATGCCTCACCTTGCTGCCGGCCCTTGGCCAGGCGGCAGGCAAGACCGTGTACGGTCTGAACGAATACGCGCGCCTTGGCGACCTGGACCTGGAAGTGGCGGCCAAGCTCGACACCGGCGCCAAGACCGCCTCCTTGAGCGCCCGCGACATCAAGCGCTTCAAGCGCAACGGCGAAAGCTGGGTGCGCTTCTACCTGGCCATCGACGCCGCCCATTCGCACCCGATCGAGCGCCCGCTGGCCCGGGTCAGCAAGATCAAGCGCCGGGCCGGCGACTATGATGCGGAGTCAGGCAAGGCCTACACCGCGCGCCCGGTCATCGAACTCGACATCTGCATGGGCCAGGCCCGGCGCACCATCGAAGTCAACCTTACCGACCGCAGCGCGTTCCAGTTCCCGCTGCTGATCGGTTCCGAGGCGCTCAAGCACTTCGACGCACTGGTCGACCCAAGCCTTAAATACGCGGCCGGCAAACCTGCCTGTGCCACCGACGCTCCCAAAGCAGAGTAATCCCGATGCGCTCTCTTACCCTCCATCTGAAAGTCCTGATCACCGTGCTGGTGCTGCTGGGCGTGGCGGTCACCGCTTATCAGATCTTCTTCCTCGGCATCCCGGTGACCGAAGATGAAACCGATGACTTGTGGAACATCGACGCCAAGGTCGAATTCGTCGCCAGCACCAAGGACCCGGTCAAGGTGCAGATGTTCGTGCCGCCGCTGAACCGCGACTACGTCAGCCTCAACGAGAGCTTCATCTCCAACAACTACGGGGTCAGCGTCAACCGCGCCGACGGCAACCGCAAGGTGACCTGGTCGGCCCGCCGCGCCAACGGCAACCAGACCCTCTACTACCGCCTGGTGCTGACCAAGCGCTACAGCAACGAAAAGACCACCATCAAGGGCCCGACCTTCCGTGACAGCCTGGCCGTCGAGGGCCCCGAGAAGATCGCTGCCGAAGCCCTGATGGCGCCGATCCGCCAGCATTCGGCCGACGTCGAGACCTTCGTCAGCGAGACCATCAAGCGGGTCAACAACCTCAACGACGATAACGTCAAGCTGCTGCTGGCCGGCGACACCTCGGCCATGAAGAAGGCCCAGGTCATCGACCTGCTGCTGTCGATCGCCCACGTGCCGATGGAAAAGGTCCACACCATCCGCCTGGTGGCCGACACCCCGCAAACCCCTGAATTGTGGCTGCGCAGCTTCAATGGCAACGACTGGCTGTACTTCAACCCGGACACCGGCGAGCAGGGCCTGCCGAGCGACCGCCTGCTGTGGTGGACCGGTGACGACAACCTGATCACCGTCGATGGCGGCAAGAAGGCCAACGTCACCTTCAGCATGAACAACAGCGAGATGAACGCCATCCGCCTGGCCAAGCTGACCGACGAGAACACCGACGCCGACTTCCTCGAGTACTCGCTGTACAGCCTGCCGCTGCAGACCCAGCAGACCTTCATGATCATGGTGATGATCCCGATCGGCGTGCTGGTGATCCTGGTGCTGCGCAACCTGATCGGCATCCAGACCCTGGGTACCTTCACCCCGGTGCTGATCGCCCTGGCCTTCCGCGAGACCCAGTTGGGCTTCGGCATCGTGCTGTTCACGGTGATCACCGCGCTGGGCCTGTCGCTGCGCTCGTACCTGGAGCACCTGAAGCTGCAGATGCTGCCGCGCCTGTCGGTGGTGCTGACGTTCGTGGTGGTGCTGATTGCCGCCATCAGCCTGTTCAGCCACAAGCTTGGCCTGGAGCGCGGCCTGTCGGTGGCGCTGTTCCCGATGGTGATCCTGACCATGACCATCGAACGCCTGTCGATCACCTGGGAAGAACGCGGTGGCGGCCATGCCATGAAGGTGGCCATCGGCACCCTGTTCGCCGCATCGCTTGCGCACCTGCTGATGATGGTGCCGGAGCTGGTGTACTTCGTCTTCACCTTCCCGGCGGTACTGCTGATTCTGGTGGGCTTCATGCTGGCGATGGGTCGCTACCGCGGCTACCGCCTGACCGAGCTCGTTCGCTTCAAGGCATTCGTGAAGAAGGCTGACGCCTGATGTTTGGCCTGATCAAGACGTGGAAAGCCCTGGAGGCCCGGGGCATCATGGGTATCAACCGCCGCAACGCGGACTATGTGCTGAAGTACAACAAGCGCAGCCTGTACCCGATCGTCGACGACAAGATCATCACCAAGGAGCGCGCGCTCGCGGCCGGTATCCATGTGCCGGAGATGTACGGCATCATCGAGACCGAAAAGGAAATCGAAAAGCTCGACGAGATCATCGGCGGGCGCAACGATTTCGTCATCAAGCCGGCGCAGGGCGCCGGCGGTGACGGCATCCTGGTCATCGCCGACCGCTTCGAAGACCGCTACCGCACGGTGTCGGGCAAGATCATCAGCCACGAGGAGATCGAGCACCAGATCTCCAGCATCCTCACCGGGCTGTACTCGCTGGGCGGGCACCGCGACCGTGCGCTGATCGAATACCGCGTCACCCCCGACCAGATCTTCAAGAGCATCAGCTACGAGGGCGTGCCGGACATCCGCATCATCGTGCTGATGGGCTACCCGGTGATGGCCATGCTGCGCCTGCCGACCCGCCAGTCTGGAGGCAAGGCCAACCTGCACCAGGGCGCCATCGGCGTGGGCGTGGACCTGGCCACCGGCATGACCCTGCGCGGCACCTGGCTGAACAACATCATCAGCAAGCACCCGGACACCACCAATGCGGTGGACGGCGTGCAGCTGCCGAACTGGGATGGCTTCATGAAGCTTGCGGCCGGCTGCTACGAGCTGTGCGGCCTGGGCTACATCGGCGTGGACATGGTGCTGGACCAGGACAAGGGGCCGCTGATTCTCGAACTCAACGCCCGGCCTGGGCTGAACATCCAGATCGCCAACGACACCGGCCTGACCCAGCGCACCCACGCCATCGAGGCGCACCTGGAAGCGCTGGCCAAGGATGGCATCAGCGAAGATGCCGAGCAGCGGGTGCGGGTGACCCAGAACCTGTTCGGGCACGTGCGCCCGCGCTGAGCCACAAGGCCCGATCGCCGGCAAGCCGGCTCCCACAGACAAGGTTGGTGATACCCCTGTGGGAGCCGGCTTGCCGGCGATGGGGCCGCCATAGGCGCAACCCGAAGGTTTAATGTCGCGCCCAGCGCTAGGCGCTTTTCCTACACAGGTCTACAATCGCCCTCCTCGCTTTTTCATCGCCGTCCATTCTGATGCCGACCTGTACGCTCCACCCCCTGCCCTACCAGCCCGACCCCGCCGCCTACTTCGCCCGCTTGCGCCAAGCGCCCGGCGCGATCCTGCTCGACAGCGCCCGCCCCGGTGCCGAGCGCGGCCGTTTCGACCTGCTCAGCGCCTGGCCACGGCAGCACCTGCAAGCCCAACCCGACGAAGACGGCCGCGCCTTCCTGCTGCGCCTGCGCGCAGGCCTGGCCGAACTGGGCCCGGCACAGCTCCCCAACGGCGCCGAACTGCCCTTCGCCGGCGGCCTGATCGGCTACCTGAGCTATGACTTCGGCCGCCGCCTGGAGCACCTGCCCAGCCAGGCCATCGATGACCTCGGCCTGCCCGACGCGCAGCTGGGCCTGTATGCCTGGGCCATGGTCACCGACCACCTGCTCGGCAGCAGCCAACTGGTCTTCCACCCAAGCCTTGCCAGTGCAGAACGCGAACGCCTGATCGCCCTGTTCGAAGCCGCCGAAAGCACTGCACCGGGCGACTTCAAGCTGCTCGCGCCCATGCAGGGGGACCTGCAGCCCGAGCAGTACCGGGCTGCCTTCGACCAGGTACAGCACTACATCCAGGCCGGCGACTGCTACCAGATCAACCTCACCCAGCGCTTTCGCGCCCCTTGCCAGGGCGACCCCTGGCGCGCCTACCAGGCGCTGCGCAAGGCCTGCCCGACGCCGTTCTCCGGCTACCAGCAACTGGCCGATGGCAGCGCACTGCTGAGCTTTTCTCCGGAGCGCTTCATCCGCGTCAGCCAGGGCCAGGTGGAAACCCGCCCGATCAAGGGCACCCGCCCGCGTTCGGCCGACCCCCGCGAAGATGCCCGCAATGCCCAGGAGCTGCGCCTCAGCCCCAAGGACCGCTCGGAAAACCTGATGATCGTCGACCTGCTGCGCAACGACTTGGGGCGCACCTGCGAGATTGGCTCGGTGAAAGTGCCCGAGCTGTTCAGCCTGGAGAGCTACCCCAACGTGCACCACCTGGTCAGCAGCATCACCGGCCAGCTGGCCGCCGGCAAGGACGCCCTGGACCTGATCGGCGACAGCTTCCCCGGCGGCTCGATCACCGGCGCGCCGAAGATCCGCGCCATGCAGATCATCGACGAGCTCGAACCAACCCGCCGCGCGCTGTATTGCGGCTCGCTGCTGTACGTGGATGTGCGTGGCGAGATGGACAGCTCCATCGCCATTCGCAGCCTGCTGGTCAAGGATGGGCAGGTAAGCTGCTGGGGCGGCGGCGCGGTGGTGGCCGACTCGAACTGGGCAGCGGAATACGAAGAATCGATCGCCAAGGTTCGAGTGCTGATGCAGACCCTGCAAGGCCTGTAGGCCAGCACGTCTGCCCTGCCATTTTTTGTTACCATCACCTCATTACGAGCGCACAGCGCCACAGCCAAGATGGAAACCGCCTGATGAGCCAACCCTTCGACGTCGCCGCCCTGGCCGCGACCTATGCCAGCAAGTCCCCGCAGGACATCCTCAAGCTCGCCTTCGAACACTTCGGCGACGACCTGTGGATCTCCTTCAGCGGCGCCGAGGACGTGGTGCTGGTCGACATGGCCTGGAAGCTGAACAAGCAGGTCAAGGTGTTCAGCCTCGACACCGGCCGCCTGCACCCGGAGACTTACCGCTTCATCGACCAGGTACGCGAGCAGTACAACCTGCCGATCGAGATCCTCAGCCCTGACCGCGCCAAGCTCGACCCGTTCGTCAAGGACAAGGGCCTGTTCAGCTTCTACAAGGACGGCCACGGCGAATGCTGCGGCATCCGCAAGATCGAACCGCTGCGGCGCAAGCTCGCCACCGTCAGCGCCTGGGCCACCGGCCAGCGTCGCGACCAGAGCCCAGGCACGCGCAGCCAGGTCGCGGCGCTGGAAATCGACGGCGCCTTCTCCACCCCGGAGCGCACGCTGTACAAGTTCAACCCGCTGGCGCAGATGACCAGCGCCGAAGTGTGGGGCTACATCCGCATGCTCGAGCTGCCGTACAACAGCCTGCACGAGCGCGGCTTCATCAGCATCGGCTGCGAGCCCTGCACGCGCCCGGTGCTGCCGGGCCAGCACGAGCGCGAAGGCCGCTGGTGGTGGGAAGAGTCGACCCAGAAGGAATGCGGGCTGCACGCTGGCAACCTGATCAGCAAGGCTTGAATAGCTGGGGCCGCTTTGCGCCCCTTTCGCGACACAAGGCCGCTCCTACAGGGGTACGTATTCTTCTGTAGGAGCGGCCTTGTGTCGCGAAAGGGCCGCAAAGCGGCCCCATGCATTCTCAGCTCAATGCACCGGCAGCTCGACGCCTTCGAACAGCTCTTCGAGCTCTTGCTTGTTATGGCACTGGATCGCCTTGGCCATCACTTCACGGGTCAGGTGCGGCGCAAACTTCTCGATGAAGTCGCACATGAAGCCACGCAGGAAGGTGCCACGGCGGAAGCCGATCTTGGTGATGCTGGCCTCGAACAACTCGCTGGCATCCAGGGCCACCAGGTCGCTGTCGAGCTTGCTGTCGACCGCCATCCCGGCCACGATGCCCACGCCCAGGCCCAGGCGCACGTAAGTCTTGATCACGTCGGCGTCGGCGGCGGTGAACACCACTTTCGGCGTCAGGCCACGATGGTTGAAGGCTTCGTCCAGCTTCGAGCGGCCGGTGAAACCGAACACGTAGGTCACGATCGGGTACTCGGCCACCGCTTCCAGGGTCAGCTTGGGCAGCTTGGCCAGTGGGTGGCCCTGGGGCACGACCACGCAGCGGTTCCACTTGTAGCAAGGCATCATGATCAGGTCGCCGAACAGCTCCAGCGCCTCGGTGGCGATGGCGAAGTCGACGGTGCCATCGGCGGCCATTTCGGCGATCTGCATGGGCGAGCCCTGGTGCATGTGCAGGGCCACTTCCGGGTACTGCTTGATGAAGCTGCTGATCACCGGCGGCAGCGCATAGCGCGCCTGGGTGTGGGTGGTGGCGATGGACAGCGTGCCCTTTTTCTCGTTGGAGAATTCCTGGGCGATCTGCTTGATGCTCTCGACCTTGCGCAGGATTTCGCCAGCGGTATTGATGATGCGCTCGCCAGCCGGGGTGACACGGGTCAGGTGCTTGCCGCTGCGGGCGAAGACTTCGACACCCAGTTCATCCTCGAGCAGGCGGATCTGCTTGCTGATACCCGGCTGCGAGGTGTACAGACTCTGCGCCGTCGCGGAGACGTTGAGGTCATGGTGCGCCACTTCCCAGATGTAGCGCAGTTGTTGAAGCTTCATAGGTTTCCCTCGAATCAGCGGTAAGTCAGCGGCAGCAGGCAGCGACGAGATATAACTATATTAGTGGTTCTCGAAATAAAACTAGAACTATTTTGTTACACGCCGCTCCGAAACAAGCTGCCGCCAGCTTCAAGTTTTCCTACGCCCGAGGTGCTGCGAGAGCGGCACCATGTACACCGGAACCGGTGACAGCTGCAGCAGCCGTACCGCCGTGCGGCCCAGTGGCACGTCCACCCCGGCACCGGCACTGTGGCTGCCGAAGATCAGCAGGTCGACACTCAGCCGCTGCGCCTGCTCAAGGATGACCTGGGCCGGGTCGCCCTGGCGCACCCGCACCGCCTTGATCACGGCAAGGTCAGCGTCTTCGCCCAATTCGTCGCGAAAGTTTTCCAGCACCCGCTGCTCGATGTTGGCCATCACCGTGTTCACGCCCTCGCTGTGCAGCGCATCCAGCGTCTGCTCGTCGAGGTAGCTCTGCAACAGGGATTCGGCGAACTGGCCCATGGGCTCCACGGCGTGGATCACGTACAACTCCGCATTGAAGGTACGGGCCAGGGCCAGGGCGTGCTGCATGACGAAGGGCGCGTAGACACCGAGGTCGGTGGCATACAGCATGGAGCGGATCATTCGACCTCCTCGACTGCCGTTGCGGCAGAGCAAGCTTCAGCTTAGCAGCGCGCCGCCCACTCGCTTTGCCGTCCGGCGCACTGGCGCCGCGGGTTACAGCGGTATCAGCCGGCGCGGTTGGCGCGGTCGATGAAGGCCAGCGCCTGGTAGAGCATGTGCATGCGCGGCAGCTGGCAACCAGCAGCGCGCGCCTGCGCCAGCGGCTCGGCGTAGATCGCCTGAAGCTCCAGCGGGCGTTGCTCGGCATGGTCGTGGTACATGCTCGGCCAGTAGTCGGGCATCTGCTCGGTGACACGCAGCAGGTGCTCGGCATACCCCGCCGGCAGCACATGGCCACAGGCCGCTGCACCCTGTACCACCTCCGCCATCAAGGCTTGCACCAGTTCACGGCTGTCGGCATCGGCCATCAGCGGCGTGGTGCTGGCACCGAGCAGCACCGACAGGCCGTTGTACGGCACGTTCCACACCAGCTTCTGCCAGCGCGCCTGGGCCAGGTCAGGCATGGCCTGGGAGTCGATGCCCGCCGCGCGGAACAGCCCTGCCCCTTGCTCGACGATCTCTGCACCGCCATCGCTGGCCGGCCCGCTGTGGTAACCCAGGTTGACCGCACCCAGCGCCTGGTGGCGGATGTCGCCGGGGCCCTGGCGGTTGACGCAGATGAAGCACAAGCCACCGAGCAGGTGCAGGTTGCCGGGCAAGGCCGGGCGCAACTGTTCTTCGACGCCCAGGCCATTTTGCAACAGCACCACCTTGGCATCGGCGGCGGCGGCCTGGACGATCAGCGGCGCCAGTTCAGCATTGCTGGTGGCCTTGGCCCCCACCAGCAACCAGTCGCAGGCCGGCATGTCGGCGGCATTGGCGTAGGCCTGCACGGGCAGTTGCAAGGTGCCGTAGAGCGCGCTGTCCAGCTTCAGGCCCCGCTCACGGACCACGGCATATTCGCTGCGCAGCAGAAAATGCACGTCGAAACCGGCGCGCGCCAGCATCAACCCATAAAAGCCTCCGATGGCGCCACTGCCGATGATGCCGATGCGCGGTTTACGAGGGGCCATGCTGATCTCCTGGATGAAGTGGATGCGCTTTTTTACACCCTTTGCGGCATTCTGCGCATCCCGATGACAGCGCAAGGCTGCCTGAGCAGGGAAAAACCCTGCCGCGACGGGCACAGGCCATTGTCGCAACCCCTTTAACGCGCTAAGGTTCGGCTCCCCGCTGCGAACATTCTTGCTGCTGGGCCGCACGGGGATTGCTGGCGGCCGGCACCCGTGACCTGACGAGTAACACGATGGCTGATTTACCGATCGATGACCTTAACGTTGCCTCCAACGAGACCTTGATCACCCCCGATCAGCTCAAGAAGGAAATCCCCCTCAGCGCCAAGGCCCTGCAGACCGTGACTGCCGGCCGCCAAGTGGTGCGCAACATTCTCGACGGCAAGGACCATCGCCTGTTCGTGGTGGTCGGCCCTTGCTCGATCCACGACATCAAGGCGGCGCACGAATACGCCGAGCGCCTCAAAGTGCTGGCCGAGGAAGTGTCGGATACGCTGTACCTGGTCATGCGCGTGTACTTCGAAAAGCCGCGCACCACCGTCGGCTGGAAAGGCCTGATCAACGACCCGTACCTGGATGACTCGTTCAAGATCCAGGACGGCCTGCATATCGGCCGCCAACTGCTGCTGGACCTGGCCGAAAAAGGCCTGCCGACCGCCACCGAGGCGCTCGACCCGATCTCCCCGCAGTACCTGCAGGACCTGATCAGCTGGTCGGCCATCGGCGCGCGCACCACCGAATCCCAGACCCACCGCGAAATGGCCTCGGGCCTGTCTTCGGCGGTCGGCTTCAAGAACGGCACCGATGGCGGCCTGACCGTGGCGATCAACGCGCTGCAGTCGGTGTCCAAGCCGCACCGCTTCCTCGGCATCAACCAGGAAGGGGGTGTTTCCATCGTCACCACCAAGGGCAACCCTTACGGCCACGTGGTGCTGCGCGGTGGCAACGGCAAGCCGAACTATGATTCGGTCAGCGTCGCCCTGTGCGAACAGGACCTGGCCAAGGCCAAGATCAAGCCCAACATCATGGTCGATTGCAGCCACGCCAACTCCAACAAGGACCCGGCGCTGCAGCCACTGGTCATGGAAAACGTCGCCAACCAGATCCTCGAAGGCAACCAGTCGATCATCGGCCTGATGGTCGAGAGCCACCTGAACTGGGGCTGCCAGTCGATTCCAAAGAACCTCGACGAACTGCAGTACGGCGTATCGATCACCGATGCCTGCATCGATTGGTCGGCCACCGAGAAAACCCTGCGCAGCATGCACGCCAAGCTCAAGGATGTGCTGCCACAGCGTCAGCGCGGCTGATAAAAAAACAGGGCCGCTTCACCCCCATCGCCGACCTGCCGGCGATGGGGGTGAAGCGGCCCTGTTTTTTTTAAGGAGTCAGGCCTTGCTCGAGTGGCGCTGCTGGCGCTCCATGTAACGTTCGACATACGAGCACGACGGGATCACCGTGTAACCCATCTGGTCGGCGTACTCCAGGGCCTTCTCGGTCAACGCGGCAGCGATGCCACGGCCACGCAGGGCGTTGGGCACGAAAGTGCGATAGATATCCAGCGTCTGTTTGCCCAGGTCCATGTACGTCAGGTAGGCACGATGACCGTCCACGTTGGTCTCGAACTGATGACCGGCCTGGTCATGGTGGATGGTCAACGCTTCACTCATCACTACTCCTCGCAGGCCTTTTCGGCAGACCCTGACCTTAACCGATGCTGGTTTATCCGGCGGAGGAACCTCTACGCCACCTCTTGCCCCTTGGACCGCAAGCCGATTGCAATGGTTCTGCCGGCCGGCCACCCCAAATAGTAGGCGCGGCACCCGCGATTGCTCAAGGTGGTTGTGCTTAAAAAGTGGCAGGCTCGTGGCTTGCAGGCCCCGGCCTGCGTGGCCCACAACAGCAGCCGGATGTTCTACGGGTTAAGACGACGAACGACAGTTAAAGTCACCGTTAGTTCGCAAAAAAGTTCCTGTTCTACAACCGCTTGCAGCCGCTGCACGGTTTTTTCACAATTCCCCCACAAATCTTGTCGGCTACCCCTAGAGCAACATTTTTTTTGCAGTTCTTGCGCTCGGTCAGTTTACTTACTACAAGTAATGGGTACTATGTACGCCGGCCAGTTTCTCTTTTCCGAGAGATGGCTATTTAATAGAAAGTCCTTGAAGGGGAACACGATGAACAACGTTCTGAAATTCTCTGCTCTGGCTCTGGCCGCAGTTCTGGCTACCGGTTGCAGCAGCGTATCCAAAGAAACCGAAGCTCGTCTGACTGCGACTGAAGACGCAGCAGCTCGCGCTCAAGCCCGTGCTGACGAAGCCTACCGTAAGGCTGACGACGCTCTGGCAGCCGCTCAGAAGGCTCAGCAGACCGCTGACGAAGCCAACGAGCGCGCTCTGCGTATGCTGGACAAAGCCAGCCGCAAGTAATAATCCTCACGGATTGTTGAGAAGCCGACCCACTTGTGGGTCGGCTTTTTTATTGCCTCGGCAAACGCATCTAACAGATAGCAAAAGGCCTGCCCCGCACGCGTGTCCGGGGCAGGCCTTTGTTCGTGACGTTACTGCAGTTCTGGCGGGATGCTCGAAACCATCGGCGCAGTACCCTGGTTGCTGACCGGCACGGCAATCTCCACCGGCATGCCATCTTCCGCGGCAACCACATCACGCACCATGTCCCAGTTCATGCGCAGGTTGTTGGCCAGGTCTTCACGCTTGAGCAGCGCGTTGATCACCGCCGTGTGCTTGTCGACCACCGACGGGTTGCCATGATCGTCGAGCGGCGTGTGCGCCTCGAGGTAAACCTTGCCACCACTGATGCCGAACTTGTACGGCTCGTTGATGATGCGCACCTGGGTGCCGACCGGCACCATCTTCGACAGTTCGAGCACGTTGTTGTTGAGCATGCGGAAGCAGCCGTGGCTGGTACGCATGCCGATGCCGAACTTCTTGTTCGAACCATGGATCAGGTAACCCGGCACACCCAGGGTGAACTTGAACGGGCCCAGCGGGTTGTCCGGGCCAGCCGGTACCACGGTGGGCAGGATGTCGCCGTCCGCCGCATGCTCGGCACGGATCGACGCCGGCGGCGTCCAGGTCGGGTTCGGGGTCTTGGCGGTGATCTTGGTGCTCGCTACCGGCGAACCCCAGCCCTCGCGGCCGATACCCAGCGGGAAGGTGTAGACCACGTTCTGCCCTTTCGGGTAGTAGTACAGGCGGTATTCGGCCAGGTTGATGACCACGCCTTCACGCGGGCCCGGCGGCAGGATGTAGCGCGTCGGCAGGATGATCTCGGTGCCCGCGCCCGGCAGCCACGGGTCGACGCCCGGGTTGGCCGCGATCATTTCCAGGTAGCCGAGGTCGTTGGCGGTGCCGATGTCGGCGAAGGTGTCCTCGTACTTGGCCTTGATCACCTGTACCTGGCCAACGATGTCTTCACCGGGTGGCGGCAGGGGCAGCTCCAACGCAACGGCGGGGCCTGCTACCAGCAGGGCGGCCAGGGTCAGGCAACGGGTGACGGCGGGAAAGCGCGGCAACATCCGGTAAATCCTTCGAAAGGTGGGTCAAGACCAACGATTGTACACCCGCCCCGATGCAAGCGGGAGGCATCGGCGGCTTACAAGCGTTTCAGATGATGAAAGGCGATCAGAGTTCCGGCCAGATGGGGCGCATGCCGCGCCGCTGGGCGTCGAGAATCGCACGGCACAGGTCGCACAGGCGGCCGTCGCGGTAGATCGAGCGCGGCACGCCCGACCAGCGTGGCTGAGCCGGCAGCAGGCCGCCACACAGGGTGCGATCGACCGGCACGCCCAGCTCGAGCTGGCGGGCCACCAGGTGGACGCGGATTTCCTGGCAAGCGAACAGGTCGAGCTGTTCATCGGGCTCGATCAGTTGGTAGGCAAACAGGGACCAGGCAGGGCGCGGCATCGGGGGCTCTCGAAACGGGGGGCGCAACATTAGCCGAAAGCCGGCCCCGTTTAAAGCGTCACAGCAAGGGTTTTATCGCCGGCCAGGCATTTTCCAGCAAGCGCTGCTGGGCCCCTTGCGCCGGGTGGATGCCATCGGCCTGCATCAGCTCCGGCACACCGCCCACGCCGTCGAGGAAAAACGGCACCAGCGGCACCTTCTTTTCCGTTGCCAGCTGTTCATACACGTTGGCAAACGCCGTGGTGTAGCGCACCCCGTAGTTGGGTGGCAGGCGCATGCCCAACAGGAGCACCTTGGCCCCCGCCGCGCGGGAACGCTCGATCATCGAGGCAAGATTTTGTTGCAATTGCTCCGGCGGCTGCCCGCGCAGGCCATCGTTGCCGCCCAGCTCCAGCACCACCAGGCTCGGCTTGTGCGCTGCAAGCAGCGCCGGCAGGCGCGCCTGGCCACCGGCACTGGTGTCGCCACTGATCGAGGCGTTGACCACCTGGTCGTCGAAACCTTCGTCCTTGAGCCGGGTCTGCAACAGAGAGACCCAACCCTGACGGGTATCCAGGCCAAAACCGGCGCTGATACTATCGCCGACTACCAGCAGTGTTCCCGCCACCGCGTTCTGGGCCAGGCAACACAGAGCCAGACCGGCACTCAACCACCACACTCGCATTGGATTCTCCATGGGCCCCAGCATTCTCGTTGCGCAGCACCTTAGCAAAGTGGTCCCCAGCGCGGAAGGCGACCTGACCATCCTTCACGCCCTCTCCCTCGACCTGGCCCAGGGCGACAGCCTGGCCATCGTCGGCGCCTCGGGCTCGGGCAAGTCGACCCTGCTGGGGCTGCTCGCAGGCCTGGACCGCCCCAGCGCCGGCAAGGTGATCCTCGCCGGCCACGACCTCGGCCCGCTGGACGAGGACCAGCGCGCCCGGGTGCGCGCCGAGCATGTCGGCTTCGTGTTCCAGTCGTTCCAGCTGCTCGACAGCCTCAATGCCCTGGAGAACGTCATGCTGCCCCTGGAGCTGGACGGCCGCCGCGATGCTCGCGAGCATGCCCGCACCTTGCTCGAGCGCGTGGGCCTGGGCAAACGCCTGACGCACACCCCGCGCCAGCTGTCCGGCGGTGAGCAGCAACGGGTGGCGATCGCCCGCGCATTCGCCGCGCAACCTGCCGTCTTGTTCGCCGACGAACCCACCGGCAACCTCGACAGCCACACCGGCGAGCGCATCAGCGACCTGCTGTTCGAGCTGAACAAGGAGCACGGCACCACCCTGGTGCTGGTGACCCACGACGAACGCCTGGCCCGCCGCTGCCGGCGCCAGATCCGCCTGGATGCGGGCCGCCTGGTGGCGCCGGTGGAGGCCTGATGAAACACATGCCGCTGCCCCGTCTTTGTGGCCTGGCCCTGCGCCAGTTGCTGCGCGACATCCGTGCCAGCGAGGTACGGGTATTGTTCTTCGCCCTGCTGGTGGCCGTTGCCGCCAGCACCGCCATCGGCTATTTCGGTGCCCGCCTCAATGGCGCCATGCAACTGCGTGCCAGTGAGTTTTTGGGCGCTGACCTGGTGCTGCAAGGCAGCGCGCCGGCCCGCGCCGAACAGATCGAAGCCGGCACCGCGCTGGGGCTGCGCCACGCCCAGGTGGTGGAGTTCACCAGCGTGGTGGGTGGCGATGCCGGCATACAGCTGTCGAGCATCAAGGCCGCCGATGGCGCCTACCCGTTGCGCGGGCAGGTTCGCAGCGCCGCCGCGCCCTATGCCGAGGAAACCCCCGGCGGCGGCCCGGCGCCAGGCGAGGCCTGGGTCGAGCCACGCCTGCTGGCGGCCCTGGGGCTGAAAGTGGGCGACAGCATCGATGTCGGCATGAAGACCCTGCGCATGAGCCGCGTGCTGACCTACGAGCCAGACCGCGCCAACAACTTCTACAGTCTGACCCCACGGGTGATGATGAACCTTGCCGACCTGCAGGCGACCGGGGTCATCCAGCCCGGCAGCCGGGTCAGCTACCGCGACCTGTGGCGCGGCGACAGCGAGGCCCTGGCGCAATACCGCCAGGCGCTGACCAACAACCTTGCCGCCAGCCAGCGCCTGCTCGACACCCGTGACGGCAACCGCCAGATCGGCGGGGCATTGGGCAAGGCCGAGCGCTACCTGAACATGGCCAGCCTGGTGGCGGTGCTGCTGGCCGGTGTTGCCGTGGCCTTGTCGGCCAGCCGCTACGCCGCGCGGCGCCTGGATGCCAGTGCATTGCTGCGCTGCCTGGGCCTCTCGCGCCATCAGGCACTGGGGCTGTATTGCCTGCAACTGGCCATGCTCGGCCTGGCCGCCGCACTGGCGGGCGCCGTGCTCGGCTGGCTGGCGCAACTGGGCCTGTTCCGCCTGCTCCAGGGCCTGCTGCCCAATGAAGTGCCGCCCGCCGGCATCGTCCCGGCGTTGGCCGGCATCGCCACCGGCCTGGTCGCCCTCGCCGGCTTCGCCCTGCCGCCGATCGCCGCGCTGGGCCAGGTGCCGCCGCTGCGGGTGCTGCGCCGCGACTTGCTGCCGGTGCCGCCAAACAGTTGGCTGGTCTATGGCGCCGCGTTGTTCTCGCTCGGGCTGATCATGTGGCGCCTGAGCCTCGACCTGCTGCTGACCTTCGCCCTGCTCGGCGGCGGCCTGCTCGCCGCCCTGTTGCTGGGCGGCCTGCTCCTGCTCGGCCTGCGCAGCCTGCGTCGGCTGCTGGCAGGCGCGCCGCTGACCTGGCGCCTGGGCCTCGGCCAACTGCTGCGCCACCCCATGGCGGCGGCCGGCCAGGCCCTGGCCTTCGGCCTGATTCTGCTGGCCATGGCGCTGGTGGCGCTGTTGCGCGCCGAACTGCTCGACACCTGGCAGGCGCAGTTGCCCAAGGACGCTCCCAACCATTTCGCCCTGAACATCCTGCCCGACGACCGCCAGGCCTTTGCCCAGCGCCTGCATGAAGTGAATGCGGCCTCGGCGCCGCTGTACCCGGTGACGCCTGGCAGGCTTACCCAGATCAACGACCAGCCGGTACAGCAACTGGTCAGCAAGGACTCGGCCGGCGAGCGCGCCGTGCAACGCGACCTGAGCCTCACCTGGGCGGCCGACCTGCCCGCCGGCAATGCCCTGACGTCAGGCCAATGGTGGCAAGCGCTGCCCTCGGGTGATGACATCCCGGGCGTATCGGTTGAAGCCGAGCTGGCCACCAGCCTGAAGCTCGAGCTGGGTGACCTGCTGACGTTCGACATCGGCGGCGAACAACGCCAGGCGCGGGTCAGCAGCCTGCGCAGCGTGCACTGGGACAGCTTTCAGCCCAACTTCTACATGATCTTCCAGCCCGGCACGCTGCAGGGCCTGCCGACCACCTACCTCACCAGCTTCTACCTGGCACCGGGGCATGACCTGGACGTGGTGGCCCTGTCGCGGGCCTTCCCGGCGGTCACCATCCTGCAGGTCGATGCGCTGTTGGACCAGCTGCGCAGCATCCTCGCCCAGGTCACTCTGGCGGTCGAATACGTGCTGCTGTTCGTGCTGGCAGCGGGGCTGGCCGTGCTGTTCGCCGGGCTGCAGGCGACGCTGGACGAACGAATTCGCCAGGGCGCCTTGCTGCGCGCCCTTGGCGCGGCGCGGCCGTTGCTGGTGAAGGCCCGGCGTATCGAGTTCGGGCTGCTGGGGGCGGCCAGCGGTGCGCTGGCGGCGGTTGGCTGCGAGCTGATTACCCTGGTGCTGTACCGCTATGCATTCGACCTGCAGTGGAGCCCGCATCCTTGGCTGCTGGTGCTGCCGCTGGTCGGGGCGCTGCTGGTGGGTGGGGCCGGGGTGCTGGGGACGCGGCGAGCATTGAATGCCAGCCCGTTGACGGTGCTACGAGAAGGATGAGGCCCGGGCGAGCATCATCACTTCATTGCCCGTAGCTGATGCTGTTCACGTACCAAGTCGCTTCGCCGGTCGGCGTATGCACCAGCACCTCGTCGCCCTCCTCTTTCTTGAGCAGGGCGCGGGCCATGGGCGAATCGATCGAGATGTAGTCGTTGCGCCCGTAGATCTCGTCATAACCGACGATGCGAAACTTCTTGGTTTCGCCCTCGTCATTCTCGATCTCGACCCAGGCACCGAAGAACACCCTGCCCTCCTGCTGCGGCGAGTAGGCCACTACCTTGACGTCCTCGAGGCGCTTGCGCAGGTAACGCACGCGCCGGTCGATCTCGCGCAACAGCTTCTTGTTGTACTGGTAGTCGGCATTCTCGCTGCGATCACCCAACGAGGCCGCCCAGGCAACCTTCTGGGTGATTTCCGGGCGATACACCCGCCACAGATGGTCCAGCTCCTTCTTCAGGGCCTCGTGACCTTCCGTGGTGATGATGTTGGTACTCAACAGCGCGCTCCTCAGCGTCGGGTAATCAGGCCCTGGCGCGCGATGCGGGTGAGGTGGCCGATCACTTCGGCGGCGTCCTGCGCGGTAGGCGCCTGGATCACGGCCAGGTCGAAACGGTCGTTGCCGAACTGCTCCAGGTGGCAGGCGGTTTCGGCGAACTGGATCAGGAATGCACGGGCCTGGCCCTTGCGCCGGGAAAGGCCTTCAAGGTGCCGCAAAAGGGTGGGCTGATGTTGGCCGCCGAGCAGAATGCGCGGTGTGCGGGATGCCTGGGGGGCAGGCAATGGGCTCAGACAGACACTGGTACGTGGGCAACTCATGGAGTTTTTCTCCGCCTCGCGAATCCCGCTGGGCAGCGGTGGGAGGCGTCACCGAACCAGCGCTTTAGCGGTATTTCGGATGACCCGGTGCCGGGGCGGTCCTGCGCCCCGCAAGTAGCTGTTTAAATCGGCGCAGGCGGTATCCTAGAGCCTCGAGCGGCAAGCTGCAAGTAGACCTTGATCGCAGCCTGCCTGGCTGAGTGCGGAGCGGGCGAGATCAGCGCTTGGCCACACGTTCGAGCCGCGCCCGTTCACGGTTGAACGCCAGGAAGTACTTGTTCACGCTGTTGACGAAATTCACCGGCCCCATGCCCACCTGCTCCATGGCCACCCGCTCGGTCTGGAAGAACCACTGATTGCCATTGAGGCCGCGCTTGCGCGCCTCCACGCGCATGGCCTGGACCCGCTCCGGCCCCAGGTTGTAGGCCGCCAGCACAAAGGCCATGCGCTCGCGCTCGTTGATCTTCGGGCTGGCGAAGAACTTGCGCCGGATCAGCGCCAAATAGCGCGCGCTGGCCTGGACATTGCCATCGACCGTGCCGGTATTGCTGACCCCGACCCGCTGCGCCGCCGACGGCGTGATCTGCATCAGGCCATGGGCCCCGCCGCTGCCGCGGGCCTGGGTATCGAGGGTGGACTCCTTGAAGGCCAGCGCGGCAAGGTTGAGCCAATCGATCTGCTGCGCCTGGCCATGTTTTTGCAGCACCGGGCGCAACGCGGCCAGGCGCTGGCGGTCCTTGCTGGCCAGGGGGTTGTGCACACGGTACTGGCGCCGGTAGATGCGCTCGAACGCCGCATCCTGGTTTTCGGGGGCTCGGTAGCCCTTCAGGTAACGGTCGACCGTCGCCAGCAACAGCGTCGCGTCACGCCGCACGTACCAGCGCATGGCTTGCGGCGGGCCAAGCTGCAGCCGGCTGTCCAGGCGCAGGCGCGGCATGACCCGAGCCCAACGCTGGGCGATCGGGCGCTCGACGATGGTCAGGTTGTAGATACCGGCCTGGACCATCTCCAGCACATCCTCCACCGCCAGGGTCGAATCGACCCATTCGACCTTGATCGGCGGCCGCTTGCGCAAGGCCAGCTGCTGGTTGAGCTGCTGGATCAGCGCGCCGGCGGCGCTGGCGCTGGTCAGCGCCACGGTGCGCCCGGACAGCTGCTCGACGCGGGTGAGGCTGCGCTCGCCCTTGCGCCCGACCAGCCACAGCGGCACCTGGTCCAGCACCGGCGCGCTGCCCTCCACCGCCCCTACCCCGGCCGGGTCGAGCAGCTCACCCGGCGCGGCCAGGTCGCCTTCGCCACGCTGCAACGCGCTCAGTAGTTGCTCCTTGGCCCGCGGGATGATTTCCAGGCGGATCTGCTGGCCATCGCTGGCACGGGCGTTGAGGTAATGCTCGAGCCCGCGCAGGCGGTAGTATTCGATGCCCACCGGCTCGCCCTTGACCTCGCCGGAGCTGTTGCGGCTCTGCTTGACCAGCACGCGCAGCACCTTGCTGCTGCGAATCTGCTCCAGGTCGCGCACCTTGCTCGCCGGCAAATGCTGCTGGGGCCCAGGCAGGCGTGCGTAGGCCGGGCCGACAGCAGTCAGCCCCAGCATCAGCAGCAGGGTCAGCAAGGTTCGCAGCATGGGGGAACGTGTCCGAGGTCGGTGGGCGTTATCCATAGGTTGCGTTCGTGATAAATGGCGGTAAAAGACCACGGCAACAGCCTGAAGTTCTTGGTTTTTTCCGAGTATCGCGCTTTTTGCTATGCTGGCCGCCCCGCGGCACGAGGTAGCACCATGCAACTGATCGATATCGGCGTCAACCTGACCAACAGCAGTTTCCATGACCAGCAGGCGGCCATCGTCGAGCGCGCCATCGAGGCCGGCGTGGTGCAGATGATCCTCACCGGCACGAGCCTTGCGGTCAGCGAACAGGCGCTGGAGCTGTGCCAGCAGCTCGATGGCGACGGCCAGCACTTGTTCGCCACTGCCGGCGTACACCCCCACGATGCCAAATCCTGGGATGCCGACAGCGAGCGGCAACTGCGCCAACTGCTCGCTGAGGCACGGGTTCGCGCCGTGGGCGAATGCGGGCTGGACTTCAACCGCGATTTCTCCCCTCGCCCCCTCCAGGAAAAGGCCCTGCAGGCCCAACTGGCGCTGGCGGCCGAGCTGCGCCTGCCGGTGTTTCTGCACGAGCGCGATGCCAGCGAACGGCTGCTGGCCATCTTGAAGGACTATCGTGACCATTTGCCGGCAGCCGTGGTGCATTGCTTTACCGGCGAGCGCCAAGCGCTGTTCGCCTACCTGGACATGGACCTGCACATCGGCATCACCGGCTGGATCTGCGATGAACGCCGCGGCACGCACCTGCACCCGCTGGTGGGCAACATCCCGCAAGGGCGCCTGATGCTGGAGAGCGATGCGCCCTACCTGCTGCCCCGTAGCCTGCGGCCGAAACCGAAGAACGGGCGCAACGAGCCGGCGTTCCTGCCCGAGGTGCTGCGCGAAGTGGCGCTGCACCGGGGCGAAAGCATCGAAGCCACGGCCGCGCATACCACGGCCACAGCCCGGGCATTCTTCCAGCTGGCTTGAGCGCGGGCATGATCGCACCCCGGCAAAAGCATTTGTTGATGCACATCAACGCTTCCCTGGCGAGAGCGGGCACAATGATGGCACCTTGCCAATATTGTTTCCGCTCAACTCAGAGAAGACCTACCCATGGGTGCCTGGCTTAGCAATATTTCCCTGAAGTACAAATTCTGGGCCGTCAATGCAGTGGCCTTTGTCACCACCTTGCTGCTGGTGCTGTATGCCGTGCACCTGGAGCAGCGCGCCCGCGCCGACGCCGCGCAGGCTCAGGCGCAGGCACAGGCCGAGCTGCTGTCGGCCTGGCCCGCCGGGCAACCCCTGCCCCAACAGGCCAACGTGATCGCCTGGCCAGCCGAGCAGGCCCCAAGCGTTGCCGGCGAACCGCTGGAAGCGTTGCGCAACGCCCAGGGCTGGGCGGCATTGCCCGCCGCCTGGATCCTTGGCGACAACCCGCTGCGCGGCGCCCAGGTACTGCGCCACGGCGAACAGCAGGTGGCCGTGCTGGCCCAGTCGCCGACCCTGCGCCAGGTGTTCTTCGACCGCTTCAGCAACTATGCCGTGTGCGTGCTGATCCTGATGCTGGCCATGCTCTGCGCCTCGCAGTTGCTGATCCGCTTCCTGCTGAGCCAGCTCAACACGCTCAAGGATGTGATGCTGCACGTGGAAAAGACCGGCGACCTGTCTGCCCGCGTGCCACTGGCCAGCGGCGACGAAGTTGGCCAGATGGCCGGCGCCTTCAATGCCATGCAGCAGACCTACCACCGGGTGGTGGGCACCGTGGCGCGCACCGCCGGGCAACTGGATGCCGGCGCTGCGCGCCTGGCCGCGAGCATGAACGACGTGCGCCACGGCATGCTTGGCCAGCAGAGCGAAACCGACCAGGCCGCCACCGCCATCAACGAGATGTCGGCCACCGTGCACCATATCGCCCAGCATGCCGGCGCCACCCGCGACCTGTCGCAGACCGCCGATGACCTGGCCGGCAGCGGCAAGGACGTGGTCGACCGGGTGCAGGATTCGATTGCCGGGCTGTCGAGCGGCGTGCAGCAGACTGCCGAGATGATTCGCCAGCTGGCCGAAGACAGCCAGAAGATCAACGGCGTGGTCGGGGTGATCCACAGCATCGCCGAGCAGACCAACCTGCTGGCCCTGAATGCCGCCATCGAAGCAGCCCGCGCCGGCGACCTGGGCCGTGGCTTTGCCGTGGTGGCCGATGAGGTGCGCAACCTGGCCAAGCGCGTGCAAACCTCCACCGACGAAATCACCCACATGGTCGCCGACCTGCAGGCCGGCACCCGCGATGCAGTGGAATTCATGCAGGAAAGCTCGTACAAGGCCGACGACTGCGTGCGCCAAGCCCAGGAGGCCGGCGCGGCGCTGGCCGAGATCACCGGAGCCGTGGCGCAGATGCGTGAGAGCAACACGCAGATTGCCGTGGCCGCCGAGCAGCAGAGCCAGGTGGCCGAAGAAATGAACCGCGCGGTGGTGAGCATTCGCGACGTCACCGAACAGACCGTGCAGCAGACCGTCGGCTCGGCCACCACCAGCAATGAGCTGGCCGCCTTGGCCGGCGAGCTGAGCAAGGCCATAGGCCAGCTGAAGCTATAACCACCATAGCCAGCCTCGATTGGCTGGCTGTCGAGCGCAGCACTAAGCTTTGGGCATGACCGCGAGGAAATGCCCATGAACAAACGACTGCCCAATTTGCCCGCCTGGCAATGGCGCGGCTATCACCACAACCACCGCCACCCAACCAACCTGGTGCTGCACCTGATTGCGGTGCCGCTGTTCATTCTCGGCGCCTTGCTGGTGTTGTCCGGCCTGTTCGCCCTGGACCTGGGGCAGATCGCCGTCGGCGTCATCGCCTTGCTCGCCGGCCTGGGCATGCAGCGCCAGGGCCACCGCCTGGAGGCGCAGCAGCCGGAGCCGTTTGCCGACCGCAAAGATGCCATGCAGCGGCTGCTGACCGAGCAGTTCATCACCTTTCCGCGCTTCGTGCTCAGCGGCGCCTGGTTGAAAGCCTGGCGCGAACGGCACAAGCATCGGCATTGAAACCGATCGCCGGCAAGCCGGCTCCCACAGAGCTACCTTCAGGCCTGAGCTTGTGCTGTACCTGTGGGAGCCGGCTTGCCGGCGATGATGCCACCTCGCACATCAGGCAAACACGGTAACCGTCTGCCGGCTCAATGCCAGCAACTCCCCTTGCGCTGTCCACAACGTCGCCGCAGCATGCCCGTAACCTTCCCGGGCATGCTCGGTCTCCACGCAATAGCGGCACCAGTCCAGGGTCGACAACGCCGCGACCGGCTGAATGAACTCGATGGTCCAGGTCAGTGTGCTGCCTGCCGCAGGTTGCTTGAGAAACGGCATCAGGCTCGGCGGCCAGGCGTCCACCAAGGCCAGCAGATGAGCCTCGTCGACCTGCTCTTCGGCCACATCGCGCAAGCGCACCCACCCGCCCATCTGCCTGGACTGATTGCCGCTGAAGGGCAACCCACCGATGGCCCAGCGCAAGGCGACATGGCGCATGAACTCTGGCGTCACACCCTTGATGTAGGGTAGCTCCGGCGCAGCCTGATCCAGCGGTTTCATCGCCGGCGCCGGCAATGCGGGCACCTCGACCACCGAAGGCCGCCCCGCGCCGAAATTGCCCTGCACCAGGGTCACCACCTGCCCGCCCTGCACAGCACGGCCGAGCAAGGTGCTGACCGCCTTGCCTTCGCGCAGCACCTCGACTTCGAAGTGGGTCGGCACGTCTGGCGCCGCCGGCGCAACGAAGCTGATCGCCAGGGAGCGCACGGGGCGGTTGTCGGAGAGTTTCTGGCGCATGGCCTGGAACACCATCGCGGCCATCAGGCCACCGAAGGCAGCGCGGCCCTGGGCCCAGGTCGCCGGGATGCAGACCCCGTCGGGGCTCGCCTGCACGGCGTCGAGCAATTGGTTGAAATTCATGGGCCGGCTCCTGCAGGCGGCAATGGATGTTCGCCCATACTAGCCAGCCATGCCTGCGGGATCAGCCCGCATATCGGTCATTTGCCGGGCTTGCGCCGCTTGAGTGCGGCCTGCAAGGCCTGCAGCGTGGCATCCGACTTGCGCTCGGCCTCGTGCAGCTCCTGCTCCCAGACAGCCTTGCACGGCGCCAGGTCGGCATGCTCGCCGGCCTGCAGCAGCCATTGCAGGCGGTCATGCCAGCTGCCCAGGTCGCCCTGGGCCTTCTTCAGCAAGCCCTGCAGCTTGCTCCCCGCGTGGTCGAGTTGCGGATAGGCCTGGTCGCCGTAGCGCACGCGCTTGATCAGCAAGCGCAAGCGATGACGGTCGTGGGCGGGGTCCTGCAAGGCTTCATCGAGCTTGCGCCACTGCTTGACCAGGCGCTTGTCGACGCGCTTGCCCAACGACTTGGCCAGGCCCTCGCGCCCGGCGGCGCGCAGAAACAGCGGAAAAGCATCGAGGATGCCCAGCACCCGGCCCAGTTGAAGGCTTTTGGCCACGCCGGCAAAGGTTGCGGCGCGCCCTTGCAGGCGCCGCTGCCCCGGCTCGAGCAAACCGCGCGCAATCAGCTCGCCGGCAAGCACCTCGCGATCGCGCAAAGGTGTGGTCAGGGTGCCGAGTGCCTTCGCCGCCGCCTCGAGCTGCTCGACGCCTGGCAACCCGCGCAGCGGACGCAGCAGGCTGCGCAGGCGCCGCACGCCGATGCGCAGGTCGTGCAGTGCCTCGCTGTCGGTATCGGCAGCCAGGCGCTCGCGACAGGCCAGCAGGCGCACCTGCAAGGCCAGTACCTGGGCAACCACATGATCGAGCATGGCGGACATACGACGCTCCTCGGTCAGCGCCCGGCGCGCGACTCACGAATGTAGAAACGCGCCTTCTCGGCTTTGTTCGTGCAACCTTCGAAACCTTCGAACTGCTGCTGGGTCTTGGCCCCGGTCAGCAGCGACAACGCCTTGGAATAACTGACGGTACCGGCAAAGCCCTCGGCCTTGGCCAGGTCGAGCTCCTTCCAGGCGGCATCCAGCTGCGTCGCGCAGCTATCGCGGTAGGCCGTCTTGCCCGCACAGCCAGCCAGGGCCAGGGCAATCAGAGGAAGGGAAATCCAGGCTTTCATCAGGGGTACCTCAATGGTTGGAGTAAAGTGGCTGTTCGACGCTCGGGCACCCGAAAAGTGCCGCTTCCGGCAGGCATTGCCTAGAGTCTACATTGAAGCACAGGCAACGCTCGGTGCATTGTAGGACCATGGTTGCACAGCCTAAGGATCGATCATGAGCAAACGTGTAGCACTGGTGTTGGGGTCAGGTGGGGCTCGGGGTTACGCCCATATCGGCGTGATCGAGGAAATCGAACGGCGCGGCTACGACATTGCCTGTGTCGCCGGCTGCTCGATGGGCGCGGTGATCGGCGGCATCTATGCCGCGGGCAAGCTCGAGGAGTATCGCAACTGGATCGAGAGCCTGGACTACCTGGATGTGCTGCGCCTGGTCGACGTGAGCTTTCGCCTGGGCGCGATTCGCGGCGACAAGGTGTTCGGCCAGATCCGCAAGATCGTCGGCGAGATCAACATCGAGCAACTGCGCATCCCCTACACGGCGGTGGCCACCGACCTGACCCACCAGCAGGAAATCTGGTTCCAGGAAGGCTGCCTGCACCAGGCCATGCGTGCTTCGGCGGCGATTCCCAGCCTGTTCACCCCAGTGATGCAGGGCAACCGCATGCTGGTCGACGGCGGCATCCTCAACCCGCTGCCGATCGTGCCGGTGGTGTCCAGCCACTGCGACCTGATCATTGCGGTGAACCTCAACTCCACCAACCAGAAGCAGTACCAGCTGCCGGTGATCGAACGGCCGGCGGCGTTCAAGATGCGCTTCGATGCGCTGCTCAGCTCGCTCGGCTCGCGCCTGCCGTTCCGGCGCAAGCCCGCCGAGGAGCTGATCCGCATCGAGCAGGAGATCGTCGCCGAGGGCCTGGCGCCGCCAAGCCCGTGGCTGGCCGATGCGGCCGACCCTGAAGCCCAGCAACCGGCGGCGGCGCCGGAGCGCGAGGGGGCGCCGAAATCGGCCACGGGGTCGTTCATCATCGACAACGTCGGGCCGGCTTCGCTGCTGGACCTGATCAACCAGAGCTTCGAGGTGATGCAGACGTCGTTGGCGCAGTACAAGATCGCGGGGTACCCGCCCGATGTGCTGATCAACGTGCCCAAGCGGGTTTGCCGGTTCTTCGAGTTCTACAAGGCGCCGGAGCTGATTGCGCTGGGGCGGGAGATTGCGCGCGATACGCTGGACAACTATGAGGGGGAGAAGCGCTAGGCTTCGCTTGCCTGTGCCGGCCCTTTCGCGGGGCAAGCCCGCTCCCACAAATACCTCATCGGCCTGCAGGGCAATGGGGTACCTGTGGGAGGTACAAGCCACATAAAAAAAACGGGCCGCATCAAGCGGCCCGTTTTTTTACCGAACAGTCACTCAGTAGCGCGTGATGTCCGCTGTGCTTTCCAGCTGCTTGCGGTACGCCGCGAAGTCCTGCTGGCCCGCGCGCGAAGCGAGGTAGCGGCGAATCTGCTGTTTCTCTTCATCGCTGGCGGCCGCGCCTTCGTTGACGCCCTTGAGCTGCAGCACAACCAGGCTGCCATCGGCCAGGACCACGCTGCCGTATTCGGGCTTGTCCTTGGCTTGCGGCTTGGCCAGGCGGAACAGCGCCTGCAGCTCGGCGGGGTCGATACCGTCCTGGCCGCGGGTAACGGCTTCGAAGGCCTTCCAGTTCTGCCCATCGTGGCCAGCGGTGGCGGCGATGGAGCCGTCACGCAGGCCGGCGATCAGCTTGTCTGCCTTGGCCTTGAGTTCGGCAGTCGCCTTTTCCTTGGCCAGGTGCTCGCGGATGTTCTTGGCCACGGCTTCCAGCGGCATCTGCGCAGGCTTGCGGTGTTCCTTGACGCGCAGTACCACGGTGGTTTCCGGATCCAGCTCGATGGCGGTGCTGTTGGCAGCCTCCTCCAGCACTTCTTCGGAGAATGCCGCCTGGATCACGCCACGGTTGGCCGTGATGCCTTCACCACCCTCACGGCCGAACGGCGCCGAGGTGTGCACCTTGAGGTTCAGGTCCTGGGCCGGCTGGGCCAGGTCTGCAGCCTCGTAGGCAGCGTCCTGCAGTTGCTTGCTGGCATCGACATAGCGTTGCTCGACCAGCGGCATCTTCAGGTCATGGGTCAGCTTGTCCTTCAGGCTGGCGAAGCTCGGTACTTCCGGCGCCTGCTTGCCCAGCAGCTTGATTAGGTGGTAGCCGAAGTCGGTGCGCACCGGGGCCGACACCTGGCCGTCGTTGAGCTTGTACAGGGCCGTTTCGAACGCCGGGTCATATACACCCGGGCCTGCGAAACCAAGGTCACCACCGTTGTTGGCGGAACCTGGGTCCTGGGAGAACTCCTTGGCCAACTTGGCGAAGTCTTCACCCTTGGCCAGGCGTTGCTCGACCTCTTCGATGCGGGCCTTGGCCTGGGCATCGGTGACCTTGTCGTTGACCTCGATGAGGATGTGCGCGGCATGGCGCTGCTCGGCGAGGTTGGCGATTTCCTTCTCGTACTGGGCCTTGAGCTCTTCGTCAGTGACCTTGACCAGGTCGAAGAACGCCGACTTCTTCAGCTCGATGTAGTCGATGACCACCTGGTCGGGAGTCATGAACTCCTTGGCGTGCTGGTCATAGTGCGCCTTGACCTCTTCGTCGCTGACCTTGACCGCTGCCGGGTCGGCCTTGAAGGTCAGGGAAGCGAAGTCGCGGGTCTGGTTTTCCAGGCGGGCAAAGGCATCGACCTGCTGGTCGGTGACGAAGCTGCTGCCGGCGATGCCGGTGCGCAGCTGGCCAATCAGCATTTCCTCGGCAAGCATGTCGCGGAACTGCATGCGGCCGTAGCCCATCTGGCGAATGACCTGGTCGAAGCGGTCGGCGTTGAATTTGCCATCGACCTGGAACTCGGGGGTCTGCAGGATCACTTGATCCAGCTCGGCCTCGGAGAAAGCGAACTTGGCGTCTTCGGCGCCCTGCAACAGCAGCTTGCGCTCGATCAGCCCTTTGAGTGCGGCATCACGCAGCAGCTTCTCGTCCAGCAGTGCCGGGTCGAAATCCTTGCCCAACTGTTGCACGAGCTGGCGGCGCTGCATGTCGGCCGCTTGGCTCAGCTCATTGAGGCTGATGGTGTGCCCGTTCACCTTGGCGGCGTCCTGGCTATGGGTGGTGGCCTTGAAAATGGCATCGAAGCCGGTCAACGCCATCAGCACGACGATGAGGCCGATGATGGTCTTGGCAATCCAACCTTGTGAATTGTCCCTGATATTTTGCAGCATGCGTCCCCCAGAAACGGCTGTACCACTGCGTCGACAACCGCGGAGCGTGGGTAGAATCCTGATAAAAGAAAGGCGCATCCGAGGATGCGCCTTTTCTTAGCAAACGTGTCAGGCGGGAACGTTTGCGGCCCGCCGTCAGCGTGCTCGGACCTGGCCAGGCCGGGTCCGGCTGAAAGAGACGACTTAGTTAACGGCGTCTTTCAGGCCTTTGCCAGCCTTGAAGCCTGGAACCTTGGCAGCCTCGATCTTGATGGCCTTGCCGGTTTGCGGGTTGCGGCCGGTGCGCTCAGCGCGCTCTTTGACCGAGAAAGTGCCGAAGCCAACCAGGACGACGTCGTCGCCTGCTTTCAGGGCACCGGTCACGGAGTCGATCACAGCATCCAGAGCCTTGCCTGCGGCAGCCTTGGAAATGTCAGCCGATGCAGCGATAGCGTCAATCAGTTCCGACTTGTTCACTCTAAGTCCCCTTATTTCTCTATTGAGTTTGTTTCTAAGTATGTAATGAAAAGCTTATGAAACGTGCGCTGGGTGGCTTGTTGACAATAGCGTGCCGCTTTATAGCAAGGCCCCGAAAAAACTGTCAAGGAAAGCCCCCCAAGCAAAAACTACTAATGCGTGCTGATTCTTTCCTTAGCATCGCCGTCGCGCTTTTCATCTTTCGCGACAATCTCAGGAGCCACATCTGGCAAGGGCTCCGGGGCGTATTGCAGCGCAATTTGCAGGACTTCGTCAATCCATTTGACCGGTTTGATCTGAAGATCCTGTTTGATATTTTCCGGAATTTCCTTCAGATCGCGAACATTCTCCTCGGGAATGATCACCGTCTTGATTCCACCGCGGTGGGCTGCCAGCAGTTTTTCCTTCAGCCCGCCGATCGCCAGAACCTGGCCACGCAGGGTGATTTCGCCGGTCATGGCAACGTCGGCACGCACCGGAATCTGGGTCAGCGCCGAGACCAGCGCGGTGCACATGCCAATACCGGCACTCGGGCCGTCCTTGGGCGTGGCGCCTTCGGGCATGTGGATGTGCACGTCGTGCTTCTCGTGGAAGTCGGCCGCGATGCCCAGGCTGCGGGCACGGCTACGGACCACGGTTTGCGCGGCAGTGATGGATTCGACCATGACGTCGCCGAGCGAGCCGGTCTTGATCAACTGGCCCTTGCCGGGGATCACCACCGACTCGATGGTCAGCAGTTCGCCGCCCACCTGCGTCCACGCAAGGCCCGTGACCTGGCCGATCTGGTCCTGCTGCTCGGCCAGGCCGTAGCGGAACTTGCGAATGCCGAGCAGGTGCTCGAGCTGCTCGCTGGTGACCTTGACCTTCACCTGCTTCTGCCCGGTGTGCTCCTTGACCACCTTGCGGCACACCTTGGCGATCTGCCGCTCGAGGCCCCGCACGCCCGCTTCACGGGTGTAGTAACGGATGATGTCGCGAATCGCCGAGACGTCGATCTCCAGCTCTTCCTTCTTCAAGCCGTTGGCCTTGACCTGCTTGGGCGTCAGGTACTTGACCGCGATGTTGATCTTCTCGTCCTCGGTGTAGCCCGGCAGGCGGATGACTTCCATGCGGTCGAGCAGCGCCGGCGGAATGTTCATCGAGTTCGAGGTGCACAGGAACATCACGTCCGAGAGGTCGTAATCGACTTCCAGGTAGTGGTCGTTGAAATTGTGGTTTTGCTCGGGGTCGAGCACTTCCAGCAGCGCCGAGGCCGGGTCGCCACGCATGTCGCTGCCCATCTTGTCGATCTCGTCGAGCAGGAACAGCGGGTTGCGTACACCCACCTTGGTCATCTTCTGGATCAGGCGGCCCGGCATCGAACCGATGTAGGTCCGACGGTGGCCACGGATTTCGGCCTCGTCACGCACGCCACCCAGGGCCATGCGCACGAACTTGCGGTTGGTCGCGGCAGCGATCGACTCGGCCAGGGAGGTCTTGCCGACGCCAGGCGGGCCGACCAGGCACAGTACCGGGCCACGGATCTTCTTCACGCGCTTCTGCACCGCGAGGTACTCGAGAATGCGTTCCTTGACCTCTTCCAGGCCATAGTGGTCGGCATCGAGGATTTCCTCGGCCTTGGCCAGGTCCAGGCGGACCTTGCTCTGGGCCTTCCACGGCACCTGCACGAGCCAGTCGAGGTAGGAGCGCACCACGGTGGCCTCGGCCGACATCGGCGACATCTGCTTGAGCTTGTTCAGCTCGGCCTGGGCCTTGGCCAGGGCGTCCTTGGGCAGGCCAGCGGCTTCGATGCGCTTTTTCAGCTCTTCGACTTCGTTGTGGCCTTCGTCGCCATCGCCGAGCTCTTTCTGAATGGCCTTCATCTGCTCATTCAGGTAGTACTCGCGCTGGCTGCGCTCCATCTGCTTCTTGACCCGGCCGCGGATGCGCTTTTCCACCTGCAGCAGGTCGATTTCGGCGTCGAGCAGGGCCAGCACGTGTTCGACGCGCGTGGTCAGGTCGACGATCTCGAGGATCTCTTGCTTCTGCTCGATCTTCAGCGCCATGTGCGCGGCCATGGTGTCGACCAGGCGCCCAGGCTCTTCGATGCTGTTCAGCGACGACAGCACTTCGGCCGGGACTTTCTTGCCCAGCTGCACGTACTGCTCGAACTGCGACAGCAAGGTGCGCACGAACACTTCCGACTCGCGCTCGGCGGCGTCGGTTTCGTCGATCAGGGATACTTCGGCACGGATGTGCCCTTCTACTTCGCTGAACCGCTCGACGGCACCGCGCTGCTCACCCTCGACCAGCACCTTGACGGTGCCATCGGGCAGCTTCAGCAGTTGCAGAACGGTGGCGACGGTACCGACGCGGTACAGGGCGTCTTCGCCCGGGTCGTCGTCGGCTGGGTTCTTCTGGGCCAGCAGGAGGATCTGCTTCTCGCCCGTCATCGCCGCCTCGAGGGCTTCGATGGACTTTTCACGCCCCACGAACAGCGGGATGACCATGTGCGGGTAAACAACGACATCGCGCAATGGCAAAAGAGGCAAGTCGAGGGTGGTCTTCATGATTTCGCCTCTACAGCGGCCTTATGGCCGGAAACCGGTGGAAATGATGCTTGGACCTAATGTGGGGGCACGCCTGGGAAATTACAAGCGCTTGTATAGGAAAAGCAGAAAGGGGCCCGTAGGCCCCTTCTGCTTGCTACCGCCACCTGCCAATCGCCTGAATCAGGCGTCAGGCGCGGCCTTGGCTTGCGGCTCGCTGTTCTCGTAGATGAGCAGCGGCTGCGACGTGCCTTCGATGACGCTCTCGTCGATCACCACCTTGCTGACTTCCTTCTGCGAAGGAATTTCGTACATGGTGTCGAGCAGCACGCCTTCGAGGATCGAACGCAGGCCACGGGCGCCAGTCTTGCGCTCCAGGGCCTTGCGGGCGACGGCCTTGAGGGCGTCACTGCGGAACTCGAGGTCCACGCTTTCCATCTCGAACAGCTTGGCGTACTGCTTGGTCAGGGCGTTCTTCGGCTCGGTGAGGATTTGCATCAGCGCCGCCTCATCCAGCTCGTCGAGGGTCGCCAGCACCGGCAGACGGCCGACGAACTCGGGGATCAGGCCAAACTTGACCAGATCGTCCGGTTCGACTTCGCGCAGCGATTCGCCGACCTTCTTGCCTTCTTCCTTGCTGCGTACTTCGGCGCCAAAACCGATGCCACCTTTGGTGGAGCGGTTCTGGATGACCTTTTCCAGGCCGGAGAAGGCGCCACCGCAAATGAACAGGATATTGCGGGTATCAACCTGCAGGAATTCCTGTTGCGGGTGCTTGCGGCCACCTTGCGGCGGCACGGAAGCCACGGTGCCTTCGATCAGCTTCAGCAACGCCTGCTGCACGCCTTCGCCCGAAACGTCACGGGTGATCGACGGGTTGTCCGACTTGCGCGAGATCTTGTCGATTTCGTCGATGTAGACAATGCCCATCTGGGCCTTTTCCACGTCGTAGTCGCACTTCTGCAGCAGTTTCTGAATGATGTTCTCGACGTCCTCACCCACATAACCGGCTTCGGTCAGGGTGGTGGCGTCGGCAATGGTAAACGGTACGTTCAGCAGACGAGCAAGGGTTTCGGCGAGCAGGGTCTTGCCCGAGCCGGTAGGCCCGATGAGCAGGATGTTGCTCTTGCCGAGTTCGACTTCGTCGCCCTTCTTGTCACGCTGGTTCAGGCGCTTGTAGTGGTTGTACACCGCTACCGACAGCACCTTCTTGGCGCGCTCCTGACCAATGACGTACTGGTCCAGGATGCCGCTGATTTCTTTCGGCGAAGGCAATTTGTGCGCGCTGCTCTCGGCCTGGGCTTCCTGCACCTCCTCACGGATGATGTCGTTGCACAGGTCGACGCACTCGTCGCAGATAAATACCGAGGGCCCGGCAATCAGTTTGCGCACTTCGTGCTGGCTTTTGCCGCAGAAGGAGCAATAAAGCAATTTGCCGCTGTCCTCGCCGTTACGGGTGTCAGTCATTCGATCGATCCAATCCGGTAGGCTTGAAACACAAGATGAAGGCAATTGCGGGCTTTTTCAAGTCCGCAGGTAGGCGCTTTCGGCACCTACCTGCTCTGGCACCTGAGGTCAGGATGCCAGTTGCCGCTTGTCGTAGACCGAGTCGATCAGACCGTACTCGGCCGCGCGCGAGGCGCTCATGAAGTTGTCACGCTCGGTATCGCGCTTGATGGTCTCGAGGTCCTGGCCGGTGTGGTAGGCCAGCAGCTCGTTCAGGCGCGCCTTGATGTTGAGGATTTCCTGGGCGTGGATCTCGATGTCGGTCGCCTGGCCCTGGAAGCCGCCCAGCGGCTGGTGGATCATCACGCGCGAGTTCGGCAGGCAGTGGCGCTTGCCCTTGGCACCAGCGGCCAAGAGGAAGGCGCCCATGCTGCAGGCCTGGCCGATGCAGATGGTCGAGACGTCTGGCTTGATGAACTGCATGGTGTCGTAGATCGACATGCCAGCTGTCACCGAGCCGCCTGGGGAGTTGATGTACAGATGGATATCCTTGTCCGGGTTTTCCGCTTCAAGGAACAGCAGCTGCGCCACTACCAGGTTGGCCATGTAGTCCTCTACCGGGCCAACCAGGAAGATCACTCGCTCCTTCAACAGGCGCGAGTAGATGTCGTAGGCACGTTCGCCACGGGCGGACTGCTCGATAACCATCGGGACCAGGCCGCCTGCGGCCTGGATGTCAGAGCTCTGCTGAATATAAGAATTGCGGGACATGTCCTGCGCTCACTCCCAAATAGTCATGGCTTGAATACGCACAAGCCAGCGCGAAGGCTGGCTTGTGGGGGTTTCCTACGAGTGACGCGTATTACTCAGCTTCGGCAGGCGCCTGTGCTGGCTTTACGGCATCTTCGTACGAGACCGACTTGTCGGTCACAGTCGCTTTCTGCAGAACAGTATCTACAACTTGTTCTTCCAGCACAACCGAACGGACTTCGTTCAGTTGCTGGTCGTTCTTGTAGTACCAGGCGATGACCTGCTCAGGCTCCTGGTAGGCCGAGGCCATCTCTTCGATCATCTCGCGAACCTTGGCGTCGTCCGGCTTGAGCTCGAACTGCTTGACCACCTCGGCAACGATCAGGCCCAGCACCACGCGGCGCTTGGCTTGCTCTTCGAACAGCTCGGCCGGCAGTTGCTCAGGCTTGATGTTGCCACCGAACTGCTGAACGGCCTGCACGCGCAGACGGTTGACTTCGTTTTCCAGCAGGGCCTTCGGCACTTCGATCGGGTTGGCGGCCAGCAGACCGTCCATGACCTGGTTCTTGACCTTGGTCTTGATCGCCTGGCGCAGCTCACGCTCCATGTTCTTGCGAACTTCGGTGCGGAAGCCTTCCAGGGTGGTTTCCTTGATGCCGAACTGGGCGAAGAATTCTTCGTTCAGTTCTGGCAGCTGAGGAGCCGACACGCTGTTGACGGTGATGGTGAACTCGGCGGCTTTGCCAGCCAGGTCCAGGTTCTGGTAGTCCTCAGGGAAGGTCACGTTGACAACGCGCTCTTCGCCCGCCTTGGCGCCTACCAGGCCATCTTCGAAGCCTGGGATCATGCGGCCGGAGCCCAGTACCAGCTGGGTGCCCTTGGCCGAACCACCGGCGAAGGCTTCGCCGTCGATCTTGCCGACGAAGTCGATGTTGACCTGGTCGTCTTTCTCGGCAGCGCGCTCAACGGCTTCGAAGCGCACGTTCTGCTTGCGCAGCACTTCCAGCATGTTGTCCAGGTCGGCGTCGGCCACTTCGGCGCTCAGGCGCTCGACGTTGATCGACTCAAGGCCAGCAACGGTGAACTCAGGGAACACTTCGAAGATGGCGACGAATTCCAGGTCCTTGCCCTTTTCGAAGGACTTCGGCTCAACGGCAGGTGCGCCAGCCGGGTTCAGCTTCTGCTCGACGATGGCTTCGTAGAAGGAAGCCTGGACCAGGTCACCGAACGCCTCTTGACGGGCATCGGCTTCGAAACGCTGGCGGATCACGCTCATCGGCACTTTGCCTGGGCGGAAGCCCGCGACTTTGGCGCGCTTGGCAGTCTGCTGCAGACGCTTGTTGACTTCGTTCTCGACGCGCTCGGCCGGAACGGCGATGGTCATGCGGCGCTCGAGAGCGGAAGTGTTTTCAACAGAAACTTGCATGGATATTCCTCGTTGCACAGACGTTAGCCGGCGATAGCCCGACTCCAGAATCAAGGGCAAGCATTCTAGTGAGTCACGCAGCAGAAGTCACCCCACCCGGGACGACGGGAAACTACGCCGGTCGATTAGCTTGCAAGGCCCGCACGGCGTGCCGCCAGGCCCGTTCATATCAGGGGGCTGCACAGCGCCTTTTGGCACCACGCCGCCGAAATAACTTGTCAAACAACCACAGCCTCGGAAAACACCCTTATTCGGGGTCGATTTCGTTGAACTGGCAGTACTCTTCCCAGGCCATGCCCAGCGCCTCGGCCACTTCGCGATGGGTTTCCAGGCGCATGGCCTGGAGCTGCTCGGGGCTTTCGGCAATCAGTTGCAGCGCCAGCTCCCAGGGCTGGATGCCCTGCTCATCGGCGGCATCCTCGAAGGCCCACTCGATCTGCTGGGCCTGCTCGCGCGCATCGAGCTCGCGGATTTCTTCGAGCAGTTGCGGGTTCGCCTCGGCGAATCGCTGCAGCGCCAGGGCCTGGCGGGCTTCTTTGGCAATCATGGGTAATCCTCTACCGGCATACGGGCCGGGGTTTCAACCGGCTGAAATCTATCAGCTTTTATTGGGGTGTCACCAGAGGATTACAAGGGCCGCATGCATTCTTGCCAGCCAATAGCATATTCCTACGCAAGCGAAGTGCGCCTGGTGCCAGAGCACACCCCTGCCCACTCCTAATCAGCCATCCGGCAAAAAGCAAAAGGGCAGCTCATGGGCTGCCCTTTTTACCGCCATGCCCTCAACAACTTGAAAGCACGCGCTTATATCAGATGGTGCGGACGAAGAGACTCGAACTCTTACAGCTTGCGCCGCTGGAACCTAAATCCAGTGTGTCTACCAATTTCACCACGTCCGCGCAACGCAGAAAAAACAAAGGCGCCCGATTATACAATCAAGGCGCCTTCGAAGAATATGGGGTGGACGATGGGAATCGAACCCACGACAACTGGAATCACAATCCAGCGCTCTACCAACTGAGCTACGCCCACCATATTGCGGTGTTGCTATGTTGCGGTACTGCCTACAGAAGCATGGTGCGGACGAAGAGACTCGAACTCTTACAGCTTGCGCCGCTGGAACCTAAATCCAGTGTGTCTACCAATTTCACCACGTCCGCGTAGCGCTTAAAACAAAGGCGCCAGATCTGCATCAAGGCGCCTCTGAAGAATATGGGGTGGACGATGGGAATCGAACCCACGACAACTGGAATCACAATCCAGCGCTCTACCAACTGAGCTACGCCCACCATATCGCTATACAGCCTTACTTGCTTGCCCAAGCTGCCTAATGGCGCACCCGGCAGGACTCGAACCTGCGACCATCCGCTTAGAAGGCGGATGCTCTATCCAGCTGAGCTACGGGCGCATAAGCTAAAAGCCTAACCGAACGAGTTACAAACCACCCATTCTGCCCGACTCTGCCAACCAGTGCTAGGCTGTGCCCGACAAGTGCGGCGAATCTTATAGGCGAGCCGTAGGAGCGTCAACACCTTTCTCAAAAAAATTTAAATTATTTAAGGGGTTAGGGGATTTGCCCGACCACCCGCCTTTGCCCTCGGGCCATGTCGTGCGAGAATGCGCCCTCTTTATTGTTCCTTTCTCGATGGTTAATCACGCGTCTATGACTGCACACCTAATCGATGGCAAGGCGATCGCCGCCAACCTGCGCAAAGAGATCGCTCAACGTGTCGAGGAGCGTCGCCAGCAAGGCCTGCGCACGCCGGGCCTGGCGGTGATCCTGGTCGGCACCGACCCTGCCTCCCAAGTCTACGTTTCGCACAAGCGCAAGGACTGCGAAGAGGTCGGCTTCATTTCGCAAGCCTTCGACCTGCCCAGCGATACCACGCAGCAAGCCCTGACCGAGCTGATCGACCGCCTCAACGACGACCCGGCCGTCGACGGCATCCTCCTGCAGCTGCCGCTGCCGGCGCACCTGGACGCCTCGCTGCTGCTCGAACGCATCCGCCCGGACAAGGACGTCGATGGCTTCCACCCCTACAACATCGGCCGCCTGGCCCAGCGCATCCCGCTGCTGCGCCCCTGCACGCCAAAAGGCATCATGACCCTGCTGCAAAGCACCGGCCAGGACCTGTACGGCATGGACGCGGTCATCGTCGGCGCGTCCAACATCGTCGGCCGGCCGATGGCCATGGAGCTGCTGCTGGCCGGCTGCACCGTGACCGTCTGCCACCGCTTCACCAAGGACCTGGCAGGCCACGTCGGTCGGGCCGACCTGGTCGTCGTGGCCGCCGGCAAGCCGGGCCTGGTCAAGGGTGAGTGGATCAAGCAAGGCGCCATCGTCGTCGACGTGGGCATCAACCGCCAGGACGACGGCAAGCTGGTGGGTGATGTGGTCTACGAGACTGCCCTGCCCCGCGCCGGCTGGATCACCCCGGTGCCGGGCGGCGTCGGGCCGATGACCCGCGCCTGCCTGCTCGAGAACACGCTGTACGCAGCAGAAGAGCTGCACAAGTAACATGGCGTGAAATGAAAACGGCACCTCAGGCAGGTGCCGTTTTTTTTGCCTGCACGCACGGCAATCCTGGCACTGCCAGGCAACACAGCCGATTCGGCTGCCACGGCCTTGAAATCAGCCGGTCCCGCTGCCCCGCCTCCCTGTTTCAGCCAGCCTTGGCTCCGCGCCCGCGGGACAATAGCCCTGCGCCCACTCTGAGAGCGCTGCTGCAGGGAGACCCCCATGACCCGCTATATCGACGTGCAAGACATCGCCCGCCTGGTCAACCGCAAGGGCCTGGCCACCTGCCTGATGGAAATGGCCGAATACATCCGCCAGGACTACCTGCGCTGGCCAGCCTTCGAGAAATGCGCGCGGGTGGCCAACCACTCGCCCGAGGGGGTGATCGAGCTGATGCCGGTTGCGGACGCCAACCTGTACGCCTTCAAATACGTCAACGGCCACCCGAAGAACACCCGCGTAGGCCTGCCCACGGTCATGGCCTTCGGCACCCTGAGCGAAGTGCGCTCCGGCGCGCCGCTGCTGCTCAGCGAAATGACCCTGACCACCGCGATCCGCACCGCCGCCACCTCGGCCCTGGCGGCGCGCTACCTGGCACGGGAAGAAAGCCGCAGCATGGCGCTGATCGGCAATGGTTCGCAAAGCGAGTTCCAGGCCATCGCCTTCAAGACGATGCTGGGCATCGATGAAATCCGCCTGTACGACACCGACCCCAAGGCCACGGCGAAACTGGTGGCCAACCTGGCCGGCCGGCCCGGGCTGAAGCTGATCGTCGCCCACTCCGTCGCCGAAGCCGTACGCGGCGCCGACATCGTCACCACGGTCACCGCCGACAAGCGCAACGCCACGATCCTGACCCCGGACATGATCGAGCCCGGCATGCACCTCAATGCCGTGGGCGGCGACTGCCCCGGCAAGACCGAACTGCACCGCGACATCGTCGAGCGCGCACGGGTGGTCGTGGAGTACGAGCCACAAAGCCGCGTCGAAGGCGAAATCCAGCAGATGCCCGCCGGCTCGCCGGTGACCGAGTTCTGGCAGGTGCTGGCAGGCAAGGCCCCGGGCCGCGAGCACGCCGCGCAAGTGACCCTGTTCGACTCGGTAGGCTTTGCCCTGGAGGACTACTCGGCGCTGCGCTACGTGCTGGACACCGCGCGGGCCTTGAACATCGGCCAGGGCATCGCGCTGGTGCCCTCGCTGGAAAACCCCAAAGACCTGTATGCGCTGCTCCAGCCCCGGGTGGTGGGCATTCGCACCACGCCCAAGGCCGGTAGCGCATGCGCCTGATTGACCAGGGGCTGCACGCCAGCCCCTTTTTGCCTAACCTGTGCATGCCCCTTCGACAAAGAAGCCGACGTGCATGGACACCCAGGACACCCCACCGCCGCTGGACCGCATCGACCACGCCATCCTCGATGTGCTGCGCGTGGATGGCCGCATCACCTTCGAAAAGCTCTCCAGCCTGGTCCACCTCACCCCGCGCCCGTGCCTTGAGCGCGTGCGCAAGCTGGAGCGGCGCGGCGTGATTCGTGGCTACGGCGCAATCATCGACCCGCACAAGGTCGCCCCGGGCCTGTCGCTGCTGGTGCTGGTGGCCCTGTCCAACCAGCGCGGGCGCGTCGCGCAGAAGGCCTTCGAGGCCGCCATGCGCGCCTGCCCGCAGGTGCACGAGTGCCACTTGATCAGCGGCCATTTCGACTACAGCCTGCAGCTGCACTGCCGCGACATGGAGCATTACCGGGTGCTCAGCGAAAGCTGGATGAACACCGAAGCCCTGCACATCGACAAGCTGGTCGCCCACCCGCACCTGGCCGTGGTGAAAAGCAGCGCAGGTACTGTCGACGGGTAGTGCCTATCTACCCGCGCTCCTGCCATCGGCATCGCTAGCCTCCCTGCTCCCCCCCTCCCCGCAGGAGCAGACGATGACGCATGCACATCACACCCACCTCGCCCTCATCCAACGCCAGATCCCCGACTGGCTGCGGCAAGCCAGCCCAGAGCAGCGCGCCGAACTGGCGCTGCTGATCCGCGACAGCCAGCAACAGACGCAGCGCCTGAAGCTGGCCCTGGCGCCCTTGCAGCCGATCGATGCCTTCTGCAAACCGCTGCTGGAACACGCGCTGGCACGCTGGTTCCCGCAAACGCCCGTGGCGAGCCTGCTCCAGGCGCAGGTGTCGTTTACCGGTGACGCCCCGCGCAAGCACCTGTCGATGCTCGAAGCCGCCCTGCAAAATGCCGAAGCCGACACCCCTGCCAAACTGCGCGCAGCCGACTTCAGCCCATTGGCGCTGGATACCGCGACCCTGGTCCGGGGTATCCGCAACCTGGACCTGGGCCAGCGCTACCGCGCTCACCTGGGCGATATCGTCGATAACGACGCTTTTCGTGCCCTGCTCGAAAAGCAGGACCGCAGTGCGTTGCGCGCCGAACTGGCGATGGCCACCCTGCGCGGGCATCTCGACAGCCACGGCCAGGCGCTGGCACAGGCAGTGCTGGAAGACCAGGCGCAGATCACCCGCGAAAGCGGCAGCCGCGTTGTCCAGCGCCAGTTCATCACCCTGTTCGGCACGCCGCTCAATGGCCCGCTGGTCATTCAGTTGCAGGACCCGAGCGCAGACGAAAGCTGCCTGCTGTACCTGCCCGGCGACCCACAAGGCGCGCTGCGCCAGCATGCCTCGCTGGGCGAACTGCGAGCCGCGCTCACCGACCGCCTGGCCGACCATGACTTCCGTGCCTTCTTCATCCGCCACGTCCCCCTGCCGGAGCAGGCCGGGTTCCTCCAACGCCTGCGCGAAACCCTTTACCCCCACTACCCCTACGCCGAACTGCACCCCACCCCGCCGGTGCTGGACAAGGGCGACAGGTTCAGCTGGCTCAGGCGCGCCTTCCCCGGCCCGCGTGACATCTGGCAGGAAACCCGCGACAAGAACGCCAGGCTGCCACTGGGCCTGGAGCAGTGGCCAGGTGACTGCTTCAAGGCGCGCGCACGCACGCAGGTGGAGCGCAAGTTCATCGATGCCGCCAGCATTGCCGTACCCGTCGCTCAACTGGACGCCAGCGCACTACTGGCGCGCCTGGAAAGCTGGCTGGGCGCCGGGCTGACGGTGCTCAACCTGGCCAGCTTCTTCGTGCCAGGCCTTGCCGAATTGATGCTGGTGGTGGGTGGCGCGCAGATCGTCGACGAATTCCTCGATGGCGTTCACGCCGCCAACGCGCACGACAGCGACGCGGCCATCGCCCACCTGTTCGGCGTGATCGAGAGCCTGGTGCAGTTCGCCGCGCTGGGCGCCGTGGAAGCACTGAGCGTACCCGCAGGCCCACTGCAGGGTTGGCATCTGGTCGACAGCGAGGCCGGCACTCGGCTGTGGCACGGCGACCTTGCACCCTTCCACCGCGAAGCACCAGGGCAACTGACCGTGCGCGCCGATGGCCTGCATCAGGGGCAAGGGCGAACCTGGCTGAAAACGCCCACCCACAACTACCCGCTGGAGCAGGCCGGCAATGGCGGCCGTCGCCTGGCCGCAGCGCCAGGGCAGCGCGTGCGGCCGAGCTTGCAGGGCATGGAGCCCGGGCCGTGGATCTTCGCCCATGAACAACCGCTGCACTGGGATCGCGCACAGCTGTTGCAACGCCTGGCCAACAGCGCAAGTGATATGGACACGCCTGCACTGCAGCGCGCCTTGCAATGCAGCGGCTACGACGAAGCGGTGCTGCGCCGGGTCATGGTCGATCGCGAACCCGCCCCGGCATTGCTGCTCGACGCCCTGGAGATGCTTGGCGGCCAGGTCCCGCCTGCGCCCGCGCGGGTAGCCCAGGGCGAGTTGCTGGCGCGGGACTTCCCCTCGCTCAGTGCCCGGGCACAAGCCGAGCTGCTGGCCCAGGCACGCCCCGCCGACCTGCTGCAGATGCAACGCACCCAGCGCCTGCCCCTGCAACTGGGCGAGTCCGCCCGCCTGTACCTGAGGGAAGCCCGGATCAACCGCGCCCTGGCCCGCTTGCACCAGCCCGGCGGCCCGGTCGAAGATCGCGACGCCCTGGTGTTCGGCGCCCTCGCGCAGTTGCCCGGCTGGACGGGCGAGGTTCGCATCGAACTGCGCGAAGGTTCGGTTTCCGGCCGGCTGCTGCAGGCCTGCGGCCCGGAGGCGCTGCCGGCGAAACGCATCGTTCGCAGCGAAAAAGGGTACGAGCCGCTCAATGAGCAAGGCGAGGCCCTGGCCAACCGGGCGGACATCTTCCAGGCGCTGCTCAATGCCCTGCCCGACAGCGAACGCACCGCACTCGGCCTGCAGATCCATGAGCCCGACGCGCTCAAGGATGCCCTGCTCGGCCTGCTCGCCATCGATCGCACCTCGGCGGCGCGGCACCTGGGCATGCAGCCGCTGCGCCCCTGGTACCGTTTGCCACGGCGGCTGCCCGGCGGCCAGGTCGGTTATCCCTTGAGCGGGCGCGGCCTGGGCTGGGTCAGCGAAGACGAACTGTTCAACCGGCTGTTCCCCTCCACCGAGCCACAAGCGCACCAGGCGCTGCGCCAACGCCTGCTCCAGGAGGCTGGAGGGCAACCATTGAGCGCATTGCTCGAACGCCTAAGGGGCGAGTACCTGCAGCTCGAAAGCACCCTTCAGCTGTGGATCCATGACCCGCATGTCGCCAACGGCACCTCGCTGGAGGCGCAGCGCGCAGTGCGCGGTGAAGCGGCCAGGCGCCTGCGCATGGCCTGGCGCCGCGAATCGACCCATGCTGCCAGCAGGGTCGACCATGTGATCCTCGAGCTCGATGGCCACAACCTGGGGCAGTTGCCCACCCTGCCGGCACCGATGCCCCATGTGCGGCAGCTGCGGATCACCTACCTGTCCGGCTCAGCGGTTGACAGCCTGGATGATTTCCTTGGCGCCTTCTCCAACCTGCAGACCCTGGACCTTGAGTACAACACGCTGGAAGCCATCCCGCCCTCGATCGGGCAGATGGATGCCCTGCAGAGCCTGGACCTGTCGAGCAACAGCGTGGACCTGGCCGAGGCTGCCAACCTCGAGCTGCTGGCCGGGCGGCGCAACCTGCGGCGGCTGAACCTGGGCAACGCGCTCGACGATCTCACGGTAGCCGCGCTGGAGCGGCTGGCGAGCCTGCCGTCGCTGACTACCCTGGCCATCGACAACAATGGCCTGAACCTCACCACCGAGCACTTCGAGGCGTTGCAGCGCTGGCCGTCGCTGATCGACCTGAGCATGACCAGCAACGACACCACCCTGAGCGAAGAAAGCCGGGCCGCACTCGCCCGCCTGAACCGCCTGCAGACCCTGTTCCTCGGCGAAAACCCGCTGGACCTGGCACCCGATGTCAGCGGCTGGCACCAGTTGCAGGCCCTGGACCTGCAGCAAACCGGCATAGACGTATGGCCCACCGGCCTCACCGAGCTGATGAACCAGCGCCCGCTGCAACTGCACAGCCTGGACCTCAGCGAGAACGAGCTCACCGAAGTTCCTGACCTTCAGGGCAGCGCGTTCGCCGAGGCGGTGCATGGGGCCGAGCCACGTGCCTCTTTCGACTTCGACAACAACCCATTCACCGAGCAAGCCCACCAGCGCCTGGCCGATGCCGGGTTGCCCGCGCTCGGCGACGTCGAGGTCGAAATCCCCTGGTACATCGACTGGCCTGACGAATTGCAGGAGCACCACGCGATGACCGCCGACGACCCCTCATGGCAGCCGCTCTACCAGTTGTTCGAGCGGCTGATCCTGACAGCCGACTACCAGAGCCAGCCAGGCCTCGTGCGCACCCGCATGCAGCACGTGCTGCGCACGCTCAGCGAGAACCCCGGCGAAGCAGCCGAGGGAGGATGGGGCCGGGCGCAGTTGCACGAGCAGGTAATGGAGGCGATCGACGATGCCACCCAGGGCTGCGTCGATCAGGCCAGCCTGCTGTTCCAGCAGATCGAAACCGACGTGATGCTGTGGGACGCGGTCAACACCGCGGCACCCGGCACGCACAGCGAGCAGGTGGCCCTGAACAGTGCTGCCGGCCTGCTGCGCCAGCAGCGCCTCGACGAGCGCATCGGCGACCTGTTCAATGCCCGCGTGGCCCGGCGCCGGGCACTGGCGCAAGCGGCTGATGCGCAAGCACGTGAAGCTGCCCCAGCGCTGGACGCCGACGACGACCTCAACGACGTTGCACTGACCGAGCCGGACTACAACGTCGACGAAATCGAAATGGCCCTGCACGCGCGCATGCAGCTACGCGGGCCGCTCGGGCTACCGCCGCAACCGCAGGTGATTCGCTTCGACTACCTGGCACGCCTGAGCCCGGCGACCGTCAACCGCCTGGGCGCTGGCGTAAACGCGCAGGTGGACGCCGCCCTGTTCAGCCAATGGGCATGCGACCAGCGCTTCTGGCAGCAGTGGCTGCGCCGCCTGCGTGCCGGGGAATTCCAAGCGCTGGCCAGGGAATGGGAGGCGGCAAGCGAGTACCACAGCGAACTGACCGAGCCCACGCAGAGCCTGGGGGACTACACCGGGCCACGCGTACCGGCGGCCTACATCGATGCACTGGAGCGCGAACTGGGCCACATCGACGGCCTGCAGTGGCGCCAGGGCGGCGCCTTGCAGCGGGTCGACCTGGTGTCCGGGCGCCATGCCGATGAAAGCGCCATCTACCAGCGGGCCAGCGAGCTGCTGCTCAGCACCCGCAAGGCAGCCGAAGACGCGCTGCTGCGCAGCCTGACCGAGGCCATGGCCAGCACCCTCACCTGAACCGGCTAGGCATCCTGCCATTCGCTGGGTTGCCGATAACCCGCCACCCACGGCACCACCTGGGTGGCGGGCATCGGTGGGGCAATGCAGTAGCCCTGCGCCAGTTCGCAGCCCAGCGCCATCAGCACCCGCCCATGCTCGACACTTTCCAGCCCTTCGGCCACCACCTCGCGGCCGAAGGCCCGCGCCAGGCCGATCACCGCGCCGGTCAGGGCCAGGTCGTCCTGGTCGTGGAGGATGTCGCGCACGAACGACTTGTCGATCTTGATGGTCTGGGTCGGCAGCCGCTTGAGGTAGCTCAACGACGAGTAGCCGGTGCCGAAATCATCCAGGGAAAACCGCACGCCCAGCGCCTGGCAGGCCTCCAGGCAGCGGCTGACATGCTGCAAGTTGTCGATCGCCACCGACTCGACGATCTCCAGGTCCAACCGGGCTGGGTCAACATGCGGATAGGCCGCCAGCAACTGTTTCAGCCGTTCGACGAAATCGCCACGCTGCAAATGCCGCGCCGCGATGTTCACGCTCAGCGACCAGGGTTTGCCCAGCCGCTGCCAGGCCAGCAGGCGCTGCAAGGCCTGCGCGATCACCCACTCGCCGATCTCGACGATCAGGTCGGTCTGCTCCACCAGCGGCAGGAACTCGCCGGGCAATACCAGCTCGCCCGAGGGGCGCTGCCAGCGCAGCAGTGCCTCGAAGCCCAGCACCTGGCCGGTGCGCAGGTTGACCTTGGGTTGATAGTGCAGGCTCAGCTCGCGGTTGCGCAGCGCCCAGCGCACCCGCGCCACGGTCTGGTGGGTGGCCTTGAGCTCGAGCTCCTCGGACACGTCGAACACCTGGTAGCGATTGCGCCCGCGCTGCTTGGCCACGTACATGGCCTGGTCGGCATGGCGCACCAGGGTGTCGGCGTCCTCGTCATCCTGGGGGAACAAGGTCACGCCGATACTGGCGCTCAAGGTCAGGCGCTGCTCGCGGATCACATAGGGCGCGGCCAGCGCCCGCAACACCCGCTGCAGGGCCATATGCAACTGCTGGGGGTTGTCGACGTGGCGCAGGATCAGCACGAATTCGTCGCCCGACAGCCGCGCCACGGCATCGCCGCCACGCAGGATGCCCTTCAGGCGCTGCGCCACTTCCACCAGCAGCAGGTCGCCGGCGGCGTGCCCGTAGCCATCGTTGACCGCCTTGAAGCCGTCCAGGTCGAGCATGCACACCGCCAGCGCAATATCTTCCCGGCGCGAGAAGGCCAAGGCCTGGTTGAGCAAGTCGGACAGGTAGGCGCGGTTGGGCAGGCCGGTGAGCACATCGTGCCCCACCCGCCACTGCAAGGTGTGCAGCAACTGGCGCTTCTCGGTCACATCGAAGCGGATCGACACATACTTGCGCACCTTGCCGCTGGCCGGGTCCACCAGCGGCACCATGGTGCTGTCGACCCAGTACAACGAGCCGTCCTTGGCGCGGTTGCAGATCTCGCCCTTCCACACCCTGCCCGCCGCCAGCGCCCGCCACATGCCGAGGAAGAACTCCGGCTCGTGCAGGCCCGAATTGAGAATGCGGTGGTTGGCCCCCAGCAGCTCCTCGCGGCTGTAGCCGGAGATGCTGCAGAACTGCTGGTTGACGTAGGTGATACGCCCGCGCAGGTCGGTTTCGGAAAAGATCGCGGCCGCGTCCACGGCCGCACGGTAGTTATCGTCCATAAGCATCCTGCTTCAGCGGTTGAAGCGCTCCACCAGGGCGCGCAAGCCGGCGCACACCTGCTCCAGCTCAGCACCGCGCGAGGCGGCGGCGTTGGCACTGTGGGCGCTTTGCTGGGCAATGCCCGCCACGCCATTGATCTGCCGCGAAACGTCCTCGGCCACTGCCGACTGTTGCTGCGAGGCCGTGGCCATCTGCTGGCTCATGCTGCTGATGCGCTGCACCGCGTCGCGGATGCCATGCAGGGTCTGCTGCGCCTGCTGCACCTGGGCCACGCCCTGCTCCGCTGCCGCGCTGCCCTGGCTGGCCATGCCCACGGCCTGCTCGGCGCCGCTGCGCAGGGCGTCGATGATGCTCTGGATGTGCAGGGTCGATTGCCGGGTCTTGTCGGCCAGGGCGCGCACTTCATCGGCGACCACCGCAAAGCCGCGGCCTTGCTCGCCGGCCCGCGCCGCTTCGATGGCGGCATTGAGGGCCAGCAGGTTGGTCTGCTCGGCGATGGCGCGGATCATCCCGGTGGCCTCGCCAATCCCGGCGCACTGGCCGGCCAGGTGCAGCACCGCCTGGTTGATCTGCTCGACGGTGGCGGCCAGCGCCTGGATGGCCGCGCCACTGGCATCGGCCACCTGGCTGCCCTGCTCGGCCAGCAGGTGCACGGTTTGCGCTTCGCCTGCGCTGAGTTGCACATGGCTGGCGACCTCGCTGATGGAGGCGGCCATCTCGGTCATCGCCGTGGCGCTGAGGTCGGTTTGCGCGCGTTGCTCCAGCAGCGCCGCCTCGGTGCCGCGAGACAGGCGCCCGGCGTCCTGGGCGGCCACGGCCATTTGCGTGGCCAGGTCGCTCAGGCGCGTGAGCGCGGTCTTCAGGCGCGCTTCTTCGCTGGTCAGCACCAGTTGCAACTGCCCAGCAGCACCGGGCAGGTCGCTGTAGGTCAGCGCGGCCAGCGGGTCGGCGAAGGTGCCTTCGGCGCCCTCGATCACCTGCTGCATCTGCCGGCCGAGGCTGTTGCGCATCCACAGCCCGTAGGCCGCGAACAACGCCAGGGTCAGCCCCTGGCCGGGCAACCCGGGCCAGAGCTGGTTGGCGCCCACGGCAAGCACCCCGCCCAGCAGTGGCAAGGCCAGCGCCTGGCCCAGCAGCGCCAGCCGGCGGCCCGCAGGCAGCGGGCCCTTGCCCTCGGCCAGGCGCGCGTACAACGCCTCGGCCCGGCGCACCTGCTCACGGCTCGGGCAGACCCGCACCGACTCATAGCCCACCACCCGCCCGCCTTCGCGTATCGGTGTGACATAGGCATTGACCCAGTAGTAGTCGCCATTGCGGCAGCGGTTCTTGACGATCCCCATCCAGCTCTTGCCGGCCTTGAGGTAGCGCCACATCAGCTCGTACACCGCCGGCGGCATGTCCGGGTGGCGTACCAGGTTGTGCGGGCTACCGATCAGCTCGGCTTCGCTGTAGCCGCTGATGGCGGCGAATTCGGGGTTGCAGTAGGTGATCAGGCTGGCGGTGTCGGTGGCCGAAATCAGCCGCTGATCCTGGGGGAAACATTGCTCGACCGGGGTTACCGGCAAGTTGAGGCGCACGATGAGACTCCATTCACTGACGGCCCGGACGCTGCCCTTTGGCAGCCATCGGAACCGATCCACGTCGATCCGCTCCAATGTGCAAATGTGCATCCAGCAGCCCGGGCCTGGCGCCCGATCGGGCTGGATGCGCGACGTTGACTATCCGGTCAAGCCAAGAATTCTACGAAATCCGTCACAAAAATGAAATGAAAGTGATGAAATATGGCGTTGTGCTATATGGATGAATATCGTTAAGTTCTTGATTCTGCATGGGAATTAAGTGATGACGAGATCAGGTCTGGGTTTTGCCCTGCGCCGCTACCGCAAACTGGCGGGTCTGACGCAGGCACAATTCGCCGAACGGACCGGTTTCGATCCCAAGACCATCAGCCGCTTCGAAACCGGCACCTACAGCCCCAGCATCGACGCCCTGTTGATGTTCGCCGGGGTACTGGGCATCAAGCCCAAGGAATTCTTCGCCGAACCCGACGACGAACAGGAGCAGCGCGCCTATCTGTTCGGCGTCATCCACAACGCCCCGCCCAAGGATCTTGGCAAGCTGATTGCAGCGGTCGACCAGGTGCTGGCCAAGCCCTGACTCCGTTCGTCCCACCGCTTGAGTGACCCTTTCCCACCCACGCACCGGACTAGAGCCCGGCAGGCCATCGTGCACCACAACTGGTCAGACCGGTAAGGCCAAAAACCCTTGCCTTGTAGGAAATTTCGCGGTTTTATGGCTCCGCGCTAAACAAACCGGTAAGACCACAAAAATAAATAAGTCCTGCGCTCTTTCGCCCCGTGCGGCACCGAAGCAAGGACACCGACAGAGATACCTCCCATGCTCAAATGGTGCTCGCGTTCGATCTTCCTGCAAGTGGTGCTCGGCCTTGCCCTCGGCATCGCCTGCGGCCTCAGCTTCCCCGACCTTTCCCTGCAACTCAAACCCCTGGGCGACGGCTTCATCAAGCTGATCAAGATGCTGATCGGCCTGATCGTGTTCTGCGTGGTGGTCAGCGGCATTTCCGGTGCCGGCGACCTGAAGAAAGTCGGCCGCATCGGCCTCAAATCGGTGATCTACTTCGAAGTGCTGACCACCATCGCCCTGGTCATCGGCCTGGTGTTCGCCTTCAGCAGTGGCATCGGCAGCGGTGCCAACATCCACCTGGACCAGCTGTCCAGCGCCGACGCCAGCAGCCTGGCCGAGCGTGGCCAGCACATCCACGGCGCCACCGCGTTCTTCATGGACCTGATCCCGACCTCGGTGGTGGGCGCCTTCGCCGACAACAACATCCTCCAGGTCCTGCTGTTCTCGGTGCTGTTCGGCAGCGCGCTGAACCTGGTGGGCGAATCGGCGGCCGGCATCTCGCGGCTGATCAACGAACTGAGCCACGTGATCTTCCGCATCATGGGCATGATCGTGCGCCTGGCGCCGATCGGCGTGTTCGGCGCCATCGCCTTCACCACCAGCAAGTACGGCCTGGAATCGCTGCAGCACCTGGGCGGCCTGGTGGCGCTGTTCTACCTGACCTGCGCAGGCTTCGTGCTGATCGTGCTGGGCACGGTGATGCGCATTTCCGGCCTGAAGCTGCTGCCGTTCATCAAGTACCTGCGCGAAGAGCTGACCATCGTCCTGGGCACCGCCTCCTCCGACGCCGTGCTGCCGCAGATCATGCGCAAGCTCGAGCACCTGGGCATCGGCAGCTCCACCGTCGGCCTGGTGATCCCCACCGGCTACTCGTTCAACCTCGATGGCTTCTCCATCTACCTGACCCTGGCCATCGTGTTCATCGCCAACGCCACCGGCACGCCGCTGGAAATGACCGACCTGCTGACCATCCTGCTGGTGTCCCTGGTGACGTCCAAGGGTGCCCACGGCATCCCAGGCTCGGCGCTGGTGATCCTCGCTGCCACCCTCACCGCCGTGCCGGCCATCCCCGTGGTGGGCCTGGTGCTGGTACTGGCGGTGGACTGGTTCATGGGCATCGGCCGAGCCTTGACTAACCTGATCGGCAACTGCGTGGCCACGGTGGCCATCGCCCGTTGGGAAAAGGACATCGACCTTGAGCGCGCGCAGAACGTGCTCGATGGCAAACCCGGCTTCGCCCATGCACCGCGCAAGGCCGCCAACGCCCATCAACAGGAATTCTGAGCCCATGTGGCCGGCGCTGGCGCCGGCCCTTTCAGGAGCGAAACGTGATCAGCTCATCGACCGTCGTCACCTCAGTGGTGGAAAAACTGCGCCAAGCCCTGGCCCGCGGCCAATGGCGCTCCGGCGACATGCTGCCGGGCCAGCGTGAACTGGCCGAGCAACTGGGCATCAGCCGCCCCAGCCTGCGCGAAGCGGTGACCGTGCTGGAAACCCTGGGCCTGGTGCGTTCGATGCCGGGCAAGGGCGTGCTGGTGCTGGACGCCGAGGCCGCCACGCTGGAAACCGCCAGCGATACCGCCGCCGCCAGCCTGGCCGACGTGCTGGAGCTGCGCTACACCCTCGAACCCTTCATCGTCGGCCTGGTGGCGCAGTCGGCCAACAGCCAGGACATCGGCCAACTGCGCCTGACCCTGATGGACATGCGCGAAGCCCTGGAGGCCGATGACAGCGAGGCCGGTGCCAAGGCCTACATCGCCTTCCACGAAGCGCTGTTCGCCCTGACCACCAACCCGATCTTCCAGAGCGTGGTGCAGCAGACCGGCAATGCCCTCAAGCAGAGCGCCGGCATGCTGCGCAATTCGCCCGAGCACCTGGCCGCGCGGCTCAAGGAAAACGAAGCGGTGGTGCGCGCCATCCGCGAGCGCAACAGCGCCCAGGCCAGTGCCCAGATGCGCCAGCACATCCTCGCCGAGGGCCAGCGCATGGGCATCGAACTGAACATCCCGGACGACCATCCGCAGCCCTGACCCGAAGGAGAGCGACCATGACCGCCTGCGCCCACGCCGCCCCCCGCCTGCCTGCCCTGCTCGCCGCCGGCGAAACCCGCCTGTCGGCCGAGCAGATCTACCCACGCCTGTTCGACGCCATCCTCGAACAGCGCCTGCCGCCTGGCAGCCTGCTGCCCGAACAGGCCCTGGGCAACGCATTCGGCGTCAGCCGCACGGTGATCCGCCGGGTGCTCGGGCGCCTCTCGGACCAGCAGGTGGTGGTGCAGCGCCCCAGCCACACCGCGCACCTGGCCGCCCCCGACCCGCAACAGGCGCGCCAGGTGCTCAGCGCCCGGCGCCTGGCCGAAACCACCTTGATCAGCCTGGCCGCGCAGCGCGCCCGGCCGGCGCAGGTGCGCCAGTTGCGCCAGCTGGTGGAGCGCGAACGCCAGCATCACGAACGCGGCGAGCGCTGTGCGGCGATCCGCCTGGGTGGCGAGTTCCACCTCAAGCTCGCCCAGGTGGCCGCCAACGCACCGCTGGCGCGGTTTCTCAATGGGCTGGTGCCGATGACCTCGCTGATCATCGCCCGCTACGAATCGCCCTGCTGCGACCACTGCGCCTGGCAGGAGCACGCGGCGATCATCGATGCCGTGGAAGCCGGTGACGAAGGGGCGGCGCTGGCGTTGATGCACGAGCACCTGGACCGCCTGGAAGACAAGCTGAACCTGGAGTGAACGGCGCCGCTTCAAGGCTTGCGCTGTATCTGTGGCAGCCGGCTTGCCGGCGATGGGCTGCAGCGCAGCCCCCAGCACCGCGCCCTATACTCGGATAACCGCCCAGCCTCTACCCAGGGAGGCCACCGAGTGAGCTTGCGCATCCCCCTGCTGCTCTGCCTTGTGCTGGCCCTCGCCGGCTGCGCCGGCAAACGCCCTGCTCCGCCGCCGCCGCCCGCCGTACTCAACCCCGCCGCCTGGCAACGCATCGACCAGGAGCTGATCGATGCCTCGGTCGGCGCCGCAGGCTCGGCCAACGACTATGCGCGGCGCTCGATGCGGGTGTGGAAGGAGCAAGTGCAGCAGCGCACCGAGAGCGATTTCATCCCCTGGTTCACCGGCTACTGGACCCAGCAATGGCTGACCCTCAAGGTGGCCTGGTACAAGCTCGACAGCGGCGAAGGCCGCGAGCCTGCGGAAAAACGCCTGGCCCTGTACCTGCAGGAGCAGTACCACAAGCGGGTGATCGACCCGGTGGCCGAGCAGATCAACCCCGAAGGCATCCGCGACCGCGCCTGCGAGCTGTACATCCAGCTGTTCGGCCAGCAGTTGCCGGCGATCATTCAGCGCTACAACGCCCCGCCCGAGCAGGTCAGCCAGCGCCTCAACCGCATCCCGGCGATCAACCTGGGCCCGCCGCCGGCGCGCAATGCCAGCCTCTACCAACTGCTGCGGGCCAAGGCCCTGGACCAGCAACCCGCCTGGCTGGCGCTGCGCGAATACCTGCATCAACAAGCCGCCAAGGGGCCAGGCAGGACCGATGTCGGCCTGTCATCGGTGGCCAACCGGGCCAGCGAAAAACTCGGCGCCACGCTCGCCCCACGGGGCATCGCCAGCGCCGTGGCCAGCGCGGTGGGCAAGGTGGCCGGAGCGATGATTTCGGTGGCGGCGGCGGGCTACGGGATGATCACCCATGACCGCGACCACCCGGAGATGGTCGAGCAGTTGCGGGTGATCCTCAACGTGGCGCTCAACCAGGAGTGGCAGGAGTTGATGGAAAACCGCCAGAGCGGGGCCATGGCGGGGGTGTACTACTTGTCGGGGCAGGTCGAGGACAGCCTGCTGGCCAGTGCGCCACGGGCGCAGGAGCCGGAAGAGGTGCCACAAGCCCAGCAACCGTTGCTGATTCGCCTGCCCTAGCGGCGCCTCAGGCAGTGGCCATGGCCGATGTCGGCAAGCCAAAGATGCGATCGAACGCCCAGTTGTAGGCAAAGGTGTAGCACGGCACCAGAATGATGAACGCCAGGTCCACCAGAAACGCCTCGACCAGGCTCATGCCCAGCCACCAGGCAATCAGCGGAATCAGGTACACCACCAAGGTCAGCTGGAACCCCACCGCATGCGCCACCCGCCGCGCCACGCTGCGCCCGCGCTTGGCCTGGCGGCTTTCCCAATACTCGAACAGGCTGTTGTAGATCAGGTTCCAGAGCATGGCGATGGTGGTGATCATCACCGCCAGCGGCCCGGTGTGCGAGGCCTGGGTGTCGGACAGATACGCCAGCCCCAGGGTCGACATGCACAGCCCGATCAGTTCATAGAAGGTCACATAGACCAGTTTGCGTTTGACTCCCTGCACCGGAAAAACCTCATGTCGCGAAAACGAAGGGCGCAAGGATGCTTCAATTAACCTGACAGAAAAAGTTGGCAGCTTTCAGATTAACTGACAGCATGCGCCCATGAACTTTTCCAGCGACAACATCTTGCTGTTTCTCGCCGTGCTCGACCGAGGCTCGTTCTCGGCAGCTGCCCGGGCCTTGCAGCGCGTGCCCTCGGCGGTGAGCATGGCAATCGGCAACCTGGAGGCGGAGCTGGGCTATGCCCTGTTCGAGCGCGGCCCGCGCGAAGTGCGCGCCACTGCCCAGGCCCTGGCGCTCGAACCCCACGCGCGGCTGATCGCCGAACAGCTGGGGCTGTTGCAGGTGCATGCGCTGGAGCTGTCCCAGGGGCTGGAAAGCCGCCTCACCGTGGCCGTGGTACCGGACATCGACCACCGCCCCCTGCTGGCCGCCATCGCCAGCCTCGGCGAGCGCTTTGCGCTGCTCGACATCGACTTGCTCAGCGCCCCCCAGGACGAAGCCCTGCAACTGCTCGACAGCGGCCGCGCCGACCTGTGCGTGGCCTTCGCCGGCCTGCAGGTCGATGCCCGGCGCGGCTTTCAGCACGTCGGCACGCAAACCCTGGTGGCGACCCTGGCGCCCCATCACCCGGCCCTGCGCGAAGGCCGCATCCGTAACCTTGAAGACCTGATCGAGGTGCGCCAGATCCTGGTGCGCAGCCGCGACCTGCCGCTGCTCGACCCGCGGGCGCTGATCGGTGCCACGCACTGGTCCACCGACAGTTTCGACCTGGCCCTGCAGATGGTCGAAGCCGGCCTTGGCTGGGGTGACCTGCCACTGGCCCGGGTCGCGCCGCTGATCGCCAGCGGCCGGCTGGTGCGCCTGGCGTTCGGCAACACGCGCAACGAACTGCAGTTGCCCATCCACGCCCTGTGGCGCAAGCAACAACCGCTGGGCCATGCAGCGCGCCTGCTGATCGAGCAGCTGGCGCACCGCTAGGGGTGCCGTCCGTCGCCTGCGGCGCAAGACAATGCGCCGGCATTTCAATGTTTTACCGCCCGCGCCGATAGCTCAGGAGACAGGCCCCGCCAGCGCGCCACAAGCGCGCGGCGCCCTCCCCTCCATGGCTTAAGGTCTCGAAACATGAACCTGAAATTTCGCCACAAAATCCTGCTCAGCGCCTGCGGCGTCGTGGTGCTGGCATTCGCCCTGTTCACCCTCTACAACGATTACCTGCAACGCAACACCTTGCGCCAGAACATCGAAGCGTCGGTCCAGCAGGCTGGCGCTCTGACCGCCAGCAGCGTGCAGAACTGGATGAGCGGGCGCATCCTGGTGCTGGAAAACCTCGCCCAGGACATCGCCACGCAAGGGGCCGGCGACACGCTGGCCGGGCTGATCGAGCAACCTTCCTACACGCGCAACTTCCTCTTCACCTACCTGGGCCAGGCCAACGGCGTGTTCACCCAGCGCCCCGACACGCAGATGCCCGCCGGCTACGACCCGCGCCAGCGGCCGTGGTACGCCAGTGCGGCGAACGCCGGGCAGACCGTGCTCACCGCCCCCTACCAGGGCGCTGTCGGCGGCCTGATGGTGACCATCGCCACCCCGGTCAAAAGCAAGGCCAGCGGCGAGCTGATCGGCGTGGTCGGCGGCGACCTGACCCTCGACACCCTGGTGCAGATCATCAATTCGGTCGACTTCGGCGGCATCGGCCATGCCTTCCTGGCCGACAGCGAAGGCCAGGTGATCGTCAGCCCCGACAAAGGCCAGCTGATGAAAAACCTCAAGGACATCTACCCCGGCAGCGGCCTGCGCGTGGCCGCGGGGATGCAGGATGTGCAGCTCGATGGCCAGGAGCGGCTGATCTCGTTCGCCCCGGTGGCCGGCCTGCCGTCGGCGCAGTGGTACATCGGCCTGTCGATCGACAAGGACAAGGCCTACGCCGCCATCGGCCAATTCCGCACCTCGGCGGTCATCGCCATGCTCATCGCCGTGGTCGCCATCGCCGTGCTGCTGGGCCTGCTGATCCCGGTACTGATGCGCCCGCTGACCACCATGGGCCGCGCCATGCGCGACATCGCCGAGGGCGAAGGCGACCTGACCCGGCGCCTGGACGTGCAGCACAAGGACGAGTTCGGCGAACTGGCCAGCTCGTTCAACCGCTTCGTCGAGCGCATCCACACCTCGATCAGCGAAGTGTCCTCGGCCACGCGCCTGGTGCATGACCTGTCGGAGCAGGTGGTCAACGCCTCCAATGCCTCGATCATCGGCTCCGAAGAGCAGAGCATGCGCACCAACAGCGTTGCCGCGGCGATCAACCAGCTGGGCGCCGCCACCCAGGAAATCGCCCGCAACGCCGCCGAGGCTTCGCAACATGCCAGCGGCGCCAGCGAACAGGCCCATGGCGGGCGCGAGGTGGTGGAGGAAACGATCAGTGCGATGACCGCCCTGTCCCAGCGCATCAGCGAGTCCTGCGCGCAGATAGAAACGCTCAACGCCAGCACCGACGAGATCGGCAAGATCCTCGACGTGATCAAGGGCATTTCCCAGCAGACCAACCTGCTGGCGCTCAACGCCGCCATCGAGGCTGCGCGCGCGGGCGAGGCCGGGCGCGGCTTTGCCGTGGTCGCCGACGAGGTGCGCAACCTGGCGCACCGCACCCAGGAGTCGGCCGAAGAGATCCACCGCATGATCACCGGCCTGCAGGTGGGCTCACGCGAGGCGGTGCACACCATGAACACCAGCCAGGTGTCCAGCGAGCAGACCGTGCAGGTGGCCAACCAGGCCGGCGTGCGCCTGGCCAGCGTGACCCAGCGCATTGGCGAGATCGACGGCATGAACCAGTCGGTGGCGACCGCCACCGAAGAGCAGACGGCGGTGGTCGAGAGCCTGAACCTGGACATTACCCAGATCAACGCGCTGAACCAGCAAGGGGTGGAGAACCTGAATGAAACCCTGCGCCATTGCGATGCGCTGGCGCAGCAGGCCGGGCGCTTGAAGCAACTGGTGGGCAGCTTCCGCATCTGAGGTGAACCCATCGCCGGCAAGCCGGCTCCCACAGGCAATATGCTGCAGCCAAAATCGCATGAAACCTGTAGGAGCCGGCTTGCCGGCGATTGGGCTGCGCAGCAGCCCTAGGCCACCGCCACCTTGCGCTGCCTGCCGCGCCGCAGCCAGGCCAGCAACACCGCCGCCATCAACACGAACCCCAGGTAGCCGAACAGCGGATACACCTGCCCCACCAGGCTGATGAAGCCCACCAGGCTGCAGACGAACGCCACCACCCCGGTCACCACCGAGCCCCAGCGGAACTTGGCGGTGCCCGCCGGCAGCAGGCGGGACAGGAACGAGAACAGCGTGCCCACCGCCGTGTTGACGATCATGCCGAAAATGATCAGGCACATCACCAGCCCCAGCAGCGGTGAAACCTCGTTGGCGATCGACAGCATCGGCATCGGCAGGTCGGCGACGCTGTCCAGGCGCGACAGCAAGCCTGCACTCATCACCAGCATCAGCCCACCCAGCGCGGCGCCGCCGAGCAAGCCGCCCCATATCGCGGTCTTCTCGCCCTTGGCCGAACCGCCAAGAATCGCCAGGATCGGCGCGCCGGCGACGATGTTGTACGACACATACAAGAACGCCCCCAGCAGCCAGTGGCGCGTACCGGCCTGCTGCTGGCTGGCCAGTTGGTCGAGCATGGCGAAACTCTGCCCGCGGGTGAACACGGCATACAGGGCGATGGCCGAGGCCACCAGGATCAGCAGCGGGGTGATGGCGCCGATGGCGACGATCACCTTGCGCACGTCCAGGCACACGATGCCCACCACCAGCAGGGTCACCAGCACGCTGCCGGTCAGCGCCGGGATGCCGAACTGCTGCTCCAGCAAGGCACCGCCGCCGGCCAGCATGACCACGGTCACGGCGAACATGAAGAAGGTGATCAGCCAGTCGACGAACAAACCCAGGTGGCGCCCGCAGATGGCCTGGATCACATCCTTGTGCGACGTCGCCCGCTGGCGATTGCCAAGCGCCGCCAAGGCCATGCCCAGGAAGGTGAACAGCGCGGCGCTGACCAGCGCCCCGGCCAGCCCCCAGACGCCGAAATCGACGAAGAACAACAGCAATTCCCGCCCGGACGCAAAGCCCGCCCCTACGATCACGCCGACGAAGGCCCCGGCGATCTTCAGTTGTTCTTGCATGTGAACCTCAGGTTATTTTTGTTGTGTGTGGGTGGCCCCGTCGCGGGCATGGCCGCGACGGGGCTGCACTCAGCCCTGGCCGATATAGGCCTGCACTTCGATTTCCACGTCCACGCCCAGCGCCAGTGCCGAGGCCACGGTGGAGCGCACCGGCAGCGCGTCGCCGAAGAAGGCCTTGTAGACCTCGTTGAAACCGGCGAAGTGGGCCATGTCGGACAGCCACACGGTCACCTTGACCACCTGGTCGAAGCGCGCGCCGCAGGCCTCCAGGCTCTCGGCGATGCGCTCGCAGGCGGCGCGCGTCTGGGTCTGGATATCGCCACGCACCACCTCGCCCGCCGGGCTCATCGGCACCTGCCCGGAAAGGAACAGGAAACCGCCCGCCTTGACGGCACGCGAGAACGGGAATGGCAGGCTGCTGGGGAAACGCTGGATGTCGTTGCTCATGCAAAGCTCCTTTCAGGATGACTGGAAACGTGCCGGGGACAGGCGCTCGGGCGCCACGCCCTGGGCAATCAGGCTCGGGCACAGCGGCTGCCCGAGCAACAGGTCGGCGGCCAGGCGCGAAGCACCGGCCGCCGACTGGATACCATAGCCGCCCTGCGCCGCCAGCCAGAAGAAGCCCGGCGCCTGCGGGGCGAAGCCGATCACCAGGTCGCCATCGGCGACGAACGAACGCAGGCCCGCCCAGCTGTGGCTGGGGCGGCGGATGGCCAGGGTGGTCATGGCTTCGATGTTGTAGATGCCCAGGGCGATATCGAGCTCTTCGGGGGCGGCGTCCTGCGGCTCGACCGGGTCGGCGTTGGCGGGGGAGCCCAGCAACTGGCCGGCGTCGGGCTTGAAGTAGAAGCTCTCGTCGACACCGATCACCGCCGGCCAGCGGGCGAAGTCCTGCTCGGCCGGGCCGGGGAAAGTAAAGGCGCTGCGCCGGCACGGCTGCAGGCCGATCGGCGCCACCGCGCATTGCGCGGCCACCCGGTCGGCCCAGGCGCCTGCGGCATTGACCAGCTCGCGCGCGCGCAACTGGCTGCCGTCGGCCAGCGTCACATGCCACACGCCATCCAGGTAGCGGCCTTCGAGCAGCTCGGCATTGCAGCGCAGCTCGCCGCCGGCGGCGCGGTAGCCGCGCAGGAACCCCTGGTGCAGGGCATGCACATCGAGGTCCATGGCGCCTGGCTCGTGCACGGCACCGGCGATGACTTCGTCGCGCAGGCTCGGCACCAGCGCCAGGGCGGCTTCGCGGTCCAGCAGGCTGACGTCGGTGCCATTGGCCAGGTTCTGCGCGTAGGTGGCTTGGAGCAATTCGCCCTGCTCGTGGCTGGCGACGTACAGGCAGCCACGTGGTTCGAGCAGCGGGTGCTCGCAGAAGCCGGCCGGCGGCGTTTCGTAGAACGCCCGGCTGGCGCGGGTCAGGGCCTGGATCTGCGGGGTGCCGTAGGCCTCCATGAACATCGCCGCGGAGCGCCCGGTGGAGTGGTAGCCCGGCTGCGCTTCACGCTCCAGCAGCAGCACCTGGCGCTGGCCCGCCAGGCGGTAGGCCAGGGAGGCGCCGGCAATGCCGGCACCAATGATCAAGGTGTCGTAGATCGGGGTCATGCACACTCCTGCCAGGGAATTATCATTTATGAGAATTCTAATATATGAGAATTTAGAATTAAGCAAGGCTGCAAGGTAAGATGCCCGACCTTTGCCCTACACCGAGAGCCGCGAATGCCCGATGACCGCCCTGCCGCCACAGGCCGCCCCACTGCCCTGCCCCTGCTCGATCGCGCCGAGGTTGGCGGGCGCCTGCGCCAGGTGCGCAAGGCCCGCCAGCTGACGCTCAAGCAGTTGTCTGCGCTCAGTGGCGTGCCGGTCTCGACCTTGTCGAAGATGGAATTGGCGCAGGTGTCGGTGGGCTACGAGAAACTCGCCGCCGCAGCGCGGGCGCTGAATATCGACATCGCCCAGCTGTTTCGTGCCAGCGGCTCGGTGAATGCCCCGGTACCTGTGACCGTGGTGGTCGACTCCTTGCCAGCGGCGGCGGGCTACTCCACCGGCACCTACGACTACCACCCGCTTGCCGGAGCCTTCCCGCAGCGACGCATGACCCCCGCCTATGCCCGCATCATCGCGCGCGAACGCGGCCAGTTCGATGACTTTATCCGCCACCCCGGGCAGGAGTTCGCCGTGGTGCTGAGCGGGCGCGTGCGCATCGAGTTCGAAACCGGCGAGGCGGTGCGCATCGGCCCGCAGGAAACGGCGTATTTCGACAGCCAGGTGGGGCATATCTACCTGTCGGAAAGCGACGACGGCGGCGACGCCCATGTGATGGTGGTGATGACCGACCGCTGAGCTGCCGCTGGTTATAACCTAATAACGAACAAGTCTATTTGGCTATAAAAACTCCCTATATGCTGGCACCCATCCGATCACGGGCAAAGCTGGGCAGTCGAGTAGCGTATGGATGTAGGTTCTTTCGGTTTCACCCTGGCCGGACTGGTTGTGGGTTTCATCGTCGGCATGACCGGCGTGGGTGGCGGCTCGCTGATGACGCCAATCCTGCTCTGGTTCGGCATCAACCCCGCCACCGCCGTGGGCACCGACCTGCTCTACGCCGCCATCACCAAGGCCAGTGGCGTCTGGGTACATGCCCGCAACAAGAACATCGACTGGAAGATCACCGGCCTGCTGAGCCTGGGCAGCGTGCCGGCTGCGGCACTCACCCTGCTGTTCCTCAGCACCCTGCACACCGACACCTCGGCGCTCAACGCCATCATCAAGCAGGGCCTGGCGGTGGTGCTGATCCTCACCGCGCTGGCGATCCTGTTCAAGTCGCGCCTGCAGGCCTTCGCCAGCCGCCATGCCGGTGACCACTATCACTTGAGCGACCGCAGCCTGAACATCCTCACCGTGCTGACCGGCGTGGTGCTCGGGGTGATGGTCACGCTGACCTCGATCGGTGCCGGCGCGCTGGGCACCGTGGCGCTGTTCCTGCTCTACCCGTTCCTGGTCACCCGCCGCCTGGTGGGCACCGAAATTGCCCACGCCGTGCCCCTGACCCTGGTGGCGGGCCTCGGCCACGCCGGCATGGGCAACATGGACTGGTCGCTGCTGGGTTACCTGCTGCTCGGATCGTTGCCTGGCATCTACCTGGGCAGCCACCTCACCGGGCGCATCTCCGACCGCGTGCTGCGCCCGTGCCTGGCGGCGATGCTGCTGCTGATCGGCTACAAACTGGCATTCTGAAGCGGCCAGGCCGCGATAAAGTCGCGGCCTGGCAGGAACACTGCGGTACGATCGCCAGTCCAACTAGGCGAAATGCCACCAGAGCCCGTTCAATGCCAGCCACCCCCAGCCCGTTACTGCTCGCCCTGCGCGAAGGCACCCTCACCTGCCACAAAGCCCTCGAGGCGCGCCTGCCGTTCTTCGATGCCGGCTTCGACACCGCCGCCTACAGCCGGCTGATGCAAGCCTACTACGGCTTCCACGCGCCGCTCGAAGCGCGCCTGGGCGCGTACCAGGAACCCTTGCGCGCCAAGACCCCCGCACTGGCCCTGGACCTGCAGGCCCTCGCACTGAGCGCCAGCGACATCGACACCCTGCCCTTGTGCCAGGCCTTGCCGGTGGTGCGCGACGAAGCCAGCGCCCTGGGCGTGATGTACGTACTGGAAGGCTCGACCCTGGGCGGCCAGGTGCTCAAGCGGGCGATGGCCGAGCGCCTTGGCCTGGGGCCGAGCAGCGGTGCGGGCTTCCTGGATGTGTACGGCGCCCTTACCGGGCGCTACTGGCGCGACTTCCTCGAGCGCCTCGACCGGGCCCCAAGCGCCCCGGCGGCGCAGGCCGCCACCGTGCAGGCCGCAATCGACACCTTCGCCTGTTTCGAACACTGGCTGGGGCAGCGCAACGTGCTCAACCCGGCGCCGGTCAACTGACCCACTGCCACAGCCCCCAAGCCGGCAGTGCGCCGGCCAGCCACACCGCCAGCCGCGGCCAGTAAGGCAACAGCACGACCAGCAGCAGCCCGGCCAGGGACAGCAGCGCGCACCACGCCACCGGCCCCATCGCCCAACCCCAGGCCTGGGCGCACAGCCACAGGCTGGCCAGCAGCGCCAGCCAACCCGCGCCGCGCAGGAGCTTGCCAAGCACGGCCGGGCACTCGCGCTGCCATACCTGTTTGTAGTGCCGCTGTAGCCCCTGGCAGAGCCCCAGCATGCCGGCGTAGGCAAACAGCCCGGCACCTGCGATCAACAACGTCATGCGCCCACCTCCAGCCGTCGCCCTGCCCCGACCTTGCGCGTTGCCGGCTGCGCCCGCTGAACGCGCAGCGCCACCAGGCCCAGCAAGGCGCCCAAGGCCAGCGCGCCTGCCGCCACACCCAGGCGCAACGCGTCATCCAGCCCGCCGAATGCCACCAGGCCCATGCACAGCAGCGCCGCCAAACCCAGTTGTTCGACCCAAGCCTGCCGCGCCGGCCTCACACCCGCATGCAACAGCGCCAACAACCACAGGCCGAAGAACGCCCGCACTTCCCAGGCCTCGCGCCCGGCCAGCTCCATCGGCAACAGGCGGCTGGCCCACAGCAGGCCCACGCACGCCAGCAGCAGCCCGGAAACGAAGCCGACATTGCACACCTCGGCCAGCCGGTACCAGCGGTGGCCAGGCGCTTCGCTGCTGGCGTACTTGCGCCCGCGCTTGACGCAGAACAGCACCAGCCCGCTGGCGATCATCACGCAGCTGATCACGCCGCAGACGAAATACAGCCAGCGCATCGGGTAGCCGCCGAACTGGGCAAAGTGCAGGCCGGCCATCACCCGCTGGGTCAACGGTGCCGCCCGCCACTCGCTGACATCGCTGAGCAGCGCGCCGCTGACTCCGTCGAAGACCATCGCCTGGCCCTTGGACAGTGCGATGCGATTGCCCAGTTCGGGGCGGATTTCGATACGTGCTCCTGCAGTGTTGGGGTTGCGGATGTTGAACCCGGCGATCGGCCCCAGCCGCGCCTCGGCCTGGGCCAGCAACGGCGCGATGTCGACCAGCTCGGCCGGCTGCTTGCTCAGCGCCCGTGGCTGCTCCAGGCGGGCGTTGCCCTGGGCCTGGAAATAGGCGCGGTTGTCGCCGGCGAACAACGCATCGACGCCGGCCGGGATGTAGATGAGCATGAAGATCACCAGGCCGGTGTAGGTGATCATCAGGTGGAACGGCAGCAACAGCACCGCGCTGGCGTTGTGGAAGTCCAGCCAGGAACGCTGGCCCTTGCCGGGCCGGAAGGTGAAGAACTCCTTGAAGATCTTCTTGTGGATGACGATGCCGGTGACCAGCGCCGCCAGCATCACCAGGGCCAGCGCCCCGACCACGAAGATGCCCCAGTTGCGCGGCAGGTCGAGGGTGAAGTGAAAGCGGAAGAAGAAGTTGCCGCCGACGCTGTCGCGCACCGCGATGGGCTCACCACTGCCTGGGTCCAGTTGCACCCCGCCGCCATGGCGCCGCTCGCCGGTGGACACCCGCAGCCCAGGGGCACGCTCGGTCGGCAGGCTGACGCCCCAGTTGCCGGCCTGGGCTTCGTTTGCCTTCAGGTAGTCGATGGCACGTTGCGCGGCGGTGGCCTGGGGCACTGCTGCCGACGGAATCTCCGGCTGCATCCAGTGGTTGAGCTCCTTGTCGAAGACCGCCAGGGTGCCGGTGACGAAGATGGCGAACAGCAGCCAGCCGAAGATCAGCCCGGCCCAGGTGTGCAGCCAGGCCATCGATTGGGTGAAGGTGTTTTTCATGCCAGCCACTCCAGGGCCTGGGGCCAGAAACCGACCAGTGCCAAGGGCACCGCCACCGCCAGCGGTGCCCAGGCGCGCAGGGCGTCACGGCTGGCGAAGGCCCAGAGGATGGCCAGGGTGTAGAAGATGAAGGCGGGCAAGGTGGCGACGATGACCGCGTCGCGGTCGGCCAGTGGCAACAGCCGGGCCAGGCAAGCGGTGGCGGCGTAGCTGAAGGCATAGCCGCCGAGCAGCGCGGCGGCGCTGCGGGAGAGGATTTGCAGCCAGGCGGGGGGGTTGCTCATTGGGGGATTCCTTGAGGTCATTGTGGCATTGGGGCTGCTTTGCAGCCCTTTCGCGACACAAGGCCGCTCCTACAGGAACATTCGCCTGCCTGTAGGAGCGGCCTTGTGTCGCGAAAGGGCCGCAAAGCGGCCCCCTGCAATCAGAAGGAGATATTCAGCGCAGCAAACAACGCCCGCCCCGGCTGGTTATAGGTATTGGCCCCCGAGCTGCTGGCATTGCCGCCACGCAGAATCTGCTTGTCGAACACGTTGTTCACCCCCACCCGCACGTCATAGTTGGCGTTGAACTTGTACCCGGCACTCACATCCACCAGCCCATAGGCCGCGACGTCCTGCTGCGCCTCGCTGTCGTACTTTTCCTGGGTGCGGTAGTTGTAGGTCGGCGACTTCTGCTTGCCGTAGTAGGTACCGGCCAGCTGGAACGACAGTTTGTCGGTGGCACGCCAGTCGAGGGTGCTGTTGACCGTGTACTCGGGGATCACCGACAGCGGCTCGCCGGTCTCGCGGTTGTCGTTGTCGAGCATCCAGGTCAGGTTGGTGTTCCAGTCCAGCACCGGGCTGAGCTCGACGAACAGGTTGCCCTCGATGCCTTCCACCCGCGCCTTGCCGGCGTTTTCCCACTGGGTCACGCGGCGGCCGTTGTTGATGGTGTAGAGCAGGTCGGTGCCGCCGATGATCTTGTTCTGGTAGTCGTTGCGAAAGTACGTCGCGCTGGTGCGCCAGCTGCCACGGTCGTACAGCAGGCCGATTTCCTTGTTGACGCTGATCTCCGGCTTGAGGTCGGCATTGCCCTGCAGGTAGCAGCCGCCCGAGTTGCCCTGCTGCACGCTGCAGCCCTGGCCTCGGCTGTAGAGCAGGTAGTTGGGGTTGGACTGGTACAGGTTCGGCACCTTGTAGGCGCGGGCGATGCCGCCCTTGACCGACAGCGCCTCGGTGAGCTTGTGCGACAGGTTGAGGCTGGGGCTGAAGTTGTCGCCGAACATCTCGTGGTGGTCGAAGCGCAGGCCTGGGGTCACGGTGGTGTCGCCAAGGATGATGTTGTCCTCGACGAACAGCGCGTAGCTCTTGGCGGTCATCTTCGAGTCGCTGCGGTCGAAGCCGATGATCGCGTTGCCGCTGCCGCCGCTCGGGTCGAAACTTTGCGGGCGGAACGAACCCTGGTCATTGAGCGACTCGTACAGGTATTCGCCGCCCAAGGTCAGCACGTGCTCGGTGCTGCCCATGGCGAACGGCAGGTTCACCTCGCTGCTCAGGCGCGTGTTGCGCAGCCGCGACATCGCCGCACCACTGTCGTTGATCGCCCCTTCCGGGCCACCGGCCAGGCCCTCGTTGAGGCGCCAGTTGCGCACGTACTCGTAGGCCAGAGTGCTCTTGCTGGTGCCCCAGGTGAAGTCGCCCAGGTGGGTCAGGTCGTAGGTGTTGCGCTGCATGACGTTGGTTTCGTGGCCATACAAACTGTCGATCAGTTCGAGGTTGCCGCCACCGTTGCTGTTCATGGTGTCGCCGGCGTAGATGTTACCCTGGCGGCTGTAGCCTGCGCTGGCCTCCAGGCGGTGCTCGTCGTTGAGCTTCCAGCTCAGCAGGCCGTTGATGTCCTTGTTGCGCACGCCCTCGCGGCCGGCCACCAGCGCGCTGTTGGCATGCCCGGCGTTGATGTCCAGGTCGTCGGCGTCGGTCTTGGCCAGGCCACCGAACAGGCGGAACCCGAGGTCATCGGTAAGGCCGCCGCTGAGGTTGAAGTTGGCGCGGCGGCTGGCGCCTTCGGCGCTGTCTTCGGGCATCTGGGTGTAGAAGTTGAGGTTGCCCTTGAGCTCGTCCGTGGGCCGCTTGGTGATGATGTTGACCACCCCGCCCATGGCCCCGGAGCCATAGCGCGCGGCCGCCGGGCCACGCAGGATCTCGATGCGCTCGACCGCCTCGGCAGGCACCCAATTGGTTTCGCCGCGGGTGTCGCGGTCGCCATTCCAGCCGTAGCGCACGGCGTTGCGCGCACTGGAGGGCTTGCCGTCGATGAGGATCAGGGTGTTTTCCGGGCCCATGCCGCGCAGGTCGATCTGCCGGTTGTTGCCGCGTGCGCCGCTGGCGCTGTTGCCGGTCAGGTTGACGCCGGGTTCGCGGCGGATGATGTCCGAGAGGTCGTTGGCCGGCGGGCGGCGCTTGATGTCTTCTTCGGTGATGATCGAGGAGCCCAGCGCCTGGCGCGCTTCGCGCTCGGCGGTGATCAGGGTGTCCTGGATCACCAGCGCCTTTTCCCCTGCCGGGGCCTGCAGCACCTCACCGGAACGCTGCGGCTCGGCGTCGGCGGCATTGGCCAGCATGGCTGGCGATGCCAGGGCGACGAAGGCCAGGGCCACGCTGTTGGGTGAGGTTTTGCACTGCATTGACACATCTCCTGCGGATCATGGGCGAACGGCACACCCCAGGCGGATGCCGGGGGCCTTCGCCCACCGGCCTCGTTTGGGGGCCAACAGGGATGGTGAATATAGTGATTCTCAAATGAGTTTAAATCTTATTTACGAAACTTACATGTTTGTAACGGAACTTGTCCGAAGCGGCGGTGGCCCGTGTACAGTCGGGACCGCCCTTCCCATCCACGTCGAGACAAGCTGTCCATGCTCACCGCCGCACTGATCTTCCTGTTCACCCTGACCCTGGTCATCTGGCAACCCAAAGGCCTGGGCGTGGGCTGGAGCGCCACCCTCGGCGCCGTGCTGGCGCTGCTGTTCGGGGTGGTCTCGCTGCACGACATTCCTGCCGTGTGGGCCATCATCTGGAACGCCACCGGCACTTTCATCGCCCTGATCATCATCAGCCTGCTGCTGGACGAGGCCGGGTTCTTCGAATGGGCCGCACTGCATGTGGCGCGCTGGGCGCGGGGCGATGGGCGCCGCCTGTTCGCCTTCATGGTGCTGCTGGGCGCGGCGGTGTCGGCGCTGTTCGCCAATGACGGGGCGGCGCTGATCCTCACCCCGATCGTCATGTCGATGCTGCTGGCGCTGCGCTTCTCCCCTGCCGCAACCCTGGCCTTCGTCATGGGCGCCGGCTTCATCGCCGACACCGCCAGCCTGCCGCTGGTGGTGTCGAACTTGGTCAATATCGTGTCGGCGGATTACTTCGGCCTGGGCTTCAACGCCTATGCCGCCGTGATGGTGCCGGTCAACCTGGTGGCGGTGGCGGCCACGCTGCTGGTGCTGTGGCTGTATTTTCGCCGGGACATTCCGCAACGCTATGCCACCGATGAGTTGAAGCTGCCGGCCATGGCCGTGCGCGACCGGGCGACCTTCCGTGTCGGCTGGGTGGTGCTGCTGGCGTTGCTGGCCAGCCTGTTCGTCCTCGAACCGCTGGGCATCCCGGTCAGTGCCGTGGCTGCAGCGTGCGCGGCGGTGCTGTTCGCCGTCGCTGCACGCGGCCACGTGATTTCCACCCGCCGCGTGCTGCGCGAGGCGCCGTGGCAGATCGTGGTGTTCTCGCTGGGGATGTACCTGGTGGTCTATGGCTTGCGCAATGCCGGCCTGACCGACTCGCTCACCAGCGCGCTGAACTGGCTGGCCGGCCACGGGCTGTGGGCCGCCTCGCTGGGGACAGGGCTGATTGCGGCGCTGTTGTCGTCGGTGATGAACAACCTGCCCAGCGTGCTGATCGGCGCGCTGTCGATCCATGCCAGCGAGGCGCAGGGGGTGGTGAGGGAGGCGATGATCTACGCCAACGTGATTGGCTGCGACCTGGGGCCGAAGATCACCCCGATCGGCAGCCTGGCCACATTGCTGTGGCTGCATGTGCTGGCGCGCAAGGGGGTGAGTATTGGCTGGGGGTACTACTTCAAGGTGGGGGTGTTGTTGACGGTGCCGGTGTTGCTGGTGACGTTGGCGGCGTTGGCCTTGCGGTTGAGTCTTTGAGTGTGTCGGGCTGCTGTGCACCCCATCGCCGGCTTGCCGGCGATGGGCCGCGCAGCGGCCCCCGCGATGTCACAAGCCGTTCACCCGCCACAACCCCGCCATCTGCGTGGTGAACCCTGCACTCATCAACTCCCGCCGCATCGCCCACTCCCCCGCCGCCGGCACCGCTGCACTGCGCAGCGTGCCCCTACCCCAACGCGCGTTCACCCCGTCGATCACACCCATCACCCGCTCGGCCTGCGCCGTCTGCGCTGGCGTGAACAGGTCGCCGGTGAACTCGCCGCGCTGGCACAGCTCCAGCAGCAGCACCTCGGCTTTGCTGTAGCGAAAGCCCTGGCGATAAACCCGCTCCAGCGCCTCCAGCGCCATGCGGGTGAGCAGCCGCACATCGTCAGTGGGATACGGCAACTGCACCACCACGCCATTGGCATAACGGGGCTCGTCCGGGTTGAACATGCCGGTGCGGATGCTCACGCGCATGCGCCGCGCCAGCGAGCGTTGCCCGCGCAGCTTCTCGGCGGCGCGCATCACGTAGGTGGCCACCGCTTCCTTGATCGGCGCCAGCTCGGTCAGGCGCTGGCCGAACATGCGGCTGCAGCAGATTTCCTGGCGGGGCGGGTCGATTTCCTGCAGCTGCAGGCACGGCGTGCCGGCCAGTTCGCGGGCGGTCTTTTCCACCACCACGCTGAAGGTCTTGCGCAGCAGCCCAGGGTCGGCGCGCGACAGCTCCCAGGCGCTGCGGATGCCCATGGCCTGCAGGTGCGCGGTCAGGCGCTTGCCGATGCCCCATACCTCGGACACGTCGCACTTTTTCAGCACCCACTCACAACGTGGCCGGTCGCGCAGGTCGACCACCCCGCCGCTCTGCACCGCCCAGCGCTTGGCCGCGTGATTGGCCAGCTTGGCCAGGGTCTTGGTGCCGGCAATGCCGACCCCGACCGGGATGCCGGTGTGCTTGAACACCCGCTCGCGGATGCCACGGCCCAGGTACTCGAGGTCGCCAGGCATGCCGGAAAGGTCGGCGAAGGCTTCGTCGATGGAATACACCTCCAGCGCCGGGACCATGCCCTCGATCACGGTCATCACCCGCTGGCTCATGTCGCCATACAGCGCATAGTTGGACGAGAACGCCACCACCCCGTGACGGCGCAGCAGGTCCTTCACCTGGTAGTAGGGCTGGCCCATCTTCACCAAGGGCTTGGCCTCAGCGCTGCGGGCAATGATGCAGCCATCGTTGTTGCTGAGCACGACGATGGGCGTGCGCAGCAGGTCGGGGCGGAACACGCGCTCGCAGCTGGCGTAGAAACTGTTGCAGTCGACCAGGGCATAGACAGGAGAAGGTTTCATCGGGCGGGTTCACGAATACTGTATTTATATACAGTTAACCACAGCGCCGGGCGCACGCGCTGCCCACTCATCCGATTTGCATCCTGCGCCCAGGCTCCTACAGTTTCGAACGTAGCGATCGCGCCGAGGCTCCACCATGCGCAGCGTCGAAAAAACCGCACCACCGGCCGCCAGCAAGGCCTTGCCAAAGATCCCCCGCAGCGTCTGGGCGCTGGGTTTCGTGTCGATGTTCATGGACATTTCCTCGGAGATGATCCACGCCCTGCTGCCGCTGTACATGGTCACCGTGCTCGGCACCTCGGTGGTGGCGGTGGGCGTCATCGAAGGCATTGCTGAGGCCACCGCGTCGATCACCAAGGTGTTTTCCGGCGCCCTCAGCGACCGCTTCGGCAAGCGCAAGCTGCTGACGGTGCTGGGCTATGGCCTGGGCGCGCTGACCAAGCCGGTGTTCCCGATGGCTTCGGGGCTGGAATGGCTGATCGGGGCGCGTTTCGTCGACCGGGTCGGCAAGGGTATCCGCGGGGCGCCGCGCGATGCGCTGGTGGCCGACGTGACCCCGGCCGAACTGCGCGGGGCGGCCTTCGGCCTGCGCCAGGCGCTGGACACGGTCGGCGCCTTCCTCGGGCCGCTGCTGGCGATCCTGCTGATGTGGCTGACCGCCAGCCACTTCCAGACGGTGTTCTGGGTGGCGGTGATCCCGGCGTTTCTGGCCGTGTACATTCTTGTCGCCTTCGTCCGCGAACCGCCGGCTTCGGCCGCGAAAAGCAGCGCCCGCTCGCCGCTGGCATGGCACCAACTGGCACGTTTGGGCCCGGCCTACTGGCGCCTGATCGGCCTGGCGATGGTGTTCACCCTGGGCCGTTTCAGCGAGGCGTTCCTGCTGCTGCGTGCCCAGGACATGGGCCTGGCGCCGCTGTGGGCGCCGGCCGTGCTGGTGTTGATGGCGCTGGCCTACGCGCTGTCGGCCTACCCCGCCGGCGCGCTGTCGGACCGCGTCGGCCGGCGCGGCGTGCTGATGACTGGGCTCGGCTTGCTGGTCGCGGCCGACGTGCTGCTGGCACTGGTGCCGGGCTGGGCCGGGCTGGCGCTAGGGGTGGTGGCCTGGGGGCTGCACCTGGGCTTTACCCAGGGCATCTTCGCGGCGCTGATCGCCGACAGCGCGCCGGCCCACCTGCGCGGCACGGCGTTCGGCCTGTTCAACCTGCTGACCGGGCTGGCGCTGCTGGCCGCCAGCGTGGTGGCGGGGCTGCTGTGGGATGGGCTGGGCTTTCAGGCCACCTTCCTGGTGGGCGCCGGTTTTGCCGGCGCGACCTTGCTGGGCGTCGCGCTGCGGGCGTCATGAATGCGGGTCGTGGCTGCGCACGCTGAAGGTCACCACCCCCCAGATGGTCAATTCGTCACCCTCCATGATGTAGCGTGGCGCAAACCGCGGGTTTTCCGAGCGCAGCACCACCTGCGCGCCAATGCGTTGCAACCGCTTGCACAAGGGTTCGCCGTTGACCGCGGCAATCACGATATGGCCGTGGCGCGCCTCGATCGAGCGGTCGACCAGCACCAGGTCGCCGTCGAAGATCCCGGCGCCCTGCATGCTGTCGCCGTCTATCCTGACCAGGTACATGTGCGGCGCGCGCAGGTTGAACAACTCGTCCAGCGAGATGGGTTGCTCCATGTGGTCCGCCGCCGGCGACGGGAACCCCGCCGGAACGCGAAACAGGTAGCGCGGCAGCGCCGCGCTGCCACAGGTGATCGGGCCCAGGATGGAAGCCATGTCACTGCCTTGAATAATAACTGTATGCATATACAGTAATGATATGCCTGCGGCCCGGTCAATCTCGGCGTAGGAAATTTCGACAAGTGGGGTGCATGCCATGTGCGGACGCTTCGCCCAGTACCAGGGCCTCGCCGATTACCTGCGTGAACTGGACGCCGAGCAGGACGTGATCAGCGGTTACGACAACCTGCCCATCGGCCGCTACAACGTCGCCCCTGGCAGCCGCGTGCTGATCCTGCACAACGCCGCCGATGGCCTGCGCATCGACCCTTGCCACTGGGGCTGGGCGCCGTTCTGGGCCACCGGCAAGCGGCCTGCGCCGATCAACGCGCGGGTGGAGACGGTGACCACCGGCAAGTTCTTCAAGGCCCTGTGGCCCCAGGGGCGGGCCCTGGTGATGGCTGATGGTTGGTACGAATGGGTAACCGACCCCAACGACCCCAAGCGCAAGCAACCCTATTTCATTCGCCTGAAAAGCCAGGCGCCGATGTTCATGGCGGCGCTGGCGCAGGTGCGTGTGGGGCTCGAGCCGAACGAGGGGGATGGCTTCGTGATCATCACCGCTGCCAGTGATGCCGGGATGGTCGATATCCATGACCGCCGGCCGCTGGTGCTGGCGCCGGCGGATGCGCGGGCGTGGATCGACCCCCAGGTGCCGGCCGCGCAAGCCGAGCGGCTGGCGCGCGAGCAGTGCTTGCCGGTGGAGGCGTTCGAGTGGTTTGCGGTGGGCAAGGCGGTGGGGAATGTGCGCAATGAAGGGGCTGAGTTGATCGTGATGCACGACGCGTGAATGGCGGGGGGTGTTCCGGCCCTATCGCCGGCAAGCCGGCTCCCACAAAGTACCTGTGTACTTTGTGGGAGCCGGCTTGCCGGCGATGGGGCCAGCCCATACACCTACACCTGCAGCTCAACCTCCGGCCGCTGCTCGAGGAACGACCACCCACCCTGCCCATCCACTTCCAGCCGATGGGTATGGAAGTCCGCCAGCGTGCTGCGATGCCCCACACTCACCAGCAAGGTCTGCGGCATCTCCCGGCGCAGCAGCGAATACAGCGCATGCTCCAGCCCTTCATCCATCGCCGACGTCGACTCATCGAGAAACACCACCTGCGGCCGGTTGAACAGCACCCGGGCGAACGCCAGGCGCTGCTGCTCGCCCACCGAGAGGATGTGCGACCAGTCGCAGCTCACCTCCAGCCGCTCAGCCAGGTGCGCCAGGTTGACCTGGCGCAGGGCCTGCTGCATGCGCGGCATGTCCTCGGCCGTGCCGCCGGCGGGGTAGGCGATGGCGGTGCGCAGGTCGCCCAGGGGCAAGTACGGGCGCTGGGAGAGGAACAACGCCTGGGTGCCCGTGGGCCGTCGCACTTCACCCTCGGCATACGGCCACAAGCCCGCCAGCGCGCGCAGCAGGGTGGTCTTGCCACTGCCCGAGGGGCCCTTGATCAGCAGCGCCTGGCCGGCGTGCAGGCGCAGGTCGAGGTTGGCGATCAGCGCATGGCCATCGGGGCGCAGCACCTGCAGCCCGCTGATGTCCAAGGCCTGCGCCTGCTCCTCGGTGAGCACCCGCGGCAATGCGGCGGCCTGCCGGTTGGCATCGAGAAAACCGGTCAGACGGTCGAGGGTGGCGCGGTATTGGGCGAAGGTGTCGTAGGACTCGCGGAAGAACGACAGCGAATCCTGCACCTGGCCGAACGCCTGGGAGGTCTGCATCACATCGCCCAGCTTGATCGCGCCACTGAAGAAGCGTGGCGCCTGGAGGATGAACGGGAACACCACGGCCACCTGGCTGACCCCAAGGTTGAAGCCGCTGAACTTCAGGTTCCGGTACACCAGCGCCCAGACATTGACGATCAGCGCGCCGAAGCGCCCGAGCAAGGTCGCCCGCTCCACCGGCGCGCCCTGGTAGAAGGCGATGTTCTCGGCGTTCTCGCGCAGGCGCATCAACGCGTAACGGAAGTTGGCGGTGAGTTTTTCGTTGAGGAAGTTCAGGCGGATCAGCGGCTGGCCGAGGCGGAAGGCAACCCACGTGGCGATCAGCACATACACATAGACGGCGAACACCATCGCCCGCGGGATCTCGTAGCCGGCCACCGTCAACGGCGCCGACAGCCCCCAGAGTATGCCGGTGAAGGCCACCAGCGACACCAGCGCGCTGACCGCGCCCAGCGCCAGCGACACCGAGTTGGTGACGTAGGCGTTGACGTCCAGCTCGATACGCTGGTCGGGGTTGTCCACCGGCTCGGCGAGGAACTGGCCGCGGTAGTAGGCATCGCCGTGCATCCAGTCACCGGTCAGGCGTTCGGTCAGCCACACGCGCCACTGGATGCTGAACGCCTGGGTCACGTAGAAGGTGAACAGCGCGCGCAGCACGTGGAGGGTCGCCAGCACCGCGAACACCCCCAGCAAGTACCAGAAGGCCGCCTGGTCGAGGGCCTGCAAGGCGCTGTAGAAGCCGTTGTACCAGAACGAGAACAGCACGTTCATGCGCACCGAGAACAGCGTCAGCACCAGCAGCAGGGCAAACCCGAGCAACGGCCGCCAACTGCGCCGGAAGGTGAAGTACGGGCCGGCCAGCTGCCAGAACTGCCGGCCCCAGCGCGTGTAGCGCACGGCCAGGGCAGCGGCGGCGGTGAAACCGATGAGGGTGATGAACGAGGCGATTGCAAGCCAGCTCAGGCTCTCTTGCAGGGCCTGGTGCCAGTTCATGTCCATGGGGGGGTATCCGTGCAGAGTGTTTCCGCGAGCGTAGCATTGTGCCGGGATTATTCTGGCCTAAATGACGGACATTTCATGTTGTCTGTACCGGCCCTATCGCCGGCAAGCCGGCTCCCACAGGTACAGAGGTACATAGGTGCTTTGTGGGAGCCGGCTTGCCGGCGATAGGGCCAGTGCAGCCAACGCCTAACCCAAAGCCTCCACCACCTTGGGGTCCAGCCCCTGCCCCGCATTGGCCGCTATCCACTCCCCCAGCTGCTGGCGCATCGCCGGGGTCCAGAAGCTCAACAGATGCTGCCGCACCCCCTTCACCGCCAGCTCATGGCTCGGCTCACAATCGAAATAATGGGCAATCTGGTTGGCCATCTTGACCAGGTTGTCACTGCTCATCGGCGCACCTCGGCTTGCTCTGCGCTGCGCCGCTCCTCGAGCAGGCGCCGCTGTTCGTCACTGAAGTCCTGGTAACGCTTCTGCCACTGCGACGGCTGGAACACCTTCACCACCTCCACGGCCGTGACCTTGTATTCCGGGCAGTTGGTGGCCCAGTCGGAGTTGTCGGTGGTGATCACGTTGGCGCCGGACTCGGGGAAGTGGAAGGTGGTGTACACCACCCCCGGCGCCACCCGGCCGCTGACCTTGGCGCGCAGCACCGTCTGCCCGGCGCGGCTGCCGATCCCCACCCAGTCGCCGTCGCGGATGCCACGGCTCTCGGCATCGGTGGGGTGGATTTCCAGGCGGTCGGCATCATGCCAGGCGACGTTGCCGGTGCGCCGGGTCTGGGCGCCGACGTTGTACTGGCTGAGGATACGCCCGGTGGTCAGCAGCAGCGGGTAGCGGCTGTTGACCTTCTCGTCGGTGGGCACGTAGCCGGTGAGCATGAAGCGCCCCTTGCCGCGCACGAACTGGTCGATGTGCATGGTCGGGGTGCCGTGGGGCGCTACGTCGTTGCACGGCCACTGCAGGCTGCCGTGGCGGTCGATCTCGGCGTAGCTGACGCGGCGAAAGCTCGGTGTCAGGCGGGCGATCTCGTCCATGATCTCGGACGGGTGGCGGTAGTGCATCGGGTAGCCCAGGGCGTTGGCCAGGGCCACCGTGGCTTGCCAGTCGGCCTTGCCGGCCAGCGGCTCCATCACCTTGCGCACCCGCGAAATGCGGCGCTCGGCGTTGGTGAAGGTGCCGTCCTTTTCGAGGAACGAGCTGCCCGGCAGGAACACGTGGGCGAACTTGGCCGTTTCGTTGAGGAAGATGTCCTGCACCACCACGCACTCCATGGCGCGCAGGGCGGCGGTGACGTGCTGGGTGTTGGGGTCGCTCTGGGCGATGTCCTCGCCCTGGCAGTACAGGGCCTTGAAGCTGCCATCGAGCGCGGCTTCGAACATGTTGGGGATGCGCAGCCCCGGGTCGGGCTGCAAGGTCACGCCCCAGGCCTGCTCGAACTCGGCACGCACGCCTTCGTTGGAAATGTGCCGGTAGCCGGGCAGCTCGTGGGGGAACGAGCCCATGTCGCACGAGCCCTGCACGTTGTTCTGCCCGCGCAGCGGGTTCACCCCTACCCCTTCGCGGCCGATGTTGCCGGTGGCCATGGCCAGGTTGGCGATGGCCATCACCGCGGTGCTGCCCTGGCTGTGCTCGGTCACGCCCAGGCCATAGTAGATGGCCGCGTTGCCGCCGGTGGCGTACAGCCGGGCGGCGGCGCGGATTTGTTCGGCAGGCACGCCGCACACCGGCCCCAGAGATTCCGGTGCGTTCTCGGGCAGGCTGACGAAGTCGCGCCAGCGGGCGAAGTCCTCGGTTTCGCAGCGGGCATCGATGAAGCGCTGGGCCAGCAGGCCCTCGCTGACGATCACATGGGCCAGGGCATTGAGCATGGCCACGTTGGTGCCTGGGCGCAGTTGCAGGTGCAGCTCGGCGCGGGCGTGGGGCGAGTCGACCAGGTCGATGCGCCGCGGGTCGATGACGATCAGCCGCGCGCCCTGGCGCAGGCGGCGCTTGAGCTGCGAGCCGAACACCGGGTGCGCGTCGGTGGGGTTGGCGCCGATCACCAGCACCACATCGGCCTGCATCACCGAGTCGAAGCTCTGGGTGCCGGCCGACTCGCCCAGGGTCTGCTTGAGGCCGTAGCCGGTGGGGGAATGGCAGACACGCGCGCAGGTGTCGACGTTGTTGTTGCCGAACGCCGTGCGCACCAGTTTCTGCACCAGGTAGGCCTCTTCGTTGGTGCAGCGGCTGGAGGTGATGCCGCCAATCGAATCGCGCCCGTACTTGAGCTGGATGCGCCGGAACTCGCTGGCGGCGTAGGCCACCGCCTCGTCCCAGCTGACTTCCTGCCACGGGTCTTCCAGGCGTTTGCGGATCATCGGCCGGGTGATGCGGTCCGGGTGGGTGGCATAGCCCCAGGCGAAGCGGCCCTTGACGCAGGCGTGGCCGTGGTTGGCGCCGCCGTTCTTGTCCGGGACCATGCGCACCAGCTGGTCGCCCTTCATCTCGGCGCGGAACGAACAGCCCACGCCGCAATAGGCGCAGGTGGTGATCACCGCCCGCTCGGGCTGGCCGAGCTGCACCAGGCTTTTTTCAGTGAGGGTCGCGGTCGGGCAAGCCTGCACGCAGGCGCCGCAGGACACGCATTCGGAGGCCAGGAAGTTGTCGCCGCCCGCGGCGGCCACCCGTGATTCGAAACCACGCCCGGTGATGGTCAGGGCAAAGGTGCCTTGGATGTCTTCGCAGGCGCGCACGCAGCGGCTGCAGACGATGCACTTGCTGGGCTCGTAGTCGAAGTACGGGTTGGAGGTGTCCTTTTGCTCGGCCAGGTGGTTGGCGCCGGCATAGCCGTAGCGCACCTCGCGCAGGCCGACCTGGCCGGCGACGGTCTGCAGCTCGCAGTTGCCGTTGGCCGAGCAGGTCAGGCAGTCCAGCGGGTGGTCGGAGATGTACAGCTCCATCACGTTGCGGCGCAGGTCGGCCAGGCGCGGGGTCTGCGTGCGCACCACCATGCCTTCGCTGACCGGCGTGGTGCACGAGGCCGGGTAGCCGCGCATGCCGTCGATCTCGACCATGCACATGCGGCACGAGCCAAAGGCTTCGAGGCTGTCGGTGGCGCACAGTTTGGGGATGCTGGTGCCGAGCAGCGCCGCGGCGCGCATCACCGAGGTGCCGGCGGGCACGCTGATGCTGCGCCCGTCGATGTTCAGGCTGACCTGTACGTCGCTGTCGCGGGCGGGGGTGCCCAGGTCGCTGGCGGGGTCGAAGTAGTTGATCACTGGGCGGCCTCCGGGGTGGTCAGGCCGAAATCGGCGGGGAAGTACTTGAGCGCGCTGGCCACCGGGTAGGCGGTCATGCCGCCCATGGCGCACAGCGAGCCGTATTGCAGGGTGTCGCACAGGTCGCGCAGCAACAGGGCCTGGTCGTGGCGCTCCGTGAAGCCGCTGCTGGCGATCAGCCGGTCGACCACCTCCATGCCGCGGGTCGAGCCGATGCGGCACGGGGTGCACTTGCCGCAGGATTCCTCGGCGCAGAACTGCAAGGCAAAGCGCGCCATGCTGGCCATGTTCAGGGTGTCGTCGGCCACCACCACCCCGCCGTGGCCCAGCATCGCGCCCATGGCGGCGAAGGCCTCGTAGTCCAGTGGCGTGTCGAAGTGGCTGGGCGGGACCCAGGCGCCAAGCGGGCCACCGACCTGGGCGGCCTTCAACGGCCGGCCGCTGGCGGTGCCGCCGCCGTAGCCTTCCACCAGCTCGCGCAGGGTCAGGCCGAAGGCACGCTCGACCAGGCCGCCATGGCGGATGTTGCCGGCCAGCTGGAAGGCCATGGTGCCCAGCGAACGGCCCATGCCGAAGTCGCGGTAGAACGCCGCGCCCTTGGCCAGGATGACCGGCACCGACGCCAGGGTGAGCACGTTGTGCACCAGGGTCGGCTGGCCGAACAGGCCTTGCAGGGCCGGCAGCGGCGGCTTGGCGCGGACGATGCCGCGCTTGCCCTCGATGGACTCGAGCAACGCGGTTTCCTCGCCGCAGATGTAAGCACCGGCGCCCTCGCGCACTTCCAGGTCGAACGCCTGGCCGCTGCCGGCCACGTCCGCGCCCAGGTAGCCGGCAGCGCGGGCGATGGCGATGGCCTGGCCCAGCACGCGGATGGCGTCGGGGTATTCCGAGCGCACATAGAGGTAGCCTTTGCTGGCGCCCACGGCAAGACCTGCGATGAGCATGCCTTCGATCAGCAGGAACGGGTCGCCCTCCATCAGCATGCGGTCGGCGAAAGTGCCGGAGTCGCCTTCGTCGGCGTTGCACACCACGTACTTCTGCCCGGCCACGGCGTCGCGCACGGTTCGCCACTTGATGCCGGCCGGGAACGCCGCGCCGCCGCGCCCGCGCAAGCCGGAGTCGAGCACGGCCGCGACCACCTCGGCAGCGCCCAGGGCCAAGGCCCGCTCAAGGCCGGTGAAGCCGCCATGGGCGCGGTAATCGTCCAGCGACAGCGGCCGGGTGATCCCCGCCCGGGCGAACAGCAGGCGTTGCTGGCTTTTCAGGTAAGGGATCTGCTCGACCGGCCCCAGCGCCAATGAATGGCCGCCCGGCTCGCCGGCCAAGGCATCGAGCAGCGCGGGCACCGCCTCAGGCGTGACCGGGCCAAAGCCGTTGCGCCCTTGCGGGCCATCGCACTCCACCAGCGGCTCCAGCCAATAAAGGCCGCGCGCGCTGGTGCGCTGGATGTCGATGGGCAACTGCCGGCGCTCGGCCTCGCGCTGCAGGGCCGCGGCGACCTGGTCGGCGCCCACGGCTCGCGCCACGGAATCACAGGCAATGAACAGCTTCAGCATGCTGCGTCCTCCAGGCAACCGTTCACCAGCGCCCGCAGGCGTTCGGGGGTGAGCCGTGCATGCACCTGGCCGTCCAGCTCCAGGGCCGGCGAACAGGCGCAGGCGCCCAGGCAATACACCGGGCGCAGGCTGATGGCGCCGTCGGCGCTGGTGCCGTGGTCGTCCAGCGCCAGCTGGTCACGCAGTTGCGCGGCCAACGCTTCGCTGCCGCGGCTCTGGCACGACTCGGCCCGGCACAGGCGCAAGGTATGGCGGGCCGGCGGCGAGGTGCGGAAGTCGTGGTAGAAGCTGATCACCCCGCGCACCTCGGCAAGGCTGAGGTTGAGGGCGTGGGCGACCTGAGGCACGGCGGCCTCGGGGATGAAACCGATGGCGTCCTGGATGGCGTGAAGGATCGGCAACAGGGCGCCGGGGGCGTCCTTCTCGCGGCTCAGGATGCTCTGGATGGCAGGCAGGTGAAGCAGTTCATCAGGCATTCAGCGGACCTCGGCATCACGGACCCTGCCTGGATGGGTAGGCGGGGCAGGTATCCGGCGTGTTCTGCTGCGGCATACCGGCCACGCCACGGTTGCGTGTCGGCCGCCTCCTTGCCGATGGCCGTGCGTCTGCGCGCACTGGGCTCACGGCATCACACAAGCATGGCACTTGTAGCGCCAGGCAGATGCATGCGAGCGACCAGGCGCGTCCTGAAACCGACCCGCTCAGAACAGCTCGATGGGCAGGCTGACGATCAGCCGATTCTCGGTGAAGTCGTTCGTGCCGAAATCACGCCCCACCTTGGCATTGATCCAGCGAACGCTCAGCCCCTGCAGCCGGCGGAACTGGAAGGTGTAGGTGAGCGCCACATCACGCTCCCATTCGCGCCCATCCGCCGTGTCGTCATTGCGCACCTGGTCGCCATGGGTATAGCGCGCCAGCAGCATCAAGCCGGGGATGCCCAATGCGGCAAAGTTGTAGTCGTAGCGCAGTTGCCAGGAGCGCTCGTTGGCGTACACGAAGGTGTTGGCGAACATGTCGTTGGCCAGGGTGCTGCCCAGGGTGCGGTCGATGGTGACCCAGCCATCCTCCCCGTACATCCGCTGCAAGCCCAGGTAGAAGCGGTGGCCGCCGTGCGCGGCCGACAGCAGCAGCGACGCCGCCTGGTTGTCCAGTTGCCCCGCGAAGGCTCGCCCCGCCTCGCGCGTGTCGAAGGCGCCGAGCACGCCGCCGAGCGTCCAGCCACCCAGCGGCTGGGCATGGGCAATGCTGTAGTAGTTCTGCCGGTAGACGTCTTGCAGCTCGGCCGTCCATGCACCCAGCACCGACGCCTGGCCCAGGCGGTACTCACCGCCCAGGAAGGTGAAACGGTCCGAGGTGGCCGTTGCCACGGTGCGGCCGGCGATCGATGGATAAAGCGCTTCGCTGTCTGCCGCACTGCGCGGGCTGAAGGCGTGGATGCGCCCGGCCTGCAGGGTGAGGTGGTCGATGGCGTTCGAGGTGAGCACGGCGCCCTGGAAAGTCTGCGGCAGCAGGCGGCCGTCGTTGTAGCGCAAGATCGGCAGCTCTGGCAGGAGTTCGCCCACACGCAATTCGGTACGCGCCAGGCGCACCTTCGCGGTCAGGCCCAGCCGCCCGTAATCACCCGGGGCGCGGCCGTCATCATGGTCATAGGGCAGCAATTCGGTGCCGGTGCGGTCCGGGCTGCTGTCCAGCTTCACGCCCAACAGCCCCAGCACATCCAGCCCGGCGCCGAGCCCCCCCTGGCTATAACCGGAGGTGGCTTTGAAGATGAAGCCCTGGGCCCATTCCTGGCGCTGGCTTTGCACCGCGCCGGTGTCGCGGTAGTCGCGATCGAAGTAGTAATTGCGCAGCAGCAACGTCGCCTTGCTTTCGTCGACGAGCCCCGCATCGGCATCCACTGCGCAGGCGCACAGGCACAGCAAACCCGCCCAGCCAGTGGGCAGCTTGACGTTCAACATGGCGAATTCCTTTGTTGTACTTGTTGTGGAATACGGCGGTCGTGACTTACTGCACCAGCAACAGCGCCCCGGAGACGAAGGCGAAGATCAGCACGAAGCGCCTCAGGCGCGCTTCATCGAGGTAATTGCGCACCCAGTTGCTGGCGATCACACCCAGCGCCAAGGGCAAGCACAGGGCCAGCACCGGCGACAGCTGTTCGGTGCGCAGATGCCCGCCCAGGGCCAGCACCACCAGCGAGATCACCTCCCCCACCAAAAAGCACAGCGCCACCGACCCTCTCAAGGTGGCCACCGGCGAGTGCTGGTACACCAGAGCAAGCGGCGGGCCACCGACGCCGGTGGCGGTTTCGGTGATGCCGGTGATGACCCCCGTGGAAATCAGCGCCCGCCGCCCCGGCACGAAGGAGGGCGCCATCCAGGTGACCAGGCAGGCGGCGATGGTCGACAGGCCGATGAACAGGTTCAGCTGCGAAAGCGGCAGCCAGAGCAGGATCCACACCCCGCCAAAGGTGCCGGCGAAGCGCCCCAGGGTGATCCACGAACTGCCCCTGAAGTCGATGGCGCGGCGTTCGCGCCAGGCGACGGCGGCGTTCAACGGCAGCATGAGGATCAACAGGCTCACCGGCAGCGTCTGGGGCGCCAGCAGGCCCATCACCGGCGCCACGATCAGCGCGAAGCCCATGCCGGTGGCGCCCTGGACGAGCGCGCCGCAGGCCACGGCGACGGCGATGAGGTACAGGGGGTCGAAAGGTAGATTCATTTTTTGCTCGTTCCACGGGAGTTACGCCACAGTCGGCAGGGGATGCACTTTATGGATGGGCGCCTGGTGCACGACGCTTCTGGCCAGCTCGTCCACCTGGCGCATCAGCGCGCGGGCGTCCCAATCGGTCGGCCAGCCTTGCCACAGGCGCAGCTTGCCGTGCACCACGACGGCCTGGATCTGCTCGCGGTTGGCCAGCCGGACCAGGTCCCAGCTGAGGTTCCACGACGGCAGCAGCTCCGGCACCGCCAGGTCCACCAGCAAAAAATCCGCCGCCCGGCCGGCGGCGATGCTGCCGGTCACCTGGCCCAGGCCCAGCGCATCGGCGGCCTGGCGGGTCGCCATGTCGAGCCACAGCTGGCCACCGCCACACACCGAGTCGCCGACCGGCAAGCCATGGGCAAAGCGTTGCGCCGCCTCGGCGTAGTCGAGCAGGCGGAAGCCATCGCCGCGGGTGCCGTCGGTGCCGAGCGCCACGGGGATGCCCAGGCAGTGCATCAAATGCGCCTGGGCCACGGCATTGCCCTTCCAGGCACTGGCCACCGGGTTGTAGCTGACCGTGGCGCCGCTCTCGCGCAACAGGCAGATTTCGTTCGAAGTGAGCAGCGTTGCGTGGGCGAGCAGCGCCCCAGGGCCCAGCGCACCGGCCCGGTGCAGGTGCTCCAATGGGCGCACGCCATAGCGTTCGAGCGAGCGCTCGACCGCGACCAGGTGCTCGTTGACATGGCTCTGGAACACCCTCCCCGCTTCACGGCACAGGCCATACACCGCCCCCAGGGTGCTGTCGGTGGCAATTTCCGGGATCGGCACCGCCAGGGACGGCGTGATCAGCGGGTCATTGTCCCACTGCGCGAGGTGTTGCTGCGCCCGCGAAAGCACCCCGGCGGCATCCAGCACCCGCTCACCTTCGAGGTCGTTGCAGGTTTTTGCCAGCACGCAGCGCATGCCCACTTCATGCACCGCCTGGGCGATGGCCTCGACCCCTTCCCTGGAACGGGTACCGGCATCGCACACGGTGGTGAAGCCGCCGCGCAGCGATTCGAACGCCGCCAGCTTGCTGGTCAGGTACAGCAGGTCGGTATCGAGCGAGCCCTCGAGCGGGATCCACACCCGCCGGAAGATCTCCGACGGCTCGCCAAACACCAGCCCTTTGCCAAAGCTCTGGCTGAGGTGGTGATGGGTATCGATGAAGCCGGGCATGATCAACTGGTTTTCCAGCCGTAGCAGCGCATGGCCTGGGTACCGGGCCTGCAGCAGCGCCAGCGGCCCGACGTCGGCAAAGCGGCCATCGACCACCAGCACGGCCTGCTCACGGCGCGGCCCTTCGGGCAGCAACAGCCAGTCAGGGGCCAGCAACTGGCCGGCAGCCAGCAGTTGTTCAGGCGCAAGCGCCAAATGCTTGGAAACAATGGAGTTCATAGATGAGCCTTAGTGTACGCGTCAGGGATTGAGCAGCTTGGCCTTGGCATCTGCCGAAGAGGCTTTGGCGCCCGTGCAATGGAAGAGGAAGTTCATGACCGCCGCGGTGAGCGCGCCCATGGCCACGCCATTACCGAGCAGGCCGGCCACGCCACTGGGGAACTGGCTGTAGACGCCCGGCACGAGAATCGGCAGCAGGCCGACTGCCAGGGCGACAGACACCACGTACAGGTTGCCGTGGCTGCGCATGTCCACTTTGCGCAGCATGTCGATGCCCATGGTGCCGACGATGGCGAACACGATCAGGCTGGTGCCGCCGACCACGGCCTCGGGCACGCCTTCGATCAGCCGCGCCAGCGGCGCCAGCACGGCGAACAGCAGCAGCAACACCCCGGAAACGGCCGTTACATAGCGTGAGCGCACCTGGGTGGCGCGGATCACACCGATGTTCTCGCCGCTGGTGATGATCAGCGAAGTGCCCATGAAGCCGCCCAGGATCGAGGTCAAGGCGTCCCCGCGAATGGTGCGCACCACATCGCGGTCGACATCCAGGGGCTTGTCCACCGCCTCGCTGATCGCCACCGTCTGCCCCGTGGCCTCGACCATCGAAACCAGGCAAAACAGCATCAGCGGGATGGAGGCGAACAGGTCGAAGTGCGGCACGCCAAAGGGCATGAAGGCAGGGAGGCTGAACAGCGGGGCGTCACCGCCGCCTGAATAATCGAAAGCGCCCAGCGCCACCGCCAGCAAGCTGCCCCCCAGCAGGCCGAGCAGAATCGACAGCTGCGCCAGCATGCCCCGCAACAGCCGGGCGCAGGCCACGGTGATGGCGATGGTGGCGAAGGCCAGCAGCAGTTGCTCGGGCGCGGCGAAGTGGCTGCTGCCAGGCTGGCCGACGATCAACTGCCCCGAGAGCTTGACCAGGTTGACCGCCACCAGCAGCAACATGGTGCCGACCACCACGGACGGAAAAAACCGCAGCAGCCGTCGGAACAGCGGCAATACCAGGAAGTAGAACGCGCCCGTGAGGATCACCGCACCGGACGCGGTGGCGACCCCGTTCTGCTGGGCGATCAGGATGAACAGCATGATCGGCGCGCCGCCCGGCAGCATGATGAACGGCAGCCGCGCGCCACAGCCGCGCAGGCCCAGCGACTGCACCAGCGTGCCCAGGCCGCAGACCAGGAAGGTGGCGCTGAGCAACTGCAGGGTCAACGCACTGGAAAAGCCCAGCGCGGTGGCCATCAGGAACACCGAGGCAATCGGCGATGCCGCCATCACCAGCACATGCTGGGCACCAAACATCAACAGCTGGCGCCAGGGCAGGCGCTCGTCAACAGGGCAAAGCGGTGTATCCACGCGATTCGGCATATCCCACCTCAAGCTGAGCCGCCTTGGGCGGCCCATTGAATTATTGTTATTAAGCGCTGGGTGAAGCCGCCTGGAAAATGCAGGCATTTACCAGACCAAATCGATTTTTATACTTACCCAAATCGATTTGGTTGAAATCTAGCCCCAACCCTTGGCAGTGTCAACGGCTGTTCGACACGGGCCGGCAAGTAGCCGCTGACTTTGTGGCAGCGTATAACTGCGGCCATCGTTCAAAGAGCCGCCCCGCCCATGCCCAGCAGCCCTTCTCGCCGCCCCACCATCGCCGATGTCGCCGACGCTGCAGGCGTTTCGCGCACTACCGTTTCCCACGCCTTGAACGACCGCGGGCAGGTCGACCCGCAAACGCGGGCCATGGTCAAGGCCGTGGCCGAGCGCCTTGGCTACAGCCCCAACCTGCGCGCCCAGCGCCTGCGCACCGGCCGCGCCAATGCCATCGCCCTGCTTTCGTCCATGCCATTCGCGGTTGCCGGTGGCTCGTCGCGCCTGGGCTTTTTGATGGAGATCGCCGCCACCGCGACCGAGGCAGCCATGCGCCAAGGCGTGGCACTGGTGCTGGTGCCGCCGATGGACGAAGCGCAGGCATTGCTGCACACGCTGGACATCGACGGCGCGGTGATCATCGAACCGGTCGCCGACGACCCCAACGTCGCCTGCCTGCGCAAGCGTGGGGTAACCGTGGTGACCATCGGGCGCCAGCCCGAGGCCCGAGAGGCGCTGCCGTACATCGACATGCACGGCGAACAGACCGGCGCGCTGCTGCTCGAGCACCTGCAGCGACAGGGCGCACGGCACATCGGCCTGATCATCGGCGCGCAGGCCCGGCATTCCTACCTGGACATGGAGCGGGCCTACCGCGCCTATTGCGCGCGCCACGGCCAGGTGGCGGCGATCGTGCGGGCCGATGAAGGCGGTGGCGAAGCGGCGGGCGCGGCGGCCTGCCTGCAACTGCTGCAGGCACACCCTGGCATCGACGGCCTGTGCGTGCCGGTCGACGCCTTCGCCACCGGCGCCGTGCAGGCGCTGCAGGGCAGCGGGCGGCAGGTGCCGGAGGATGTGAAAGTGGTCACCCGCTATGACGGCTTGCGTGCGCGGGAATGCTCCCCACCCCTGACATCGCTGGACATGCACCTTGAAGAGGTGAGCGCGCTCGCCATCGAACTGCTGTTCGAACACATCAACGGCACTGGCGCGCGCGAATGCATCCATGCCCCCATGCCCAGCCTGGTGGTGCGCGACTCAACCCGGCAGGCATAGCGCCATTCGCGCCACTTGATGGATTTTCCATGCCTGGATGACGCAATTTTCACATACGGCAGATTAGCGTCACCGCCTTTCGGCAGCGTGCCCACTTGGCCGCCGCCATGGTTCTAAGAGGCAAACGTGGCAAACACTGCATCCCCATCCGCGCCCAAGCGCGTGGACTGGGCCGGCCTGGGCTGGCTCCTGCTGTTCTTCTGGTACTTCTCCGGCGTCACCCAGGCGCTCTTGCTGTTCAGCGGCACGACCGGCTTTGCCGGCTTTCGTGACTCGCTGTTCCTCAGCACCCTGTGGCTTGCCCCGGTGCTGTTGCTGCCGCGTTTCACCCGCGCCACCACCGCAGTCATCGGCCTGGTGCTGTGGGCTGCCTCGCTGGTAGGGCTGAGCTACTTCGGCATCTATCGCCAGGAGTTCTCGCAGAGCGTGATCTTCGTGATGTTCGAGTCGAACACCGCCGAAGCCGGGGAATATTTCAGCCAGTACTTCAACATCTGGCTGATGCTGGCGTTGCTGCTGTACACCGTGGGCGCCGTGCTGCTGTGGAAACGCGTGCGGCCGGTCACCCTGCCCCTGCGCAGCCGCCTGCCGGTGGTGCTGCTGTTGCTGGCGGCCACCCTGGTGTTCCCGTTCTACAAGCAGATGGTCACGCAGGAACGCAACTTCGCCGACGCCCTGGAGAAGGTCCAGCAGCGCATGGAGCCTGCGGTGCCGTGGCAACTGCTGGTGGGCTACAAACAGTACCGCCAGCAGCTCGACAACATGCAAGCCCTGCTCGCCCAGAACGCCGCGCTGCCGCCCTTGCAGCAGCTGCAGGACAGCAGCGGCGACGCCCCGCGCACCCTGGTGCTGGTGCTGGGCGAGTCGACCACCCGCGAGCACATGCACCTGTATGGCTACAACCGCGACACCACGCCCAACCTCGACGCCCTGGCCGCCAGCGACAAGGGCCTGACGGTGTTCCAGAACGTGGTTTCGCCGCGCCCCTACACCATCGAGGTGATGCAGCAGATCCTGACCTTCGGCGACGAGCAGAACCCTGACCGCTTCCTCACCGACCCGTCGCTGATCAACTTGATGAAACAGGCAGGCTACAAGACCTTCTGGATCACCAACCAGCAGACCATGACCAAGCGCAACACCATGCTCACCACCTTCTCCCAGCAGACGGACGAGCAGGCGTACCTGAACAACCAGCGCAGCCAGAACGCCAGCCAGTACGACGATGTGGTGCTCGCGCCGTTCGAAAAGGCCCTGCAGGACCCGGCCAAGAACAAGTTCATCATCATCCATCTGCTTGGCACGCACATGGACTACCGCTACCGCTACCCGCAGGGCTACGAGCACTTCACCGACCGCCAGGGCGTACCTGCGGCGCTGAGCGACAGCCAGGTGGAAACCTACAACTTCTATGACAACGCGGTGCGCTACAACGACTACGTGGTGTCGAGCCTGATCAAGCGCTATGCGGCCACCACGCCCAACGGCTTCTTGATGTACCTGTCGGACCATGGCGAGGACGTGTACAGCTCCGGCGACCATGACCGCCTGGGCCGCAACGAAGGCGCGCCGACCCGGCCGATGTACACCATCCCGTTCCTGCTGTGGACGTCCCCCAGCTGGCAGGCAGCCCACCCGCGTGACCTGCAGGCCCTGGCCAACCGGCCGTACAGCAGCTCGCACCTGATCCACACGCTGTCGGACCTGGCTGGCCTGAGCTACGACCGCTTCGAGCCGGCGAAAAGCCTGGTGAGCCCGCAGTTCGTGGTGGCGCCGCGCTGGATCGGCGACCCGTACCGCAAGGACGGCCTGCACGAGTTCGACAAGCTGCCCCAGGACAAGGCCGAGCAGGTGCAGAAAACGGCCGACATCAGCCAGGAACAACCCGCCAGGCACTGAGCCCTTAGCGCCTGCCCAGTGCCAGCCGTGCGGCAAACAGGACGAACACCAGGCCTGTCGCACGGTCCATCCACTGGATGACCCTGCCCCGGCGCAACACACCCGCCAGTGACTGTGTTGCGCCGATCAGGGCCATCGACCAGAGCAACCCCAGGGCCACGTGAATGCCCACCAGGCCGAATGTCCAGGCCACCAGCGGCTGGCCCTGCGGGATGAACTGCGGCAGGAAGGACACGTAGAAAATCCCCACCTTCGGGTTCAGCAGGTTGCCCAGCATGCCTTTGAGGAACCAATTGGCTTGCCCGCGCCCCTCCCCTGCAACGGCCCCCAGCGACTGCCTGGGCCGCACCAGCATGTTCACTCCCAGCCACGCCAGGTAGGCGGCGCCGCAGTACTTGAGGATGTCGTAGGCCAGCGCCGACACCGCAAGCAGTGCGCCCAGGCCAAAGGCAACCGCAGCGCCCCACAGCAGGCAACCGGCATTGATGCCCAGCGCGGCACGCAGCCCTTGCTGGCGGCCCTCCACGGTGGCGGTGCGCAGGATCAGCGCGGTATCCAGGCCCGGGGTCAGGGTCAGCAAGGTGGCAGCGAAGGTGAAGGCAAGCAGGTTGTCGGCAATGGACATGGGCATTCGTGCCTGAGGGTGAAATGGCTTGAGGTTAGCATGCCTCCCCCGGCGCTCATCGCAGGCGACTTGCTTTTTACATATGGAAATCCGTATATTCGATTATCCATATGTAAAGGGCCCTGCCATGCTCACTCCTCCCGAGGTCTTCAAAAGCTTGTCCGACGAGACCCGCGTGCGTGCCACGCTGCTCATCACCCGCCTGGGCGAGCTGTGCGTCTGCGAGCTGATGTGCGCCCTGGACGACAGCCAGCCGAAGATCAGCCGCCACCTGGCGCAACTGCGCAGCAGCGGCCTGCTGCTCGACCGTCGCCAGGGCCAGTGGGTGTATTACCGCCTCAACCCCGAATTGCCCGCCTGGGTGCACGAGATGCTGCAGCTGACCTTGCAGGCCAATGCCCAATGGCTGCAGGACAACGCCTCGCGCCTGCAGAACATGGACGGCCGGCCCGTTCGTGACGCCGCCTGCTGCTGACCCCTCGAGCGAGCCTGCCATGCTGATTGCAGTAGCTGTCTTCGTCTTCACCCTGGTTCTGGTCATCTGGCAACCCAGAGGCCTTGGCGTCGGCTGGAGCGCGGCGCTGGGCGCGCTCATCGCACTGGCTGCCGGCGCGGTTTCCCTGCAAGACATCCCCACCGTCTGGGCCATTGTCTGGAATGCCACGGCCACCTTCATCGCCGTCATCATCATCAGCCTGTTGCTGGATGAGGCAGGCTTTTTCGAGTGGGCCGCCCTGCACGTGGCGCGCTGGGCAAAAGGCAGTGGCTACCGCTTGTTCGCCTTTTGCGTGCTGCTGGGCGCTGCGGTGTCGGCACTGTTCGCCAACGATGGTGCGGCGCTGATTCTTACGCCCATCGTCATGTCGATGCTGGTCGCTTTGCGCTTTTCGCCGGCGGCGACGCTGGCATTCGTCATGGCCGCAGGCTTCATTGCCGACACGGCGAGCCTGCCGCTGGTGGTCTCCAACCTGGTGAACATCGTCTCGGCCGACTACTTCAAGCTCGGCTTCGCCGAGTATGCCTCGGTGATGGCACCGGTGAACCTGGCCAGCGTGGCCGCGACCTTGCTGGTGCTGTTCGTGTTCTTTCGTCGCGACCTGCCAAGGCACTACGCCCTTGAAGCGCTGCAACAGCCCAGCGCAGTCATCCGCGACCGCGCCACATTCGTGGTGGGCGGGTGGACCCTGCTGTTGTTGCTGGTCGGCCTGTTCGCACTGGAACCGCTGGGTATCCCGATCAGCGCGGTGGCTGGCATGTGCGCAGCGCTGTTGTTCGCGGTCGCCGCGCGCGGCCACAAGATCTCTACCCGCCGCGTGCTGCGTGAGGCGCCCTGGCAAGTCGTGGTCTTTTCCCTGGGCATGTACCTGGTGGTATACGGCTTGAAAAATGCCGGGCTCACCGATTTGCTCACGCAGCTGCTCGACCGCCTGGCCGAGCACGGCGTGTGGGGCGCCGCCTTGGGTACTGGCCTGCTTTCAGCGCTGTTGTCGTCGGTCATGAACAACATGCCTAGCGTGTTGATCGGCGCGCTGTCGATCCAGGCGAGCGGCGCGGACGGGCTGGTGCGCGAGGCGATGATCTACGCCAACGTCATCGGCTGCGACCTGGGGCCCAAGATCACCCCCATCGGCAGCCTCGCCACGCTGCTCTGGCTGCATGTGCTGGAACGCAAGGGGGTACGCATCACCTGGGCGTACTACTTCAAGGTCGGCATTATCCTGACCCTGCCCGTTCTGCTGATCACCCTTAGCGCCCTGGCCCTGCGCCTGAGCTACTGAAACCCGACCTGAACCGAGGAGCCTTTCATGCGAGTTCTTTTCATGTGCACGGCAAACAGCTGCCGCAGCATCCTGTCCGAAGCCTTGTTCAACCACATGGCCCCCGCCGGGTTCGAGGCGATCAGTTCCGGCAGCTTCCCCAAGGGCCAGGTGCTGCCGCGTAGCCTCAGCACCCTGCAGCAAGCCGGCATTTGCATCGAAGGCCTCAGCAGCAAAGGTAACGATGCCTTCGAAGGCAACCCGCCCGATATCGTCATCACTGTTTGCGACAAGGCCGCCGGCGAAGCCTGCCCGGTGTATTTCGGCCCGGCGCTGAAAGCCCACTGGGGGCTGGCGGACCCGTCCGACGTCACAGGCAACGAAGCCGCCATAAGCGCCGCCTTCAGCGCGACCCTCGCCCATATCGAAAAACGTTTCCAAGCCTTCTTTGCACTGCCTTTCGACGCCCTCGACCGTGACCAGCTCAAGCACGAGCTGGCCCGGATCGGCGCGCTCTGAGCAGGAGGACCCCATGTCAGAAGAACTGCCCAACCTCGACCTTTCCCTGTTCGATACTCCTCCCGCCAAGGCGCGCAGCAGCGAGCACAAGCCGCGCATCCTGCTGCTCTACGGATCGACCCGCGAGCGCTCCTTCAGCCGCCTGCTGGTGGAAGAAGCCGCGCGCCTGCTCGAGCATTTCGGCGCCGAAACCCGCATCTTCAACCCCTCCGGCCTGCCCCTGCCTGACGATGTGCCGGTCGAGCATCCCAAGGTGCAGGAGCTGCGCGAGCTGGTGCAGTGGTCCGAAGGCCAGGTCTGGTGCTCGCCGGAGCGCCATGGCGCGCTGTCGGCGGTGTTCAAGGCGCAGATCGATTGGATACCCCTGGCGCTTGGCGCGCTGCGGCCTACCCAGGGCAAGACCTTGGCGGTGATGCAAGTGTGCGGGGGGTCGCAGTCGTTCAATGTGGTCAACCAGCTGCGCGTGCTCGGGCGTTGGATGCGCATGTTCACCATTCCCAACCAGTCGTCGGTGCCCAAGGCTTACCTGGAGTTCGATGAGGCTGGGCGGATGAAGCCTTCGGCGTATTACGACCGGGTGGTGGATGTGATGGAGGAGCTGGTGAAGTTCACGTTGTTGCTGCGGGATCGGCAGGAGTACTTGGTTGATCGGTATTCGGAGCGTAAGGAGAGTGCTGAGGCATTGTCTTCGCGGGTGAATCAGCGGGCGATTTGAAGGGGCGGATGCCAGACGCTGTTGGTAAAACTAGCGGCCTGTGCGATTGATTCGAATGCAGCGGAAGCCCAGCTCGCCTGAGCACATCGGGATTTGAACCCGTATCCTTCCTCAGCCCCTTTTCCCTTGCCAGGAGTCATGGCTACCACCTAAGCTCGACGCCTGCTTACACAAATACAAAGGCATGGAGAGCACATGAAAGTAACAGCACTTACCGGACTTATACTACAAATCAACAAAGTTATTGATTCCGGAAAATATAACGACATCAGCATTTCCGAAGTACACAGCGCGATAGACTCCCAAAGACTACTGCGATTCATGAAAGAAAAGTGCGGCAAAGACATTGACCTCAGCATCCACTTAGAGAGTAGAGCCTATGGTGACTTTGAGGCGTACTATGAAGAAAAAATCAATCAAATCTACAATGCCTATGCAGGGGATGAAAGACGTAAATGGGGCGTCGAAAATTTAGGGCTGTGTCTAGTCCTGGCGTGGACAAACGAAATCATACAGTGGGGCGAAGGACTACAGCTATCCTGATAGAACCTATGGGGGCAACATCAAAAGGGACAAAATTTTGACTGCATACACCCCGCTCGTGCTGAAGCATTAACGAAAAAAGGCGGCAACAGCCCAATACATAAGGGCTTAGACGCCTTTTTACGTATGCGGAAGCGCGCATAAATTGGTGTGTATTAGCATAGATGGACGTATGGCTTACCCATTTTTTGCCATAAGCTAAATTACCGCGCGTTAAGCTACAACGTGAAACCGGAAGGACAGCGCTTACGAATCGCCTTCTTAGAGTAAGTCAGCCACTATTAAGACAACCGCACTGACGCCTTCAACTTCGACAGCATAGCAACCCAGGAAGGCGACCAAATTTGCGGTGAAAAATGTGCGAAATCAAGAACCAAGCCTGATTGCCTCCCCAAACTATGCAAAGCCAAGTGAGACTATACATGGCCCTTGACCTTTTTACACCTATAGTATCTGACGAAGAGCAACACCCAATATTCCAAATGATACTTAACGAAGCGTACACACCCGAAAGATCAATAATTACGAGCTGGGCAGAAGGCTTCGAAGATCGAGACGGAAAATTTATAACTGAGTTTCAAAAAACCTTTGAATCTTCATTCTGGGAACTCTACCTGCACGCAGCCCTAAAAGACTTTGGCTTTGAAATTAACTTAGAACATCACGCGCCAGACTTTGCCATAGAGAGCCCTACTCCATTTTTACTAGAAGCGACTATTGCCGCTCCTCCAGCCGGAGGGAGGCCTCCCATAGGCGCAACCAAGGAAGAACTACCCAAAGACTTCACTGAATTCAACATTGAATCAACTCTTCGAATTTGCAACAGCTTTGACAGTAAATTAAAAAAATATCGTAAAAGCTACTCCAAACTTGATCACGTAAAAGACAAGCCATTTGTAATCGGAATAGCATCTTTTGACCGCCCACACTCACACTTTGCTGCAGGCCGAAGCATCATGGCCGCATTGTATGGAATTTATCATGATGAAGCAGCCACAAAACCAACTGACGAACGCGTCCCCTCTTACAACGTTAGTGCCGCGCCAAAAAATGAGAATACCAATATTGAAGTCGGCCTATTTTGCGACGACACGTACCCAGAGGTATCAGCAGTAATTTATAGTTGCTTAGCCACTTGGGGAAAAGTCAGAGCCTTAGCCGACAACCCCGACGCACTGACAATTTATCAAACAGTCCACCCCCGCGAAGGCAGCATACTTCCTGAAGTACGAAGCACAACAAAGAAAGACTACCATGAACATCTGTTAGATGGACTCTACGTACTACATAATCCGTTTGCCACCAATCCACTACCTCGCGGCCTGCTCAATCACGAACGCATTTGTGAAGTATCTGTAGCCAATGACGGAGAACTAATCATGGATGCCCCTGACGACTTCCTATTATTGCGCATGCTCTTCTCTGCAATCCCTAAATAGTGCCAAAGCCTACTAGACAACCGCCCAGTAATCGATACCGATGTTCACCCCGATTGAGCTGAATAGCAATGAAAAGGCGCCCAAGCACCGAGATATCGGCACTTGAGCGCCTTTCTTCCTTCCAGCATAAGCGTATGCATTGGCATGAAATAGTGCATGGCTTACCCAATGGGGCAACACCCAATAGGCCGAGCTAAGGACTTTATAACATCTGTCCTGTCGGGCACAACTGAGGCACCTTGAAGGATTGAGCATGCTCTGCTCAGGCAGCTCTAGGAACAAGGGGCTCAGTGTTTCGACTTTATTCCGTACCAGTTTTCTACCAAAGAAAAAGCCCAGCTCTCGACTGGGCTTCTAAAGGCTAAGCTATGCAGAGTCGGTTACGCTATCAAATCCCCGCGATAAAACGCCTAAATAGCTCACCATACTGGGCAGTAGGAATTTCTGCAAGCTTATTCCCGTGACGGATGTAGAACTGCCCTCCGTAACTTGATGGTTCGCTTTGAGCACAAGCTTCAAATACGAATATGGTCTTATCATAATACCGTACAGACTTTATGTTTCGAGCAACGTAATCCCGCAACGGCTCAGACAATGCAGATTGTTTAATTCTTGTGGTCAACTCCATGAACAAATCATCCAGACTCTTGTTTAACGCACCGGCTTCATGTTCGACACCCGTGATAAAAAAACGATCAAAAGGCGTGGGGTTCACACCATATAGGGCACTAACTCGTTGCGCATCTGCGTCGGTATCCGCGACACCAACCAGGACATAACCGCGAACGCCCTTACGCAGATTGGATATACCAACTAGAGTTTTTAAAATTTTTTCAAAACTATCTTCATCAAACGTATTCTTACCATCCAAACGCAAGAAACCCTGCTTGAAGTCATAGCACGCTTGCTCAGTGTATGACTGGGTCAGGATATTTTCCATCTGGGTTATCCAGCGAACCTTCCCAGGATCATATCCTTGCGACGGCCCAAATGCAGCGCCATAGATACCTGCGACCGCATTAACAGAATTCAAACGATCCTCAGCTCCCCATCGCCCGCCCTCCGGAACGTTAATCTGCTTTCCACTACCATCCATCAACTTAATAAGTTGATCTTGATCCACCACCTCCTGCCCTTGAACTACAATCAATTTATGCAGGGCGAGGAACACGACCTGGAAATAGCGTGGGGCGCGGGGTGGCTGTGCCCCGAAAAGAAGCTGTCCGAGCGTCTTCCCGCTGCGCTTTAGAGTAAGTTTCAGCTGATCCAATACTCGCTGAAAGTCAAGAGTAACAACTTCTACGGTATTTTTCTGTACGGCAAGCTCTATTTGATCATAGCGTGCTTGAGAGCTTTCGCCTTCGCTGTACCCAAAGAAATCATCTAAGACTTCGCTCCGAGATGGCGGCTTGACGTCCAACAGCATAAAGGCCAGCACATCCGCCACAACTTCCTCATCACGAGACTCGCGAACCTGCTCTTTGGTCAACACCCCTTGCTTGATCCAGAACATCTCATCGACATCAATGCCGTAATCCAACTCTTTGTTCGTAATCGAGATCTTTTTCATCTCATTAAGAGGGAGCTCATCGGACGAAGAAACATCTCCGCGAACTTTGGATGCGACATATCGAACAGACTGTGCAAAATGTCCTGTACTACCAGCAATGCGCAATTCCTGGCGAGACAGCTTTCGACCGCCGGAATTGATTCGACGAAAAACCTCGTCAACCTCCCCATCGCCCGAAAACTCATAAATTGAAAGGGGAATTGTATAGGAAGCAATCGCAACACAAGCTTCGCGAGGCAGAATAGGCTCTCGCTGCTCGATGATACCCGCATCAAGCAGCGCCTTCGTCTCAGCCATGGTATTCAAATCAAAATACATACCGTCAACTGAATACTCATTTTCGATATAACCGAATATTGCATTTAGTCGCTGCATCCCATCGATTATCTCAAACTGGCCAACTCCAGAGGCACCTTGACGCTCTGCGAGTAGGACGATAGGAACAGGGTAGCCAGAGCGCAGCGAGTCGATAAATCGACGCTTTTCTTCAAGCGTCCACACCAGCTTACGCTGGTACCGACGGTTGACCATGTACTGTCGCGACTGATAATTACCAAACACCCTTTCAACTGACTCACCTTTCACGGTGAGATCCTGCCTTTTTGAATCGTCCACTCGGCCTCTCCTAGGCTTGTCCGTGTTGCCGTCCAGTTTAAGGGTTGGCTTGTCATCCGACCATCCCCGACCCTTCGCGGCTTGACGTCTACTCAAGCTCCCCGCCGCGACCTGTTTCAGCTGTCAGCCGCCCTGCACCATCGAATCGAACAGCGCACAACAAATCAGGCTCAGCAACTGAAGGAGCTGCATCAGAGAGTAGTGGTAGGCCGATAGCTCATGGATTGAAGGAGCCGGGGGTGGGCAACCTGCCCGCCTTGTTTGCCCTGCATCAGAACAGCTGTCCAAGCCCAGCAGGCTGCTAGTTCATGATCACCAGCTCGCCAGTCACCTCCGCCTTTCCTTGCCGCTGGTTCGTGTTGCTGTAGCGGATGTCCAGGCACTCGAAGTGGAAGCCTCGAAGGCGCGCCCGATGTCCGGGTGGTCGTTGATGCTGACCATCACCCTGCCCTTGCTCCGGCGCATAAAGTCGGCCATGCGCTCGTACTCCTCGAAGGGGAAGTCTATGCCGTAGCCGGCGATCTTCCAATATGGCGGGTGCATGTAGAAGAAAGTGTGCACTCGATCATAGCGCTCGGCGCACGCTAGCCAGGAAAGGTTCTCGACGTAAGTGCCGGCGAGGCGGTGCCAGGCTGCGGACACATTCTCCTCGATACGCAGCAAGTTGATCGCCGGCCCGGTGGTGGCGGTACCGAACCTCTGCTCGGTGACCTTGCTACCGAAAGCATGTTGCTGCAGGTAGAAAAATCTGGCAGCGCGTTGAATGTCGGTCAGGGTTTAGGGACATGTCATCTTCTGCCACTCGAAAATCTGGCGAGAGCTGAGTGCCCACTTGAACTGTCGCACGAACTCCTCTAGATGGTTCTGCACAACGCGATAGAGGGTGACCAGGTCACCATTCAAATCGTTCAGCATCACGCGGCGAGCCTAAATACTGATCATATATACAGTAAAGAATTGCATACCTATCACTTGTCCAATCATTCCCTGGATGGGTTGCAGACGCGGACTGGCCGACCGCTTGATCCCCCTGCCACTGCAGCCTGTTTGCGGGCGAACGTTTTGCTCTCTTGGTAGACTGTCACCTTGTCGCGATTAATGCGGATCTGGACGAAGTAGCTAGCGCTGCCATCGGCCTTTTTACGCGTTCTGATCGTTGCCATCTGAGATTGGTACACGTCGTCTGTCGATTGGTACATAGCACCCGGCGCTTGATAAAACCGTCCCATCCCCCGAAAAATTGGTACAAAACACGTTGAACGAAATGACCGCAAATTCAGGCTCTAAGCCAGAAACCACGCGCCCTGAGCCGTCCCGCCGCTTCAGCGTTGCACCGATGATGGATTGGACCGACCGCCATTGCCGGTTCTTCCTGCGCCTGCTGTCCAAGCACACCCTGCTCTACACCGAAATGGTCACCACCGGCGCCCTGCTGCACAACGACGCCCACCGTTTCCTGCGCCACGACGTGTCCGAACACCCGCTGGCCCTGCAACTGGGCGGCAGCGTGCCGGCCGACCTGGCCGCCTGCGCGCGCCTGGCCGAGGAAGCGGGTTACGACGAGGTCAACCTCAACGTCGGCTGCCCGAGCGACCGGGTGCAGAACAACATGATCGGCGCCTGCCTGATGGCGCATCCGGCGCTGGTGGCCGATTGCGTGAAGGCCATGCGCGATGCGGTATCGACGCCGGTGACGGTCAAGCACCGCATCGGCATCAATGGCCGCGACAGCTATGCCGAGTTGTGCGACTTCGTCGGGCAGGTGCGTGAAGCGGGTTGCCGCAGTTTTACCGTGCACGCGCGGATCGCGATTCTGGAAGGGTTGTCGCCCAAGGAGAACCGCGAGATTCCGCCATTGCGCTATGACGTGGCGGCGCAGCTGAAGGCGGACTTCCCGGACCTGGAGATCGTGCTCAACGGTGGCATCAAGACGCTGGACGAGTGCCAGGCGCACCTGGAGACGTTCGATGGCGTGATGCTGGGGCGCGAGGCGTACCACAACCCTTATCTGCTGGCCGAGGTGGACCAGCGGCTGTTCGGCAGCGAGGCGGCGGTGGTCAGCCGCAGTGAGGCGATGGCGCAGTTGCGGCCTTATGTGGTTGCGCACATGCAGAGCGGTGGGGCGATGCATCACATCACCCGGCATATTCTTGGGCTTGGGCAGGGGTTCAAGGGGGCGCGGCGGTTCCGGCAATTGTTGTCGGCGGATATTCACAAGGCGCCGGAGCCGCTGGTGGTGTTTGATCAGGCGGCGCAGCTGCTGCAGGGTCGTTGAGGTTTGCCCTGCTTTTTGTGGGAGCCGGCTTGCCGGCGATGCAGGCGCCGCGGTGCATGGCACCGGCCTTGCCGGTGATCGCCGGCAAGCCGGCTCCCACAACACAAAGTGCGCTCATGGTAGCCCCAGCGCTACAGGCTGTTGTCAGGCGTGGGGAACCTCGTGCGGGCGGGTGACTCGAATCATCACCTTCGCCATTTCGCCCCCGCCCCACAGGCCCCTTGAGCGGCCGTCGGGGCTCGGGTAATGTCGAGCAATCGCACAGGACAGAGCACGCCATGACTTCCAAGCTGGAACAACTCAAGCAGTTCACCACCGTGGTCGCCGACACCGGGGACCTGGACGCCATCACCCGCCTCAAGCCGGTCGATGCCACCACCAACCCGTCGCTGCTGCTCAAGGCTGCCGCCATCCCTGGCTACGCCGACCTGCTCAAGCAGGTCAAGGCCGATGCCAAGGGCAACGTCGACCTGGCCTGCGACAAGTTCGCAGTGGCCGTGGGCTCGGGCATCCTCAAGGCCATCCCCGGGCGTATCTCCACCGAAGTGGATGCCCGCCTGTCGTTCGATGAGCCGGCGCTGCTGAACAAGGCCCGCCAGCTGATCGCCCTGTACGACGCCGCTGGCGTATCCAAGGACCGCGTGCTGATCAAGCTGGCCTCCACCTGGGAAGGCATCCGCGCTGCCGAGAAGCTGGAGAAGGAAGGCATCCAGACCAACCTGACCCTGCTGTTCTCCTTCGCCCAGGCCCAGGCCTGTGCCGATGCCGGGGTGTTCCTGATTTCGCCGTTCGTGGGCCGTATCTACGACTGGTACAAGAAAAGCACCGGCCAGGAGTACGTGGGCGCCGATGACCCGGGCGTGCAGTCGGTCACGCGCATCTACAACTACTACAAGGCCAATGGCTACGACACCGTGGTCATGGGCGCCAGCTTCCGCAATATCGGCCAGATCGAGCAACTGGCCGGCTGCGATCGCCTGACCATCAGCCCGGAGCTGCTGCAACAGCTCAGCGACGACCAGGGCGAGCTGCCACGCATGCTCAAACCGGGCAATGCCGGCGAGGCCAAGCAGGTGCTGAACGAAAGCCAGTTCCGCTGGGCGATGAACGAAGATGCCATGGGCACCGAGAAGCTGGCCGAAGGCATTCGCCAGTTCGCGCGGGACCAGGAGAAGCTGGAGAAGTTGATGGCTGACAAAGCCTGATACATCTCAGGTTTGCCAGGCGGGCGGGAAATGTTCAGCATTTTCCGCCCGTTTTTGTTTCATCTGATTTGATTTGAACGCCAGGGCCTCTTCGCGGGGCAAGCCCGTTCCCACAGGTGCAAAACAGTACCTGTGGGAGCGGGCTTGCCCCGCGAAGAGGCCCGCATAGCCCCCCGAGCTGTCGATGACCTCCTGCGCCCCACTGCCCAAAGTGCTCGTTGGCCCGATACTGCGCCGCCTGGAACCCCAGCGCCTGGCCATCTGGCTGGTCGGCACGCAACCCTTGCAACCCGAGCTCATCATGGATGCTGCGGCCAAGGTCGATTGCCAAGTCATCCCCGTAGGCCAGCACGCCTTCATCCACCTGCTGGACATCCACTTCAGCCAGCCCCTGCCCTGCGACATCGCCCTCGAGTACGACCTGCTCATCGACGGCCTCGGCATCGCCAGTTGGGCGCCGTACCTGCTCTACCCCGGCCAGCAACGCCCCAACCTGGTGCTGCGCGGCCGCCTGGACCAGCTGCTACACGGTTCCTGCCGCAAGCCACACCACCCGGCCAGCGATGGCCTGCTGTGCGCCGACCGCTTGCTGTTGGCCTGCCAAGACCCGCAGCAGCGCCCTGCCGTGCTGCTGATGACAGGCGACCAGGTGTATGCCGACGACGTCGCCGGGCCGATGCTACGGGCCATCCATTCGCTGATCGAAGGCCTGGGCCTGTACGACGAAGCGCTGCAAGGCGCGGTGGTCGCAGGCAGCCAGGCGCTCTATCGCCACCCGGCCAGCTACTACCACCGCGCCGACCTGCTGCCCGCCCAGGCGCGCAACGAAAGCCTGCGCGAGCGCTTCTTCGGCGGCAAGCGCAAGCCGATCTTCTCTTCCAGCAACGCCGACAACCACCTGGTGACCTTCGCCGAGGTGTTGGCCATGTACCTGCTGGTCTGGTCGCCCGTGCCTTGGCAACTGGTCAGCCTTAGCATGCCCGCAGGCCTCGCCGAGCCGCACCAGGCGCGCTACAGCCAGGAGCTGCCGCTGATCGAGGCGTTCGCCGCCAACCTCGGCGAGGTCGCGCGGGTGATGGCCCACCTGCCCTGCCTGATGATCTTCGACGACCACGACATCACCGACGACTGGAACCTCTCGGCGCAATGGGAAGAAACCGCCTACGGCCACCCCTTCTCGCGCCGCATCATCGGCAATGCCTTGCTCGGCTACCTGCTGTGCCAGGCCTGGGGCAACGACCCGGACGGCTGCCAGGCGCTGGTCGGGCAATGCCAGCAGCTGGGCAGCCAATCCCGGGATGCCTTGATCGACGAATTGCTGCGCTTCCAGGGCTGGCAGTTCAGCCTGCCCAGCGAGCCGCCGTTGCTGGTGCTGGACACCCGCACACGGCGCTGGCGCAGTGAAAGCGACCTGGCCAAGCCTTCCGGCCTGCTCGACTGGGAAGCGCTGTGCGAGCTGCAACAGGCTCTGCTGGATCACCCTTCGGCGATCATCGTCTCGCCAGCGCCGATCTTCGGCGTGAAGTTGATCGAGACGGTGCAACGGGTATTCAGCTGGCTGGGCTATCCGCTGCTGGTGGATGCCGAAAACTGGATGGCCCACCGCGGGGCTGCGCAGGTGGTGCTGAACATCTTCCGCCATTCGCGCACGCCCGGGCATTACGTGATCCTGTCGGGCGATGTGCACTATTCGTTCGTCTACGAGGTGCTGATCCGCCATCGCCAGCGCAGCCCGCACCTGTGGCAGGTGACCAGCAGCGGCATCAAGAACGAATTCCCCCGGCGCCTGCTGGATGTGCTGGACCGGCTCAACCGCTGGCTCTATTCGCCGCGCTCGCCGCTCAACTGGTTTACCAAGCGGCGGGAGATGGAGGTGGTGCCGCGCACACCCAGCCACAGCAAGGCCGGGGAACGGCTATGGAATGGGGCGGGGTTGGGGCAGGTGTTCTTCGATGAACAGGGGCGGCCGGTGCGGGTGTTTCAGCTCAGTGCCGAGGGTGGTGAGGCGACCGAATTCATTCGGCGGGAGTGACGGGGGTGGCTGCGCTGGCCTCATCGCCGGCAAGCCGGCTCCCACAGAAGATCCGCACTGCCAGCAGGCTGGTCATTTACCCATGGGAGCCGGCTTGCCGGCGATGAGGCCGCAGCAGGCTGAAGATCAGGTACGCTCCAGGGCGTTCACCAGGTCATGGAAGGCTTCACGGTTGGAGTCGTTCAGGCCCATGAGGATCTTGTGCGCCTCCAGCACCTTGGAACGCACCACATCCTCGTTCTGGTCCTGGGACGGCAGGTCGGTCAGGCATTCCGGGCACGGCACCGGGCGATCGACGATGTTGAACACCTGATCGAAGCCCATGGACTGCAGCAGGCGCGAAATGTCCGGGTTGGTGGTGACCACGGTGGGCAGCAGCCCCACCTTCTGCCGCGACAGGATCGACAGCTTGGCCAGCAGGCCCAGGGTGGTGCTGTCGATGCTCTCGGTCTCGGTCAGGTCGATGACGATGGCCGAGAAGTTCAGCGCGGTGAAGATCTTCTCGATCGTCGCATCCAGCGCCGAACACAGGGTCAGGCGCACCTCACCGACGAATTTCAGTACAAAGGTACCGCTCTGCTCGGCGAACTGAATTCTACCGGTACTCATTGAAGGTTCCTGCTCAACACCAATAGGGCGATATCATCCGGCATCTCCCCAAGCGTAGCCAATCCGAAACGTTGGCGCAGCCCATCCAGGCTGCCACCCGCTGCCTTGACGATATCCGGCAAGGCGGCCTCTTTATCTTTGAGCGTGTCACCCGGCAAAAGGTCCAGAATGCCATCGGACATCAGGCTCAGGCTGAACTGCGGCGGCAACTCGATCACCAGGTCCTGGTAGGTCGCCTCTTCGAACAACCCCACCGGCAGGCCACGGCCTTCAAGGTAGCGCGCCTGGCCCGGGGTATACAGCACCGGCAGCGGCAAGTGGCCACCCACGGCGTAGGTCAGCAGGCCGGTCTCTTCGTCGATCACCCCGCCGACCATGGTCACATGCTTGCCCAGCTTGCAGTTGATCAGCCCGCGGTTGATGTGGCTGAGCACTTCCGAGGGCTTGAATTCGCGCAGCTTGCTGTTGCGCTTGAATTCGAACAGCAGGCGCGTGGTCATGAACTTCAGCAGCACCGTGACGAAGGCCGACGACGCGCCATGCCCCGACACATCGGCCAGGTAGAAGGCAATGCGCCGATCATCCACGCGGAAGTAGTCGGTAAAATCGCCCGACAGGTACAGCGACGGGATGATCTGGTGCTCGAAGGCAAACTCGCCCAGCGACCGCGGGCTCTCCGGCAGCATGTTCATCTGCACCTGGCGACCGGCTGTCTGGTCTTCCTGCAACAGGTGCAGGCTGGCCTCCAGTTCACGGTTGGCCGCTTCGAGCTTGTCGCGGTAGCGCTGGTTTTCCAGCACCAGGCGCGAACGGTCCAATGCCCGGCGCACCGAATGCTCGAGCACGGCCAGGTCTTCCAATGGCTTGATCAGGTAGTCGGCGGCGCCCAGGCGCAAGGCCTCGACCGCGTCGCTCATCACCCCGGCACCCGAGACCACGATCACCGGCAACTGCGGCGCTCGCTCGCTGATCTGGCGGATCAGTTCGAGCCCGCCCATCTGCGGCATGCGCAGATCGCAGATCACAAGGTCAGGCTGGTGTTCTTCGAAGACCTGGAGCCCCTGCTGGCCGTTACTGGCCTGAAGGACGCTGAAGCCACTGTCTTCCAGATAGGCGGCGAGGCTCGCACGGACCACGTCGTCATCATCGATGATCAGCAGCGTTGCACTGATTTTCTGCATGTGGGCGAACGGCGCCGATTTGGGGTGATGCAGGGGCGTCTGCAAGGCTGACATCCGACTGCTGGAATTCTTGGTAGTAACGCTCTACTTGAGTTGTAGGCCAATTACGCAGGCCAGGCAACCGGCAGAGGTACCTCGTAAGGCGCAGACGGTACTCCCATCCGCCAGGGGTTTCAAGCATACGAGGGTCGAGTCGCCTGCAGTTTGAACGGCAAATTCCCGGCAGTTATAAGAAAGGCCAGCACAGTGACTAAAAAGGCGACCCGAAGGTCGCCTTTTTAGTCAGGGCATGAATCAGAAATCGTCTTCGACTTCGCCGTCCTTGACCTTGAACTCGCGGTTCTGCAGGTAGGCATTGCGAATGAAGATGTACTTGTCGCCCTGGATCAGCTTCTCCGCCGACAGCAGGCTGGCACGGGTGTCGACCACGTCCAGCGCGAAGATCGAGTTGCGGGTCGGCACGTGGTCGATGTAGCGGTAGGGTTCGGTGTAGGTGTCCGGGTACTTGGCCAGGCCGTCACGCACGGTGCTCGGGCCCAGCAGCGGGATCACCACGTAGGGGCCGCTCGGCACGCCCCAGTAGCCCAGGGTCTGGCCGAAGTCTTCGTCGCTGCGGGTCAGGCCCATCTTGGTGCCGACGTCGAAGAAACCGCCCAGGCCGAAGGTGGTGTTGACGATCAACCGCGCGGTGTCCACGCCCGCGGCATGCGGTTTGAACTGCAGCAGGTTGTTGGCCAGGTTGGTGACATCGCCCAGGTTGCGGAAGATGTTGTGAATGCCGTCCTCGAGGAACTGCGGGGTGACCGCCTGGTAGCCTTTGGCCAATGGCTTGAGGGCATACGTGTCGAGGGTATCGTTGAAGCGGAAGATCGGTCGGTTGACCGCCTCCCAGGGATCCTCCTCGGTGGCTGCCTGGGTGGCCGCCACGGGTGCCAGCAGCAAGCTGGCACAGACACAGGCCTGGGTGACTCGCTCGATCACACCGGCACCGATCCTACGCATAGATGATTCTCCATCGAAATTCTTGGCCGCAAGCGCAACGGGTCGCGCAGCTGGTAAGGCGGCAGTATAGAGGCTTGCGGGCTGATAAACAGCTTTACACATTTTTGCTCAATATTTTGTGAACATCTGTTGCCGTCACAGCACCGTAACAATCAGCGCCTAGCCTGCGGACTATTTCAGGGACGTTGCCATGCACGATGCATCCGCCTTCACCGCTGTGCTGTTCGGCCTGCGCGGTTGCCTGGTCCAGGCTGCCAACGGCAGCCCCCTGCCCGCCCCCGGCGCCCTCGAGGCCCTGGCCAGCCTGCGCCGCCAGCAAGTGCCGTGCATCTGGCTGGATGACCTGAGCAACACCCAGAGCCAGCGCCTGGCCAGCGTTTTGCCGGACTGGCTGCCGGGCCAGCGGGTCAATGGCGTGCAGTGGCCTGCGCCCAATGCCTGCTGGCAGGCCCTGATGACCCTGGACAGCCAACGCCTGGACGGCTGCGTGCTGGTCAGCGGCGAACCGCGCCTGCTGCAGTCGGGCCTCAATGCCGGGCTGTGGACCATCGGCCTGGCCGCCTGCAGCCCTTCCTGCGACCTGGGCTCACAGCATTGGCAGGCCATGAGCGCGCAAGAACAGGAGCTGGCCCGCGGCAAGGCCACCCTCGAGCTGTTCGGCCTGGGCGTGCATTCGGTGATCGACCACCTCGAAGCGCTGGACACCTGCCTGGTGGACATCGCCCAGCGCCGGCGCAAGGGTGAAAAACCCTGATCCAGGCCGTTGATGCGGATCATGCAAAGCGACGGCGAGTGGATTACGCTTGGAGACAGGTGCGAACCTTTGCCGCTTCGCTGAGGTCCATGCCTTGCCAAGCCATTGATGGAGAACAGCCAATGCCTGCCCGCGAATTGCAAGAGCGCCTGAACAGCTTGCGCGAGCAACTGGATAGAAACGTACCGCTTACCGATGAAGAACTGGCCGCGCTGCACGAGGAGGCCAGGCAGATAGAGGCGCAGCTGAAAATCGAGGAAGCCACCCCGGACAACAACCTGGTCGATGGCGTGAACCTGGCGATCGAGCGCTTCGAGGCCGAACACCCCGACCTCACCGCCACCCTGCGCAGCATTGCCAACTCGCTGCACAGCATGGGTATCTGAAACAACCAGGGGCCGCTTTGCGGCCCCTGCCATTGCACGTTACTGACGAACCAGGCGCAGATTCTTCGGGCTGATCGCCCCGGTGCTGCGGTACGGGTTGATATCCAGCCCACCCCTGCGCACATAACGCGCGTACACCGTCAGGTGCTCCGGCTGCAGCAGGTTCTTCAGGTCCAGGTAAATCCGCTCCACGCACTGCTCGTGGAAGTCGGCGTGCTGGCGGAAGCTGATCAGGTAGGTCAGCAGGCTGGCATGGTCCAGCGCCCTGCCCTTGTATTCCACCACCACACTGCCCCAGTCCGGCTGGCCGGTCACCGGGCAGTTGGACTTGAGCAGGTGGCTGTGTACGGTTTCTTCCACCTGCCGGTCCGGGCTGCACTGCAGCAACTCAGGCTGCGGCTGCTCATAATTGCTGATGGCCACGTCCAGCGCATCGATGCACAGGCCCGGCAGCGCCGTCACGCCTTGCGCCTCGACCTCAGCCAGGGTGTGCACCTGCACGCCCACGGGCTTGCCCGCGGCTGCCGACAGGTCCTTTTCCAGGCACGCGCGCAGCTCGGCGATCGAGGCGAACACGGTCTGGTTCAGCGAGTTGAGGTAGAGCTTGAACGACTTCGATTCGATGATGTTCGGCGAATCGGCCGGGATGGCGAATTCGCCAATCGCCACCACCGGCTTGCCCGACGGCAGCAGCCAGGACAGCTCGAAGCAGTTCCAAAAGTCCACGCCCTGCCATGGCAGGGTCTGGGCAGTCACGCCCAGTTCGGCCCACTTGGCCGTGCGCGGGATCGGAAACAGCAGCGAAGGGGTGTAGGTGGCGATGTATTCGCTGGACTTGCCCAGCGGAGAGTGTTCGGCAGCAGGGTGCATGGAAACTGACCTGAAGGTTCGGAAATGCACCTAGTTTACCGGTTTTACCCTGCGCCTTGGAGCGCAAGTCACTCGATGGTCAACGGCCCGACCATGCCGGCCTGGTAATGCCCCGGCACGTTGCAGGCAAACTCGATGGGGGCGGCCTTGCGGAAGGTCCAGGTCAGCTCGGCGCGCTGGCCAGGCTGCACCAGCACGGTGTTGCCGGTGTCGTGGCCATGGGCGCCATGGTTCATCTGGCCGTGGTCCATGCCTTCGTGGTTCATGCCTGCGGTAAAGATCTTGCCTTGCATGGCGAGCATTTCTTTCTGGTGCTCGGCGTGCATGGCCTTGTCGCCCAGGTTGAACTCATGGGGCAGCTGGCCCTGGTTGATCAGCACGAAGCGCACGGTTTCGCCGGCCTTGACCTGCAAGCTCTTGGGTTCGAAGGCAATATCCTTGAGCACCACCTCGACGGTGCGGGTGGCCTTGGCCGCCGGGGCCGGCTCACCGAAGGCGAAGGTGTTCGCTTCGCCAGCGAAGACAGGCAGGCTTGCCAAGGCAAGCGTGGCGGCGATGAACAGGTGCTTCATGATGACTCCAGAACTTTCAACGAGATAAGGCCACTTTAAAAAGGGCTGACTGGCAGCGACCTGACAGCGAGATTACAACTTTGTCAGCTTGGGCGACGCCGGGCAGAGTCACGTATCATTTCAGCCATCACCCAGACTGCGGACACTGCATGAAACTGCTGATCGTCGAAGACCAGGCCCGCACCGGCCAGTACCTGAGCCAGGGCCTCAACGAAGCCGGCTTCGCCACCGAGCTTGCGGCCGATGGCGAGACCGGCCAGTTCCTGGCACTGACCGGCGATCACGACCTGCTGATCCTCGACGTGATGCTGCCCGGGCGCGACGGTTGGCAGATTCTCCAGGCGGTGCGCCAGGCAGGCCTGGATACCCCGGTGCTGTTCCTGACCGCCCGCGACGCCGTGGAGGACCGCGTGCACGGCCTGGAACTGGGCGCCGACGATTACCTGGTCAAGCCCTTCGCCTTCTCCGAACTGCTGGCCCGGGTGCGCAGCCTGCTGCGCCGCGGCTCTAGCCCCAGCCAGGAGACCACCCTGAGCCTGGCCGACCTGCGCCTGGACCTGCTGCGCCGCCGCGCCGAACGCGCCGGCCAGCGCATTGACCTGACCGCCAAGGAGTTCGCCCTGCTCGAGCTGCTGCTGCGTCGCCAGGGCGAAGTGCTGCCCAAGTCGCTGATCGCCTCGCAGGTGTGGGACATGAATTTCGACAGTGATACCAATGTCATCGAAGTGGCCATCCGCCGCCTGCGCCTGAAACTCGACGACCCGCACCCGACCAAGCTGATCCACACCGTGCGCGGCATGGGCTATGTGCTCGAGGAGCGCCCCGACTGATGCGCAGGCTTTCCCTCGGCACCCGCCTGGCCCTGTTGTTCGCAGCCTGTACCGCCGCCGTGTCGCTGGGCGCGGGCCTGCTGTTCAACCACGCCAGCAAGCAGCACTTCATCGAACTGGACCAGCAATTGCTGGAATCGCGCCTGTCGCTGTTTCGTACCCAGCTCGCCGGCCTGGCCAACCCGGCCGACCTGCAAAGCCGCCTTCCAGCCCTGCGCGAGGAGCTCAGCCACCAGGCCGACCTGGCCTTGCGCATCACCGGCCGCGATGGCGCCCCCTGGTACGCCAGCCGCCCGTCCTTGCCGCAAGCGCCCTCCACCACGGGCCTGGCGACCGTGCACGCCGACGGCATCGACTACCGCAGCCTGGCCGTGCCCTTGAACGAAAACGCCCGGCTGACCCTGTTCCTCGACATCACCCACCACCAGCACTTCCTGCAGGGCATGCAGCGCCTGATCTGGCTGACCGTGGGCCTGTCGGCACTGGCCACCGCGCTGCTGGGCGCCTGGGCCGCACGCCGCGGGCTGCGGCCGCTGCGCCAGATGGGCCAGGTGGCCGACAGCGTCTCGGCGCGCTCGCTGACCACCCGCCTGCCCGTGGAGCAGATGCCCGAGGAGCTGGCGGCACTGGCCAGCACCGTGAATGCCATGCTGCAACGCCTGGACGACGCCTTCCAGCGCCTCTCGGCGTTTTCCGCCGACATCGCCCATGAGCTGCGCACGCCGCTGTCCAACCTGCTGACCCACACCCAGGTCACCCTCACCCGCCCGCGCAGCCTCGAGGAATACCGCGAAGCGCTGCACGGCAACCTGGAAGAGCTGCAGTGGATGGCGCAGATGATCAACGACATGCTGTTCCTGGCCAAGGCCGACCACGGCCTGCTGGTGCCGGGGCAGGCGCCGCTGGCGCTGCATGAGGAAGTGGATGCGCTGCTGGAGTACTACGCACCGCTGGCCGAGGACGGCGAAGTGGCGCTGGTGCGCGAGGGTGAAGCGATGCTTAGCGGTGACCGGCACATGCTGCGCCGGGCCTTGTCCAACTTGCTCGACAATGCCTTGCGCTTTACCCCAGCCGGCGGGCAGATTCGCGTGTCGCTTTCGCCTGGCTCACGGATTTGCGTGGCCAATACCGGGGCGCCGATCGACAGCGCTGCGTTGCCTCGGCTGTTCGATCGGTTCTATCGCGTGGACCCGGCGCGGCGGGAAGGCAGCAGCGAGCATGCGGGGTTGGGGCTGGCGATTACCCGCTCGATCGTGCAGGCCCATGGCGGGCAAATTCGCGCGGAATGTGAGGGTGGCTGGACGCGGTTCGTGATCGAATTCGGGGCAACCCGTTAGGGCTACCTTGCCGGCGATAGGGCCCTCAAGCCTGAATCAGACCGCCAAGCCGATCGCCGGCTGCACCTGCGACGCCCGATACGCCGGGTAAATGGTCGCCAGGAAGCTCATCACCAACCCCGCCACGCAGATCATCGCCACATCCCCCCACTGCAACTCCGACGGCAAGCTGCTGATGAAGTACACATCCGAGGTAAAGATGTGCTGCCCGCTCACCCGCTCCAGCCAGCCGACGATCTGGCTGACATTGAATGCGGCGATCACCCCGAGCACCCCACCGATCAGCGTGCCGACGATGCCGATCAGGCTGCCCTGGACCATGAACGTGCCCATGATCTGCGCCGGCGTGGCGCCCAGGGTGCGCAGGATGGCGATGTCCGGCCCCTTGTCGTTCACCACCATCACCAGGGTGGCGATGATGTTGAAGGCGGCCACGGCGATGATCATCATCAGCAGCAGGCCAATCATGGTCTTTTCCATCTTCATGGCGCTGAACAGGCTGCCCTGGGTGTGCGACCAGTCGTCAGCGCGGTAGGCATCGCCCAGCCCCGTGACAATCGCCTTGGACACCTGCGGCGCGGCGTACAGGTCGTGCAGCTTCAGGCGCACGCCCTGCACCTGGCCCGGCGCCCAGCGCTGCATTTCGCCGGCATCGGCGACGTGCATGTAGGCCTGGGAGCCATCGAGCTCGGCGCCGACCTTGAAGATGCCGACCACGGTCAGGCGCTGCATGCGCGGGGTGATGCCGCCCGGCTCCTTGCTGATTTCCGGCACGATCAGGGTCAGCTTGTCGCCGGTATTGAGGCGAAAGCGCCGTGCGGTCAGCTCGCCGATCACCACGCCATATTCACCCGGCTGCAGGTCCTGCAGGCGGCCCTGGACGATATGCTGGCCGACGATCGACACCTTGCCCTCTTCGGCCGGGTCGATGCCGCTGACCTGGATCGGCTGCATCGACCCCTTGTAGGAGAGCATGCCCTCCATTTCGGTGATCGGCGCCGCCGCCATCACGGCCGGGTTCTTCAACGCGGCATCGGCGGTCGCGCGCCAGTCATCCAGCGGCTGCACGCCAAGAATCGCGGCATGCGGCACCAGGCCGAGAATGCGCGAACTCATCTCGCGCTGGAAGCCGTTCATCACCGACAGCACCACGATCATCGCCAGCACGCCCAGGGACAGGCCGATCATCGAGGTCATCGAGATGAACGAGATGAAATGGTTGCGGCGCTTGGCACGGGTGTAGCGAGCACCGATGAACAAGGGCAAGGGTCTGAACATGTACGAAAATACCCAATGAAATAAGGTGGGGCGGCCTGGCTCAGATCGCGACCAGGTGGCCGTCGTCGAGCTTCAGCACACGGTCCATCTGGCGCGCCAGGTTGAGGTCGTGGGTCACCACCAGGAACGCCGTGCGCGAGGAACTGGACAGCTCCTGCATCAGCTCCTGGATGCCTTGGGCGGTGTGGTGGTCGAGGTTGCCGGTCGGCTCGTCGAGCATCACCAGGCCCGGGCGGTTGACCAGCGCGCGGGCGATCGCCACACGCTGGCGCTCGCCGCCGGACAGTTCGGCCGGCTTGTGGTGCAGGCGGTGGCCCAGGCCCACGCGCTTGAGCAGCGCCTCGGCGCGCTCACGGGCTTCGGGGATGGCGGTGCGGCCGATCAGCAGCGGCATGCACACGTTCTCCATGGCGGTGAACTCAGGCAGCAGGTGGTGGAACTGGTAGACGAACCCCAGCTCGCGGTTGCGCAGCAGGCCGCGGGCGCGCTCGCCCAGGGCCGACAGTTCTTCGCCGGCCAGCCAGACGCTGCCCTGGGTCGGCCGGTCGAGGCCGCCCAGCAGGTTGAGCAAGGTACTCTTGCCCGAGCCCGAACTGCCGACGATGGCCACCCGCTCACCGGCGTGCAGCTCCAGGTTCAGGCCCGACAACACCTGCACCGACTCCGGGCCCTCGTCGTAGGACTTGCCCAGGTTGCGGCAACTCAGAACTGCTTTATCACTCATGCGCGACTCACTCATAACGTAGCGCCTCTGCAGGCTGGGTGCGGGCCGCACGCCAGGCCGGGTACAGGGTGGCGAAGAAACTCAGGACCAACGCCGCACCACAGACCATGTACACGTCCTGGGCCTGGATCTGCGACGGCAGGTAATCGATGAAGTACACGTCGGCATTGAGGAACTTGTGCCCGATCAGTTTCTCGATGCCGGCGATCGCCGCGCTGACATTGAGCGCGGCGAGGATCCCGACCACGGCGCCGATCAGGGTGCCGATCACCCCGATCACCGTGCCCTGAACCATGAAGATGGCCATGATCTGCCCGGGCGTGGCGCCCAGGGTGCGCAGGATGGCGATGTCGCCGCGCTTGTCGTTGACCACCATCACCAGGGTGGAAATGATGTTGAACGCCGCCACCGCGACGATCAGCAGCAGCAGCAGGCCGATCATGGCCTTCTCCATGCGGATCGCCTGGTACAGGTTGCCGTGGGTGCGGGTCCAGTCGCGGCTGTAGTACTCCTGCTCGCCCAGCTGCTGGGCGATGCTCCAGGCCACCCGTGGCGCCTGGAACAGGTCGTCGAACTTCAGCCGCAGGCCCTGCACCTGGTCGGCCTTCCAGCGGTGCAGGCGGGACAGGTCGGCGATGTTGGTCAGGCCCAGGTAGCCGTCGATCTCGCCGGCGCCGACGTGGAAGGTGCCGACCACCGTGAAGCGCTTCATGCGCGGGAACATGCCGGCCGGGGTCACGCTGACCTCGGGGGCGACGAAGGTCAGCTTGTCGCCGACGGCCACGCCCAGCTTGGCGGCGGCCTTGTCGCCGATCATGATGCCCCACTCGCCCGGCGCCAGCTGATCGAGGCGGCCCTGCAGGATGAAGTTGTCGATGATCGACACCTCACGCTCGCGCGCCGGGTCGATGCCGTTGAGCAGCACCTTCTGCACCTTGCCGTCATGGGTCAGCAGGCCCTGCATCTGGGTGTAGGGCGCAACCGCCAGCACCTGCGGATTCTGCTTTACTTGTTGGGCAAGGGCAGGCCAGTCGTTGATCGGCTGGCCGCTCTCCAGCGTGGCATGCGGGATCATGCCCAGCACGCGGGTACGCATCTCGTGGTCGAAACCGTTCATGACCGAGAGCACCACGATCATCACCACCACGCCCAGGGCGAGGCCGATCATCGAGGTCAGGGAAATGAACGAGACGAAGTGATTACGGCGCTTGGCACGGGTGTAACGCGTACCGATGAATGCGAAAAGAGGTCTGAACATGTCGGGGCTTGTTCGGATGAAAGGGAACGTCCTTGTGGCGAGGCGCCTGTGGCGGCTTTACACTCGGACCACCGCCGCTACCATGGGTTCGCCATGACGACATTAGACGAAGAAGATCGCCGCGAATACTACCGCATCGAAGATCGGATCGCACTGGAAATAAGCCCCTTGAGCGCGGCCCAAGCCCTTGAGCCAGAACTGTTGCAGGATGATTCACCACTGTTCAACCTGCTCAGCGAGCTGCACCTGTCAGACTTCGAGTCACAGCACCTGCTGCGCCAATTGAGCGAGAAGGACCGCACCCTGGCGGCTTTCCTGCGGGCGCAGAACAAACGCCTGGACCTGCTCAGCGCGGTGGTCGCGCAAAGCCTGATCGGCGAGATCGGCCAGCCGCAACGGGTGATCATCTCCGAGGGCGGCATCGAGTTCGCCCAGCCCCAGCAGATTGCCCCTGGCACCCGGGTGAAGGTGAAGATGGTGCTGATGCCACGCGCCCACGGCCTGCTGCTGCGCGGGCGCATCACCCACTGCGACCCGCGCCCGGAAGGCGACTACGAGGTCGGCACCGAATTCATCGACATGACCGATGCCCAGCGCCAACTGCTGGCCCGCTATATCCTGCAGCGCCAGCAGCAACAACGGCGCCAGCAGCTGGAACAGAACGACCCCGCCTCCTGAGCCTTATTCATTCTTGACCTGAAGGAACGAACGTGACCCTTATCTACGGCCACCGTGGCGCCAAGGGCGAAGCGCCCGAGAACACCCTGACCAGCTTCCGTCAGTGCCTGTCCCACGGCGTCAATCGCTGCGAGCTGGACCTGCACCTGTCGGCCGACAATGAGCTGATGGTCATCCACGACCCCACCCTCAAGCGCACCACCGGCCGGCGCGGCAAGGTGGCCGAACACCCGGCCGTCGACCTGGTCACCTACGACGCGCGCAAGGGCGGCCCGGGCCATGTGCAGCCCTGCCCTATCCCGCGGCTTGAGGAGTTGTTCGAGAAATGCGCCTTCGAGCACTGGCAGCTCGAAGTCAAGAGCGCCTCGCGCACCCGCGCGGCCACCACGGTGCTGGCGATCCGCGAACTGGCCCAGCAGTACGGCTTGCTGGACAAGGTGACCATCACCTCCAGCTCACGCGAGGTGCTGGGCGCGGCGCTGGAACTGGTACCGGACGTGAAACGCGGGCTGGTCGCCGAATACGCCTGGCTCGACCCGCTGAAGGTCGCGCAGAACTATGGCTGCGAGATGCTGGCGTTGAACTGGACACTGTGCACCCCGGAGCGCCTGCTCAAAGCACAGGGCCAGGGTTTGCACGTGTCGGTGTGGACGGTCAACGAACCGGCACTGATGCGCCGGCTCGCTGACTTTGGCGTGGACAGCCTGATTACAGACTTTCCCGGTTTGGCCAAGACCACCCTCGGGTAGGGCTGAAATCGGTCTCCCCGACCGGCTCAGGCCACCGGCCGGAGCCGCTCAAAAAAGCCGGTTCAGGCCGTCGTAGGCAGCTACCCGATAGGCTTCGGCCATGGTCGGGTAGTTGAACGTGGTGTTGACGAAGTACTTCAGGTTATTCAGCTCGCCCGGCTGGTTCATGATCGCCTGGCCGATGTGGACGATTTCCGAAGCCTGGTAGCCGAAGCAGTGCACGCCGAGGATTTCCAGGGTTTCGCGGTGGAACAAGATCTTCAGCATGCCCTGCGGCTCGCCGGCGATCTGTGCACGCGCCATGCCCTTGAAGAACGCCTTGCCCACTTCGTATGGCACCTTGGCCTGGGTCAGCTCCTGCTCGTTCTTGCCGATCGAGCTGATCTCCGGGATGGTGTAGATGCCGGTCGGCACGTCGTTGACGAAGCGCCAGCTGCCGTTGTCGACGATGCTGCCCGCCGCCGAGCGGCCCTGGTCGTGGGCGGCACTGGCCAGGCTCGGCCAGCCGATCACGTCACCGGCGCCGTAGATGTTCGGCACGCTGGTGCGGTAGGCCTCGTCGACCTCGATCTGGCCACGGCTGTTGACCTTGATGCCGATGTTCTCCAGGCCCAGCTTGTCGGTGTTGCCGGTACGGCCGTTGCACCACAGCAAGGCGTCGGCCTTGATCTTCTTGCCCGACTTCAGGTGCAGGACCACGCCGTTGTCCAGGCCTTCGACCCGCTCGTACTCCTCGTTGTGGCGCACGGTGATGTTGTTGTTGCTGAAGTGGTAGCTCAGCGCCTGGGAGATTTCCGAGTCCAGGAAGCTCAGCAGCTGGCCGCGGTTGTCGACCAGCTCCACCAGCACACCCAGGCCGCTGAAGATCGAGGCGTATTCGCAACCGATCACACCGGCGCCGTAGACGATCAGCTTGCGCGGGGTGTGGCTGAGGCTGAGGATGGTGTCGCTGTCATAGACGCGCGGGTGATGGAAGTCGATGTCGGCCGGGCGATACGGGCGCGAGCCGGTGGCGATGATGATGTGCTTGGCGTTGAGCTTTTCCACCACGCCGTTGGGGCACACCACTTCCACGGTCTGCTCGTCGGCGAAGCTGCCGGTGCCGAAGAACACGTCGACGCGGTTGCGCGCGTAGTAACCGGTGCGCGAGGCAACCTGCTTGGAGATCACCTTCTCGGCGCTCTTGAGCACGTCGGGGAAGGAGAACCAGCGCGGCTCGCCGATGGCACGGAACATCGGGTTGGTGTTGAACTGCATGATCTGCCGCACCGAGTGACGCAGTGCCTTGGACGGGATGGTGCCCAGGTGGGTGCAGTTGCCACCGACCTGACGACGGCTATCGACCATCGCCACCTTGCGCCCTGCTTTGGCGGCGTTCATTGCCGCACCTTCTCCGGCCGGGCCGGAACCCAACACCACTACGTCGTAGTTGTAGACAGCCATGCGTACTCCTTCAGAACTGGCCCGCCAGCCACGGTCGCCGCGGGACTCGATCATGCCGCCGGAGCGCCATGAGAAAATTCGTGTGCAGTCTAATCAAGCGTGAACGCCGCGCACATTAACCCTTGGTCGCGTCGTAGGCCAATTTTGCCTGCACTACATATGGTTTACCGGTTCCCTGGCGTGGATCTTCCCTGCTTGCGCTTTCATTCGCCTTTCACGGCCCGTTCGAACGCGGGCGTAGCTCGGGAGACGAAGCCACCCGCCACCCGAGTCACCAGCACGGCGGCCAGGTCATGGGCAACGGCAAAATCCCAACCTTGCTCCGGCCCGAGGATCAGCAGCAGGGTCGAATAACCGTCCGCTTGCAGCGCCGAGCCATCGAGCACGGTCACCGCTGCCAGGTCATGCTCGACCGGCCGCCCGAGGCGGGCATCGAAGGTGTGCGAATAGCGCCGGCCATTCTCCTCGAAATAGTGGCGATAGTCACCCGAGGTCGACAACGCCAAGCCATCGACCGGGATGACCTGGCGGGCAATCTGCAGGTCGTCGCGCGGCAGCTCCAGGGCGATGCGCCAGGGGCTGCCATCGGGCTTGCGGCCGAGCGCCTTGAGCTCGCCGGTGACTTCGGCGACGAAGCTGGCCACGCCCATGGCGCGCAGGCGTTCGGCAATCAGGTCGACCGCGTGGCCGGCGGCGATGCTGTTGAAATCCAGCTCCACGGGGGCGTCCTTGCACAGCGCCTGGCCGTCCAGGTGCAGGTGCCGGTAGCCGACGCGCTGGCGGGCCTGGGCCAGCGCCTTGGGGTCGGGCACCTGTTCGTGGCGGGCCTGGGGGCCGAAGCCCCAGAGGTCGAGGAGCGGTTCGACGGTGAGGTCGAAGGCGCCGTCGCTCTGCTCGGCCAGGTGCTGGCCGAGGGCGACCAGTTCGAGCATGTCGGCGGGCAAGGCCAGGCACTGGTTGGCGGGGAGCTGGTTGAACTGGCTGACGGTGGAGTCGCCGCGGTAGGTCGAGTAATGCAGGTCGATGTCCTGCAGGATGGACTCGACCGCCGCCTGCACCTGGGCCGGTGCCGGGCCGCCGGGTTCGCGCACGTATTGAATGCTGTAGCTGCTGCCCATGGTCGGGCCGCCCAGGCGCTCCAGGGCCGGGCCCTGGTTGCAGGCGGTGAGGAGCATCAGGATGAACAGCAGGGCTGTGCGCACAGTTGGAGTCTCGCTTGTCGGCAACGGCCCTATCGCCGGCAAGCCGGCTCCCACGGGTACGACGGTGCTGTCATTGTGGGAGCCGGCTTGCCGGCGATAGGGCCGGTAGATACACCCTAAAAGCTGGTCAAAAAAAACGGGAACCCGAAGGTTCCCGTTTCTCTAGCACTTTACAAGCGAATCAGCGTGGAAACGCTGGCGGGTTCACACCGGCCATCTCTTCCATCACGCGAACCACCTGGCAGCTGTAACCGAACTCGTTGTCGTACCAGACGTACAGCACAACGCGGTTGTCGTTGGCGATGGTCGCCTCGGCATCGACCACACCGGCGTGGCGCGAACCCACGAAGTCGGTCGAAACCACTTCCTGGGAGCTGACGTAGTCGATCTGCTTGTGCAGTTCCGAGTGCATGGCGGTCTGGCGCAGGTACTCGTTGATTTCGTCGCGGTTGGTGCCTTTCTCAAGGTTCAGGTTGAGGATGGCCATCGACACGTTAGGCGTCGGCACGCGAATGGCGTTGCCGGTCAGCTTGCCCTTGAGCACTGGCAGTGCCTTGGCGGCTGCGGTGGCAGCACCGGTTTCGGTGATGACCATGTTCAGCGGCGCGGCGCGGCCACGACGGCTGCCCTTGTGGAAGTTGTCGATCAGGTTCTGGTCGTTGGTGAACGAATGAACGGTTTCGACGTGGCCGTTGACGATGCCGTACTTGTCGTTGATGGCCTTGAGCACCGGCACGATGGCGTTGGTGGTGCAGGAGGCGGCCGAGATGATCTTGTCATCGGCGGCGATGTCACCGTGGTTGATGCCGTGCACGATGTTCTTCAGCGCGCCCTTGCCAGGTGCGGTGAGGATCACGCGGGCAGCGCCCGGGCAGGCCAGGTGCTGGCCCAGGCCGTCGGCGTCACGCCATACGCCGGTGTTGTCGACGATCAGGGCGTTGTCGATGCCGTACTGGGTGTAGTCGACTTCGCTCGGGCTCTTGGCGTAGATGACCTGGATCAGGTTGCCGTTGGCGGTGATGGTGTTGTTGGCTTCGTCGATGGTGATGGTGCCATCGAACGGGCCGTGCACCGAGTCACGGCGCAGCAGGCTGGCACGCTTGACCAGGTCGTTCTCGGCGCCCTTGCGCACGACGATGGCGCGCAGGCGCAGGCCGTCGCCGCCACCGGTCTTCTCGATCAGGATGCGCGCCAGCAGGCGGCCGATGCGGCCGAAGCCGTACAGGACGACGTCGGTGCCCTTGCGCGCCGAAGCGTTCTGCTGGCCAACCACGTCGGCCAGTTCTTCACGCACGAACTGCTCGGCGCTGCGGCCGTTGCCTTCCTGCTTGAACTTGTTCGCCAGCTTGCCCAGGTCGACCGAGGCGGCGCCCAGCTTCAGCTCGCTCATGGCCTTGAGCAGGGGGAATGTCTCGTGGACGGACAGCTCGGTTTCGTCGGTTTGACGGTGACGCGCAAAGCGGTGTGCCTTGAGGATCGAGATAACCGAACGGTTGATCAGGCTGCGGCCATAAATCGAGCTCACCACATTGTTGTTGCGGTAGAGCTGACCGATAAGCGGGATCATCGCTTCAGCCAGAGCTTCACGATCAATCCACTCACCAAGACACTGGTCGGGCTTCTGAGTCACGGGAACCTTCCACATGTAGGGGGAGAAAAAAGGGGCTACATTATGACGCCCCAACGCGTAACCGGCAATGAGCGCCTGTCGATGCAGCGCCAGCCCGCGTCCATGCCCCTTTTCCGAGCCTGACAGCACGCACTGGCACCGGTACAATCGACCTCTTTGCCGCAACGCTTGGAGTGCAATCTCCCGTGTCAGTTCTGCGCCTACCGCAACTGTCGGCCACGGCCGGCAAACAAACCTGGGGCAACCTGCCCGGGGCCGCCCTCAGCCTGGCCATCGCCGAAGCCGCCAGCAGCGCCGGGCGCTTCACCCTGTTGCTGACTGCCGACAGCCAGGCCGCCGACCGCCTGGAACAGGAGCTGCGCTTCTTCGCCCCGGAGCTGCCGGTGCTGCCGTTCCCTGATTGGGAAACCCTGCCCTACGACCTGTTCTCGCCGCACCAGGACATCATCTCCCAGCGCATCGCCAGCCTCTACAGGCTGCCGGAGCTGAGCCATGGCATCCTCGTCGTGCCGATCACCACGGCCCTGCACCGCCTGGCGCCGACGCGCTTTCTGCTCGGCAGCAGCCTGGTGCTGGACGTGGGCCAGACCATCGACGTGGAGCAGATGCGCACGCGCCTGGAGGCCAGCGGCTACCGCTGCGTCGACACGGTCTACGAGCACGGCGAGTTCGCCGTGCGCGGCGCGCTGATCGACCTGTTCCCGATGGGCAGCAAGCTGCCCTACCGCATCGACCTGTTCGATGACGAAATCGAAACCCTGCGCACCTTCGACCCGGAGACCCAGCGCTCGATCGACAAGGTCGACTCGATCCGCCTGCTGCCGGCGCGCGAATTCCCCATGCAGAAGGAGGAAGTGACCCGCTTCAAGGCGCGCTTCCGCGAGCGTTTCGACGTCGATTTTCGCCGCAGCGCGATCTTCCAGGACCTGGCCAGCGGCATCATCCCCGCCGGCATCGAGTACTACCTGCCGCTGTTCTTCGAAGAAACCTCGACCCTGTTCGACTACCTGCCCAGCGACACCCAGGTGTTCTCCCTGCCGGGCGTGGAACAGGCTGCCGAGCACTTCTGGAACGATGTGCGCGGGCGCTATGAAGACCGCCGCGGCGACCTGACCCGCCCGCTGCTGCCCCCGGCCGAGCTGTTCCTGCCGGTGGAAGACTGCTTCGCCCAGCTCAAGCAGTGGCCACGGGTGGTGGTCAGCGCCGACGACATCGAGGCCGGCGGCGGCCGCGAACGCTTCCCCGCCCGCGCTCTGCCCAACCTGGCCATCGAGGCCAAGGCCAACCAGCCGCTGGCGGCGCTGTCGGCGTTTCTCGACCAGTTCGACGGCCGCGTGCTGTTCACCGCCGAATCGGCGGGCCGCCGCGAGGTGCTGCTGGAGCTGCTCGAACGCCTCAAGCTGAGGCCGCAGACAGTCGAAAGCTGGGCCGACTTCATCACCGGCAGCGAGCGCCTGGCGATCACCATCGCCCCGCTCGACGAAGGCCTGCTGCTCGAAGACCCGGGCCTGGCCCTGGTCGCCGAAAGCCCGCTGTTCGGCCAGCGCGTGATGCAGCGCCGGCGCCGCGACAAACGCGGCGAGGCGGCCAACGATGCGGTCATCAAGAACCTCACCGAATTACGTGAAGGCGCCCCGGTGGTGCACATCGACCACGGTGTGGGCCGCTACCTGGGCCTGGCCACCCTGGAAATCGAAGGCCAGGCCGCCGAGTTCCTCACCCTGGAATACGCCGAGGGCGCCAAGCTCTACGTGCCGGTGGCCAACCTGCACCTGATCGCCCGCTACACCGGCAGCGACGATGCCCTGGCACCGCTGCACCGGCTCGGTTCGGAAACCTGGCAGAAGGCCAAGCGCAAGGCCGCCGAGCAGGTGCGCGACGTGGCCGCCGAGCTGCTCGACATCTATGCCCGCCGCGCCGCGCGCAAAGGCTATGCCTTCGCCGACCCGGCCGCCGACTACGCCACCTTCAGCGCCGGCTTCCCGTTCGAGGAAACCCCGGACCAGCAGAACGCCATCGAAGCGGTGCGCGCCGACATGCTCGCCGCCAAGCCGATGGACCGCCTGGTGTGCGGCGACGTCGGCTTCGGCAAGACCGAAGTGGCCATGCGCGCCGCCTTCATTGCCGTGCACAGCGGCCGCCAGGTGGCGGTACTGGTGCCCACCACCCTGCTCGCCCAGCAGCACTACAACAGCTTCCGCGACCGCTTCGCCGACTGGCCGGTGACGGTCGAGGTGATGAGCCGCTTCAAGTCGGCCAAGGAAGTGGCCGCGGCCGCCGCCGACCTTGCCGAGGGCAAGATCGACATCCTCATCGGCACCCACAAGCTGCTGCAGGATGACGTGCGCTTCAAGGACCTGGGCCTGGTGGTGATCGACGAAGAGCACCGCTTCGGCGTGCGCCAGAAGGAGCAGCTCAAGGCCCTGCGCAGCGAAGTCGACATCCTCACCCTTACCGCAACGCCGATCCCGCGCACCCTGAACATGGCCGTGGCCGGCATGCGCGACCTGTCGATCATCGCCACGCCGCCGGCGCGGCGCCTGTCGGTGCGCACCTTCGTCATGGAGCAGAACAACAGCACGGTCAAAGAAGCCCTGCTGCGTGAACTGCTGCGCGGCGGCCAGGTGTACTACCTGCACAACGACGTGAAGACCATCGAAAAATGCGCCGCCGACCTCGCCGAGCTGGTCCCCGAGGCACGGATCGGCATCGGCCACGGGCAGATGCGCGAGCGCGAGCTCGAGCAGGTGATGAGCGACTTCTACCACAAGCGCTTCAACGTGCTGATCGCCTCGACCATCATCGAGACCGGCATCGACGTGCCCAGCGCCAACACCATCGTCATCGAGCGCGCCGACAAGTTCGGCCTGGCCCAGCTGCACCAGCTGCGCGGCCGGGTCGGGCGCAGCCACCACCAGGCCTACGCCTACCTGCTCACGCCTGCGCGGCAGAAGGTCAGCAGCGACGCCGAGAAGCGCCTGGAAGCCATCGCCAACACCCAGGACCTGGGGGCCGGTTTCGTCCTGGCCACCAACGACCTGGAAATCCGCGGCGCCGGCGAGCTGCTGGGCGAAGGCCAGAGCGGGCAGATCCAGGCAGTGGGCTTCACCCTCTACATGGAAATGCTCGAGCGTGCGGTCAAGGCCATCCGCAAGGGCACCCAGCCGAACCTCGAACAGCCCCTGGGCGGCGGCCCGGAGATCAACCTGCGCCTGCCGGCGCTGATCCCCGAGGACTACCTGCCCGACGTGCATGCGCGCCTGATCCTGTACAAGCGCATTGCCTCGGCGGCCGACGAAGAAGGCCTCAAGGACCTGCAGGTGGAAATGATCGACCGCTTCGGCCTGTTGCCCGAACCGACCAAGAACCTGATTCGCCTGACCCAGCTCAAGCTGCAGGCGGAAAAGCTCGGCATCAAGAAAGTCGACGCCGGCCCCAATGGCGGCAAGCTCGAGTTCGAGGCCGAAACGCCGGTCGACCCGCTGACCCTGATCAAGCTGATCCAGAGCCAGCCCAAACGCTACAAGTTCGAAGGTGCCACCCAGTTCCGTTTCCTGGTACCGATGGAACGCCCCGACGAACGATTCAATACTCTGGAAGCGCTGTTCGAGCGCCTGACCCCACAGACTGTCTAAGGAAGATCCATGCGTGCCATCCGTTGCCTGACCTTGTTGCTCGCGCTGTTCGCGCCGGCCGCCTTCGCCGAAGGCCTGTATCAGGTGGAAATGCTCCTTGTGCGGCAGAACAGCGTGCCCGCCTTCACCAGCCCGTTCGCCCCGGAAGACTGGAGCGCCGGCGCCCCGCGCCTGGACAAGGGCGCCGAGCGGCCATTGGCACTGCAAGACGAGGCCACCCGCCTGCAAGCCACGGCCGACTACACCGTGCTGCTGCACAAGGCCTGGCAGCAGCAGGTAGGCAGCGCGCCGAGCCGCATCGCCCTGGGCGCGGGTGAAGAGCAGTTCGGCCACTTCCCGATCGAAGGCAACCTCAGCCTCACCGAGGGCCGCTTCATCGCAGTGGAGGCGAACTTCTGGGTCAACCAGCTCGACAGCAACGGCAACGTGCTGCAGAGCGAGCAGTTCAAGCAGAGCAACAGCAACATGAAAGGTGGCCAGCTGACCTTCATGGATGGCGGCCACCTTGCCCTGCTGCTGAAGGTGACCCCTCCCGGCACGCCGAAAATGCCGGTGATGGACCCGGAGATGATGGAGCAGTGATGTGAGCACGGAGGATGCGCGGCACCTGCTGAGGGCCCACCCGGGCTGGGTAGACCACATCCAGGACGGGGCCATGAAGCGGGGCCGGGCATACGCGGCGCAAGGCCGCACCCGCCTCCTGGCGCTGCACGACAAAACCATCGAAGCGACCTGCCAGGGATCGTCGGGCGAGCAGTATCGGCAGACCATCGAGCTGCTGCTCAACGGCGCCGAGCTTCGCGTCTACGGGCGCTGCAGCTGCCCGGTGGGCCTGAACTGCAAACACTGCGTGGCCGCGCTGCTGGCTGCCCAGCTGGGTGATAGCCTGCCCGACAGCCAGCCGGCGCAGCAGCCTGCGCTGTCACCGGCGCTCGACCAATGGGTAGAAACGCTCGAAGCCACCGGCCAGCAGGTGGCCGCGGCCAAGCCCGAACGCAAGGGCCCGGCCATTCACTACCTGATCCATACCGGCAACCAGCAGTGCACGCTGGAAGTGGCCAAGGGCACCCGCCAGGCCGACGGCGGCGTGCAGTTCGGCAAGATCACCTCGTTGCCTGAACTGATCTACTACCCACCCCGCTACGTCACCCAGGACGATGCCCGATTATTGCGCCTGATCGATGCCACCAACCAGGCCGTTCGCCCCGTGGTCGAGCTCGAAGGCAAGCAAGGCGCTGAGCTGCTTGGCTACGCACTGGCCACCGGGCGCCTGCATTTTTCCACCGACGCCCTCCCACTGGAGGGTGGACCGGCGCTGCAGGCCGAGTTCCGCTGGGTCAGGCTGGACGATGGCAGCTACCGGGGAGCCTGGTACCAGGGCGAGCAGACCCAACTGCTGGCGCTGCCCGTCGAACCCATGTACTACGTCGACCGCGCCGCGCACCTGCTGGGCAAGCTGCAGCACGACTTGGACCCTTTCATCGCCAGCCAGCTTGCCCGTGCCCCCACCGTTCCGGAACACCTGGTCGTACCCTTGAGTCATCGATTGAACGCCTTGAACCGCCAAGTCCCCACACCCACCACCGTCAACACCGAGCAACTCGAAGGCATCCTGCCCAAGGGCCACCTGACCCTCGGCAGCCTCGAATTCAGTGCCTACATGCCCAAGACCGGCCGCATGCAGCGCCAGATGCAGCATCGCGCCGCGCTGTCATTCGACTACGACGGCCTGCGCGCCAGCGGCAGCGACGACAAGCCACTGGCGCGCCTGGTCGGTACCACCAGCCAGCGCATCCGCCGCCAGCCGGCAGCCGAGCAGGCGCTGCGCAAAGCCCTGCGCGACCTCGGCTTCAAGCCCGCCACCCGCCAGAGCAAGGCGCTGCCCGACAGCGCCGGCGAGATGCTGCAACTGCCCGACGACGAAGCCTGGCTGCACTTTGCCCGCGAAGGCCTGCCGCGCCTGCGTGAGGCGGGCTGGGACATCGATATCCACCGCGACTTCGCGTTCAACCTGCAGGAGGTGGACGACTGGTACGCCAGCATCGACGAAGCGCCTGGCCACGAATGGTTCGACCTGGAACTGGGCATCGTCGTCGATGGCCAGCGCCACAGCCTGTTGCCGATCGTGCTGCAACTGCTGCGCAGCAACCCGGAGCTGCTGCGCCCCAGCGAACTGACCCGGCGCAGTGACGACGAACACCTGCTGATCGACCTCAACCGCGGCCGCCTGGACAGCCCGGCGCTGCGCGTGGCTCTGCCCTACGGGCGGATCAAGGCGGTAATGGGCACCCTCGGCGAGCTGTACCTGCACGAAGACGCCGCCGGGCCCACCCTGCGCATGGACCGAGCCGACGCGGCGCGCCTCAACGACATCGAGCACCTGCCCCTGCACTGGGAAGGCGGCGCCCACGTGCGCGACCTCGGCCGGCGTCTGCGCGATGCCCGCGACCTGCAGGTCGAGCCGCCCAGCGGGCTCGCCGCCACCCTGCGCCCCTACCAGCAGCAAGGCCTCAACTGGCTGCAGGCCCTGCGCGAGATGGGCACCGGCGGCATCCTCGGCGACGACATGGGCCTGGGCAAGACCCTGCAGACGCTCGCCCACCTGCTGCTGGAAAAACAGCACGGGCGCCTGCCCCACCCGGCCCTGGCGGTGATGCCCACCAGCCTGGTGCCCAACTGGCTGGACGAGGCCCAGCGCTTCGCCCCGGGGCTGCGCGTGCTGGCCCTGCACGGCCCCGGCCGCAGCAAGCATTTTGCCAAGCTGGGCGAGTACGACCTGGTGCTGACCACCTACGCCCTGGTGCCGCGCGACCTGGAGCACCTGCGCGCCAACCCCTGGAGCGTGCTGGTGCTCGACGAAGCGCAGAACATCAAGAGCAGCACCAGCAAGGCCGCCCTCGCCGTCTGCGAGCTTGAGGCCAGCCAGCGCCTGTGCCTGACCGGCACCCCCATGGAAAACAACCTGGGCGAGCTGTGGTCGATCTTCCACTTCCTGATGCCGGGCTGGCTGGGCGAGGTCAAGCGCTTCAACCAGGACTACCGCACCCCGATCGAACGCCACGGCGATGGCGAACGCCTGGCGCACCTGGTCAGCCGCATCCGCCCGTTCCTGCTGCGCCGCACCAAGGAACAGGTGGCCACCGAACTGCCGGCCAAGACCGAGATGGTCCACTGGGTCGAGCTCAGCGACGCCCAACGCGACACCTACGAGGCCGTGCGGGTGGCGATGGACAAGAAGGTACGCGACGAGATTGCCCGCAACGGGGCGTCCCGCAGCCAGATCGTGATCCTCGATGCGCTGCTCAAGCTGCGCCAGGTGTGCTGCGACCTGCGCCTGGTCAAAGGCGTCGAAAGCAAAGGCAACCAGGCGGACAAAGGCAAGCTTGGGGCGCTGCTGGAGATGCTCGAGGAGTTGCTCAGCGAAGGCCGGCGGGTTTTGCTGTTTTCGCAGTTCACCTCGATGCTGGCGCTGATCGAGCAGGAGCTGGTAAAGCGCAAGATCCGCTACAGCCTGCTCACCGGCGACACCCGCGACCGGCGCACGCCGGTGCAGCAGTTCCAGAAAGGCGACAGCGAGGTATTTCTCATCAGCCTCAAGGCTGGCGGCGTCGGCCTGAACCTGACCGCGGCGGACACAGTGATCCACTTCGACCCGTGGTGGAACCCGGCCAGCGAAAACCAGGCCACCGACCGCGCCTACCGCATCGGGCAGGACAAGCCGGTGTTCGTGTTCAAGCTGATTACCCGGGGCACGGTGGAAGAGAAAATTCAGCAACTGCAGCAGGAAAAGGCCGCGCTGGCGGCGAGCTTGCTCGATGGCGGGCAGGCGGGGCAGTGGCGCCTGGGGGATGAAGAGATCGACGCGCTGTTTGCGCCGTTGCCTGGAAAGCGTGGGCGTTAGCCTTTTGCAGCCTGAGATGGCCCTATCGCCGGCAAGCCGGCTCCCACAGGATTTTCACTGCCCTTCAGGGCGGCGCGTTACCTGTGGGAGCCGGCTTGCCGGCGATAGGGCCTGCGGTCAATCGATCAACTGTGCGTCCTTCAACGCCCCCAGCGCCTCCAGCCAACGCGGCTGCTGGCGATAGTCGGTACGCGCAAAGCCCTGCCCGCGCATCCGTGCAATACGCGGCGAAGGCTTGACCTTCAGCCGCTGCGCCGCCGTCAACGCCAGCTCCGCCGCCGCCCGGTCGTTGCACACCAGGCCCATGTCGCAACCGGCACTCAGCGCCGCCTCGATCCGGTTGGCCGCATCGCCCACCACATGCGCGCCCGCCATCGACAGGTCATCGCTGAAAATCACCCCGTCAAAGCCCAGCTCGCCGCGCAAGATGTCCTGCAGCCAGCGGCGCGAGAAGCCGGCAGGCTGGTTGTCGACTTGCGGGTAGATGACATGCGCCGGCATCACCGCCGCCAATTGCCCACTGAGGCGGCTGAACGGCACCAGGTCGGCCTGGCGCAGTTGCTCAAGGCTACGCTCGTCGGTGGGAATGGCCACGTGCGAGTCCGCCTCGGCCCAGCCATGCCCCGGGAAATGCTTGCCGCAGGCAGCCATGCCCGCCGCGTTCATGCCACGAATGAAGGCACCGGCCAGCTGCGTGGCACGCTGCGGGTCGCCTTCGAAGGCACGGCTGCCGACTACCGCGCTGCGCTGGTGATCCAGGTCCAGCACCGGGGCGAAGCTCAGGTCCAGGCCCACTGCCAGCACCTCGGTGGCCATCAGCCAGCCGCATTGCTCGGCCAGGTACTCGGCATTGGCATTGTCAGCAATCGCGCGCATCGCCGGCAGGCGCACGAAGCCCTGGCGCAGGCGCTGCACCCGGCCGCCCTCCTGGTCTACCGCAAGGATCAGGTCGGGGCGCACGGCGCGAATGGAGGCGCACAGCTCGCGCACCTGGCGCGGGCTGTCGATATTGCGGGCAAAGATGATCAGGCCGGCCACTTCAGGCTGGCGCAGGAGCTGGCGGTCCTCGGCGGTCAGCCATTTACCGGCGATATCCACCATCAGGGAGCCTTGCAGGCTGGCGGTCATAGGCAATCCTTCATTGCAAACTAATGGAAGCCCACTGGGGGCATGCGGCCTCGTCGATGCGCACCGGGCAATGCGCCGGTACACGCTCGAACAGGCCAAGCAGGTCGGTGTTGCGCAGGCGTATGCAGCCATGGGACAGCGGTACGCCCAAGGGTTGCGTGTCGGGCGCGCCGTGCAGGTAGATGTAGCGGCGGAACGTGTCCACCGGCCCCAGGCGATTGAAGCCGGGTTCGCAGCCACTGAGCCAGAGAATACGGGTGAGGATCCAGTCGCGGCCGGGGTATTGCGCCTCAAGCTGCGGCGCCCACAGCTCACCGGTCCAGCGCCGGCCGCAGAGCACGGCATTGAGCGGCAGGCCCGCGCCGATCTTCGCCCGCACCTGATGCAGCCCGCGCGGGGTACACCCCGAGCCGTTGCGTTCGCCGGCACCATTACGCGCGGTGGACACCTGCAGGCGTACGCGCAGCTGCCCATGGGCAAAGCCATAGAGGCACTGGTCGGCGAGGGAGATATGCAGGAAATCGAGGTCGGGCATGGGCGCTAGCTTAGCCGAAGCGCCCTGCCCCGCCCAGCCTTCAGGCCTTGGCGGTGGCGCTGGCGGTCTTGCTGCGTGGGCGCAGCTGGGCCGCGGCCATGGCATTGTCGGTGACGCCACTGTCGGCGCGCATGCCCGCTGCCAGGAATGGCACCATCAGGCGCATGACCTGTTCGATCGAGGTATTGATGCCGAAGTCGGTTTCAGCGATGGCGCGCAGCGCCTTGATACCAGACATGCTGAACGCCGCCGCGCCGAGCATGAAGTGCACGCGCCAGAACAGCTCAAGCGGCGGAATGCGTGGCGCGGCCTCGTTGACCAGCAGCATGTAGCGGCGGAACACCTTGCCGTACATGTCTTCGAGGTAGCGGCGCAAATGGCCCTGGCTCTGGCTGAAGGCCAGGCCCAGCAGGCGCATGAAGATCGACAGGTCGTTGTTGCTGCGCGGCTGCACCGCCAGGGCCTGCTCGACCAGCATCTCCAGCAGCTCCTCGAGGCTGGGCTTGTGCTCGGGCTTGGCCTGGCGCCGCTCCAGCTCGCGTTCGAGGCTGGCGCAGAACGGGCCGAGGAAGCGCGAGAAGACCGCCTGGATCAGCGCCTTCTTCGAACCGAAATGGTAGTTGACCGCCGCCAGGTTGACCCCGGCCTTGCTGGTAATCAGCCGCAACGAGGTTTCCGCAAACCCCCTTTCCGCGAACAATTGCTCGGCAGCATCGAGAATGCGTTCAACGGTTTCCGATTGGGCCATGACTACTCCGGCAGGCAGACAAACAGGTGTTTGAAACATACGTTTCAGGCCTGACCCTGTCAAGGCCAGGTGACCCGCCGGTCGCCATTAAAATGCGCCAAGCTGCAGGCTGCAAGCGACAAGATGCGCCGTTTGCCGCTTTTATTGCAGCTTTGGCGCTTGCAGCGCATCCGGTACTGTATATAATCCCAGTCACTGTATAAAAAGACAGAGCGCTCGCCATGTTGAAACTGACGCCACGCCAAGCCGAAATCCTGGCTTTCATCAAACGCTGCCTCGAAGACAACGGCTTCCCGCCGACCCGCGCGGAAATCGCCCAGGAGCTGGGGTTCAAGTCACCCAACGCCGCTGAAGAACACCTCAAGGCCCTGGCTCGCAAGGGCGCGATCGAAATGACCCCGGGGGCCTCCCGCGGCATTCGCATTCCTGGCGTCGAAACCAAGGCCGAAGACAGCGGCCTGCCGATCATCGGCCGGGTCGCTGCCGGTGCGCCGATCCTCGCCGAGCAGCACATCGAGCAATCCTGCAACATCAACCCGGCCTTCTTCCACCCCCGCGCCGACTACCTGCTGCGCGTGCACGGCATGAGCATGAAGGACGTCGGCATCTTCGACGGCGACCTGCTGGCAGTGCACACCTGCCGCGAGGCCCGTAACGGCCAGATCGTCGTGGCCCGCATCGGCGACGAAGTGACCGTCAAGCGCTTCAAGCGTGAAGGCAGCAAGGTCTGGCTGATGGCCGAAAATCCCGAGTTCGCCCCTATCGAAGTCGACCTGAAAGAACAGGAACTGGTGATCGAGGGCTTGAGTGTCGGCGTTATTCGCCGCTGATCCAGGAGGCGTCATGCAACAGTTCATCCAAGCACAACAGCAGGTCCAGCTTCCCCTGTTCGAGGCCTTCCTTGCCCAACCGGTTCTGCCGGGGCTCAAGGCCACCGAGCAGGCACGCAAAAGCAGCCAGCCGGAGCTGTTCAGCGAACTGTCCTTGCGTGGCGCCCCCGAGCACTGCCAAAGCCTGCTGGCGCCGGTTTTGCGCGAACTGAGCGAAGAGCAGGAGGCCCGCTGGCTGACCCTGATCGCGCCCCCTGCCAGCCTGACCCAGGCCTGGCTGCGTGACGCCGGCCTGAACCGCGAGCGCATTTTGCTGCTGCAACCCAGCGACAACCAGAGCGCGCTGCAACTGGCCTGCGAGGCCTTGCGCCTGGGCCACAGCCACACTGTGGTGAGCTGGCTTGGCAGCGTCAATGCCACTGCACGCCAACAACTGGTACGCGCCGCCAGCACCGGAAATGCACAAAGCCTGAACATCCGCCTTGGCTGATGTTCAGGCTTTGCCTGTCTTGCAATAGAAACCTGGAGGGGCTCAGTGCAGCACGCGAGGCCCTTCGTCGCGCTCAAGCTCACCATCGATCAGCCGGCCGGCCATCTGCACACCCACACTCAGCATCGCCTTGGCGACTTCGACATGCTGGCCTTGCAGGAACGCCTTGGCGTCTTCCGAGAAATCCAGGGTTACCAAAGAGCCTTCATCCTCGGCGCGACGCAGTTCGATGCGGCCATCAGGCAACTCGACAATTTCCAGAAACGACGTAGACATAAAGGGCTGTTCTCCACGAAAGGCGGCCATTGTACCAGCCGCCGCCGCGCTCAGCACTCACTCAACGCGTCGCGGAAACGTCTCACCAGCCCTTTGAGGTTGCTGCGCCAGCTTTCCAGTTCTTCACGCGACAGCGCAGGTGGCTCAGGCTGGTCGAGATTGACGGCCTGGATCAGGGGCTGGGTGACATCGGTTTTGGGCGTTTTCTTCGCGACAGGTGGTCGGAACAAATCGGCATAAGCGCCGAGCAGTTGCGCCAACCAGGTTTCCCGCTGACGGGCCAGCTCCAGCAATTCGGCCACTTCAGGAATGGCAATGGCACTCAGCGCGTCGTCGGCCAGCAGTTGCTCAACGCTTGGCGCCATGGACAGGCGATAGTAGCCGGCAATTTCGTGGCACAACCCCAGCAGCGCGCCATAGAGGTGGAACAATGCCGACTCGCGTTCGGCCTGGACCAGGCCCTGGGCATTCATCGCCTGGCTATCGGCCGCCTTGGCCATGGACTCCAGGGCAAGGCCAGCGAAGAACAGCTTCTGGTTGGTGCGGGTGTAGAGTTCCTGGGCCATGTCGAGTGGCCTCCTTTAGGCTGCAAGGCGAATAGCTGCAGTTTCAAGGATCGAGGGGTGCTTGTCACCAATGAAATGGGGCCGCTTCGCGACCCATCGCCGGCAAGCCGACTCCTACAGATCTGTGGGAGCTGGCTTGCCAGCGATGGGCCGCAAAGCGGCCCCATTCACAGCACCGAAAAATCAGCGCTTGTCTTCGACCTTCCAGGCATTGCCGTCGTAGAAGGCCTTCCAGCCAGTCGGCTTGCCATCGACCTCGGACTGTACGTACTGCTCCTTGGTCTTGCGGCTGTAGCGGATCACCGCCGGGCGCCCGTCCGGATCCTTCTGCGGTGCATCGCAGAGGAAGTGGTATTTCGGGTCGATCTCGTGCTTGTGCGGCAGAATCTCCAGCACCAGCGGCGCGCGGGTTTCACGGTTTTTAGGGAACTGGCTGGCGGCCAGGAACAACCCCGAAGCACCGTCGCGCAGCACGTAAGTGTCGTCGACCTTCTCGCACTTGAGCTCCGGCATGTCCACCTTGTCCATCTTCGGTGGCGCAGCCTCGCCGCTCTTGAGCAGTTTGCGGGTGTTCTTGCACGCAGGGTTGGTGCAACCGAAGAACTTGCCGAAACGGCCGGTCTTGAGCTGCATCTCGCTGCCGCACTTGTCGCACTCAAGGCTTGGCCCTTCATAACCCTTGATGCGATAGCTGCCCTCCTCGATCTCGTAGCCGGCGCAATCTGGGTTGTTACCGCAGATATGCAACTTGTGCTTCTCGTCGAGCAGGTAGGCATCCATGGCCGTGGCGCAGATCGGGCAGCGATGCTTGCCACGCAGCACCAGCGATTCGGATTCACCCTCGTCGTCGGCGGCAATCTCGTCGCCCGGCACCAGGTTGACGGTGGCCTTGCAGCGCTCTTTGGGCGGCAAGCTGTAACCGGAGCAGCCCAGGAACACGCCCGTGGAGGCGGTACGAATCATCATCGGCCGGCCACATTCCTTGCACGGAATGTTGGTCATGGTCGGCTGGTTGGCGCGCATGCCGTTCTCGGCAGACTCGGCGGTCAACAGCTTCTTGCTGAAGTCACCGTAGAACTCGTCGAGCACGTGCTTCCAGTCGCGTTCGCCGTGGGCCACGTCATCGAGGTTCTCTTCCATGCCGGCGGTGAAGCCGTAGTCCATCAGGTTGGAGAAGCTCTCCGACAAGCGCTCGGTGACGATGTCACCCATCTTCTCGGAATAGAAACGGCGGTTGTGCAACGTCACATAGCCGCGGTCCTGGATGGTCGAAATGATCGCCGCATAGGTCGACGGGCGGCCAATACCGCGCTTTTCCATTTCCTTGACCAGGCTGGCTTCGGTGAAGCGTGCCGGCGGCTTGGTGAAGTGCTGGCTCGGGTCGAGCTGGATCAGCTTGAGCACCTCGCCCTGGCCCATTTCCGGCAGCACGTCGTCTTCGCCCGGCTTGCTCTGCTGTGGCAGCACGCGGGTGTAACCGTCGAACTTGAGGATACGGCCCTTGGCGCGCAGCTCGAAGTCGCCTGCAGCCACGGTGACGCTGGTGGACAGGTATTGCGCGGGCGGCATCTGGCAGGCCAGGAACTGGCGCCAGATCAGCTCGTACAGACGCTCGGCGTCACGCTCCATGCCGGTGAGCTTGGTCGGGTGCGTGTTGACGTCGGACGGGCGAATCGCCTCGTGCGCCTCCTGGGCGCCTTCCTTGCTGCCATACACCACGGGCGCTTCCGGCAGGTACTGCTTGCCGAACTCGTGCTCGATGTAGCTGCGTGCCATGTCCACCGCGTCGGCCGACAGGTTGGTCGAGTCGGTACGCATATAGGTGATGTAGCCGGCTTCGTACAGACGCTGGGCCATCATCATGGTCTTCTTCACCCCGAAGCCCAGGCGGTTGCTCGCTGCCTGCTGCAGGGTGGAGGTGATGAACGGTGCCGACGGCTTGCTGCTGGTCGGGCGGTCTTCACGCTTGATGACGCTGTAGCTGGACGCCTTGAGCTTCTCCAGCGCGGCCATGGCCTGGGCTTCGTTGAGCGGCTTGAACGCCTCGCCCTTCTCGCGGGCCACCTCGAAACGCACCTTGGCGTTCTTGGCAGTGCCGAGGTCGGCGTGCACTTCCCAGTACTCCTCCGGGTTGAAGGCACGGATCTCGCGCTCACGCTCGACCACCAGCTTCACCGCCACCGACTGCACGCGCCCGGCCGACAGGCCACGGGCAATCTTGGCCCACAGCAGCGGCGAGACCATGTAGCCCACCACGCGATCGAGGAAGCGCCGCGCCTGCTGGGCATTGACGCGGTCGATATCCAGCTCGCCTGGCTGCGAGAACGCCTCCTGGATGGCCTTCTTGGTGATTTCGTTGAACACCACGCGCTTGTAGCGGCTGTCGTCGCCGCCGATGGCTTCGCGCAGGTGCCAGGCAATGGCTTCCCCTTCGCGATCCAAGTCGGTTGCGAGATAGATGGTGTCAGCATCCTTGGCCAGGCGGCGCAGCTCTTCGATCACCTTTTCCTTGCCGGGAAGGATCTCGTACTTGGCCTTCCAGCCGTGATCGGGGTCGACGCCCATGCGCGCCACCAGCTGGCGGCGTGCCTTCTCTTTCGGCGACAGGGCCGGAGCCTCACCCGCAGCGGCCTTTCCACGCTTGGCGGCCGGCTCTTTGCTGGCGCTGGCCGAACCGCTGGTGGGGAGGTCACGGATGTGGCCGATACTCGACTTCACCACGTACTGGTTGCCCAGGTACTTGTTGATGGTCTTGGCCTTGGCCGGGGATTCCACAATGACCAGCGATTTGCCCATGGATCGGAGTATTCCTGAATCTGAAGATGAAAAACGCGTCAGGTGCCGGACGCGGCACCGCTATATATAGTGGCAAAAGAGTGAGGTCAAGCGCGGTCGTTCACTCGTGCGACTTGCCAGGCACTAAAGGCAGCCCCTCTTCGGCCTTGACCAAAGCAAAGCGTGGCACCTGCTCGCCGTCAACCTCGACGGACTCCTGGAACATCGAAAGTGGCCGCACCCAGTAGCTGTAATCACCATACAGGCATTGGTAGAAGACCATCCACTCTTCGCTCTCGGAGTGCCGTGCAACACTGAAGACACGGTACTCAGGCCCTTTGTAATGCCGGTATACGCCTGGTTGTATCTGCATGCCGCCTACCCTCTTGAAACAAATTCCGTAAAAAAACAAAAACCGGGGCACGAGGCCCCGGTTGCTGCCTTGCGACGCGATCAGACGCGTTCGAAGACAGTGGTGATGCCTTGGCCCAGGCCGACACACATGGTGGCGACACCCAGGGTACCGCCATTCTGCTTCATGACGTTGAGCAGGGTGCCGGAAATCCGTGCACCAGAGCAACCGAACGGGTGACCCAAAGCGATGGCGCCGCCGTGCAGGTTAACCTTCTCATCCATCTTGTCGAGCACTTTCAAGTCTTTGAGCACTGGCAGGGCCTGTGCAGCGAAGGCTTCGTTGAGCTCGATGAAGTCGATATCGGCCATGGTCAGGCCGGCACGCTTGAGGGCTTTCTGGGTCGATGGCACAGGACCGTAGCCCATGATTGCAGGGTCGACACCCGCCACGGCCATGGAACGGATCACCGCCAGCGGCTGGATGCCGAGGTCCATGGCGCGCTGGCCGGACATGACGATCATGCACGAGGCGCCGTCGGTGATCTGCGACGAAGTACCGGCAGTTACGGTACCACCTTTGGGGTTGAACGCAGGCTTGAGCGAAGCCAGGCCTTCGAGGGTGGTTTCCGGGCGAATGGTTTCGTCGAAGTCGAACACCTTCAGGAAGCCGTTCTCGTCATACCCTTGCATCGGGATGATCTCGTCCTTGAACTTGCCTTCGACTGTCGCCTTGTGGGCGAGCTGGTGCGAACGCAGGCCGAACAGGTCCTGCTGCTCACGGGTGATGCCGTGCATCTTGCCGAGCATCTCGGCCGTCAGGCCCATCATCCCGGAGGCCTTGGCCGCGTGCAGCGACATGTGCGGGTTGGGATCGACGCCATGCATCATGCTGACGTGGCCCATGTGCTCCACGCCACCGACCACGAACACATCGCCGTTGCCGGTCATGATCGCCTGGGCAGCGGTGTGCAGCGCGCTCATCGACGAGCCGCACAGGCGGCTGACGGTCTGCGCAGCCGAGGTGTGCGGGATCTGGGTCATCAGCGAGGCCATGCGGGCGATGTTCCAGCCCTGCTCCAGGGTCTGGTTGACGCAGCCCCAGATCACGTCCTCGACTTCTTTCGGGTCGACCTTGCCGTTGCGCTCGAGCAGTTTGCTGATCAGGTGCGCCGACATGTCTTCGGCGCGGGTATTGCGGTGCATGCCACCCTTGGAGCGGCCCATCGGCGTGCGACCGAAGTCGACAATCACCACGTCTCTTGGATTGAGGCTCATATCAATATTCTCGCTCTAACTCGTTGGCCGCTCAGTTGAAGAAGCGCTGGCCGTTCTTGGCCATTTCACGCAGCTTGGCGGTCGGGTGGTACAGCGGCCCCAGGTCGGCGTACTGGTCGGCCAGGGCAACGAATTCGGCCACGCCGATCGAGTCGATGTAGCGCAGCGCACCACCGCGGAAGGGAGGGAAGCCAATGCCGTAGACCAGGCCCATGTCCGCTTCGGCAGCCGTTTCGACGATGCCGTCTTCCAGGCAGCGCACGGTTTCCAGGCACAGCGGTACCATCATCCAGTTGATGATGTCTTCGTCAGTGACTTCACGCTGCTCGAAGATGACCGGCTTGAGCACGTCGAGTACGGTGGCATCGAAGACTTTCTTCGGCTTGCCGCGCTTGTCGGTCTCGTAGGCGTAGAAGCCCTTGCCGTTCTTCTGGCCCAGGCGGTTGGCCTCGTACAGGGCGTCGACGGCGGAGCGGCGATCGTCCTTCATGCGGTCCGGGAAGCCTTCGGCCATCACGTCGCGGCCGTGGTGGCCGGTGTCGATGCCGACCACGTCCATCAGGTAGGCCGGGCCCATCGGCCAGCCGAACTTCTCCATGACCTTGTCGATGCGCACGAAGTCGACGCCAGCGCTGACCAGCTTGGCGAAACCGCCGAAGTACGGGAACAGCACACGGTTGACCAAAAAGCCCGGGCAGTCGTTGACCACGATCGGGTTCTTGCCCATTTTCTTGGCGTAGGCCACGGTGGTGGCGACGGCCACTTCACTGGACTTCTCGCCACGGATGACTTCGACCAGCGGCATCATGTGCACTGGGTTGAAGAAGTGCATGCCGACGAAGTTCTCGGGGCGCTTGAGCGCCTTGGCCAGCAGGTTGATGGAGATGGTCGAGGTGTTGGAGGCGAGGATCGCGCCCTCTTTGACCTGGCCTTCTACTTCCGCCAGCACGGCCTGCTTGACCTTCGGGTTCTCCACCACGGCTTCGACGACGATGTCGACGTTAGCGAAATCGCCGTAGGACAGGGTCGGGCGAATGGCGTTGAGCGCCTCGGCCATCTTCGCCGGGGTCAGGCGGCCCTTCTCGACGCGCTTGCCGAGCAGCTTGGAGGCTTCGTTCAGGCCCAGCTGGATGGCTTCCTCGCGGATGTCCTTCATCAGGATCGGCGTGCCTTTGACAGCCGACTGGTAGGCGATGCCGCCGCCCATGATACCGGCGCCGAGCACGGCAGCCTGTTTCACGTCGTGGGCGATCTCGTCGTGGGCCTTGGCCTTGCGCTTGAGCTCCTGGTCGTTGAGGAACAGGCCGATCAGGCTTTCGGCGACCGAGGTCTTGGCCAGCTTGGCAAAACCTGCCGCTTCCACTTCCAGGGCCTTATCACGGCCGAAGTTGGCGGCCTTCTGGATGGACTTGATGGCTTCGACCGGCGCCGGGTAGTTCGGGCCGGCCTGGCCGGCAACGAAGCCCTTGGCGGTCTCGAAGGCCATCATCTGTTCGATGGCATTGAGCTTGAGTTTTTCCAGCTTGGGCTGGCGCTTGGCCTTGTAGTCCAGCTCGCCGCTGATGGCGCGCTTGATCAGGTCCAGGGCACCGGCCTGCAGCAGCTCGGGTGCGACCACGGCGTCGACGGCACCGACTTTCAGGGCTTCTTCGGCGCGGTTTTCCTTGCCGGCGGCGATCCACTCGATGGCGTTGTCCGAACCGATCAGGCGCGGCAGGCGCACGGTACCGCCAAAGCCCGGGTAGATCCCCAGCTTGACTTCCGGCAGGCCGATCTTGGCGCTGCTGGACATGATGCGGTAATCGGCCGCCAGGCACATTTCCAGGCCGCCACCCAGGGCGATGCCGTTGATGGCCGCCACGGTCGGCACTTCGAGGTCTTCGAAGGCATTGAAGATGCGGTTGGCTTCCAGGTTGCCGGCAACCAGTTCGGCCTCGGGCAGCTTGAAGTTATCGACGAATTCGGTGATGTCGGCGCCGACGATGAACACGTCCTTGCCACTGCTGACGATCACGCCTTTCACCGAGGCGTCGGCCTTGATGGCGTCGACGGCCTGGCGCAGCTCTTCCAGGGTCAGGCGATTGAACTTGTTGACGGACTCACCCTTGAGGTCGAACTTCAGTTCGACGATGCCGCTTTCAAGAGCCTTAACCGTGATGGCTTTACCTTCGTAAATCATCAACTGATCTCCACGATATGGAAGCTGAACTGTACACGCCGATCGCTGGTGGGAAAGCAGCCTATCGCTGCCCTCGCCCCAGGCACACCCGTCAGCGCGCTAGTCGGGATTCTGTACGAGCGGTGTGACATACAAACGCTCAATTCATACGCCCGTTTGATTTGGGTATGCACACATTCTCCGAAAAGATCCGCGTTGTCAAATGCTCGCAAGCAGGGTGAAAACGCGACTTTGCGGTCATTTTCCATAGTCCGTGTGCAAAACGTGATGACAGTGATCGCAGATCATTCATGTCAGCAATCGACCACAAACCACGCACAATGCTGCATTTTTCTCATGCGCAGGTTCAAAGCTGGCTACACTGCTACTCGCTCCATGAAATTCCCGGCCTGCCTGGCCTTTTCTGCACTGCAGAAACGACAAAGCGGCAACCTGGCAGCACCTCCAAGGGTGCTGCCAGGTTGCCGCTTTGTCGTTGCAGCGCGAGCGTTAAGACGCCATCAGGCGAGGGTTTCGAACGCGTGGGCAATATCCTGCAATACAGATTTATCACCGCGCTCGCTCCAGTACAGGGCGAGCATGCGCTTGTCGGCCTCGACCTTGTAGACGGTTGCCGGCAAGCGCGCGAACACCTCGCTCAGGCGCGGCTCCTCGCACACTTCACGCCACTGGTTCCACCACACGCCAGGGCTGACCTGCCAGTAACACCAGCTGTCCTCATGGCCTCGGCGCCGCGCCCGGTGGTATTGCGGGCATGGGCTCGGTGGCTCGTTTTCCAGCCAGTGCGGCCACTTCTGCGGCGCCAGCTGCATGGCCAGGCCCATGCGCCGCGCCTCCAGGCGCAGGGTCATCTGCTCGCCCTGCTTGCGCGACAGGCGCAGCCACGAAAGCGGGCTGAGAATCAGCGCAAGGATTGACACCACCAGCCATACCGTCATATCTGTAGATTCCATAAAGCGTTGCAAATGAGCGGGTTACTCGGTTTCACGGATGACCTGCCCGAAAGCGACCATACTTCTACTATCGCGATTGTCAGGAGTACAGCTCATGTCCTACGAACATCTTCTGGTCGCCGTCGACCTCACCGAAGAGTGCGACCCGGTGATCAAACGTGCCATGAAGCTCGCCGAACCTACCGGAGCCAAGGTTTCGCTGGTGCATATCGTCGAACCCATGGCCATGGCCTTTGGTGGTGATGTGCCGATGGACCTGTCGCAACTGCAACAGCAGCAGTTCGACCAGGCCAAGGAGCGCATGGACCGGCTGTTCAACAAGTACCCGGACATCAACCGCGGTGATTCGCACCTCACCTACGGCCAGCCGCGCCAGGAAATCCACCAGCTGGCCAAGGACCAGCAGTGCGACCTGATCGTGGTGGGCAGCCATGGCCGGCATGGCCTGGCGTTACTGCTCGGGTCCACTGCCAATGACGTGCTGCATGGTGCGCCGTGCGATGTGCTGGCGGTGCGGTTGCAGAAGAAGGAATGATGTAGCCGGTACCGGCCTCATCGCCGGCAAGCCGGCTCCCACAGGGTTAGCTCAGATATTGAGAACCGTGTGGGAGCCGGCTTGCCGGCGATGAGGCCCGAAGGCCGAACTCAGCCTTCCAGCTCAGCCCAACGCTCTACCAGTACATCCAGCTCGCCCTGCAGTTTCTCGATCTGCGCCAGCACCGCCGTAGTCTCGGCGATCGGGCGCTGATAGAAGCCCGCAGCATTGACCTCTTCCTGTGCCACCGCCATGCGCTGCTCCAGCGCATCGATCTGCCCTGGCAACATCTCCAGCTCGCGCTGCAGCTTGTAGCTGAGCTTCTTCTTCGCCGCATCGGCCGCAGGTGCTACCGGCGCAGGCGCTGCTTCCTCAGCCACCTTCTCGACCACCGCACTGTTGAGCTCGGACTTGCCGCCCTTGCTCTCGGTGACGCCCAGCAGCTTCGGCGAACCACCCTGGCGGATCCAGTCTTCGTAGCCGCCAACATACTCGCGCACCTTGCCCTGGCCTTCGAATACCAGGGTGCTGGTGACCACGTTGTCGAGGAATGCCCGGTCGTGGCTGACCATCAGTACCGTGCCCTTGTAGTTGCACAGCACTTCTTCGAGCAGCTCGAGGGTTTCCACGTCGAGGTCGTTGGTCGGTTCGTCGAGCACCAGCAGGTTGGCCGGCTTGCTGAACAGCTTGGCCAGCAGCAAGCGCGCACGCTCACCACCAGACAACGCCTTGACCGGCGTGCGGGCACGTTGCGGGCTGAACAGGAAATCGCCCAGGTAGCTCAGCACATGGCGGCTCTGGCCATCGATGTCGATGAAGTCGCGGCCCTCGGCCAGGTTGTCGATCACAGTCTTTTCCAGCTCGAGCTGGTGGCGCATCTGGTCGAAATAGGCGACTTCCAGCTTGGTGCCGCGCTCGACCTTGCCCGAGGTAGGCTCCAGGTCGCCGAGCATCAGCTTGAGCAGGGTGGTCTTGCCGGTGCCGTTGGCGCCCAGCAGGCCAATGCGGTCTTCACGCTGCAGGACCATGGAGAAGTCCTTGACCAGCATCGGGCCGCCCGGGTGCGAGAAGCTGACGTTCTCCAGCACCATCACCTGCTTGCCGGACTTTTCCGCCGCTTCGATCTGGATGTTGGCCTTGCCCTGGCGGTCGCGCCGCTCGCTGCGCTCGACGCGCAGCGCCTTGAGCGCGCGCACCCGGCCTTCGTTACGGGTACGACGGGCCTTGATGCCCTGGCGGATCCACACCTCTTCCTGGGCCAGGCGCTTGTCGAACAGCGCGTTGGCGGTTTCCTCGGCGGCCAGGGCGGCCTCCTTGTGCACCAGGAAGCTGGCATAGTCGCCGTTCCAGTCGATCAGCCCGCCGCGGTCCAGTTCGAGGATGCGCGTGGCCAGGTTCTGCAGGAAGGAACGGTCGTGGGTGATGAACAGCACCGCGCCGTTGAAGCCGCTCAGGGCTTCTTCCAGCCAGGCGATGGCGCCGATGTCCAGGTGGTTGGTCGGCTCGTCGAGCAGCAGCAGGTCGGGCTCGGACACCAGTGCCTGGGCCAGCAGCACGCGGCGGCGCCAGCCACCGGAGAGCTCGGCCAGGGTCTTCTCGGCAGGCAGCTGCAGGCGGCTCAGGGTGCTGTCCACCACCTGCTGCAGGCGCCAGCCGTCACGGGCCTCGAGCTCGTGCTGCACGTGCATGAGCTTTTCCAGGTCTTCGTCGCCGTGGATGTTCTGGCTCAGGTGATGGTATTCGGCCAGCAGCTCGCCCACGCCGTCCAGGCCGGCGGCAACCACGTCGAACACGCTGCGCTCATCGGCCACCGGCAGCTCTTGCGGCAGTTCGCCGATCTTCAGCCCAGGGGCGCGCCAGATCTCGCCGTCATCGCCCTTCTGCTCGCCCTTTACCAGGCGCAGCATGCTGGATTTGCCGGTACCGTTGCGGCCGATGATGCACACCCGCTCGCCACGGGCGATCTGCCAGGACACTTTGTCCAGCAGCGGCATCGCGCCGAATGCGAGGGACACATCGCTGAATTTGAGCAGGGTCATGTTCGTCTCCAGAAAGCGGGCGCGCATTCTACCTGAGTTGGCCCATTCCGGCATTAAGTTGACTGCGCCGCCAGGGCATTGCGACATCCGGTCGACGTTAACGCATTGATACAAGCACAGTGCTTTCACCCGCTGCCGGCAAACGGCTAAGCTAAGGGCAATGCTTCCAACCGTGCTGGCTACGCCGTCACTTTCCCATGGTTCAACTGCCCGGACGTATCATGCGCAGCCGCCTGTTACAGATTGCTTCCTGCCTGCTGCTCACCGCCGCTACCGCCCATGTGGCGCAGGCCGCCGACCTTACCCTGCAGCGCCAGTACTACGATGAGGCCAAGCGTGCGCTGGCCAAGGGCGACAAGGGCCCTTACCTGCGCTATGCCCAGGCCCTGCGCGATTACCCGCTGACGCCCTACCTGGCCTACGACGAACTCACCGCACGCCTGAAAAGCGCCAGCAACGAGGAAATCGAAGGGTTCCTCGCCAAGCATGGCGACCTGCCCCAGGCCAACTGGATGAAGCTGCGCTGGTTGCGCTGGCTGGCCGAACGCGGCGAGTGGGACACCTTCGTCAAGTACTACGACCCCAAGCTCAACTTCACCGAGCTGGACTGCCTCAATGGCCAGTACGAACTGAGCCACGGCAAGCGCGCCGAAGGCTATGCCAACGCCGACAAGCTGTGGAACGTGGGCAAGTCGCAACCGGCCGCCTGCGACACCCTGTTCGGCATGTGGGCTGCCGAAGGCCAGCTCACCGAGGCCAAGCGCTGGAACCGCGCCAAGCTGGCGGCCCAGGCGCGCAACTACAGCCTGGCCAGCAGCCTGGTCCAGGGGCTCACCACCCTCGGCCCGCAAGGCCGCCTGCTGATCGATGTGGCGCAGAAGCCCGAGCTGCTCAACCAGCCTTCGCGCTTCATGCCGGCCAACGAAGCGATGTCCGACGTGGTCAGCCTCGGCCTGCGCCGCCTGGCCCGCCAGGACCCTGACCGGGCCATGGCGTTGCTCGACGACTATGCCCAGCGCATGCACTTCTCCCGCGACGAGAAGGTCGCCATCGCCCGCGAGATCGGCCTGACCCTGGCGCGCCGCTACGACCCGCGCGCCCTGGACCTGATGACGCGCTACGACCCGGAACTGCGCGACAACACCGTCAGCGAATGGCGCCTGCGCCTGCTGCTGCGCCTGGGCCGCTGGGAAGATGCCTACGAGCTGACCAAACGCCTGCCGCAGGACCTGGCCACCAGCAACCGCTGGAAGTACTGGCAAGCGCGCAGCCTGGAGCTGGCCCAGCCGAACAACCCGCAGGTTCCACAGCTGTACAGAAACGTGGCGCGCGAGCGTGACTTCTATGGTTTCCTCGCCGCCGACCGGGCGCAGACGCCGTACCAGTTGAACAACAAGCCGCTGGTGCTGAGCCCTGCCCTGGTCAGCAAGGTGCGCAACACCCCGGGCGTGCAGCGCGCGCTGGAGTTCCATGCTCGCGGGCAGATCGTCGAAGGCCGCCGCGAGTGGTACCACGTCAGCCGCCACTTCACCCGTGACGAAATGGTCGCCCAGGCTCGCCTGGCCTACGACCTGCGCTGGTACTTCCCGGCCATTCGCACCATCAGCCAGGCGCAGTACTGGGACGACCTGGACATCCGCTTCCCGATGGCCCACCGCGATACCCTGGTACGCGAAGCCAAGGTGCGCGGCCTGCATTCGAGCTGGGTGTTCGCCATCACGCGCCAGGAAAGCGCCTTCATGGAAGATGCACGCTCCAGCGTCGGCGCCAGCGGCCTGATGCAGCTGATGCCGGCCACGGCCAAGGAAACCGCGCGCAAGTTCAGCATTCCGCTGGCATCGCCACAGCAGGTGTTCAACCCGGACAAGAACATTCAGCTGGGCGCCGCTTACCTGAGCCAGGTGCACAGCCAGTTCAATGGCAACCGGGTGCTGGCCTCGGCGGCCTACAACGCGGGCCCAGGGCGGGTACGCCAGTGGCTCAAGGGCGCCAAGCACCTGAGCTTCGACGTGTGGGTGGAGTCGATCCCGTTCGACGAGACGCGCCAGTACGTGCAGAACGTGCTGTCGTATTCGGTGATCTACGGGCAGAAGCTCAATGCGCCACAACCGCTGGTGGACTGGCATGAGCGGTATTTCGATGACATGTAAGTGATCGTGGGCCTGTGCCGGCCCTGTCGCGGATTCATCTGCGACAGGGCCGGCACAGCCTTGATTGTCACTCCAGGATTTCCACTTCCATCCCCACTTCCAGCCAACCACTGCCATCCACGGCCAGGTTCTGCCCGAACAGGATATCCCCCTCCTTCTCCCGGAAGGTCTTCAAGGTGGTCAGCGGTTCACGGTCTGGGCTGCGCTCCCCGGTCGCCGGATCGAGCGTGGTAAAGATGCACCGCACGCTGGGCTTGAGCACCCGAAACTCCAGCGCGCCGATGCGAATCCGTTTCCAGCCGTCCTCGGCGAAGGGCTCAGTACCCTGCACCACCAGGTTGGGCCGAAAACGCAACATCTCCATCGGCCGCCCTACCCGCCGGCTCAACTCATCCAGCGAGCCCTGGCCTATCAGCAGCAATGGGAAACCATCGGGAAACGCCGCGCGGTCACTGTTCAGGCCGTAGCCGCTGGGCAGGTAGCGCGCCCGCTGCTCGGGGCAATGGACCAGGCGCACCGGCTTGCCCAGCAGCTGCGACAACCAGGCCGCCGCCTCATCGCCCGCGTCGGGTACGCGCAAGGTGTCACGCCAGATGGTCACCCCACGCAGGCTGTCGTCGCCAGCCGGCACCGCCACCCGCAGCGCTGCCAACCCCGGCGCCTGAAGCAGCAGCTCGCCGGCTTCGCCTTCGCTTGCCTTGAGCAGCCCTAGCTGGGGCCATGCACGCTGGGTAAGGAAGCGTCCGTTCTCTTCCTCGACCACCATCCAGCGGCGGTCCCCCTGCAACCCCAGCAGGCCCACCGGCGAGCCCTGCAAGCGTTGCGCCTGCCCCGACTTCACCGGGTATCGATACAACTCACTCAGAAACATCCCTGCCTGCCTCGTGCCATGCCAAAACGCCAAGCTTATACCTGGCAGGCCCAGGGATCACGCAGTGGCAGCATCCAGCAGCAGGCGTTGCTTGACCACATCGACCAGGCGGTCGGGCTGGAACTTGGAAAGGAAGTTGTCGCAACCCACCTTTTTCACCATCGACTCGTTGAAGCTGCCCGACAGCGAGGTATGCAGCACCACGTACAACTGGCGCAGGCGCGCATCGCTGCGAATCTCGGTAGTGAGGCGGTAGCCGTCCATCTCCGGCATCTCGGCGTCGGTGAACACCATCAGCAGTTTTTCGCACACATCCTCACCGGCGTCGGCCCAGCCCTTGAGCATGCGCAGGGCCTTCAGGCCATCGCTGGCCACATGCAGTTTCACCCCCAGTTGCGAGAGGGTGTCACGCAGTTGCGCCAGCGCCACGCTGGAGTCATCCACCAGTAGCACTTCACGGCCACGTGCACGCGCCAGCACCGGGTCGGCGAGCTTGTCGCCAGACACCCTGGCGTTGTAGGGCACGATTTCGGCCAGCACCTTCTCCACGTCGATCACCTCCACCAGCTGCTCGTCCACCTTGGTGATGGCCGTCAGGTAGTGTTGGCGTCCGGCGCTGGTGGGCGGCGGCATGATGGCTTCCCAGTTCATGTTGACGATGCGGTCCACCCCACCCACCAGAAACGCCTGCACCGAGCGGTTGTACTCGGTGACGATGATGGTGCTGTCCGGCCCCGGCTGCAGCGGGCGCATGCCGATCGCCTGGGACAGGTCGATCACCGGCAGGGTCTGCCCGCGCAGGTTGACCACGCCGCAGACGAACGCATGGCGCTGGGGCATCAAGGTCAGCTTCGGCAGTTGCAGCACCTCCTGCACCTTGAACACGTTGATCGCGAACAGCTGGCGACCGGCCAGGCGAAACATCAGAATTTCCAGTCGGTTCTCACCCACCAGTTGCGTGCGTTGGTCTACCGTGTCGAGAATGCCAGCCATTGGAAAACCCCCGGGCTTGAGTGGGAAAAAGGTGAATTCATTCACCCTGTATCGGCCGCTTGGGACGCAGCTTGACCCCCGCGAGAAAATGCCGCACAGGCAATTGATATCACATTACCATCATGCTTTACTGCGGGCATCGCCACCTTGGATCCATTCACGCGCTCAAGCGTCGCACCCTAGGCAACCATCAGGGAAACCCCTAGTGGCAATCGGGTGCAACCTGATGTTCGCGATATCCTTTAGCCATTAATGTGACGCCATTCTCACTGCATGAATGGAGTCAGGCTCTTGCTAGCGATCGACATGGCGTGGCCATCCCTTGCTCCTGCCCTACGCGCCGGAGTGTCATGATGGACAACATCGTCTTCCCCAACAGCGCCTTGCAGGAGTTCCTGCTCGATGCGCAGGTCTTGCTGACCCAGACCCAGGAATGCCTGCAGCACCTGGAGCTGATCGCCAATGACCCGGACGCCTGTCACTGCCTGAACAACGCCCTCGACACCCTGGCCCGCCGCGCCAGTGGCCTGAACCTGCACGAAGTCGCCCATTACGCCGCAGCCCTGCAGGCGCTGCTCGCGCCGGCCTGCCAGCAGCTGCACGTGCACAGCGAGGTGCTGCCTGCGCTGGATGCCTGCCTGACCCTGCTGGCCTGGCAGCTGGAACTGGTGGACCTGCGCACCGGCCGCCTTGCCCTCGATACCAGCGAGCAAGCGGCGCTGCTGCACGACCTGGCCAACGCGCTCGGCCAACCCGTGCCGCAAATGTGTGCCCCTTGCCATGAAACTGGCAGTAGCTGCCTCCACCCCCATGCACCTGTGGCTAAACACTCGCATGCACTAACAAGTGCATCCAGGCGCAACTAAAGGCACTGTACGCGGTTATTTCAACGCAAACTTGTCAGGTGATAAGCAGCCATTTCGAGCCATACGCCAACAGTGGCACATCGCCACTTATCGGCACCGTCGAGCCCCCGTGTTCCCCCCGTAATTCCTGAGCTTTCAAAGCATTACCCAGTCGCGACCAAAGCAGTTCGAAGTGATACCATGCGCACTAACAAAACCCGGCCACCCGTATATGAATCGCTTTCCACGCGCACTTGCCCAGTGTTGAAAGCTCGACGCCAACGCCTCTGGTAAAACATGTGCAAGGCCTCCATCAGCAAGACTTCAGTGGCTTCCCTATCTATGTCCCCACGCTTGAAGATCCCTCTGCGTCGCTGTTCTCGCGCCACCTTGCTGCGCTGGGCGACGGCGATGCTGTGCGTGGTGTCGCTGATCGCCAACCTGTCGCTGGTGGCCCTGCAAGCCCTGCCCGCTGGCCTGCTGCTGTTGCAGCTCATCGCCACCCTTGGCGTCTGCTGGCACCTGAGCCACGGCGCACGGTCGATCAGCATGCGCCCGGCGGAACTGGCCGACCGCATGCTCAAGGTGCAGGAAAGCGAGCGCCAGCATCTGAGCCGCGAACTGCATGACGACATCGGCCAGCTGCTGACGGCCGCCAAACTGCAGCTCGACTGGCTGCAGCGGCGCGTGCCTGGCGAGCTGCAAGCGCACTGCGGCGCGTTGCGCAGTACCCTGGAAGACTCCCTGAGCAAGGTGCGCGACGTCTCTGCCATCCTCAACCCGCGGCAACTGGCCAGCCTTGGCCTCGAGGCCAGCCTGCGCGCGCACCTGGTGCGCACCCTGGCAAACAGCGACGTGCACTGGAGCCTGGAGTGCCAGCAGCGGCTGGGCGGCGTGTCGGAGGAAGTGGCCATGGCAGCCTTTCGCATTACCCAGGAAGCGGTGACCAACATGTTGCGCCATGCCCAGGCAAGCAACCTGACCATCCGCCTGCAGCGCAGCCCCAGCGGCTTGGCCTTGATGATCCAGGACGATGGCCTGGGCTTCATCCCCGCCAGCAACCCGGCCGAGGCGGGCCAGCGTGGCATGGCCGGCATGCAGGAGCGCGCCACCGCACTCAAGGGCAGCTTGCAAATCACCAGCCAGCTGGGCCTGGGCACGCGCATCGAAGCCTTGTTCCCGTGGCCACCGCGCACCCATGAACGTGCCAGGACTCCGCACTCGCCATGACCTGTAGATTGCTGCTGGTGGATGACCACTCGCTGATCCGCGCCGGGGTGCGTGCCCTGGTGTCCGATATCCCCGGCTACACCGTGGTTGGCGAAGCCGACGATGGCGACCAGTTGCTCGAACAGGCCCTGCAGCTGGCGCCCGATATCGTCCTGCTGGACATTTCCATGCGCTCGACCAGCGGCCTGGATGCCCTCACTTCCCTGCGCGCCACCGGCAACACCTGCAAGGTGCTGATCCTGTCCATGCACACCGACCCGGACCTGATCATGCGCGCGCTGGAAAGCGGCGCCCACGGCTACCTGCTCAAGGATGCCACCGCCACCGAGCTCGAGCAGGCGCTGACCGCGTTGCGCAGTGGCGAGCGCTACTTGAGCCCGGCCATCGCCCACACCGTGATCAACCAGGCGCTGATGCGTGCCCAACGCGGCAAGCAGGCACCCGCCGACCGCCACAACCTGACCGCGCGGCAACTGGAAATCCTGCGCCTGATCGTGCGCGGCAAATCCACCCGGGAAATCGCCAGCGGCCTTGGCCTGTCGATCAAGACCGTGGAAACCCACCGCTCGCAAATCATGAAGCGCCTGCAGATCTACGACGTTGCCGGCCTGGTGCTGTTTGCCGTGCGCGAGAAGATCATCAGCCTGGACGACTGAGCAGCGGCGAGTTCGCCGGCAAGTGCAGGCGCAAGGCCGCGGGGCAGGCCTCGAAGCGCAGGCTGTTGGCCTGCAGCGGTTCGCCATCGAGGTTGATGTCCAGGCCTTTGGAGCACTTGATCTCAACCCAGGGCAAGCGAGCCCGCACGAACAGCCCCTGCCCTGCCAGCAACTCGCGCAACGCGCCGACCACTTCCTGCGGCGCCGGCAGAATGGCCACGTCGAGCAAACCGTCGTCCACCCACGCCTGCGGGCACAACACCTGCCCGCCGCCGGCCTGACGGCCATTGCCGATGCCCAGCGCCAGCAGCTCGCCCTGCCACTGGAAGCCCGGCCCGGTCAGCTCCACCGTCGCAGCCTGCAGCTCGCTGAAACGGGACAGCCCGGTGAACAGGTAGGCGGCCGCGCCCAGCACCTTCTTCAAATCCTCGGACGTGCTGGCGGTGACCTGGCTGCCAAAGCCGCCCGTGGCCATGTTCAGGAACCATTGATCGCCCACACGCCCCAGGTCGATCAGCCGCGCCGGCTGGTCGAGCAAGGCCAGGGCTTCGCCAGGCTGCAGTGAAACACCGGCGGCCTTGGCAAAGTCGTTGGCGGTGCCCAACGGCAGCAGCGCCAGGCTGGCATCGGTGGCCGCCTGGCCCATGGCCTCGGCCACATCGCGCAGGGTGCCATCACCGCCGCCGGCGACCACATGGGTGTAGCCTGCCGCCAGCGCTTCGCCGACCAGGCGCTGGGCATCACCCGCTTCCCAGGTCACCCGCACATCCAGTTTCCAGCCCCGCTCGCGCATGGCCGACACGGCCTGGCGCACCTCTTCGTTCATCGCCTGCTTGCCATGCAGGATCAACATCGCCTTGCGCGTTTGCATAGCGCCTCTCCATGGGGGCTTGTCAGTCCAGATCTCGACCACAGGCGCAGGCAGAATGCTGCATGCCTGCGGCAAATTCATTACGGCTCGAAGGGTTATTTACCCAGAAACGTACAAAAAATAGCCAGATTCACACAAATATCATTGAAAGCTTTTCGCATTGGGCGCATGATCGACAAAATTTTGGCCTTCATGGATGATGCCGTTGTGAAAAGTCGGTTTTTTGACTTTGCCCGCCAGAACCCTGACAGGTCGCAAGTTCCCCTTCATCGCGCCGCCACCCGGCGCCCTGAGTCGAGGCTGTGAAATGAGCGTTCTGATCCCCTGCATCATCGCTGGCGGTGCTGGCACTCGCCTGTGGCCGGTATCCCGCGAGGCCATGCCCAAACCCTTCATGCGCTTGCCCGATGGCCAAAGCCTGCTGCAAAAGACCTTTGCCCGCGCCAGTGCGCTACCGGGCGTGGGCCGCGTGCTGACGGTCACCAACCGCGAGGTGTTCTTCCGCACCCAGGACGAGTACCGCCAGGTCAACCCCGGCAACCTGCCGCTGGATTACCTGCTCGAAACCAACGGGCGCAACACCGCCCCCGCCATTGCCGCAGCCGCGCTGCACTGCGCGCGGCACTACGGTGAAGACAGCGTGCTGCTGGTGATGCCCGCCGACCATGTGATCGAGGACTTCGAGGCGTTTGCCGTAGCGGTGGGCCAGGCCCAGGCACTGGCGAGCGAAGGCTGGTTGAGCACCTTCGGCCTGCTGCCCGACCGCGCAGAAACCGGCTTCGGCTACATAGAACAAGGCCCGGCGCTGGGCGAACACGCCCATCAGGTTGCCGCCTTCGTGGAAAAACCCGACGCCCTTACCGCCCGCGAGTACCTCGAAGGCGGTCGTCACCTGTGGAATGCCGGCATGTTCTGCCTGCACGTGGGCACCCTGCTGGCCGAGCTGCACAAGCACGCCCCGCAAGTGCTGGCCAGCGTCAGCGAATGCCTCGAACGCAGCGCGATCAAGCAGGGCGATGGCACCCTGCAGGTGGAGCTAGACCCCGAAAGCTTCGCCCAAGCCGAGGACATCTCCATCGACTACGCGCTGATGGAGCGTTCCGACCGGGTGGCCGTGGTCCCCTGCGAACTGGGCTGGAACGATATCGGCAGCTGGGAGGCGGTGCGCGGTCTGCGCCACAGCGACGACGACGGCAACCACTGCAACGGCGAAACCGTGCTGCACGACGTGCACAACTGCTACATCGATTCGCCCAAGCGGCTGGTCGGCGCGGTGGGGCTGGACAACCTGATCGTCATCGATACGCCCGACGCCCTGCTGATCGCCGATGCCGCGCGCAGCCAGGAAGTCAAGGTCATTGCCCAGCAGCTCAAGCACCAGGGCCACGACGCCTACCGCCTGCACCGCACGGTCACGCGCCCGTGGGGCATGTACACCGTGCTCGAGGAAGGCCCGCGCTTCAAGATCAAGCGCATCATGGTGCGCCCTGGCGAATCGCTGTCGCTGCAGATGCACCATCACCGCAGCGAACACTGGATCATCGTCAGCGGCATGGCCTGCGTGACCAACGGTGAAGAAGAGTTCCTGCTCGACACCAACGAGTCGACCTTCATCAAGCCTGGCCGTACCCACCGCCTGACCAACCCCGGCGTCATCGACCTGGTGATGATCGAGGTGCAAAGCGGCGAGTACCTGGGCGAAGACGACATCGTGCGCTTTACTGATATCTACGGACGCGTCCCGGCAGCAGCGATTGGCTGAGTGCACTCAGGGGGCGCGTTTTTTGTCCGCGGCCTTTCACGAGGATTCCGGTTCATGCGCATACTCTGGACGCTGCCCTACCTGCCCTGGCCCACCACCAGCGGCTGCAAGACCCGGCAATACCACCTGCTGCGCGCCCTCGCGCAGCATGGCCATCGGATCACCTTGCTGGTGCAGTCCAAAGTGCCCCTCAGCGATGCCACCCGCGAAGCCCTGGAACCGCTGCTCGAGCGCCTGATCGTGATCCCCAGGCGCGCCGTGCACAGCCCGCTCAACCTCTTGGCCTCGCCGATCATCGACTACCCCATGCGGGCGATCATCAACGGCCTGGCGCCGTGCCTGCGGCATCGCTTCGAGCAGTTGCTGGACGAGCCCTGGGACGTGATCCAGATCGAGCACAGCTACAGCTTCCAACCGTTCGAAAAAGCCCTGCAGGCCCGCGGCCTGCCCTACATGCTCACCGAGCACACGCTGGAATCGGTGATGGGCGCCGCCTGCCACGATCGCCTTCCCTTGTGGCTGCGCCCACTCAATGCCTTCGACCGCTGGCGCTATCGGCGCTGGGAACAGCGCGTGCTGCGCCAGCCCAGCGAGGTGGTGGCGGTGAGCGCGCACGACGCCGAGCTGATCGGGCAGATCAGCGGGCGGACGGTGAACGTGGTGGTCAACGGCGTCGACTGCGACTACTACCAGGACGTGCGCCCGGCCCTGCACAGCCAGCGCCTGCTGTTCGTCGGCAACTTCGAGTACGGCGCCAACCAGGAAGCGGTCGAATGGGCGCTGGAGGAAATTCTCCCGCAGGTGTGGATGAGCAATCCGGCGGTGCGCCTGGCGATTGCCGGGCATGCCCTGCCGGCCAGCTGGAAACTGCACTGGAATGACCCGCGTATCGAATGGATCGGCTATCGCCCCGACCTGCGCGAGCTGCAACGGCGCTCGGCGCTGTTCTTCGCGCCGCTGCGCTACGCCGGGGGCTCCAAGGTGAAGATCCTCGAAGCCATGGCCGCCGGGCTACCGGTGATCACCACTCGCAAGGGGGTATCAGGGCTTGCGGCGAACAACGGCGAGCACTACCTGGGCAGCGATGACGGTGACCAGCTGGCGCTGTCGATCACCCAGCTACTCAACCAGCCCTGGCGCATGTGCCAGATGAGCGAGGCCGGCCGCCAGTTTGCCCGGCAACGCCACGACTGGAGCGTTGCCGCGCAGCAACTGGAAAACGTGCACATGCGCCTGACCCAGTCGGCGCCGGCCGATCTCACCCAACGCGGCGCGAGCTGGGTCGGCCGCTCAACCGAGTAGTTCGCTCAACGGAATGAACGGCACGCTATCGCCCACCTTCGGCGTGCTGCCTTCACGCACCTCGACCAGGCCTTCGGCCCAGGCGGCGCTGCGCAGCACGCCGGAGCTCTGGTTCTTGTAGATACGCACCTGGCCATTGTCGATGCGGGCGCGCAAGTACTCGCGCCGGGTACCGGCCTTGGGCCAATCGAAACCTGCGGGTACCTCGAACTGCAGCGGCGTGACGGCGCTTACCCCCTGGCGCCGCAGCAGGTAAGGCCGGGTGAGCAGGCCAAAGGTGACCAGCGTCGAGGCCGGGTTGCCGGGCAGGCCAATCACCGGCACGCCCTGGTAGTGGCCGAAGGTCAACGGCTTGCCCGGTTTGATCGCCAGCTTCCACAGCGCCAGTTCACCCGCTTCGCGCAGCGCCGCGCCCAGGTAGTCGGCCTCGCCGACGGAAACGCCGCCGGTGGACAGGATCAGGTCGACATCGCCCAGGCTGGCCAGGCACTCACGGGTGCGCGCCAGGTCATCGGGCAGGATACCCATGTCGCGCACCTCGCAGCCCAGGCGCTGCAACCAGCTCACCAGCAGGCGCCGGTTGCTGTTGTAGATCTGCCCCGGGCCCAGCGGCAAGCCTGGCTCGACCAGTTCGTCACCGGTAGACAGCACCGCCACGCGCACCCGGCGCACCACCTGCAGGTGGGCATGCCCCAGGGTCGCCGCCAGGCCCAGCTCGATCGGCCCCAGGCGCGTGCCGGCCACCATCACCTGCTCGCCCTTGCGGGTTTCCTGGCCTTGCGGGCGAACGTTCTGGTCGAGCTGCAAAGGCTCGAGGAAGCGCACCCGGCCGTCTTCGAGCACCTGGGTGTTTTCCTGCATCTCGACGCAATCGGCACCGGCGGGCAATGGCGCGCCGGTGAAGATGCGCGCGCAGGTGCCAGGCTGCAGCGGCTCGGGAGCGTGGCCGGCGAAAATCCGCTGGCTCACCGGCAACGGCTCGCCCACGTTGTCGGCCAGGCGCAGGGCATAGCCGTCCATGGCGCTGTTCGGCCACGGCGGTAGATCGAGCGAGGCCACCAGGTCGGCTGCCAGCACGCGGCCCTCGGCTTCAGCCAGGGAAACCTCTTCGAGCTCTTTGATCGGCGCTGCCTCGGCCAGTGCCAGCAGGCGTTCGAGGGCTTCTTCCACCGGCATCAGCGGCCGGGCTTGGGTTGCCTCAGCCACGGCTGTCACAGGCCGCTACCTGCTTCAGGTGGGGCACGAAGTTGCAGGGGCGATGACGGGCGTCGAGCTGTTCGGCGAGGATGCCGTCCCAGCCGGTGCGCACGGCATTGGTCGAGCCTGGCAGGCAGCACACCAGGGTGCCGTTGGCCAGGCCGGCCAAGGCCCGCGATTGCACGGTGGAGGTGCCGATGTCAGGTACGGAAATCTGCCGGAACAGCTCACCGAAACCGTCCACCTGCTTGTCCAGCAGGCAGGCCACGGCTTCCGGGGTGCTGTCGCGGCCGGTGAAGCCGGTGCCGCCGGTGATCAGCACCACTTGCACGCTGTCGTCGGCAATCCAGGTGGCGACCTGGGCGCGGATCTTGTACAGGTCGTCCTTGAGCAGCACGCGGGCGGCCAGCTGATGGCCCGCGCCGGTCAGGCGGTCGACGAACATCTGGCCGGAGGTGTCGGTTTCGAAGGTACGGGTGTCGCTGACCGTCAGCACGGCGATGTTCAGCGCCACGAAGGGGGTATCTGCCTTGGCTTTCATGAGTGTCCGTCGCAGGAGAGGGAATCGCGCATTTATATCACAGCAGGCCCCACGCCAACCTTTGCAGATCCAGGTCAACACCTCGTCATCAAGGCTATGCTGAAAATGCAAAGGAACTTGCGCAGACGCACCGCGTCATAAACGTCATCTAGCACCATTGCACTGGAGAAACACGATGATTCAACGGACTCTTCCCGCCTTCTTCCTCGCCCTCGGCCTTGGCGCCCTCGCCGGCTGCGCTTCGCCGAGCGTGATCACCCTGAACGATGGCCGCGAAATCCAGGCGGTGGATACCCCGTCCTTCGACGAGGACTCCGGGTTCTACGAATTCAAGCAGCTCGACGGCAAGGTCATGCGCCTGAACAAGGACCAGATCCGCACCGTCAAAGAGCTCTGATTCGCCCCCTGTTTTGGGCATAAGCCCTTTTAACAACAAGGGCTTGCGCTCAAAAATGCGATGCAGTAGGATTTCGTTCATCGGAGTGTAGCGCAGCCAGGTAGCGCGTCTCGTTCGGGACGAGAAGGCCGCAGGTTCGAATCCTGTCTCTCCGACCAAATCCTGTTCAAAAAGCCCGCCTTGCGCGGGCTTTTTGTTGCCTCGAAGAATCCGCCGGGCGCTTTTACGAGCGCCCGGCGCCCTCTCAGGCGGTAAGCCGCGAGGTCACTTCGCCCAGCTGCCCCGACAGCCCATGCAGACGCTGCCCGGCCTGCTCGGTGTGCTGCACGGCCTCCTGGTTGGCCGTGGCGATACGGGTGATTTCGATCAGGTTGCGCGAGATGTCTTCGGCAACGCTGGTCTGCTCCTCGGCCGCCGTGGCGATCTGCCGGTTCATGTCGCGGATCGCCTCCACCGCAGTGGTGATGCGCTGCAGCATCTGCCCGGCCTGCTGCACCTGCTCGGCGCCCTCCTCGCTGCGCTGCTGCCCGCTCTCGATGGCCTTGACCGCTTCCAGCGCGCCCGACTGCACCGCCTCGATGATCTGGTGAATTTCGGCAATCGAGGCTGCGGTGCGCTGGGCCAGGCTGCGCACCTCGTCGGCGACCACGGCAAAACCACGCCCGGCCTCGCCGGCACGGGCAGCCTCGATCGCCGCGTTGAGCGCCAGCAGGTTGGTCTGCTCGGCAATGCCGCGGATCACTTCCAGCACCTTGCCGATGCGCGAGCTGTCGTTTTCCAGGTCGCGGATCACCGCCGCGGTGCCGGCGATTTCACGGTTGACCACGCCGATGATATCGATGGTCTGCTGCATGACCTGTTCGCCGGCCTGGGCACTGTGGTCGGCGTCATCGGCAGCCCGTGCCGCTTCAGCCGCGTGGCGCGCCACTTCCTGGGCGGTGGCGGACATCTCGTGCATCGCCGTGGCCACCTGGTCGGTGCGCTGGAACTGGTCATGGGTGCCGCGGGCCATGTCGCCGGCGATGTTGCGCAACTGGCCACTGGCGCCTTCGAGCTCCTGGGCGTTGTCCTTGAGGCGGCCCACGGTGTCGGCGAGAAAATCGCGCAGGGTATTGGCTGCCCGCGCCAGGCGGCCCAGCTCGTCCTCGCGGCGGCTGTCGACGCGCTCGGCAAAGCGGCCCTGGCTCAATTGCGCAACGTACTCGATCAGTTGCCGAATCGGCTCGATCAGGCTGCGGTTGACGCGCCACAAGCTGAGCAGGCCCACCAGCAAGGCCGAACCGAGCATCACCAGCACGCCCACCCATACCGTGCGTTCGGCGCTGGCATTGATGCTGGTGGCGCGGGTGCGGGCCTCGGCGCGCAACTGCTCGACCAGCGCGCTCATCTGCTCGCTGGCCGCACGGTCGACGCCTTTGACAGCCTGGTCACCCGCCACCGGGTCGCCACCGGCAGCCAGAAACGCCTGGCGCCCCTGCGCATAGGCCAGGCCCAATTGGCGGTGGGTGTCACGCAGCTGCTGCAAGGGCGCCTTCAATGCCCCATCGCTGCTGTCGATCAGTTGCCCGAGCAATTGCTGAACCTGCTGCTCGCGCGCCTGGAACTGCTGCCAGTATTTGTCCAGCTCGGCCGGCTGACGCCCGCGCAGCAGCACGTTCTTCCATTCCTGCACCTGGATCTTGAACTGCAGGTTGGCTTCATCGATGGTTTGCGAAGCCCGCAGCGGCCCATCGACCAGTTCGGCATAGCCCCGCACGCTGGAGGACAGGAACTGGAAACACACCAGGGCGATCAGCAGGATCGCCGCCAGGCTGGCGCCGAGCAAGGTGAGAATTTGCACTCTGAGGGATTTACGCAACATCGCGGATCTCGGGAACAAGAAAGTAGGAAACGGCGCCATTGGCAGCGCCGCGACAGACATCCATGTCCTCGTTCGCAGGCCAAAAAAAAGCTGCCATCGGTCGATAGCAGCCAGGTCGAGCACTTACGCAACAGTTGAAGCTCATACTCTCAGGCAATTGCTACAGAAATGTTACAAATTGACGATGGCTTAGCCGTTGCTGAACTGCAGTGCGGCCAGGCGCGCATACAACGCGTTTTCTTCGATCAATTGCCGATGGCTGCCCACTGCCACCACCTGCCCCTTGTCGATGACGGCGATACGGTCGGCATGCTGCACCGTGGCCAGGCGGTGGGCGATGACCAGCGTGGTGCGGCCCGCCATCAGGCTGGGCAGGGCTTGCTGGATCAGGTACTCGCTCTGCGCATCGAGGGCGCTGGTGGCTTCATCGAGCAGCAGGATCGGGGCATCCACCAGCAACGCGCGGGCAATCGCCAAGCGCTGGCGCTGGCCACCCGACAGGCCGATGCCGCCCTCGCCGAGCAGGGTCTGGTAACCCTGGGGCAACTGGCGGATGAATTCGTCGGCATGGGCGCCGCGTGCGGCCGCCTGCACTTCGGCCAGGCTCGCCTCGGGCCGGCCATAGCGAATGTTGGCTTCGACGGTGCCACGAAACAGCGCCGGGTTCTGTGCCACCAAGGCGAACTGGCGGCGCAGGTCGCTGGGCTCAAGCGCGGTGATCGGCACGCCATCGAGCACAATGCGCCCTTGCTGCGGGTCGTAAAAGCGCAGCAGCAAGTCGAACAAGGTCGACTTGCCTGCCCCCGAAGGCCCCACCAGCGCCAGCGTCTGGCCGGGCTCGATGGCCAGGCTGAGGTGGTCGATGGCCGCCACCGTGGGCCGCGAAGGGTAGGCAAACACCACCTGCTGCAACTCGATGCGCCCGCCGCCAGGCTGCGGCAGCGCCACCGGCGCCTCGGGTGGCAAGATTGCGCTGCGCGCCGCCAGCAATTCGGCGATGCGCTCGGCCGCACCGGCGGCGCGCTGCAGTTCGCCGATCACTTCGCTGAGGGTGCCGCAGGCACTGCCGACGATCAGGCTGTAGAACACGAACGCCGCCAGGTCGCCCGCCGAGATGCGCCCGGCGATCACATCCATGCCGCCGACCCACAACATCACCCCCACCGCGCCCAGCACCAGCACGATCACCAGGGTGATCAGCCAGGCACGCTGGGCGATGCGCCGGCGGGCCACGGCAAAGGCCGCCTCGACCGTGTCGGCGAACAGCGCCTGGTCCCGTGCCTGGTGGTTGTAGGCCTGCACGGTCTTGATCTGACCCAGGGTTTCGGCCACGTAGCTGCCCACGTCCGCTACCCGGTCCTGGCTTTGCCGCGACAGCCTGCGCACGCTGCGGCCGAACAGCAGGATCGGCGCCAGCACCAGCGGCAGGGCCAGCACCACGATGCTGGTGAGCTTGACGTTGGTGATGAACAACAGCACCACGCCGCCGATCACCATCAGCACATTGCGCAGGAACATCGACAGCGACGAGCCGATCACCGACTGCAGCAGGGTGGTGTCGGTGGTCAGCCGCGACTGGATTTCCGAACTGCGGTTGTCTTCGAAGAAGCCCGGGTGCAGCCCGACCAGGTGATCGAACACGGCCCGGCGGATGTCGGCCACGCAGCGCTCGCCGATCCAGGAAACCAGGTAGAAGCGGCTGAAGGTGCCGATCGCCAGCGCCAGCACCAGCAGCAGAAACAGGCCGATGGTCTGGTTGAGCTGGTGCGCCGAGCGGGTCATGAAACCCTGGTCGACCAGCAGGCGGATGCCCTGGCCCATGGACAGGGTGATGCCTGCGGTCACGATCAGCGCCAGCAATGCCAGCAGGGCCTGACGGCGGTAAGGGCGAATGAATTGCCAGCCGAGGCGCAAGGCGCGGCGTTGGCGAGTGGAAACCGGTTCGGGCATGACGCAGACCAGGGCAGCGGAAAAAACGCAGACTACCACCCCCGCGCCGCTCGAGTGGCTATAGCCCAACGTTCTAAGGGGCCTCTGGAGGTTTTTGCCGCTTTCTGTTGGACTGTGGAAGTCCGTGGCACCTGTAATTTCTTGTCACAGGCCGGTCACGGCACAGGTTTACCTTGATATTGGACCTGATGAGGAGACAGTGAATGAGCTTGCAGCATGGCAGCGACTCCCCGAAAACCCAGAGCGCCCCGCAACCCAAGGCCTGTGGCTCGATCATCGACGCCGACGGCCATGAGGTTCCGATTACCGAGCAGATGATTCAGCAGGCTTGCAAGAAGCTTGAGGAAAGCCGGGTCGAAAAAGTGCGAAAGGGTTGAACCGCGAATGCCTTGCGGCCCGGCGCTTGCGCCGGGTTTTTATTGCCTGGGAAAGGTGCTTGGGCCTCATCGCCGGCAAGCCGGCTCCCACAGAACCAGCGTCGAACCTGTGGGAGCCGGCTTGCCGGCGATGAGGCCGGAGCAGCATCACAACACCGTCAGACCACCACCCCACCCAACGCACTGACCATCTGCACCAGCTGCGGCGCCTCGCCCCGCACCCGCACTGCCAGCCCTTCGATCTCGCGCCGTGGCGGGTAATGCTTGCGCAGCTGATCGAACGCGGCGCGCTGCTCGCCCACCTCGTCACTTAAGCTGCGGCGGAAATCGGCATCGTCACGGCGCGGGTCATACACCGCCCGGCACAAGGTCGCCAGCGCCCACTCAAGGTCTGCCTCGCCATCCAGCTCGACCTGGGCCAAGGGCGGGCGCGGCAGCAAGTCGGCCAGTTGCACCTGCTCGGCCTGGCCCAGGAACCGGCACAGGGCCTGGTAGATCTGCGCCGTGCCGCGCTGGCGGCCGTCCAGGCTGTAGCCGGCGATGTGCGGCGTGGCCAGGGTGCACAGGTCGGCCAGTTGCAGGTCGACCTGTGGCTCGCCTTCCCATACATCCAGCACCGCGTGCACATCTTCGCGGTCCAGCAGCAGCTCGCGCAGGGCCGCGTTGTCGACCACCGGCCCACGGCTGGCGTTGATCAGCCAGGCGCCGGGGCGCAGGCGCGCCAGTTGCTCGCCCGCCAGCAGGTGCCAGGTGGGGTATTCGCCGTCGCGCTGCAGCGGCGTGTGCAGGCTGATCACGTCGCATTGGTCGAGGATGGCCTGCAGGCTGACGAAGTCGCCGCCCTCGCGCGCCTGGCGCAGCGGGTCGCAGACCAGCACCTTCCAGCCCAGGCCGCGCAGCACGCGGACCAAGCGGCCGCCCACTTCACCGGCACCGACCACGCCATACACGCGCTGCGCCAACCCAACGCCGTCGAGCTCGGCCAGGGTCAGCAAGCTGCCCAGCACGTAGTCGACCACGCCGCGGGCGTTGCAGCCCGGGGCGCTGCTCCAGTGGATGCCGGCCTCGGCGAAGTAGCCAAGGTCGAGGTGGTCGGTACCGATGGTGCAGGTGCCGACGAAGCGCACGTTGCTGCCTTCGAGCAGTTGCCGGTCGACCTTGGTCACCGAGCGCACCAGCAGCACATCGGCGTCTTTGACGCTGGCCGCGTCGAGGCTCCTGCCGGGGTAACGTCGGATCTCGCCGAAGCCTTCGAAGAAGGCATCGAGCAGCGGGATATTCTCGTCGGCAACTATCAGCATGGCGCTCTCCTGTCAGGGGAACGCAGTGTAGGCGCTACGGCGGGCGGGTTCCAGCGCGGCTCAGTCGGCCTTCTTGCGGATCCAGTAGAGGAAGGTGCCCGCCTCTTCCTGTTGCTGCAGCAGCTCGTGGCCGAGGAAGTTGCAGAACTTGGGGATGTCGCGACGGGTCGAGGGGTCGGTGGCGATGACCTTGAGCAGGCCGCCGGCGGCCAGCTTGCGCACGTGCTGGTGCAGCATCATGACCGGCTCCGGGCAGTTCAGGCCGGTGGCGTCGAGGATCGCGTCTGGGGTGAAGTCAGTCATGGAGGGCTCCGCAAATGATCGCTATTGTGGCGCATAGTGGCGTGTGGACCAAGGGGGGCCATGGGCCCCAATCGCCGGCAAGCCGGCTCCCACAGGTTCAGCGGCGACCCTGTAGGTCGAGCCTGCGCAGATGACAGGTCACTTCCTCACGGTCGTGATACAGCTGCTTGCAGGCAATCGACACCTTCACCTTGCGCGCCTTGAACGTCGCCTCCATGCGATCGAGCAAGCGCCGCACTTCGGCATAACGCTGCTTCATCGGCAACTTCAGGTTGACCACCGCTTCCCGGCACAGCCCCTCGCCCAGCCAGGTCTCGATCAGCGCGGTGGTACGCGCCGGCTTCTCGACGATGTCGCAGACCATCCAGTCCACCGGCTGCTTCGGCTGCCAGGTAAAACCATCGGCCATCAGGTGCTGGACCAGCCCGGTGTCCATCAGGCTTTCGGCCATCGGGCCGTTGTCGATGGCGGTGACCAGCATGCCACGGCGCACCAGCTGGTACGTCCAGCCGCCCGGCGACGCGCCCAGGTCGACACCGGTCATGTCGTCGCCCAGGCGCAGGTCCCAGTGCTCCCGCGGGATGAACTGGTGCCAGGCTTCTTCGAGCTTCAGGGTCGAGCGGCTGGGCGCCTCGCGCGGGAACTTCAAGCGCGGGATGCCCATCGGCCACAGCGCGCTGTTGTTCGCCTCGGCCACGCCCACGAACACCCGCCGGCCACTGATGAAGGTCAGCAGCAAGCGCGGCCGGCTGGCGTCATCGACCAGGCGCCCGGCCTTCTCCAGCGCCTTGCGCAGCGGCACCTCGAACTTGCGGCAGAACGTCGACAGCTCCTTGCCATCGTTGCTGTCCAGCACTTCCAGCCACAGGCTGCCGAACACCGGCAAGCCGGCCAGGTGCTCGAGCAGCACGCTGATGCGATCGCTCTCCGGCAGTTCGATGTAGCTGCCACGGGCCCACTGGCGCGGGAAGATCAGCTGGGCGAAGCGCAACTGCGCCATCAGCCGTTCGGCACCGTCGGCCTCGGCGCACACGAACTCGGCACAGGCGCTCTGCGGCTTGCCTTTGGCATAGCCGGCAACCTCCAGGCGCGCGGCCTGTTCGCTGATCTCGGCGCAGACCTCGCCCTCGAAACCGGGCCGGCAATGCATGAACAGGGTATTCATCTCTCACTCCACTACGGCTGGCGCGCTACGGGCGCCGGCAGGGCGGCGATGATAAAGGAAGTTCGGAACCTGCGACACGCCCCGCCGGTCCAGAAAAGGGTCAGGGGCGCCAAACCGGGCTAACCTGACCATTCAGCCAGGTCCGTGCCGTGCGGGCCGAAACAGAGCGGTGCACCGGCCACGCCAAAGGCCGGGCACCGGTGCATAAGGAGTTGGCAATGCCCTCGCTCGATAGCCTGAACACCCTCAAGACCCTGAAGGTAGCCGACCACACCTACCACTACTACAGCCTCACCGAGGCTGCGCGCCAGCTCGGCGACCTGCAGCGCCTGCCCATGTCGCTCAAGGTGCTGCTGGAAAACCTGTTGCGCTGGGAAGACGGCGAAACCGTGCGCGGCGACGACCTGCGCGCCCTCGCCAGCTGGCTGCAGGAGCGCCGTTCCGACCGCGAGATCCAGTACCGCCCGGCGCGGGTGCTGATGCAGGACTTCACCGGCGTGCCGGCGGTGGTCGACCTCGCCGCCATGCGCGCCGCCATGGCTAAGGCCGGTGGCGACCCGCAGCGGATCAACCCGCTGTCGCCGGTGGATCTGGTGATCGACCACTCGGTGATGGTCGACCGCTACGCCACGCCCCAGGCGTTCGGCGAAAACGTCGACATCGAGATGCAGCGCAACGGCGAACGCTACGCCTTCCTGCGCTGGGGCCAGAGCGCGTTCGACAACTTCCGCGTGGTGCCGCCGGGCACCGGCATCTGCCACCAGGTCAACCTGGAATACCTGGGGCGCACGGTCTGGACCCGTGAAGCGGACGGCCGCACCTACGCCTTCCCCGACACCCTGGTCGGTACCGATTCGCACACCACCATGATCAACGGCCTGGGCGTGCTCGGCTGGGGCGTGGGCGGCATCGAGGCGGAGGCGGCCATGCTCGGCCAGCCGGTGTCGATGCTGATCCCCGAAGTGATCGGCTTCAAGCTGACCGGCAAACTGCGCGAAGGCATCACCGCCACCGACCTGGTGCTGACGGTGACGCAGATGCTGCGCAAGAAGGGCGTGGTCGGCAAGTTCGTCGAGTTTTACGGCGATGGCCTGGCCGACCTGCCGCTGGCCGACCGCGCCACCATCGCCAACATGGCGCCTGAGTATGGCGCCACCTGTGGTTTCTTCCCGGTCGATGAGGTCACCCTCGATTACCTGCGCCTGTCGGGCCGGCCGAGCGAAACCGTGCAGCTGGTCGAGCAGTACTGCAAGGCACAGGGCCTGTGGCGCCTGCCGGGGCAGGAGCCGATCTTCAGCGATACCCTGGCGCTGGACATGGGCGAGGTCGAAGCCAGCCTGGCCGGACCCAAGCGGCCCCAGGACAGGGTCGCGCTGGGCCAGGTCAGCCAGGCCTTCAACCATTTCATCGAGCAGCAGCCCAAGGTGCTGGCCAAGGAAGTCGGCCGCCTGGAAAGCGAAGGCGGCGGTGGCGTGGCGGTGGGCAATGCCGACCAGGCCGGCGAGATCGACTACAGCCACGGCGGCCAGACCCACACCCTGCGCCACGGCGCCGTGGTGATCGCCGCGATCACCTCCTGCACCAACACCTCCAACCCCAGCGTGATGATGGCGGCCGGGCTGGTGGCGAAAAAGGCCCTGGAAAAGGGCCTGCAGCGCAAGCCGTGGGTCAAGAGCTCGCTGGCGCCTGGCTCCAAGGTGGTCACCGACTACTACAACGCCGCCGGGCTCACCCCCTACCTGGACCAGCTCGGCTTCGACCTGGTCGGCTATGGCTGCACCACCTGCATCGGCAACTCCGGCCCGCTGGATGAGGCCGTCGAAAAGGCCATCAGCAGCGCCGACCTCACCGTCGCCTCGGTGCTCTCGGGCAACCGCAACTTCGAAGGCCGCGTGCACCCGCTGGTCAAGACCAACTGGCTGGCCTCGCCACCGCTGGTGGTGGCCTATGCCCTGGCCGGCAGCGTGCGCGTGGACCTGACCAAGGACGCCCTGGGCACCGGCAAGGATGGCCAACCGGTGTACCTGCGCGACATCTGGCCGACCCAGCAGGAAATCGCCGAAGCCGTCGCCAAGGTCGATACCGCCATGTTCCACAAGGAGTACGCCGAGGTGTTCGCCGGCGACGCCCAGTGGCAGGCGATCGAAGTGCCGCAGGCGGCCACCTACGTCTGGCAGGACGACTCCACCTACATCCAGCACCCGCCATTCTTCGACGACATCGGCGGGCCGCTGCCGGTCATCGAGAACATCCAGGGTGCCCGCATCCTCGCCCTGCTCGGCGATTCGGTGACCACCGACCACATCTCCCCTGCCGGCAACATCAAGGCCGACAGCCCGGCCGGGCGCTACCTGCGCGAGAAGGGCGTGGAGCCGCGCGACTTCAACTCCTACGGCTCGCGCCGCGGCAACCACGAGGTGATGATGCGCGGCACCTTCGCCAACATCCGCATCCGCAACGAGATGCTCGGCGGCGAGGAAGGCGGCAATACGCTGTACGTGCCCACCGGCGAGAAGCTGTCGATCTACGATGCGGCCATGCGCTACCAGGCCGAGGGCACGCCACTGGTGGTGATCGCCGGCCAGGAGTACGGCACCGGGTCCAGCCGCGACTGGGCGGCCAAGGGCACCAACCTGCTGGGGGTCAAGGCGGTGCTGGCGGAGAGCTTCGAGCGCATTCACCGCTCCAACCTGGTGGGCATGGGCGTGCTGCCCCTGCAGTTCAAGCCGGGCAACGACCGCAAGCAACTGGGCCTGACCGGCAAGGAGCGGATCGATGTGCTGGGGCTGGCTGGCGCGCAGATCAAACCGGGCATGAGCCTGCAGCTGCTGATCACCCGCGAGGATGGCCAACAGCAGCAGATCGAGGTGCTGTGCCGCATCGATACGGTCAATGAAGTGGAGTACTTCAAGGCCGGTGGGATCCTGCACTACGTGTTGCGCCAATTGATCGCGAGCTGAAGCCTCCGGGGCCGCCCTGCGGCCCCTTCCCCACCTTGCCTTGCAATTAATCATTCAACAAAACCGCTGGCCTGCCGATACCTGTTCAAAGCCTTGCGGATTACACGACCCATGCGTAACAACCAGCCGATTACTCAACGCGAGCGGACCTTCCCCGCCCAACAACGGTTGATCTCCACCACCAACGCCAAGGGTGTGATCACCTACTGCAACGATGCCTTCATCGAGATCAGCGGTTTCTCGCGCGAGGAGCTGACCGGCGCGCCGCACAACCTGGTACGTCACCCCGACGTGCCGGCGGCGGTGTTCGCCCACATGTGGCAAACCCTCAAGCAAGGCTTGCCATGGATGGGCATCGTCAAGAACCGTTGCAAGTCGGGCGACCACTACTGGGTCAACGCCTATGTCACGCCGGTTTTCGACAACAACCAGGTGGTCGGTTTCGAATCGGTGCGGGTCAAGCCCAGCGCCGAGCAGATCCGCCGCGCCGAGGCGCTGTACCAGCGCATCAACCAGGGCAAGACCGCCATTCCGCGCCGCGACAAGTGGCTGCCGGTGCTGCAGGACTGGCTGCCGTTCATCCTGGTCAGCCAGGTCGGCTTCCTGATCGGCAACTGGCTGGGCCACTCCTGGGGCTTCGCCCTGGCCGCTGGCCTGTCGGTGCCGCTTGGCCTGATGGGGCTGGGCTGGCAGCAACGGGGCCTCAAGCGCCTGCTGCGCCTGGCCGAACAAACCACCTCCGACCCGCTGATCGCGCAGATGTACACCGACAGCCGGGGCGTCCAGGCTCGCCTGGAAATGGCCATGCTCAGCCAGGATGCACGCCTGAAGACCTGCCTGACCCGCCTGCAGGACAGCGCCGAACACCTCAGCGAGCAGGCACGCCAGTCCGATGAGCTGGCGCACAAGAGCTCATCGGGGCTGGAGCGCCAGCGCGTGGAAACCGAACAGGTCGCCACCGCCGTCAACCAGATGGCCGCCACCACCCAGGAGGTGGCCAACCACGTGCAGCGCACCGCCGATGCCACCCAGGAAGCCAACCGCCTGACCGCCCAGGGCCGGCAGATTGCCGGGGAAACCCGCGACGCCATCGAGCGCCTGTCCAGTGCCGTGGGCGAAACCGGCGCGACCGTGACCCAGCTGGCCAAGGACAGCGACGAAATCGGTGGCGTGGTAGACGTGATCAAAGGCATCGCCGACCAGACCAACCTGCTGGCGCTCAATGCCGCCATCGAAGCGGCGCGTGCCGGTGAAATGGGCCGCGGTTTTGCCGTGGTCGCCGACGAAGTGCGCCAGCTGGCCCAGCGTACCGCCGAGTCCACCGGGCAGATCCACGGCCTGATCGCCAAGCTGCAGCAAACCGCCAACAACGCGGTGCAGACCATGGAAAGCGGCCACCGTCAGGCCCAGGAAGGTGTCGAGCGGGTCATGCAGGCCGACCAGGCGCTGGTCGGCATCAGCGAGGCGGTGGCCAACATCACCGACATGGCCACGCAGATTGCCGCAGCCACCGAAGAGCAGACCGCCGTGGCGGACGAGATCAGCCGCAACATCAGCACCATCGCCACCCTGGCCGACGAAACCGCCGAACAGGCCCAGCACTCGGCGTTGCTCAGCGAAGCCTTGAGCAGCACGGCAGGCGGCCAGTACTCGCTGGTGGAGCGCTTCAACCGCTAAGTTCGCAGGGCCTCATCGCCACAGGCACTGACAGCTCTGTGGGAGCCGGCTTGCCGGCGATGAGGCCCTCATGGGCTGCAACCGCCTACCAATCCAGCGTCAGGCGGCTTTCGAAGTAGCGCTCCTCGCCCGTCAACGGGTCGCTGAAGCGCAAGCTGTGCGCCAGCAGCTTCAGGGGCCGCTGGTAATCGTCGTGTTCCTCGAGCAGGTCGGGATAGAACGGGTCATTGCAGATACCCGCCCCAAGGGCTGCCATGTGTACCCGCAACTGGTGAGTTTTGCCGGTGACCGGCGACAGGCCGTAGCGCCACAGCTCACCCTGCTTCTCCAGCACCTCGGCGTGGGTTTCGCTGTTATCTACCCCGTCCACTTCATGCATGCGGAAAAACGGCTCGCCGTGCACCAGCCGGCTTTTGTGCACCCGCGGAAACGCGTGCTGGGGCATGGCGGCGGCGATGGCCTGGTAGCGCTTGTCGATACGCCGCTCCGGGAACAGCCGCTGATAGGCGCTGCGGGTTTGCGGGTTGGCGGAGAACAGCACCAGCCCCGCGGTGTGCCGGTCGATGCGGTGCAAGGGCACCAGGTGCGGGTTGTCCAGGCGGCGGATCAAGCGCCGGAGCAAGGTTTGCTCGACGTACTCGCCGGTCGGCGTGACGGGCAGGAAGTGCGGCTTGTCGGCCACCACCAGGTGCTCGTCGACGTGCAGGATGGCCTCCTCCACCGGGATCGGCCGCTCGTTGGCCACCTCACGGAAATAGTGCAGGCGCATGCCGCGCCGGTAAGGCAGGTCGGCAGCGACCGCCTGCCCCTGGGCGTCGAGCACCCGGCCACGGGCAAAACGGTCGAGCCACTGCTCACGGCCAATGGCCTTGAAGTGGTCGCACAGGCAATCGAGCACCGTGGCCCAGTTGCCAGGTGGCAGGCACACCGTGCTGGCTTGCTGGCGGGCAGGGTCGAAGGGGCTGGTCATGGCGTAACTCGAATCGATCAAAGCCGAGCATTATCCCCCAAGCCCGGCAACGCAACCAGCCTCGCCCTCGCTGCGCGCCTTCAGCCAGCGCAATACCTGCACGGGCTCCCAGCGGCCAGGGTCGTAGAGCGCATACAGCAAGCCCTCGTAACCCACCACGTCCAACCCCCGGTGATAGCCGGCACGCTGGAACAGCGCTTCGATCTCGGCGAAACAGGTATTGAAATGGACCTTGCCGAACGGCGTGCGGTCCTCGGTGACCAGGCCTTCAAGGCGCATTTCCAGCACAGCTTCGGCCACCCGCTCTACCGGCATGCGGTTGACGCTGTACTTGAGTTGCTCGACGTTGAGCATGCATTCACCTCGATACTGTATTTATATACAGCATACGAACAAGCGCTTGCCGCCGTCAATGCGGCTTATTGCAGCCCCGGCAGGTAGCCTGTGCCTTTGCGGATGGTCAGCACCTGCCGGCGTGGCGCGGCCTGCGCCACCGACAGGTGCACCCAGCGGTCGAATTCGAGGATCAGCTGGTCGAAGGCCACGGCGCTCTCGCTGACCTGGCGCACCACCTCGCGCGGGGTCATTCCCAATACCGTGAAGTCTGCCGCCAGCCCCTGCACATGCTGGCTGGTGGCCGCGCCGCCAACGCGCTTGTTGACAGCCACGCTGCGGTAGCCGCTGCTGACGACAATCGGCACACCGAACAGGGCGCGTACCTGTTCCAGTACGCTGCACAGCAACTGCAGGTTGGCGCGTGCCTCGGGTGGTGGGGTGTTGTCGAGCCCGTCCCTGGCTGCGAGCTGCGAAACGATCATTTCATCGAGGGTGAAATGAGGGGTGATGAACATGGCTGGATTCCTGACGACCTATGAATGATGCCGGCATCGGTGCGCCGGCACCCGATCATCACAGCGCAGCATTGATCATGGCGCAGGGATACCATTCCCCAGGCGTTTTCACTGCCCCAGAAACGCCACCACCTGTTCGCCATCGAACGGCCAGTGCAACTCGGCACCGGTATCGCTGCGCCGCAGCACCGGGATGGTCAGGCCATAGCGCTCGAACAGTGCCTCGCTGTCGGCGATATCGACCAGCTCGACCAGCAGGCCATGTTCGACAAATGGCATCAGCACGGCTTCGGCCACTTCGCACAAGTGGCAGCCGACAGTGCCGAAGAGTTGGCATTCAGGCAGCATGGAGCAGGACTCGCTAGGCAGGGGACAGACACCTATTCTAGGCCCGCCCCGCCCCTTGCGCACCCTGCCGGGGTCAATCCTGGCTGGTGGCGCCGATGCGGTGCAGCGACAAGTCGGCCCCCTGGAACTCCTGCTCGTGGCTCAGGCGCAGGCCATGCAGGCGGCGGATGAGGCCATACACGGCAAAACCGCCGGCCAATGCCACCACCACCCCCGCCAGGCTGCCGATCAACTGGCTGGCAAGGCTGACCCCGCCCATGCCACCCAGGGCCGCCTGGCCGAAGATGCCGCAAGCGATGCCGCCCCACAGCCCGCACAGCCCGTGCAGTGGCCAGACGCCCAGCACGTCGTCGATCTTCCAGCGGTTTTGCGCAGCGGTGAAGCTCCACACGAACAGCACCCCCGCCACCAGCCCGGTGGCCAGCGCACCGATCGGGTGCATCAGGTCGGAGCCTGCGCAAATCGCCACCAGCCCGGCCAGCGGCCCGTTGTGCAGGAAACCTGGGTCGTTGCGGCCAGCCAGCAAGGCCGCCAGGGTGCCGCCGACCATGGCCATCAGCGAGTTGATCGCCACCAGGCCGCTGACACCCTGCAGGGTCTGGGCGCTCATCACGTTGAAGCCGAACCAGCCGATGATCAGGATCCACGAGCCCAGGGCAAGGAACGGGATGCTCGACGGCGCAAAGGCCACCAGGCGGCCGTCGCGGTAGCGCCCGCGCCGCGCCCCCAGCAGCAGCACGGCGGCCAGTGCCAGCCAGCCGCCCATGGCATGCACCACCACCGAGCCTGCAAAGTCATGGAACGGCGCACCGAAGCACGCCTGCAGCCAGCCCTGGATGCCCAGGTTGCCATTCCACACCACGCCTTCGAAGAAGGGGTAGATGAACGCCACGATCAATGCCGTTGCGCACAGCTGCGGGACGAAACGCGCGCGCTCGGCGATGCCGCCGGAGATGATCGCCGGGATCGCCGCCGCGAAGGTCAGCAGGAAGAAACACTTGACCAGGGCATAGCCGTGGTCGGCCGCCAGCTGCGCCGCCGGCTGGAAGAAGTTCACGCCGTAGGCGATCCAGTAGCCGATGAAGAAATACACCAAGGCCGAGATGGCGAAATCGCTGAGGATCTTCGACAGGGCATTGACCTGGTTCTTGTGGCGCACCGTGCCCACTTCGAGGAAGGCGAAGCCGGCATGCATGGCCAGCACCAGAATGGCGCCCATGAGGATGAACAGGGTGTTGGAACCGTGGACCAGGGAGTCCATCGCGCTGTGGGTGTTTTCCATGAAAGAGGCAGACCTGCTGAAAAGGCACCAGGACAGTTCAAGCGCCTGCATCCCTGCACCGAATCGGTGCCAGCTCCTTGCCCAGGTTTTCCGGCCCGGGCGAAGCCTGCAGAGTTTTTTCTTGGGTTTGTCGTGGATTGGGTTAAGGTTTATCGGTACGCGCCGGGCGCGCTCGCCCTGAATCGGCGCACAACCCCAGGCACTGCCCCGGGTTGTGGCAAGCGCCATCGGGCAATGGCTTAGCAAGGCCTGTACCAGCGCCGCACTGAACCTTCGGCGCACCGGCAAACTCGAATGATCTACACACCACACAGGGAGAGAGCCCCATGGCCAGCAAATCGGCAAAGACTGCACAAGACATACTGATGGCTGACTTCCAGGCCTTGGTCCGTGATACCGAGAAACTGCTGGCTGACACCGCCAACCTGGCGGGCGACCAGGCCGACGAATTGCGCGGGCAGATTCACGACCGCCTGACCCAGGCCCGCGAGACCCTGCAGCTGACCCAGGAGTCGGTGAAGGAGCGCGGCGAAGCGGCGCTGGGTACGGCCGAGCAGTACGTTCAGGACAACCCCTGGCAGGCCATCGGCATCGCCGCCGGTGTCGGCCTGCTGATCGGCCTGCTGGCCAATCGGCGTTGAGGAGCCCCCATGGAGAATGACGCCATTGCCAGCGGCGCCTCGGGCAAGCGCCTGGGCGCGGCACTGCTGGGGCTGCTGCACAGCCATATCGAACTGTTCGGCATCGAGTTGCAGGAGCAGAAGGGCCGCACCCTGAGCCTGCTGCTGTTCGCGGGCCTGGCGCTGGTGTTCGCGCTGCTGCTGCTCACGGCGCTGTCGGGCCTGTTGCTGGTGCTGTTGTGGGACAGCTATCGCCTGGCCGGCATCGTCGGCCTGTGCGTGTTCTACGGCATCGCTGCGCTGTATTGCGCACTGCGGCTCAAGGCTGCGGTGTTCGACGAGTCGTCGCCCTTCGGTGCCACCCTCGAAGAACTTGCCAAGGACCGGGAGCGCCTGCTGCCATGAGCCTGCCTGAACTGCCGAACACCCGTAACCCAAGAGAATTGCGCAAGGCCCTGCTGCGTTTGCGCATGGAGATGCACCGCCAGGAAATCCGCCACGAATCCGGGCAGCTGCTGCAACCGTTGCAGCGCCTGCGCGGCATGGGCGGCTCGCTGCACGAAGGCCTGGGCATCAAGCACGCGCCGCTGTGGGGCATTGGCGCCGTAGTAGCGCTGGGCTTTCTGACCGGCAAGGGCGTGCGCAGCGGCAACCTGTCGCGCCTGGTGCGCCTGGGCAGCAGCCTGCTGCCGCTGGTACGCCTGTACCTGCAGGCAGGCCGGCGTCCCTGACCCTGTGCACCGCTGGCTGGCCAGCGGTGCCTGCCCACCCTTGCGCAGCCCTGCCTGACACAGGATGCTATGCCCTTCGATCGACAGGAGACCGCGCCTTGGACTGGCACACCCTGCTCACCCGCGAGCGCCTGGGCAAAGCCCTGTACAGCTCTGAAGAACTGGGGCGCAGCCCCTTCCACAAGGACCACGACCGGATCATCTTCTCAGGCGCGTTTCGCCGCCTGGGGCGCAAGACCCAGGTCCACCCCGTTACCAGCAATGACCATATCCATACCCGCCTGACCCACTCGCTGGAGGTCAGCTGCGTCGGCCGCTCGCTGGGCATGCGCGTGGGCGAGACCCTGCGCGACAGCCTGCCCGACTGGTGCGCGCCCAGCGACCTGGGCATGATCGTGCAGTCCGCCTGCCTGGCCCACGACATCGGCAACCCGCCCTTCGGCCACTCTGGCGAAGATGCCATCCGCCACTGGTTCCAGCAGGCCGCCGGGCGTGGCTGGCTGGACGACATGAGCGACGACGAGCGCGGCGACTTCCTCAATTTCGAAGGCAATGCCCAGGGTTTTCGGGTGCTGACCCAGCTTGAGTATCATCAGTTCGATGGCGGCACCCGGCTGACCTACGCCACCCTCGGCACCTACCTGAAGTACCCCTGGACGGCGCGCCACGCCGACGCCCTGGGCTACAAGAAGCACAAGTTCGGCTGCTACCAGAGCGAGCTGCCGCTGCTCGAGCAGATCGCCCGCAAGCTGGGCCTGCCGCTTCTGGAAGAGCAACGTTGGGCGCGCCACCCGCTGGTGTACCTGATGGAGGCCGCGGACGACATCTGCTATGCCTTGATCGACCTGGAAGACGGCCTGGAAATGGAGCTGCTGCACTACGCCGAGGTCGAGGCGCTGCTGCTCGACCTGGTGGGTGACGACCTGCCGGAAACCTACCGCCAGCTCGGCCCGTCCGATTCGCGGCGGCGCAAGCTGGCGATTCTGCGTGGCAAGGCCATCGAACACCTGACCAACGCCGCCGCCCACGCCTTCGTCGAACAGCAGCAGGCACTGCTGGCCGGGCAGTTGAGCGGCGACCTGGTCGAGCACATGCATGGCCCGGCCAAGCGTTGCGTCCTGCAGGCCAAGGACATGGCGCGCAACAAGATCTTCCAGGACAAACGCAAGACACTGCACGAGATCGGCGCCTACACCACCCTGGAAATCCTGCTCAACACCTTCTGCGCCGCGGCCCTCGAACAACAAGGCGGGCGCACGCCCTCGTTCAAGAGCCGCCGGGTGCTCGACCTGCTCGGCAACAGTGCGCCCAACCCGCATGACTCGCTGTACAAGTCGTTCCTGCGCATGATCGACTTCATTGCCGGCATGACCGACAGCTATGCCAGTGAGATGGCGCGGGAAATGACTGGCCAATCGACCCCGTCCTGAATGCCTGCGATGCCGCCTGGCGCGACTGCCGGGCGGTTTTTGTAGGATGCTTCCTACAGTCGACGTTCAATCATTAAACACTGGCGAACAACTCGACGTTACGGGCATTGAAAATAGCCTGAACTCGGAATTGTTTTATTACACTTCGTGGCGCAAGTTGCTTTGTGTTGTAGGCAATTTCCCATAACGCCGCATTCGCCTCTCCACGCGTCCCCGACAACTTTCAACTGCGTTAAGGTGCGCCCTGCCTTCGTCATCCGCCGCAGGGAACTTGCACATGTATTCCGTATTCATAGTCGATGATCACCCGGTCATTCGCCTGGCTGTCCGTATGTTGCTCGAAAACCAGAGCTACAAGATCGTCGGCGAGTCCGACAATGGCGTAGACGCCATGCAAATGGTGCGCGAAACGCTTCCAGACCTGGTAATCCTCGACATCAGCATCCCCCGGCTGGACGGCCTCGAGGTGCTGTCACGCTTCCAGGCCATGGCCCTGCCCTCCAAGGTACTGGTTCTTACCGCGCAATCACCGGCGCTGTTCGCCCTGCGTTGCATGCACTCAGGCGCCGCTGGCTATGTGTGCAAGCAGGAAGACCTGAGTGAATTGCTCAGTGCAATAAAAGCCGTACTTGCCGGCTACAATTATTTCCCCAGCCAGACCGTCAACAATGGCCCGCAATCAGCGCAAGCCGACCTCAAACTGTTCCGCCAGGTCAATGATCGCGAGTTGATGGTGCTGCAACTTTTTGCCCAGGGAAGAAGCAACAAGGAAATCGCCTCCGGCATGTTTCTGAGCAACAAGACCGTCAGTACCTACAAGAAACGCCTGATGCAGAAGCTTCAGGTCGACACCCTGGTCGACCTCATCGAAATGGCCAAACGCAACGCGCTGGTCTGAGGCAGACATGGCGCGATTTCTAGCCGTCCTGCTCGTTTGCCTGGCAGCTTGCGCAGGCTGTGCCCAGGCCTCGGAACAGGAGGCCATGCCCTACACCTTGCTCGCCCGCTCATCGGCGGCAGCGGTGCGGCTGCAGCCCACACCGGCGCAGCAGCAATGGCTGCAGGAGCGTCAACAGCTGACCCTGGGCACCTCGGCGCCTGACTATCCCCCCTTCGACATCACCAGTGGTGGCCGCGACTACCAGGGTTTGACGGCCGAATACGCCGACCTGATCGGCAAGGCCCTGCAGCTGCCGATCCAGGTCAAGCGCTATTCCAGCCGGCAAGCGGCAGTGGCGGCGCTCAAACGCGGTGACATCGACCTGCTCGGCAGCGCCAATGGCTATGAAGCCGCCACCGATGGCCTGGCCCTTTCCCACCCCTATGCCATCGACCAGCCGGTGCTGGTCACCCGCGAGGACGAGCGGCGCGCGCTCGCCCCGGGCATGCACGGCATGCGCCTGGGCATGCTGTATCACTACCTGCCCACCCAGGACATCCTCGCCGCCTACCCCGAAGCCGAACTGCTGGCTTTCGGTTCTTCCTCGCAAGCCTTGAATGCCGTTGCCTTCGGCCAGGCCGACGTGTTCATCGGCGATACCCTCTCCACCCATTACCAACTCAATCGCGGCCACCTGCCACGCTTGCGCATGGCCAGTTTCGGCGAGCACGAAAACGTCGGCTTCGGCTTCGCCATGCGGGCCGATGACAACCTGCTGATCGAGCTGGTGAATGCAGCCCTCGAGCATCAACCAGGCAGCGTGCGCGCCAGCCTGCTCAAGCGCTGGAGCGCCGGTGGCGAGCTGCTGCTGAACAATCGCCATCTGCACCTCACGCCAGCCGAGGCGCACTGGTTGCAGGAGCACCCGATCATGCAGGTGGCCATCGACGAAACCGCAGCACCGCTGTCCTATTTCGACAGCAACGGGCATTTTCGCGGCATAACGGCCGACCTGCTGGAGTTGATTCGCCTGCGCACCGGCTTGCGTTTCGAGGTGCAGCGGGCCAATGGCATTGCCGACATGGTCGCCCGCCTTGAAGACGGGCGCGTCAACATGATCGCCGCCCTGGCGGTAGAGGGCGCGCGCGACCTGCGCCTGCAGATGAGCCGCCCCTACCTCGAAAGCCCCTACGTGCTGGTGACCCGCGCCGAGGACAACGAGTACGCATCGCTCGAGCAACTGCATGGGCGCCGTATCGCGATCACCCGCTACAGCGCCATGGCAGAGCTGCTGGCCAGCCGCTACCCGCAAATCGGCTGGATCGAGACGGACAGCCCGTTCTATTCCATGGCCTTGCTCAGCAGTGACGCCGTCGATGGCGTGATCACCACGCTGGTCGACGCCAACCATGCCCTGGCCGGCAATGCCGACCTGGCCATCCGCCGCACGGTGGGCAGCGAGCCGGCCACCTTCGCCATGGCCACCGCTGCCCAGGCCACGGCGCTCGCGTCGATCCTGGATAAAGCCTTGCTGAGCATCTCACCGGAAGAGCTTGGCGGCATCAACAACCGTTGGCGCGACTTCAGCCGGCATGACGACGGCAGCTGGGCGCCGTTTCGCCGCCTGGCCCTGCAAGTGCTGCTGGGCACCGGCCTGCTGCTGTTGCTGGCGCTGATCTGGAACGCCCACCTGCGGCTGCAGATCCGCCAGCGCAAACATGCCGAACGCGCCCTCGGCGACCAGCTGGAATTCATGGGCGCCCTGCTCAACGGCACGCCCCACCCCATGTACGTGCGAGACCGCGACGGTTGCCTGCAAAGCTGCAACGCCAGTTACCTGGAGGCGGTGCAGGCAGACCTCGACCAGGTGCTGGGCAAGCGCCTGGAAGACAGCCTGTTCGCTGCCACCGAGCAAACCCGGCAGATCCAGGCCGACTACCTGCAAGTCATGGCCGCCGGCGTGCCGTTGGTGGTCGACCGCCCCTTGCGGCTCAAGGACCAGGAAATCACCATCTACCACTGGATCCTGCCGTACCGCGATTCGCTGGGCGAAGTACGCGGCATCATCGGCGGCTGGATCGACATCAGCGAACGCCGCAAGCTGGTGCAGGAACTGCGCGAGGCCAAGCAGCAGGCCGAAGAGGCCAACCGAGCCAAGAGCACCTTCCTGGCCACCATCAGCCACGAGATCCGCACGCCGATGAATGCCGTGATTGGCATGCTCGAGCTGGCGGTAAAGCGTGCCAACCACGGCCAGGTCGACCGCACTTCGCTGGAGGTCGCCCACCATTCGGCGAAGGACCTGCTCGGCCTGATCGGCGATATCCTCGACATCGTGCGGATCGAGTCCGGGCACCTGACCCTGGCGCCGGAGCCGGTCGATGTGGCGGCACTGGTCGAATCGGTCGGCCGCATCTTCGAGGGCCAGGCGCGGCTCAAGGGGTTGGCCCTGGAAGTCATCATCAACCCCAGCGCCCGCTGCCATGCGTTGCTCGACCCGCTGCGCTTCAAGCAGATTCTCTCCAACCTGGTCAGCAATGCCATCAAGTTCACCGAACATGGCCATGTGCGCCTGTGCCTGAACCTGCGCGAAGCAGGCCCAAGGTCGGCCCCGAGCCTGGCGCTGGAGGTACGCGACAGCGGCATCGGCATTCATGACGACGACCTGCAGCGCCTGTTTAACCCCTTCGTCCAGGTCAACCCGCACAGCCAGGGTGCCCGCGCAGGCACCGGGCTGGGCCTGGCCATCTGCCGCAGCCTGTGCGAAATGATGGGCGGCAGGCTGAGCATCAAGAGCCTGCCGGATTTCGGCACCCAGGTGCGCATGACCCTGCCGCTGCAGCCTGCCACTACGCCGCCCTTGCCTGCGCCGATCGAAGACGAGGTCGACACCCCCGACCCCCGCCTGAACGTGCTGGTGGTCGACGACCACCCGGCCAACCTGCTGCTGATGGCCCAGCAGCTGGGCTATCTGGGCCTTCGCCAAACCACCGCCAGCGGCGGTCGCGAAGGCCTGGATACCTGGCGTAACGGGCAGTTCGATGTGCTGGTGCTGGACTGCAACATGCCGCACATGAACGGCTACCAGCTGGCCGCCGCCATTCGCGCCGAAGAACGCCGCAGCAAGCGGCCACCCTGCGTCATCCTCGGCTATACCGCCAACGCCCAGCCGGAAGTCAGGCAGAAATGCCTGAGCGCCGGCATGGACGACTGCCTGCTCAAGCCCATCAGCCTGCGCACACTCAGCCAGCGCCTGGCGGTGATTGCCCGGCACGGGCAAGCGGCGCCGTTCGACTTGCAGGGCCTGCGCAGCATCGTCGGCGACAACCCAAGCGAACGCGACCGCCTGCTCACGGCCCTGCACCAGAGCCTGCAACAGGACCTGGCCGAACTGATGGGCCTTGACCCCGACACCCAGGCCCTCGAGCTGGGCGAGCAGGCACACAAGATCCTCAGCGCCGCGCGGATGCTGGAAGCCAAGGGCATGATGCTGGCCTGCGAGGCCATGGGCGAGGAGGCGTTGCCGGTGCCACAGCTGAGGCTGCGTCGGCAGGTATTGGCACGGCACATGCGCCGTGTGGAGAAAGCCCTGGCCAGGGAACTGGCCAGGGCTTGATCGAACGCCGCCCGTGCGGGCGGGCGCTCAAGCGTGCATCAGGAAGCCGGGTTGATCGGCTTTTCCGGATACCAGGCGTCCAGCAGCGGGCTGACTTCGATGCTAGTCAGTTCGCTGCGGCCCTTGAGCCAGGCTTCGACGGCAGCGCGCTGTTCTTCGCTGACCGAGCCACGCTTGGCCGAGCACACCAGGCCGAAATCATCGCCGCCGACATAGTCCAGGCCATTGGCATCCATGGCTTCTGCGAGGAAGGCGTCGAGGAAGGCATCGATGGCTTCGTCAGACAGGTCTTCCTTGAAACCCAGGTTCAGTTCGAAACCCAGCTCCTGGAATTCATCCACGCACAGTTTCTTGCGCAGACGACGGGAACGGTTGGTAGCCATGAAACAATCCTCTTGAGTAATTACGCGCGGCACTTTAACAGTTTCCGCAGGGCAACGGCGCTTTTCCGTCGAACGTGGCGCATCAGCGCTGCGCTTGGGGCATAATGCGCACTATATTTCGTTCTGGGGTCATCACTTCTTACAGCCCCAATCTCCTTTTCCCTCGTGCGCAGGGTATTAATCTCTTATGATCAAAACGCTTCGTCCCTTCGTTCTCGCCGGCCTGCTGCTGCCGTTCGCACTGCCCAGCCAGGCGGCAACCGTCAATACCACCCTGCCACCCAAAGTGCAGCAGGCGCTCAAGGCCAACAAGCTGCAGGACAACGCACTGTCTCTGGTGATGCTGCCGCTGAACGGCCCCGGCACGGCGACCGTGTTCAACGCCGATGTGTCGGTGAACCCGGCGTCGACCATGAAACTGGTCACCACCTATGCCGCGCTCGAGCTGCTTGGCCCGACCTTCCAGTGGAAAACCGAGTTCTACACCGACGGCACCCTGAGCAACGGCGTGCTCAACGGCAACCTGTACCTCAAGGGCGGTGGCGACCCGAAGCTGAACATGGAGAAGCTGTGGCTGCTGATGCGTGACCTGCGCGCCAACGGCGTGCGCACCGTCACCGGCGACCTGGTGCTGGACCGCAGCCATTTCGTGCAGCCCAACCTGCCGCAGTTCAATGACGATGGTGGCGATGTCAACAAGCCGTTCCTGGTCAAGCCCGACTCCCTGCTGGTCAACCTCAAGGCCCTGCGCTTCGTCGCCCGCAACGACGGCGGCAAGGTGACCGTGGCGGTCGAGCCGCCGATCGCCAGCATCCGCATCGATAACCAGGTCAAGGCCGTGGCCTCCAAGCAATGCACCGGCGATGTGCGCTACAACCCGGTGCCGCAGCCGGATGGCATCAGCGTGGTGGTCAGCGGCCAGCTGGGCGATGGCTGCAATTCGCAGACCTACCTGTCGCTGCTCGACCACCCGACCTACGCCGCCGGTGCGGTGCGGGCGATCTGGAACGAACTGGGTGGCACCATCCAGGGCCGTGACCGCATCGAGAACGTGCCCAAGAGCGCGCGCCTGCTGGCCCGGGCCTTCTCGCCAGACCTGGTGGAAGTGATCCGCGACATCAACAAGTACAGCAACAACACCATGGCCCAGCAGCTGTTCCTGAGCCTGGGTGCGCAGTTCCGCACCGACGCCGACGGCGACGACGCCCGCGCCGCCCAGCGGGTGGTGCGCCAGTGGCTGGCGAAAAAGGGCATTACCGCCCCGCACCTGGTGATGGAAAACGGCTCGGGCCTGTCCCGCGCCGAACGGGTAAGCACCCGCGAAATGGCGGCGCTGCTGCAGGCGGCCTGGAAGAGCCCATACTCGGCCGAATTCATCAGCTCGATGCCGCTGGTGGGCATGGATGGCACCATGCGCAAGCGCCTCAAGCGCACCGCCTTGACCGGCGAAGGCCACATCAAGACCGGCACCCTGAACACCGTGCGCGCCATCGCCGGCTTCAGCCGCGACAGCAATGGCAACACCTGGGCTGTGGCGGCGATCCTCAATGATCCGAAGCCGTGGGGCGCCTCGCAGGTGCTGGACCAGGTGCTGCTGGACCTGTATCGCCAGCCGAAGACGGCCGACAGCACGGCCGCCGTCGCGCCCTGATTCAACGGCTGGGCCCCTCGCCGGCAAGCCGGCTCCCACAGCTACCGCGCTGGCTTCAACAACAGCGCAGTACCTGTGAGAGCCGGTTTGCTGGCGAGGGGACCACGAGCGGCATCAACCCAGCTCTCCCTCGACCCGGTCCCTGCCCGCCTGCTTGGCTGCATACACCCCCGCATCCGCCCGCAACAGCAAGGCATCGGCGCCCTCCCCCGGCCGCCACCCCGCCACGCCAAAACTCGCCGTCACCCTGCCCACCCCGTCGACCGGCACGCTGCGCACCCCCTGCCACAACTCCATCGCCAACATCCGCGCCTGCTCGGCATTGCTGCCCGGGCACAGCACCATGAACTCCTCACCACCGAGCCGGCAGAACACGTCGGTACGCCGCAAACGGTGGCCAATGCGCTGGCACAGGCTGCGCAGCACATGGTCGCCCACGGCATGGCCATACTGGTCGTTGATGCGCTTGAAGTGGTCGATATCGAGCATGATCACGGCCAGGTCCTGATTGTCACGCTGGGCGCGATCCAGTTCGGCCTTCAGCCGCTCCTGGAAATAGCGGCGGTTGTGGATGCCGGTGAGCGAATCGGTCACCGACAGCGTGCGCAAGTCTTCCTCGACGCCCTTGAGGTCGGAAATGTCGGTGAGGTAGCCATGCCAGAGCGTGCAGCCCGCCTCGCCCACTTCCGGCGTCGCCTCGCCGCGCACCCAGCGCAAGCCGGCACGTGGCAGGCACACGCGATACTCCTCGCGCCACGGCGTCAGGTGCTCGGCCGAATAGCGCACCGAGCGGCGCACGTGCTCGAGGTCGTCGGGGTGAATCCGTTCGAATACCGCCGTGGCATCCTCGCGCAGCAGCTGCAGGTCGACTTCGTAGATCTCGAACATGCCCTGGCTGGCATAGGGGAAGCAGGAATGGCCATCGGCATCCAGCCGATATTGGTAGATGCCCCCCGGCACTTGCGCACTGAGCTTCTCCAAGAGCCGGTCACGCATCGCCAGCGCCTCGTGCACGCGGCGCCGCTCGGTGACATCGATGCAAATGGCCAGGTAACCCACCCACAGCCCCTGCTCATCGAGCACCGCGGTGACCAGCATGTTGGCCAGCAGCTGGCTGCCGTCCTTGCGCACCAGGGTCCACTCGCTGGGCTCGGCGCCGCCCTCCTGCAGGGTATCGGCGAACATCGCCTGGCCACCGGCGATGTGCCGCCCGTAGCGCAGGCTCAGGGCGTGGGCGCGCTGGTTGAGCTCCTCAGGCAGCACCAGGTATTCCAGGCGCAGTTGCCCTACCGCCTCGCCCGCCTGGTAGCCGAGCATGCGCTCGGCACCGGCGTTGAAGGTACTGACCACGCCCTTGAGGCTGGTGGCGATGATGGCCACCTGGGTGGCGGCGTTCAGCACGCTGCGCAACTGGTTGTGGGTGTCGCGCAGTGACTGCTCGCTGACACGCAGCTGCGCGGTGCGCTGCTCCACCAGCTTCAGGGCGCGTTGCCGCTGGCTGAACAGGTTGTAGAGCAAGGCACTGAGCAGCAGGCTCAGCAGGCCGCCGAGAAGCCCCACCGCCAGCGCCGCCGAGGAGCGGTTGCCCTGCATGAACACCTGGCTTGGGCGGATATCGAGCTGGAAGTGGTGGTCAGCCAGGTGCAGCAACTGATTGCTGAGCAGCGCCAAGGGGGCCGGCGGGTTCTCTGAGTCGAACAGCACTTCGTGGCCATCGCGCCCGCTGGGGTCGATGATGCGCACCACCAGGTTGTCCTCGCCGGCCGATGGCAGGCCATCGCTGATCAATTGCCGCAGGTTCAGCAGGGCCATGACGTAACCGGCGGGTGCGCCTTGCGCCTCGCCCGGGGCCTTGTCGGAGAAAACTGGCGCGACCATCAGCAGCCCGCGGCTGTAGCCCGCGGCAACGTTGATCATGTCCAGCGGCTCGGACACCGCCATGCTGCCCGGCAACAGCGCACGCTGCAGGGTCTGCTCGCGCACCGGCTGGCCGCGCAAGTCGAGCCCGTAGGGTTGGCCCTGCTGCTGCGTAGCCTGGGTGTAGAGCACCGGGAAGTAGTGATCGCGAGGCGGCGCCGCCTGCCAATTGCCCTGGCTATCCAGGTCGCGTATCTCATAGGGCTGCCCGAGCCTGGCGCTGGCTTGGCGTTCGAAATCGCCCCGCTGCCCCTGCTCGACGCGTGGTGCCCAGGAGTAGGCCTGGGTGCGGCGCAGCAGCGGGCCGGCGAAACCGTCGAATTCGCCGGGGGTGATCTCGTTGGAGAAACTGAAGAAGCGCCGCAGGCTGTCCAGGCGCTGCTCCTGGTCGTCGAAGCGCTCGGCGATGCGGCTATAGCGCTCGCTGGCCAGCAACTCGAAGCGCTGGCGCAACTGCTGCTTGTAGAACGCCTGGGTGGCCAACGCCAGGCCGGCCGACAGCAAGCCGCCGGCCACCAGCGCCACCAGGGCCACGGCCCAGGCAGCCAGCGCCTCGCGGCACAGGCCCATCACCTTCGCACGCACGCCATACTTCGACATAGATCGATCTCGTCACGTCAGCGTCCTGCGATTGTCCGGCCCTGTGCTGAGTTATAGCTATTGGCCATTAGCTATGCAATCACGCTGGTCGCTTCAGCGCAGTTGCAGGCGCCAGGCCCGGTGGATGCGGTTGTTGCGGGCGAAGTCCGGGTCCAGGGTCTGGGCACTGATTTCTTCCACCACGTAGCGCGCCGCCAGGTGCTCATCTAGCTGGAACTTGCGGAAGTTGTTGGAGAAGTACAGCACGCCACCCGGGGCCAGGCGCGCCATGGCCAGGTCGAGCAACTGCACATGGTCGCGCTGCACGTCGAACACCCCTTCCATGCGCTTGGAGTTGGAGAAGGTCGGCGGGTCGATGAAGATCATGTCGTAGCTGTCGCGGTTGCCTTCCAGCCAGGCCATGACATCCCCCTGCTCCAGGCGGTTGCGCTCGGAGAAGCCGTTCAGCGCCAGGTTGCGGCGCGCCCAGTCCAGGTAGGTTTTCGACAGATCGACGCTGGTGGTGCTGCGCGCGCCACCCTTGGCCGCATGCACGGTGGCCGTGGCGGTGTAGCAGAACAGGTTGAGGAAGCGCTTGCCTTCGGCCTCTCGCTGGATGCGCATGCGCATCGGGCGGTGGTCGAGGAACAGCCCGGTGTCGAGGTAGTCGGTAAGGTTGACCAGCAACTTCACACCGCCTTCCTTGACCTCCAGGAAGCGCCCTTCGGTGGCCTGGCGCTCGTACTGGCGGGTGCCGGCCTGCCGCTCGCGGCGCTTGAGCACCACGCGCTGCGGGTCGATGTTCAGTGCCTGGGGGATGGCCGCCAAGGCGTCGAGCAGGCGTGCCTGGGCCTTTTCCGGGTCGATCGAGCGCGGCGCGGCGTATTCCTGCACGTGCACCCAATCCTGATAGAGGTCGACCGCCAGGGCGTACTCGGGCATGTCGGCATCGTACAAGCGGTAGCAGTCGACTTGCTCGCGGCGGGCCCACTTGCCCAGCTGCTTGAGGTTCTTCTGCAGGCGGTTGGCGAACATCTGCGCACCTTCCGACAGGCGTGCCGGCTCGCTGGCCACGGCTGCCGGGCTGCGCGCCTCGCCGTTGTCACCCTGGGCGTCGCGACGCTCACCGGTGACGAACTGGTCGGGCTGCACCTTGAACAGCAGCAGCTTGCACGGCAGCGCGCCGTTCCAGAAGGCATATTGCTTGTGGCTGCGGATGCCCATGCGCTTGCCCAGCTCAGGGGCCCCGGTGAATACCGCCGCTTCCCAGCCCATGCACGCCTGGCGCAGGCGCTCGCCGAGGTTCTGGTAGAGGTACAGCAAGCTGGCTTCATCGCCCAAGCGCTCGCCGTAAGGCGGGTTGCTGATGACCAGGCCCTTCTGGTTCTGGTCCGGGCGCGGCTCGAAGCTGGCCACTTCGCCCTGGTAGATCTTGATCCAGTCGCCAAGGCCTGCGCGCTCGACGTTGTTGCGCCCCGGCTGGATCAGCCGCGGGTCGGCCTCGTAGCCGCGGATCCACAGCGGCGGCTTGGCCAGGCCGGCCTGGGCACGGGCCTGGGCTTCTTCATGCACCTTGCGCCAGGTGGCCGGCACATGGCCGAGCCAGGCGCTGAAGCCCCAGCGCTCGCGCTTGAGGTTGGGGGCGATGTCGGCGGCGATCATCGCCGCTTCGACCAGGAAGGTACCCACACCGCACATCGGGTCGGCCAGCGCGCCGCCTTCGGCGGCAATGCGCGGCCAGCCGGCACGGATCAACACGGCGGCGGCGAGGTTTTCCTTCAGCGGCGCGGCGCCTTGCTGCAGGCGGTAGCCGCGCTGGTGCAGGCTGTGGCCGGAGAGGTCGAGGGACAGGATCGCCTCGCCACGGTCCAGGCGCAGGTGAACCCGCACGTCCGGGTCGACCTTCTCCACCGACGGGCGCAGGCCTTCACGGTTGCGCAGCTTGTCGACGATCGCATCCTTGACCTTGAGTGCGCCGAAGTGGGTGTTGTCGATGCCCGAGCCGTGGCCGCTGAATTCCACCGCCAGGGTGCCGTCGGCGGCCAGGTGGTCGGCCCAGTCCAGGGCATGCACGCCGTCGTACAGGTCGTCGGCGTTTTTCATCGAGAAGCGCTTGAGCACCAGCAGCACGCGGTTGGCCAGGCGCGACCAGATGCAGAGGCGGTAGGCGGTTTCCATGTCGGCGGTGCCGCGGATGGCCGAGGTGTGCTCGCGCACTTCGTCCAGGCCAAGGCCCTTGGCCTCTTCGGCAAGCAGGCCTTCAAGGCCTTTGGGGCAGGTGAGGTAGAGTTCGAAACGGTCCGACATGTGTATTCCAGAGCCTTGGGCTATTTGAGTGACGAGGCGACGCATCGCCCGCCGATGTTTGCCCGAACGCCTTTCCAGCAAGCGTCCGAGTGGCCTTCGCCCCTGCCTCATGGCAGCGGGCCGGCCGGGCCGCCTGATCGATCTGCCGCTCGCCGGGTGGCAGGAACAGCTTAGATCATCAGGCAGTACGAATAATTTCTGGCGAGCGAGGATCAGGCGTGACCCTTCGTCGCATTACCAAATATTTCTGTCATCAGGGCGCCACGCTGGCGAAATGACGTCAACTCTCAGCAAACCCCAGCCATAGCGGGCTCAAGGCCAAACAAGGTTGAGTCGCATTTATTTACTTATCCCCTGACCCTTGGAAAGGTTACGTGCTTATGACAAATCGATCATTCCCTCTGTGACCTGCATTCGTTAGAACTGGTCTCAGGCCGCTTCGCAACGAGGCGGCACCTTCAGCCCGCCACGCCGGCAGCGGGCGCACACCGGCAGAAAGACTCTGCCCGGCCTCGGAGAGGCCGACGGGACATTACAGTCAACAAGTGAGGGCAACACCCTATGAGAAGACTTAAGCGTGATCCGTTGGAAAGAGCATATTCACGTGGCTACCAATACGGGGTTACCGGCAAATCCCGCGAACTTTGCCCCTTCAATCTTCCTTCTGTTCGCCAAGCCTGGATCAACGGCTGGCGCGAAGGTCGCGGTGATAACTGGGACGGAATGACTGGCACCGCTGGCATCCATAGACTCAACGAAAATCACGCCGTTGGCTGATCGAGGACACTGAATTCGAGTTACCATGCACGCCCCATCCGGGCGGCGGGCTAAGGCCCAGGGGCCCCTAGATGGGGCCCTTTTTTATGCCTGCAGGTTAGCCCCGCGGCATCGCAGCAATCGCATCCACCGCTTCACGGATCAGCGCCGGGCCCTTATAGATGAAGCCCGAGTAAATCTGCACCAGGCTCGCGCCGGCAGCGATCTTCTCTGCCGCATGACGGCCTTCGGTGATGCCCCCTGCGGCGATGATCGGCAGCTTGCCGCCCAGCTCGCCGGCCAGCACCTTGACGATGTGGGTGCTCTTTTCCAGCACCGGCGCACCCGACAGGCCGCCCGCTTCGCCACCATGAGCGAGGCCCTCGACGCCTTCGCGGCCGAGGGTGGTGTTGGTGGCAATCACCGCGTCCATTCCCGACTCCATCAGCGCCGCCGCCACCAGTGCGGTTTCTTCATCGCTCATGTCCGGGGCGATCTTGATCGCCAGCGGCACGCGCTTGCCGTGGCGGGTAGCCAATTGCTCACGGCGCTCGGCCAAGGCATCGAGCAGCTGCTTGAGCGGGTCGCCGAACTGCAGGCTGCGCAGGCCCGGGGTGTTCGGCGAGCTGACGTTGACGGTGATGTAGCTGGCCGCGGTGTAGACCTTGTCCAGGCAGATCAGGTAGTCGTCGACAGCACGCTCCACCGGGGTATCGAAGTTCTTGCCGATGTTGATGCCCAGCACGCCGTTGTAACGCGCGGCGCGCACACGCTGCAGCAGGTGATCGACACCCAGGTTGTTGAAGCCCATGCGGTTGATGATCGCAGTGGCTTGCGGCAGGCGGAACAGGCGTGGCTTGGGGTTGCCCGGCTGCGGGCGCGGGGTCACGGTGCCGATCTCGACGAAGCCGAAGCCCAGCTGGGCAAAGCCGTCGATGGCCGCGCCATTCTTGTCCAGGCCCGCGGCCAGGCCTACCGGGTTGGCGAAATTCAACCCCATCACCGTCACCGGTAACGCTGCTGGCTGCTTGCACAACACGCCGTTGAGCCCCAGGCGGCCACCGGCGCCGATCAGGTCCAGGGACAGGTCATGGGAGGTTTCCGGAGAAAGCTTGAACAGCAGCTGGCGGGCCAGGGTATACATGGGCGGGCAAGGCTCGGGGTGAATGAGGGTGCGATTATAGCCAGCACGCGCTCACCATGACAGGGCCTTGGCATACGCACCCGCAAATCGCAGGCAAAGAAAAACCCGGCCTAGGCCGGGTTTTTCATTGAAGCTTCAGGCCAATTACTTGGACTGGGCTTCTACCTGAGCTTCAACGCGACGGTTGATAGCACGGCCTTCTTCGGTGGCGTTGTCGGCAACCGGACGGGTTTCGCCGTAGCCAACCGAGTCAACACGGCTGGATTCTACGCCGTACTGCTGGGTCAGGACCTGCTTGACAGCGTTGGCACGACGCTCGGACAGCTTCTGGTTGTAAGCGTCTGGACCCACGGAGTCAGTGTGACCTTCAACCACGGTGGTGGTTTGTGGGTACTGCTTCATGAAGTCAGCCAGGTTCTTGATGTCGCCGTAGCTGTTAGGCTTGACGACCGACTTGTCGAAGTCGAACTTGACGTCCAGCTCAACGCGAACGACTTCAGCAACAGCTGGGCAGCCATCGGCGTCAACGGTGACGTTGGCCGGGGTGTCCGGGCACTTGTCGACGTTGTCGCACACGCCGTCGTTGTCGCTGTCGGAGCAGACTTCAGCAACTGGAGCCGGAGCAGGAGCAACTTTGCCACCGCTGCCACCGAAGTTCAGACCAACACCAACGGATGGGCCCCACTCGGTGTTGCCGTTGTCGATGTTGTACATGGCTTCAACGCCGGCACGGGCGAAGAACATGTCGGTGATGTACCACTTGGCGCCAGCGCCAACGTTGGCGAAGGTGGAGTGGTCACGGCCGCTACGAGTGGCCTGACCCAGGCTCTCGTGAGCGAAACCAGCGGAAACGTACGGACGCAGTGCGTCGCCGACGGTACCGAAGTGGTAGGTAGCGTCCAGCTTAGCCTTGGAACCTTTGATGTCTTTGTTGAAGACTTCGCCACGAGCGTTGTGAGTCTCGTTGTAGCCCAGGTCCAGGGAGACGTCGTCGGTCAGGAAGTAACCGAGGCGAACACCAGGATTGGTGCCGTCGTTCTTGAAGTTACGCTCGCTGTCGTAGTACTGCTTGGTAACGTTACCTTCGATTTCGACTGCGCCTTGGCCTTGAGCCAGAACGCCGAACGAAGTAGCGGCTACGAGCGAGCCAATGGCCAAGCCCAAGGTGTTTTTCAATTTCATCCGTTAAATCCCCATCTGGTGATAGTTAAGCAGTCCCACCAACATCCGGGGGACAACTCGACGGCAAGTCTAGCAGAACTCGCCGATTCGTTAGAGATATTTACAAGCCGCTAAGTTTCATCCAGGCCTGCAAATTTCTCTCTTAGCTTGTCTAGCGCGCGCTTGTAGCGCATTTTCGTAGCGCTCAGGCCCATGTGCATGATATCGGCGATTTCCTGAAATTCCAGTTCTGCGACAAATCGCAGCACCAGAATCTCCCGGTCGATCGGGTTCACATGCACCAGCCACTTGTCCAGCCCGCCCTTTTCTTCCGGCTTCGGAGCCTTTTCTTCAGACGCCTCTTCAACAGGGTCAAGACTCAAGGCATCCATCAACCGGCGTTTGCGACGCTCCTTGCGGTACTGGGTAATGCACTCGTTGTAGGTGATGCTGTAGAGCCAGGTCTTGAACTTGGATTTACCCTCGAAGTTCTTCAGACCGTACAACACCTTCAGCATCACCTCCTGACAGACATCGTCGGCATCCCGGTCGTTCCCCAGATAACGTGCACAGACGTTGAACAGGGTCCGCTGGTAGCGCCGCATGAGTTCCTCATAGGCGCGGGTAACGTGATACAGCTCCTCATGCGAACGCGCCACCAACTCCTCGTCGGTGAGCTCGCGGGGGTCGTAACGCATGGGCGGCGAATGAACTTTATTCAAAACGGATCTGGCCGACAGTCAGGTCAATGTCGCCGCTCAGCCCCACGGGCCGATTTTTGCGGCGGCATACATTAACAGCTTTTGTGCGGTTAGCGGCTATTCACGCGCTGCTCGAGCAGCACGCGGTTGGACAGCGACACCAACTCACCCTCATCGGTCAGCACTGTCGTCTTGACCGTACCGATCTCCTCGATCTGCCCTTCGACCTCTCCAATTCGCACCTGCTGGCCGACCTGGAAGAGTTCGCGCACGTAGATCCCGGCCAGAATCTGCCCGGCAATTTCGCGGCTGCCCAGGCCCATCGCCAGGGCGACGGCCAGACCAACGGTAATTAGGCCAATGACGATCACATGGTTCAGCAGGTCGGTCTTGACCTCGAGCTGGCTGATGGCCACCGAGATGCTGATGATGATCACCAGGCCCTGGGTGATGCGCCCAAGGCCCGCCGAGTACTCAAGGCCAATGCCTTCGGCAGCGCCGCGCACCAGGCCATTGGCGACCTGCGCCAGGAGCACGCCGGCCAGCAGCACCAGCGCCGCGCCGAACACCTTGGGCAGGTACAGGGCGAGCATGTCGAGGGTGGCCGAGACGCGCTCCAGGCCCAGCGACTCGGCGGCCGAAACCAGGAAGATCAGCAGCACGAACCAGTAGACGATCTTGCCGATCAGGGTCGAGATCGGCACCTGGATGCCCACCCGGCCGAGCATCTTGGTCAGCCCGGTACCGGCCATCAGGCGGTCCAGGCCGAACTTGGCGAGCAGTTTCGACAGCAGCGTATCAAGCAGCTTGGCCACCACGAAACCGAGCAGCACCACGACCAGCGCGCCGAACAGGTTGGGGATGAAGTTCGCTACCTTGGTCCATAGGGCGGTCATCGCGGTGACCAGGCTCTGGGTCCAGAGATCGAGTTCCATATTCAATCGGCCTTATCAGCTTTGCTGCCAGCGGCAGCGTTACGACGTACAGGCGCAACATGCGCCGAGCCATTGTTCACGGCAATCAGCAGCGCCTGGCTCCAACGGCCAAGCAGGCTGAACAGATCGCCCGCACCAACCTGGCGGTTGGCGGTTTTCAGCACGCGACCCAGGCACGCGGCATCGTCCCGGTCTTCACCGGATGGCGATGCCTTGAGCAGGTCACGCAGGGATTGTTCAAACGGATCGTGCATGGGCACCTCGCGCAGTATCAGTCAGAGACGAGAGCGCCGGGCGACGGGTCACACATCCGGTTAGGACGCGTGTCTCAAAATGCGCGAGGCTTGCCAGTACGGCCCCCTGCCCCACTAGACCCACCGCAACCGCCGGAACAGCCACCACTGCCCGACCGCCAGCGCCAGCACGATGGCGCAGGCAAACAGGAAGCCATACGGGTTCTCGGCGCCCGGAATACCGCCCACGTTGATGCCCAGAAGCCCGGTGATGAAGCTCATGGGCAGGAAAATGCAGGTGATGATGCCGAAGCGGTACATGGTCCGATTCATCCGCTCGCTGCGCCGGCGGTCCTCGCTTTCCAGCACCAGCGCGGCCCGCTCGCGGGTCAACTCGAGCTCTTCGAGGTAGCGGATCAGGCTGTTGTTCAACTCGTTCCAGTAGTCGGCATCGGCCTCGGCGAACCAGCTCCACTTGCTGCGCGACAGCTGTGCGTAGATTTCCCGCTGCGGCGCCAGGAAACGCCGCAGGCCGGCAGCGCGACGGCGAATCTGCTGCAGGCTGCCGTTCTCAGGCGTATACCGTTCGTCGGATTCAACCTTTTCCTCTTCCAGGTCGACCAGCTCGGACAGGTCGCTGACCAGTGCCTGGACCTTCTCGGTGAGCAGTTCACCCATCAGCAGCAGTAGCTCGGAAGCCGATGTCGGCCCCCTGCCCTCGCTCAGCAGCTGCAGCACCTCGTCACTGGCGCGCAACGGCCGCAGGCGCAGGGAAATGACCCGTTGCGCCTCGGCGAAGATGCGCACCGAAACCATGTCCTCGGGCTCGGCGCCCGGGTTCAGGTTGACCCCGCGCAGAAACAGCAGCAGCTGCTCCCCCACCATGGGCAGCAAGCGCGGGCGGGTGTTTTCTTCCAGCAGCAGGTCACAGGCGAACTCGCTCAGGCCGCTTTCCTGCAGCAACCAGGTGCGGGTCTGTGGATGGCTGCGGTCCCAGTGCAGCCACAGGCTCTCCTGTGGCTGCAATTGCAGGCCGCCCAGCTCGGTCCGGGCGATCGAGCGCGCGCCGCCTTTGCCATCGAGCACCAGGGCATGCACCAGCCCCCACTGCGCGTTGTCTTCCTCGAACATCAAAGCTCCATCAGCGCGCGGGGCGCGTCACTCCGGTATTTTCAGCGGGCTTGGCGAGATGATCACGCCGTTGTTGTCGGCGTACACATACTCGCCCGGGCGGAAGGTCACACCGGCGAAAGTCACGGCCACGTTCAGGTCGCCGATGCCGCGCTTGTCGGTTTTCATCGGGTGGCTGGCCAGGGCCTGTACACCCACGTCGGTCTGGATCAGCACGTCGACGTCACGCACGCATCCGTAGATCACCAAACCTTCCCAACCGTTTTTGGCAGCCTTTTCGGCAAGCATGTCACCCAGCAGGGCCCGGCGCAGCGAGCCGCCGCCATCGACCACCAGGACCTTGCCCTTGCCATCGAGCTCGACCTGCTCTTTGACCAGCGAGTTGTCTTCGAAGCACTTGATGGTGACGATCTGGCCGCCAAACGAGTCGCGGCCACCGAAGTTGCTGAACATCGGTTCCAGCACCTGGACCAGGTCGGGGTAGGCATCGCAGAGGTCGGGCGTTACGTAATGCTGCATGGGAAGCTCCTGTCAGTCACAACGAAAGCGGATGTCGGGCAAGGCTACACCGGGGAGGCGGTTGCAGTCATCCGGGACCGGGCAGTCAGTTATGCGCAAGCTGCACCGGCCCTATCGCCGGCAAGCCGGCTCCCACAGGGAAACCACTGTCATTGAAAATGTGGGTGCCTACACATCACACGCTCAGCTGGCCGGTACAGGCTCGCCCACCAGCGTCGATTCATGCACAGCAAGCAAAGGCGCCCGCAGCCAACGCTCCACCAGCGGCCAAACCTGCGCCTGCGCCGCCTTGCTCACCAGCATGTCGACATGCCCGAACGCCTCGAAACCTTGCTCGCGCCCCAGGCGCAAAAACTGCTTGCGCTCGCCACCGAGCTGATCGAACAGCTTGCGACAAGCCCACACCGGGTCCTGGAAGTCCGCGGCTCCCGCCACCGCCAGCACCGGCACATCGACCTCGGCCAGGCCCGCCCACCAGTCGTTCTGCTTGTCGCCAAAACGCCCGAACAGGCCATGCCAGCGCATGCTTTCCAGGGCCAGGCCGATCGGTTCGTCCTCCGGCCCACGCTTGAACCGCGGCCCGGAAATCTGCCCCCAGCGCTTGAGCAACAGCTTCGCGCCCCAGGTCAACGGCGGCACTTTCAGCGGCCAATAGACGCGGCTGACCTGGGTGCCGAAAAACGCCGCGCTGGCGACCTGGTCGGCGCGCAGGAAGCCGCCACCCAATGCCGCCGCCAAGGTCGTGCCACCCAACGAGTGGCCCACCCAGTGCGGCGCCTGGCCGGCCTGCTCCTGGACGAAGGCCGCGATCAGCGGCAGGTCGTCTCGGGCATAGTCGGCCACCTGGTTGTGCTTCCAGTTGCGATTGCGCGGCGACAAGCCGTGGCCACGCATCTCCGGGATCCACACATCGAAACCGGCGCGGGCCAGGTAGGCGCCCAGGCCGATGCCCTTGGGCGAATACCAGAAACGCCGGTTGGAAAAACTGCCGTGCAGGAGAATGACCGGCACGCCCTGGGCACCGCCCTGGTCGGCCAGGCCCAGGCGGGTCAAGGCAATTTCGACGCTGGGGTCAGGGCTGTTGCCGGCCTTGATCCGGTACACGTCTTCACTGAGGTCGCCGCGCCGCTCGGCACTGAGCAGGGCGACGGGAAATAGATTGCTGCTGCTTTGCATAGGTTGCTTGGTGCACAAAAAAGGGCGGGATCCATTGCTGGAGCTCGCCCTGGATAAAACCAGGCGGGGGCACGCCAGACGCACCCCCGCATTTCACCGCATCAGGCCGCGCCCTGGCCTTCGGCCAGGAAGAACCAGGTCTCGAGCACCGAGTCCGGGTTCAGCGACACGCTTTCGATGCCTTGTTCCATCAGCCACTTGGCCAGGTCCGGATGGTCCGACGGCCCCTGCCCGCAAATGCCGATGTACTTGCCGGCCTTGTTGCACGCCTGGATGGCGTTGGCCAGAAGCTTCTTCACGGCCGGGTTACGCTCGTCGAACAGGTGGGCGATGATCCCCGAGTCGCGGTCCAGGCCCAGGGTCAGCTGGGTCAGGTCGTTGGAGCCGATGGAGAAGCCGTCGAAGTACTCGAGGAACTCTTCGGCGAGGATGGCGTTGGACGGCAGCTCGCACATCATGATCACGCGCAGGCCATTGTCGCCACGGGCCAGGCCGTTTTCGGCGAGCAGGTCGACGACCTGGCTGGCCTCGCCCAGGGTGCGCACGAACGGCACCATGATCTCGACGTTGGTCAGGCCCATCTCGTTGCGCACGCGCTTGAGCGCACGGCACTCGAGCTCGAAGCAGTCACGGAACGACTCGCTGATGTAGCGCGAAGCACCGCGGAAGCCCAGCATCGGGTTCTCTTCTTCCGGCTCGTACAGCTTGCCGCCGATCAGGTTGGCGTACTCGTTGGACTTGAAGTCCGACAGGCGCACGATGACCTTTTTCGGGTAGAAGGCCGCCGCCAGGGTGCTGATGCCCTCGACCAGCTTCTCGACATAGAAGCCGACCGGGTCGTTGTAGCCGGCGATGCGCTTGTCGACGCTGTCCTTCAGCTCGGCCGGCAGGCCGGCGTAGTTCAACAGCGCCTTGGGGTGCACGCCGATCATGCGGTTGATGATGAATTCCAGGCGCGCCAGGCCGACACCGGCGTTGGGCAGCTGGGCAAAGTCGAAGGCGCGGTCCGGGTTGCCGACGTTCATCATGATCTTGAACGGCAGCTCCGGCATGGCATCGACCGAGTTCTGCTTGACGTCGAAGCCCAGCTCGCCTTCGAAGATGAAGCCGGTGTCGCCTTCGGCGCAGGAAACGGTGACGCCCTGGCCGTCCTTGAGGATCTGGGTGGCGTTGCCGCACCCGACCACGGCCGGGATGCCCAGCTCACGGGCGATGATCGCCGCGTGGCAGGTACGCCCGCCGCGGTTGGTGACGATGGCGCTGGCGCGCTTCATCACCGGCTCCCAGTCCGGGTCGGTCATGTCCGACACCAGCACGTCGCCCGGCTGCACCTTGTCCATCTCGGACACGTCGTTGATCACGCGAACCTTGCCGGCGCCGATGCGCTGGCCGATGGCGCGGCCTTCGACCAGCACGGTGCCCTTCTCCTTGAGCAGGTAGCGCTCCATGACGTTGGCGCTGGCGCGGCTCTTAACCGTTTCAGGGCGGGCCTGGACGATGTACAGCTTGCCGTCGTCACCGTCCTTGGCCCACTCGATGTCCATCGGGCGCTGGTAGTGCTGCTCGATGATCATGGCCTGCTTGGCCAGTTCGTTGACTTCGTCGTCGCTCAGGCAGAAGCGTGCACGCTCGGCACGCTCGACTTCGACGGTCTTGACCGAACGGCCGGCCTTGGCTTCGTCGCCATAGACCATCTTGATCGCCTTGCTGCCCAGGTTGCGGCGCAGGATGGCCGGGCGGCCGGCCTGCAGGGTCTGCTTGTGGACGTAGAATTCGTCAGGGTTGACTGCACCTTGCACCACGGTTTCACCCAGGCCGTAGGCGCCGGTGATGAACACCACGTCGCGAAAGCCCGACTCGGTGTCGAGGGTGAACATCACCCCGGCAGTGCCGGTTTCCGAGCGGACCATGCGCTGCACGCCGGCCGACAGGGCCACCAGCTTGTGGTCGAAGCCCTGGTGCACGCGGTAGGCAATGGCGCGGTCGTTGAACAGCGAGGCGAACACTTCCTTGGCCGCGCGGATCACGTTGTCGACGCCGCGGATGTTGAGGAAGGTTTCCTGCTGGCCGGCGAACGAGGCGTCCGGCAGGTCTTCGGCGGTGGCCGAGGAACGCACGGCCACGGCCATGTTGTCGTTGCCCTGGGACATGGCGGCGAAGGCGGTGCGGATTTCCGCATCCAGGCGCGCCGGGAACTCGGCTTCCATGACCCACTGACGGATCTGCGCGCCGGTTTTGGCCAGGGCGTTGACGTCGTCCACGTCCAGCGCGTCGAGCGCGGCGTGGATGCGCTCGTTCAGGCCACTCTGATCGAGAAAGTCGCGGTACGCCTGAGCCGTAGTGGCAAAGCCGCCCGGCACCGAAACGCCAGCACCTGCGAGGTTGCTGATCATCTCGCCCAGGGATGCGTTCTTGCCCCCCACATGCTCTACATCATGGACGCCGAGCTTTTCGAGGGAAACTACGTACTCTACCAAGGTGATCTCTCCACTAACTGTATTGGAAAAGCTCAAGGGCGCCCGCCTGCCTGCTTGGACTTGGCCGGGCGCTTGTGGCCTGTACCTGGAAAATAAGTGAGAATGCCGACAGCCGCATTCGGCAAACCGAACTTATCATATCCAAGAATCGTCATCAGCTTAAGGCCCAGATCGCAAATGAAACGAACCGCGTTCTTCATCTCCGATGGCACCGGCATTACCGCCGAAACCCTGGGCCAAAGCCTGCTTGCGCAATTCGAGAGCATCCCGTTCAACAAATTCACCCGCCCGTACATCGATACGCCGGACAAGGCGCGCACCATGGTGCAGCAGATCAACACGGCCGCCGAGCGCGACGGCATGCGCCCGATCATCTTCGACACCATCGTCAACCAGGACATCCGCGAGATCCTGGCCACCTCGAACGGCTTCATGATCGACATCTTTTCGACGTTTCTATCCCCGCTCGAGCAGGAATTGACCGCCCATTCGTCGTATTCCGTGGGTAAATCCCACTCGATCGGCGGCAACTCCAACTACATGGAGCGCATCGAGGCGGTGAACTTCGCCCTCGACAACGACGATGGCGCGCGCACCCACTACTACGACAAGGCCGACCTGATCCTGGTGGGCGTGTCGCGCTGCGGCAAGACGCCGACGTGCCTGTACATGGCCATGCAGTTCGGCATCCGCGCCGCCAACTACCCGCTGACCGAAGACGACATGGAGCGCCTGCAGCTGCCGGCAGTGCTGAAGAAGCACCACAACAAGCTGTTCGGCCTGACCATCGACCCGGACCGCCTGACCGCCATCCGCCACGAGCGCAAGCCCAACAGCCGCTATTCGAGCTTTGCCCAGTGCGAGTTCGAGGTGCGCGAGGTAGAGAGCCTGTTCCGCCGGGAGAACATCCCCAACATCAACTCCACGCATTTTTCGGTGGAAGAGATTTCGGCGAAGATCCTCGTGGAAAAAGGGGTGGAGCGCAGGTTCAAGTAGGCCTGTGGGAGCCGGCTTGCCGGCGATAGGGCCAGAACAGGCACAAAAAAGCCCCGGCATCACTGCCGGGGCTTTTTCATTTCAGCCTGAAGATCAGGACGGCACCACCGCCGCCTGCCCACTCATCGCCAGGTCGACCAGCTCGCGGTTGGCCACCGCATACATCGCATAGTCGGTGCCCGTGGCGTTGCGCAGGTCGTCGAGCATCGCGCGCCAGCGCTCGACCATCACCCGGTGCTGCTCGGCCCACAACGCCACGCGCGCGTCCATGTCCTGCGGCGCATCGGCCATCTGCAGCACGGAAATGGTGATCGCCCGCTGCTGCAGGTCGATGTCGTCGCGGAACGCCTCGCGGGCCAGGGCCTGCCAGTTGTTCTCCACCGGCAGGTTGCTGATCTCCTGCAGGTACCAGGTCAAGTCCAGCGCGCTGCCCACGGCGAAGAACGCCTTGGCCACCTGGGCCGGCTCATGCCCGGTGACATCCGCCGCCTCGATGATCGGCAACAGCGTGTACAGGTGGCTGGTGCCGGCGACCATGCGCGCCAGGAGCTCCGGCACGCCAGCCTCGACGAAGCTCTGGTAGCGCACCATCCAGCGCTCGCGGGTCGGGCCTTCGAGCAGCTCGTCGAGCTTGAGCCCAAGCTGGGCGATTTTCGGCCCGAAGTGCGCGGTATCGCGCCCGGCATCCTGCTCGTTGCGCCGGCTGCGCAGGAACCAGCGGGTGGCGCGGCGGCCCAGGCGCATCAGCTCGTCCATCAGGGTCAGCTGGATTTCCGCCGGCACCTGGTAGTCCAGCGCCTCGATCTGGCGGAACCAGTGCGGCAGGTGGAAGATGTCGCGCACGATCACGTAGGCACCGGCAACGTTGGCCGGGCTCATGCCGGTGGACTCCTTCAGGCGCTGCACGAAGGTGATGCCCATGTTGTTGACCAGGTCGTTGGCGATCTGGGTGCTGACGATCTCGCGCTTGAGGCGGTGGCGGCGCATGGCCTCGGCGAACTTGCTGACCAGCGACGGCGGGAAGGCGGTTTCCATGTCGCGGGTCAGGTAGTCGTCGTCCGGCACCAGCGACTTGAGCAGTTGCTCCTTGAGGTCGATCTTGCTGTAGGAGATCAGCACCGACAGTTCGGCACGGGTCAGGCCCTGGCCGGCCGCCAGGCGCTCGGCCAGCTGCTCCTCGGACGGCAGGAACTCGATGGCCCGGTCAAGCTTGCCGCGGCTTTCGAGGTCGGCCATCAGGCGCTTGTACTCGGCAATCCGCTCGCGGGCGCGGCGGGCGGCCAGCGACAGCGCCTGGGTCTGCTTGTAGTTGTTGCCCAGCACCAGGCCGGCCACTTCATCGGTCATGCTGCCCAGCAGCTGGTTGCGCTGCTTCTCGGTCATGTCGCCACCCTGCACCACTTCGTTGAGCAGGATCTTGATGTTGACCTCGTGGTCGGAGCAGTCCACGCCGCCGGCGTTGTCGATGAAGTCGGTGTTGGTGGCACCGCCCTGCAGGCCGAACTCGACGCGGCCCAGCTGGGTCATGCCGAGGTTGCCGCCCTCGCCCACCACCTTGCAGCGCAGCTCGTTGCCGTTGACCCGCAGCGCGTCGTTGGCCTTGTCGCCGACATCGGCGTGGCTTTCGCTGCTGGCTTTCACGTAGGTGCCGATACCGCCGTTCCACAGCAGGTCAACCGGCGCCTTGAGCAGTGCATGCAGCAGCTCGGTCGGGGTCAGGCGGTCGGCTTCGATGGCGAAGCGTTCTTTCATCTGCGGGCTGATGGCGATGCTCTTGGCACTGCGCGGGAAGATCCCGCCGCCTTCGGACATGATGCTGGTGTCGTAGTCGCTCCAGGCCGAGCGCGGCAGGTCGAACAGGCGCTTGCGCTCGACGAAGCTGGTGGCTGGGTCCGGGTTGGGGTCGATGAAGATATGCAGGTGGTTGAACGCGGCCACCAGTTGCAGTTTGTCCGACATCAGAAGGCCGTTGCCGAACACGTCACCGGCCATGTCGCCGACGCCGATCACGGTGATCGGGTCTTGCTGCACGTTGATGCCACGCTCGCGGAAGTGGCGTTGCACGCCGACCCACGCGCCGCGCGCGGTAATGCCCATCTTCTTGTGGTCGTAGCCGGCCGAGCCGCCCGAGGCGAACGCATCGCCCAGCCAGAAGCCGTAGTCGATGGCGATGCCGTTGGCGATGTCGGAGAAGGTCGCGGTGCCCTTGTCGGCCGCCACCACCAGGTACGGGTCGTCGTCATCGTGCCGCACCACGTTGGCCGGCGGCACCACGCCACCGTCCTTGAGGTTGTCGGTGATGTCGAGCAGGCCGGAGATGAAGATGCGGTAGCAGGCCACGCCTTCGGCAGCGATTTCATCGCGGGTGCCGCCCAGCGGCAGGCGCCGTGGCAGGAAGCCGCCCTTGGCGCCGACCGGCACGATCACCGAGTTCTTCACCTGCTGGGCTTTGACCAGGCCCAGCACTTCGGTACGGAAGTCTTCTTCGCGGTCCGACCAGCGCAGGCCGCCGCGGGCGACGTTGCCAAAGCGCAGGTGCACGCCTTCGACCCGCGGCGAATAGACGAAGATTTCGAACTTCGGCACGGGCTTGGGCAGCTCGGGAATCAGCTTGGGGTTGAACTTGAAGCTGAAGTACGACTTGTTCTGGCCGTTGGCGTCGGGCTGGTAGAAGTTGGTGCGCAGGGTGGCCTTGATCAGGTCCAGGTAGCGGCGCAGGATGCGGTCCTCGTTGAGCACCTGGACATCGTCCAGGGCGGTGAGGATCGCCTGCTCCAGGCGCTGCTGCTTGTCGTCCAGGTCTTCGTTGGTGAGCTTGCGCGCCAGGTAGAAGCGGGTCTTGAACAACCGGGTCAGCTCGCGGGCGATGTCGGTGTGGTTGTTCAGGGTGCTGGCGATGTAGCCCAGGTCGAAGCCCAGGCGGATCTGCTTGAGGTAGCGGGCATAGGCGCGCAGCAGCGCCACGTCACGCCACGGCAGGCCGGCGGTGAGCACCAGGCGGTTGAAGGCGTCGTTCTCGGCGTCGCCCTGGACGATATGCACGAACGCATCCTGCAGCACATCGTTGAGCTGCTGGATGTCCAGGTTCAGGCCTTCGCTGTAGGTGAAGGCGAAGTCGTGGATCCAGTACTCGCGGCCACTGGCGTGGCGCAGCCGGTAGGGGAACTCGCCAAGCACGCGCAGGCCCAGGTTCTCGAGGATCGGCAGCACGTCCGACAGCGCCAGCGGGGTATCGGCGTGGTACAGCTTGCAGTGCAGCAGGCGCTCGCCCAGGCGCGTCAGCGGCTGGTAGAAGCTCATTGCCAGCGGTTTGGCCTCCGACAGTGCCAGCACGTGCTGCAGGTCGACCACCGCCGAGTGCGCGGCAAAGCGCTCGCGGTAGCCGGCCGGGAAGCCTTTGGGGAAGTCGGCGAGGATGTTGGTGCCCTGGGCTTCGCCGAAGTTTTCCACCACCAGCGCCGAATAGTCGTCATGCCACGAGCGGCACGCCTGGATCACTTCGTTTTCCAGCTGCTGCGGGTCGATGTCGATGCGGTTTTTCGGGTCGACCCGCAAAATCAGCTGCACACGTGCCAGCACTGATTCGGAGAAGAAGGTCCAGAACTCGCAGTCGCTGGCTTTGAGGCGCTCCATGAGAACCTGCTGGATCTTCTGGCGCACCTCGGTGGAATAGATTTCCCGCGGCACGTAGGCCAGGCAGTAGCAGAACCGACCGTAAGGGTCCTTGCGCAGGAACACGCGGATCTTGTTGCGCTCCTGGATCTGCACGATCGACATCACGGTGCTGAAAAGCTCGTCGATCGGGGTCTGGAACAGGTCGTCGCGCGGCAGCACTTCGAGCACCTGGGCCAGTTCCTTGCCCAGGTGGGCCTTGGGGTCGAAGCCCGAACGGCGCTCGACTTCAGCAACCTTGACGCGGATGTAGGGGATGGCATGCACGCTCTCGCCGTACACCGAGGAGGTGTACAGGCCCATGAAGCGGTGCTCCTTGACCACCTTGCCGTCGGCGTCGAGCTGGCGGATCGACACATAGTCCGGGTAGGCCGGGCGGTGCACGCGGCTAGGCAGCGCGGCCTTGGCGAACGACAGCAGCAGCGGCTCGGCCAGGTAGGCCACGGCGTAGTCTTCGATACGCAGCTCTTCAGGCGTCAGGCCCACGCGCAAGCGGCGCGGCAGGCCGAGGAAGGAGTGCTCGTCGTAGAGCATCTGGCCGCCGGCAGCATCGCCCTGCACGGTGAATTCTTCATAGCCGAGGAAGGTGAAATGGTTGTCCAGCAACCACTCCAGGAACGCCTTGACCTCGCCCTTCTCATGCTGCACCGGGGCAAACGGGGTTTGCTCCACCAGCGCCACCACTTCGCGCAGCTTGGCCTTCATCGGCTCGAAATCGGCCACGGCCACGCGCACTTCGGCCAGAACCTGCTCGATCTCGCGGGCCAGCACGTTCAGCTCGGCGGCGTTGGCGCAGCGGTCGATCTCCAGGTACATCAGCGACTCGTGGCGCACGCCTTCGCCATGGGTGCCCTTGGGCAGCAGCTCGAGCAGCTCGCCCTTGGGCCCGCGGCGCACGCTGAGCACGGTGGTCTGCAGGGTGTGGATGCTGTAGCCGCGGCGGTTGAGCTCGGTGCGCACCGAGTCGACCAGAAATGGCAAGTCATGGTGCAGCACCTCGACCACGGTGTGGGTCGATTGCCAGCCGTTGCGTTCGTAATCGGGGTTGTACACCCGCACCTGCGGTTGCTCGGGGTCGAAGCGCTCGATGATGCGCCAGGCCGACAGGGTGCAGCCGGCCAGGTCCGACAGCCTGCGCTGGGTGAGTTCGTCCAGGGAAATGATGCCGAAGAACTGCTCGGCGAACAGCGCCACTTGTGGCAGTGACTGTTCGCTGATGTGCTGCGCCAGGGCCGCCTGCAGTTGATGCTGGAAGTCGGCTTTGCTGGCTGCGGTGAAGAACGCCATCTGTGGTACTCCGCTTGGGCTTTGTAATAGTTGAAGCGTCGCGTGCGTCCGACGGTCACGGATCAACGATAGCCAACCCGTGGCAAGCCGGACGTAAAGTTCAGGGCTCGCCGAAGCTTAACGACTGATCGGTCATCGCCGCTTGCAGCGCTGCGACAATTTCGGTCAAGGGGCGGTAACTTTACGTTTATGGATGCCCACAACACTGTCAGAATTCCCTTTCATTTCCTTGACCCGAGCCCGCTATGCAAATCAATACCGCCCTGCTCTTCGCCACCCCCTGCGATGACGAGGAAGACAACATGGCGACCTTGTGCTGCCACAGCGACAAGGGGCAGATGTTCCTGCTGACCCGCTATCCGGACGAGGACACGGTCGACCTGACCCTCGATGACGAGCCTTCGACGCTCGATGGCCTGAAGGTGACCTTGAGCGCACAGCGCTTGCTGATCGAAGTGGCCGCCGGGGACCGTGATGCGCTCAAGGGCGATGAGGTGCTGGAAATCGTGCTGACCTCGGCGGGCACTGACCTGGAAGAGGTCGAGCTGACCTTGCGCAATATTCTCGATGGCACGGGCACCTTCGTCAGCGAGCTCTGAGCTTTTTCGGCAGTGGCCCTATCGCCGGCAAGCCGGCTCCCACAGATTCTCTGCGTGGGAGCCGGCTTGCCGGCGATAGGGCCCTGACAGACACTCCATAACCCCTTGAAAATATTGACAGCCCATCCACCGACAGGCATTGTCTGACAACCTGACCACTAGGCAACCGCCCCCATGCTAGAGCTCCAGCGCCCCGACACCCTGGTCGAACGGGTTGTCAGCGCCATCCGCGCCGAGATCGATGCCGGCCGCCTGGCCGCCGAATCGCGCCTGCCCACCGAACAGCAACTGGCCGAACAGCTCAATGTCAGCCGCTCGGTGGTGCGTGAGGCAGTGGCGCAGCTCAAGGCTGATGGCGTGCTGATCGCCCGTCGCGGGCTCGGCTCCTACATCTCGCAAACCCCCAACGGCACCGTGTTCCGCTTCCCCGGCAGCCAAGGGCGCACGCCTGACCTGGTGCAGATGTTCGAGATGCGCCTGTGGATCGAAACCCAGGCCGCGGCCATCGCCGCGCGCCGGCGTGACGCCGATGACCTGGCGCACATGGCCAAGGCCCTGCAAGCCATGCTCGATAAAAGCAGCGACTTCGCCACCGCCTCGGCCGCCGACGTGGCCTTCCACCGGGCCATCGCCGAAGCCAGCAAGAACGACTACTTCGTGGCCTTCCACGACTTCCTCGGCGGCCAGCTGGCCAGCGCGCGGCGCACCGCCTGGGAAAACTCGGCCAGCCACTCGGTAGGCGGCTCGGCAGACGCTAACCGCGAACACCAGGCGCTGTACCAGGCCATCGCCGACGGCGACCGGCAAGCCGCAGCCGCCTGCGCCGAAGCGCACCTGCGCGCCTCGGCCAAACGCCTGAAAATCGACCTTCCCGCCCTCGACTGACCCCGGAGCACTCACCGTGGCCTGGCGAGGCCTTTTGCACGCACTACTTAGTCTGACAACCTGATAAGCAGATCCACCGACAAGAACACCAAGGTACCCCTGCATGACTTACGACTACTGCATCATCGGCGGCGGCATCGTCGGCCTCGCCACCGCGATGGCCCTGCTGCAACAGCGCCCCGGCGCGTCCTTGCTGATCCTGGAAAAGGAAGCCAGCCTCGGCCGCCACCAGACCGGCCACAACAGCGGCGTGATCCATGCAGGCATCTATTACGCCCCGGGCAGCCTCAAGGCCGAGCTGTGCAAGCGCGGCGCCCAGGCCACCAAGGACTTCTGCCGCGAACACGGCATCGCCTTCGACGTCTGCGGCAAGCTGCTGGTGGCCTCCAACCCGCTGGAAATGCAGCGCATGGAGGCGCTGTACCAGCGCTCGCAGCAGAACGGCCTGAAGGTCGAGCGCCTCGACGCCGGCGAACTCAAGCGCCGCGAGCCGAACATCGCCGGGCTCGGCGCGCTGTTCGTCGACGCCACCGGCATCGTCGACTACAAGCAGGTGTGCTACGCCATGGCCAAGGTGATCGAGCAGGCCGGCGGCGAAGTGCGCCTGTCCACCACGGTGCAGGGCATCCGCGAGCTGGGCGAGCATGTCGAGATCCGCGACCACGGCCAGACCTGGCGCGCCCGCCAGCTGGTCGCCTGCGCCGGCCTGCAATCCGACCGCCTGGCGCGCCTGGCCGGGGTCAGGATCGACCATCAGATCATCCCCTTCCGCGGCGAGTACTACCGCCTGCCGGCCAGCAAGAACCAGATCGTCAACCACCTAATCTACCCGATCCCCGACCCGGAACTGCCGTTCCTCGGCGTGCACCTGACGCGCATGATCGACGGCAGCGTCACCGTCGGCCCCAACGCCGTGCTCGGCTTCGGCCGGGAGAACTACCGCAAGTTCTCGGTGAACTGGCGCGATGTGGCCGAGTACGCCGCCTTCCCCGGTTTCTGGAAAACCATCTGGAACAACCTCGGCTCCGGCACCGCCGAGATGAAGAACTCGTTGTTCAAGCGCGGCTACCTGGAGCAGTGCCGCAAGTACTGCCCATCGCTCGAGGTCGAGGACCTGCTGCCCTACGAGGCCGGCATCCGCGCCCAGGCGGTGATGCGCGACGGCACCCTGGTGCATGACTTCCTGTTCGCCGAGACCCCGCGCATGGTGCACGTCTGCAATGCCCCGTCGCCTGCGGCCACCTCGGCCATCCCGATCGGCCAGATGATCGCCGAGAAGATCCTCAAGGCCCGCTGAACACTGCTGCAACACAACACTACAAAGACAATAAGGAACCTCAGATGTCGGTACACGAGGCGGCGCTGGCCGCAACCGAAACCCCGCAACAGCAACGCAAGCGCCTGCGCAAGGTAGCCGCGGCAACCATCTTCGGCTCGATGCTGGAGTGGTACGACTTCTACCTCTACGCGACCATGGCGGCGATCGTGTTCTCGAAGATCTTCTTCGATGCCAGCAACCCGGCGGTGGCCTCGCTGCTGGCGTTCTCCACCTTCGCCATCGGCTTCATCGCCCGACCCTTCGGCGGCGTGCTGTTCGGCTACCTGGGCGACCGCTTCGGGCGCAAGCACGTGCTGGTCATCACCTTCTGCATGATGGGCGTGTGCACCGCGCTGATCGGCCTGATCCCCAGCTACGCCACCATCGGCATCTGGGCACCGATCCTGCTGGTGGTGATCCGCATCATCCAGGGCCTGGGCGCCGGCGCCGAGCTGTCGGGCGCGGCGGTCACCTCCTACGAGCATGCCAGCGAAGGCAAGCGCGGCAGCCAGGGCGCCTGGCCGGCATTGGGGCTGAACCTGGGTTTGCTGCTGTCGTCGCTGACCGTGTACCTGCTGACCATGAACGGCAACGAGTTCCTCCTGGCCGGCGGCTGGCGGATCCCGTTCATCGCCAGCATTGCCCTGGTGGCGGTCGGCCTGTGGGTGCGCAAGAGCATCCCGGAAACGCCCGATTTCAAGAAGGCGCACGACAAGGTCGACGACCAGCCCCAGGTGTCGCCGCTCAAGCTGCTGTTCAAAAACGACCTCAAAGGCCTGGCCGTGGTGTTCTTCGTGGCCATCGGCTACAACGCCCTGAGCTATATCTTCAAGACCTTCTCGCTGGCCTACCTGACCCAGTTCAAAGGGGTCGAGGCGCATGTCACCTCGCTGTCGGTGACCATCGCCAGCCTGGTGGCGATCTTCACCGTACCGTTCTTCGGCTGGCTGTGCGACCGCTGGAGCAGCAAGACCGTGCTGATGCTCGGCGGCGTGCTGTCGGCACTGTTCGCCTACCCGTTCCTGCAGCTGCTGAGCACCGGCGAGCCGACCCTGATCTACGTGGCCATCGCCATCGGCACCGGCATCCTCGCGCCAATGATGTTCGCCCCGCAAGGTTCGTTCCTCAGCCGCCAGTTCCCGACCCAGACCCGCTCTTCGGGCTTTGGCACCGGCCGCGAGATCGGCACCGCCGTGGCCGGTGGCCTGGCGCCGCTGGGCGGGCTGGCGCTGGTGGCAGGCTCGGCGACCCACTCCACCGACGGCGTGGCGTTGATCCTGGCGATCTCCGGCGTGCTGGTGGTGGTGTTCGCGCTGTTCGACCAGGGCCGCAAGCACTCCACCTCGAAGAACTGAGGGGTGTACGGCAGTACCTGCGACGGTGCAGGCACTGCCGCCGCTTGGGCTTCAACCCAGCGGATTGTCATGCATGACCCGGCCCCCTTCCTCGGGCCGGTTGATGTACAGCATGTCCAGCGAGCTGTTGCGCAACCCCGCCAGGGCATTCCAGTGCGCCGAGGTATGCACGTATTTGCGCTGCAGCAAGGCCTGCTCGGCGGGCGTCAGTCGCAGCCCCTGGCAACGCCCAAGGGCATAGTCGTGCAGTTTTTCGCTGATCGCCTGCAGCTCTTCGGGCAGCCGATGCGCCTCATCCCCACCCAGCCCGGCGAATGGCACGCCGCAGCTCACGGCCAGCTCACGCATGATGCTCAGGTAGATGCGCGACAGATGCCCGCTCACCTCACGCTCCCGATACACGGCGACGTAGACCTGTTTTTCCGGGTCTTCACGCTTGCCTCGGCCTTCGCTGACCGGCTCCTCCCAGACCTGCAGGCAGGGCTGCGGGTCGCCCACCTGCACGATTGCCGAAGCCAGCAAGGCCTGCACCGCCGCGTAGGCGCGGGTGTGCTCTGCCGGCGTGGCCGCAGGCACCCGGTTCGATTGCGGTTTGCACAACAGCACCTGCTCGCGCAGGGTGGCGGGGTAACCGCCGCCGATGTTCGAGTGCACGCCGGGCACGACAATGTCGTTGCCGCAGCGCAGCAAGGGGAAGTAGTGCCGCCGCTCGTCGCCGGCCACCAGCTGCACTACTTGCCGCGCAGTGCCCTGGCCAAGGCCCAGCTGCAAGCCATCGTAATCGTCATTGGCAGGGTCGAAGTTGCCACGCAGCGGCGCGACGATCGCCGCCACCGTGTCGAACAGGCCGATGAACTCGATCACCCGGTGGCACTGCAACTCGTCCGGCAGGCCCTCTGCCGCCTCGCTCAGCCGGTTGGCCAGGTGCCTGGCCGCTGCCGCTCCCCGGCTGAACCCGAACAGGTCGAAGGTGATCTTGCCGGGCAACACCTGCGGTTGGCTTGCCAGGCAGTCGCGCACCTGTTGCGCCACCGCGGCCAAGGCCTGCTCGACACGTGCCTGGACCCCGGCATGCCCCCGGCCAGTCGCGCCGCCGAAGGCCGAGTCGGGTGCCCCTTGGCAGGTGCCGATGCCCTGCACATAGCACTTGAGGAAGCATTCATCATCGACCTGGCCGCCAGGGTACAGCGCATGCAACAGGGCGATGTTGCTCAAGGCGTTGGCGTAACTGCCCCCTTCACCGCCTTGCGCGGCCTGGGCATTGGCTTGGTTGTTGCCGGTTCCGTCGAAGAATATGCCCACCCGCAAATGGGCTGGGCCATGCTGCTGTTCCATGCTCACGCTCCTTGATGATTGGGAGCGTGCAAGCAAGCGATAGCGGGCGGCGGTGGAAAATCAGCCAATGCAGCAAACAGCGAGCGCAGATTTCGACGTGGCACCGCGGATGGATTAAAGTATCCCCCCTTGCCAGGCCAGTTGCCTTTCGCGCTCGCCCTGCCCATTCCAGGAACCGCCATCGATGGAACACCGTGAAGCGCTGATCGCGCTACGCACCTTTCTTTCCACCCAGATTCTCGGCCAGGAAAAGCTGGTCGAACGGCTGCTGATCGTGCTTCTGGCCGACGGCCACATGCTGGTGGAGGGCGCGCCGGGCCTGGCCAAGACCAAGGCGATCAAGGAGCTGGCCGAAGGTATCGAGGCGCAGTTCCATCGCATCCAGTTCACCCCCGACCTGCTGCCGGCGGATATCACCGGCACCGAAATCTATCGCCCGGAAACCGGCAGCTTCGTGTTCCAGCAGGGGCCGATCTTCCACAACCTGGTGCTGGCCGACGAAATCAACCGCGCCCCGGCCAAGGTCCAGTCGGCGCTGCTCGAAGCCATGGCCGAGCGCCAGGTCAGCGTGGGCCGCAGCACCTATGACCTGTCGCCGCTGTTTCTGGTCATGGCCACGCAGAACCCGATCGAGCAGGAAGGCACCTACCCGCTGCCCGAAGCCCAGCTCGACCGCTTCCTGATGCACGTGAAAATCGGCTTCCCCGATGCCGCCGTGGAGCGCCGCATCCTCGCCCAGGCCCGCGGCGAAGCCCTGGGCGGCGAAGTGAAGCCTGAGCGGCGGGTCAGCCAGCTGGCGATCTTCGCCGCGCGCAAGGAAATTCTTGGCCTGTACATGGCCGACGCGGTGGAGGAATACCTGGTGCAGCTGGTCATGGCCACGCGCACCCCGGCCAAGTTCGACAGCGAACTGGCCGACTGGATCGCCTACGGCGCCAGCCCGCGCGGCTCCATCGCCCTGGACCGCTGCGCGCGTGCCCATGCCTGGCTGGCCGGGCGCGACTTCGTCAGCCCCGAAGACATCCAGGCGGTGCTGTTCGATGTGCTGCGCCACCGCATCATCCTGTCGTTCGAAGCCGAGGCAGCTGGCGTTGACCAGGACCGGGTGGTGCAGCGCATTCTCGACGTAGTCGCCGTCGCCTGAGCTCAGGTGTTCTTCTCGACCAGGGTTTTCCGAGGGGCTGTTCGAACGCACGGAGCGCAATGTGGGCAATGTGCGTGCCCAGGCAATCGCGCACATTTTTAGCGAACGCATTGGTCGTCACCACTGCGGATGCATTAAAGTAGGGGCCTCTGCCCAGCGCGCCCTCGACCTCGTCGCCTGACCCCATGCCCGCCACGCACCTCGCCGCCCCCGGCATCCGCATCGGCCTCGCCGAGCTGATCGACATGCGCCACCGTGTGCGCGAGATTCAGCTGTTTTCCCGCCCCGGCCAGCGCAGCCCGCTGATTGGCCTGCACCATTCCAAGCTGCGCGGGCGTGGCGTGGACTTCGACCAGGTGCGCGTCTACCAGGCCGGCGACGACGTGCGCAACATCGACTGGCGCGTCACTGCCCGCACCCAGGAGCCGCATACCAAGCTGTTCCACGAAGAGCGCGAGCGGCCCATCTTCATCCTCGTCGAGCAAAGCCAGCGGTTGTTCTTCGGCTCGGGGCTGATGTTCAAGTCGGTGCTGGCGGCCGAGGCCGCGGCGCTGTTCGGCTGGGCCGCGCTGGGGCATAACGACCGCATCGGCGGGCTGGTGTTCGGCGACAACGAGCACCACGAAATCAAGCCGCGGCGCAGCAAGCAAAGCCTGCTGCAGCTGCTCAACCGCCTGGCCAAGGTCAACCAGGCGCTGCACACCGAAGCCGCGCCCCAGGCCGACAGCCTCGGCCTTGCCCTGCGCCGCGCCCGTGAAGTGCTGCGCCCGGGCAGCCTGGCCATCGTGATCTGCGACGAACGCTCGCTCACCGACCAGGCCGAACAGCACCTGGCCATGCTCTCGCGCCATTGCGACCTGCTGCTGCTGCCGGTTTCCGACCCACTCGACCATGCCTTGCCCGCCGCCGGCCTGCTGCGCTTCGCCCAGCGCAGCGCGCAACTGGAGCTCGACACCCTGGACGCCAACCTGCGCCGGGCCTACCGTCAACAGGCCGAAGCGCGCATCGAACGCTGGGACTTGATGGCGCAGAAGCTGCGGGTGCTGCTGATGCCGCTGAGCACCCAGAGCGAGATGATCGAGCAGTTGCGTGAGTACCTCAACGCCCAGCGCCCACGGAGCGGCCAATGAACCCGCTGGACCAGCTGCAACCCTTGCTCGCGCCACCGGCGATCGGCCTGTGGCCACCGGCGCCAGGCTGGTGGCTGCTGCTCGCGCTGCTGCCGCTGCTGGGCTGGGGCCTGTGGCGGCTGCGCCACTGGCGCCCGGGCAAGCGCCCGGTGGTGCGCGCGGAACTGCCACTCGACCCGGTGCGCGTGGAAGCCCTGGCCGAGCTTGCGCGCCTGCCCCGCCCCTACGACGGCGCGCCGGCCGGCGCCTGGCTGCAGCAGATCAACGCACTGCTCAAGCGCCTGTGCCGCAACCACTACCCCGGCGCCAACAGCCACACCCTCAACGGCCGCCAGTGGCTGGCGTTTCTCGACAACCGCTGCCCGGCGGCCGGCCTGACGCGCTGGATGGTGCTGGTCGAAGGCGCCTACAAGCCCGAGTGCAAGCTCGACGACAAAGCCATTGCCGGGCTCAGCCAGGCCGTCGAAACCTGGATCCGCAAACATGTTTGAACTGGCCTGGCCGTGGATCTTCCTGCTGCTGCCGCTGCCTTGGCTGGCGCGCCTGCTGCTGCCCGCCGCCGACAGCGGCGAGCCGGTGCTCAAGGTCGGCTTTCTCGATGAACTGGAAAGCCTCGCCGGGCGCCGGGCGCGCCTGAACCTGCCGACCTGGCGCCAGCAGGCGCCGTTCGTGCTGATCTGGCTGTTGCTGCTGCTGGCCGCCGCCCGCCCGCAATGGCTCGGCGACCCGGTGCCGGTGGCCGCCAGCGGCCGCGACCTGCTGGTGGCGGTGGACGTGTCCGGCTCCATGGACTTCCCCGACATGCAGTGGAAGGACGAAGACATCAGCCGCCTGGACCTGGTCAAGGCGCTGCTCGGCGACTTCCTGCAGGCGCGCGAAGGCGACCGCGTCGGCCTGATCCTGTTCGGCAGCCAGGCCTACCTGCAGGCGCCGCTGACCTTCGACCGGCGCACCGTGCGCACCTTCCTCGACGAAGCGCAGATCGGCATCGCCGGCAAGAACACCGCCATCGGCGATGCCATCGGCCTTGCGGTCAAGCGCCTGCGCCAACGCCCGGCGCAGAGCCGGGTGCTGGTGCTGATCACCGACGGCGCCAACAACGGCGGGCAGATTCACCCGCTGACCGCCGCCCGCCTGGCCGCCCAGGAAGGCGTGCGCATCTACACCATCGGCATCGGCGCCAACCCCGAGGCCAGCGGCACCCCGGGCCTGCTCGGGCTGAACCCGAGCCTGGACCTGGACGAAGCGTCGCTCAAGGAAATCGCCGACATCACCCACGGCGCCTACTTCCGCGCCCACGATGGCGCCGAACTGGACGCCATCGGCGACACCCTCGACCAGCTTGAACCGGTCGCCCAGCAGCCGACCCAGGCGCGTACCGCCAAAGCCCTGTACGCCTGGCCCTTGGCCCTGGCGCTGCTGCTCAGCGTGCTGCTGGTGGCCGCCGTGCAGTGGCCAGACAACCTGCTGCAACGCGCGCTGCGCCGGCCGCGCTTCCTGCAGCCGCACCCGCAATGGCGCGAGCGCCTCAAACGGCTACGCCTGAGGAAGCGCCGATGATCGACCTCTGGCCACAATGGCTGCGCCCCCTCTGGCTGCTTGCCGTGCCGCTGCTCGCCTGGCTGCTGTTCAAGCTGTGGCACCGGCGCAAACGGGCCGGGCGCTGGCAGATGATCCTGCCGGCCGCCTTCCACCCGGTGCTGCTCGGTGGCGGCAGTGGCAGCAACAGCAAGCTGCCCTGGGTAGCCCTGGGCCTGGCCTGGCTGCTGGTGGTGCTGGCCCTGCTCGGGCCGAGCTGGCAGCGCCTGGAAGAAACCCGTCAGCGCCCGGCCGACCCGCTGGTGATCCTGCTCGAGCTGACCCCGCAGATGCTTGCCGAGGACGTTGCCCCCAACCGCCTGGAACAGGCCCGGCGCAAGATCCTCGACCTGCTCGAACACCGTAGCGAAAGCCAGACCGCCCTGGTCGTCTATGCCGGCAGCGCCCATACCCTGGTGCCGCTGTCCGACGACCTGGGCACCACGCGCAACCTGCTCGAAGCGATCGACCCCTCGATCATGCCGCAGCCCGGCCAACGCGCCGACCTTGCCGTGCAAAAGGGCCTGGCGCTGCTGGCCCAGAGCGGGCTGGGCCAGGGCCGCCTGCTGCTGATCGGCTCGGAGCTGAGCGCGCCGGAGCGCCAAGGTATCGTCCAGGCCCTCGGCCGCCAGGGGCCAAGCCTGCTGATGCTGGGCATCGGCAGTGCCGAAGGTGCACCGGTGCGCCAGGCCAATGGCGAATTCCTCAAGGACCCGCAAGGCGGCATTCTGGTGCCGCGCCTGGACAGCCCGGGGCTCAAGGCCTTCATCAGCGGCACGGGCGGGCGCTACCGCCATGCCCGCATCGACGACCTCGACCTGCGCGGCCTGGGCCTGTTCGACAACCCGCGCAGCCTGCGCAACGACGGCCACAACGTGCAGCTCGACAGCTGGGCCGACCAGGGTTACTGGCTGCTGATCCCCCTGCTGCTGCTGGCGGCCTGCGCCGGCCGGCGGGGCTGGCTGTTCTGCCTGCCGCTGCTGCTGGCGCTGCCGCAGCCCAGCCAGGCGTTCGAGCTCAACGACCTGTGGCTGCGCCCCGACCAGCAGGGCCAGCGCCTGCTCGAGCGCAATCGCCCAGCCGACGCCGCACGCCACTTCCAGGACCCGCAATGGCTGGGCATGGCCCTGTACCAGGCCGGCGACTACGCCGGCGCCGCCAAGGCATTTGCCCAGGGCAACAGCGCCGAGGCCCACTACAATCGTGGCAATGCCCTGGCCCGTGACGGCGAGCTGGAGGCGGCCCTGGACGCCTACGAACAGGCCCTGGAGCGCCAGCCCGACCTGCAGCCGGCGCTGGCCAACCAGGCGCTGGTGCAGCAGTTGCTGCAGCAGCGCGAGGCGCAAGCCGAGGAACAACCGACCAACAGCGATGCCCAAGGCACGCCCGGCAGCGAAACCGAGGGCAACAGCAGCTCGGCCAGCAGCCCGGCCCAGGGCACACCCGGTCAAGAGCAACAGGCCAGCGCCGAACAGCCCGGCGAAGGCAACAGCGACAGCCAGGCAAGCCCCGGCAACCAGGCAGGCGATGACGACAGCGTGACCCAGCCGCCCCAGCGGCCGGTCTCGACCAGCCTCGATGCCGAACAACGCCAGGCCCTGGAACAATGGCTGCGGGAGATCCCGGACAACCCGGCCGAGCTGCTGCGGCGCAAATTCTGGTATGAACAGCAATTGCATCAGGAAACCCCACGATGAGTCGCCTCGGCGTCTTGCTTCTCAGCCTGCTGTGGGCCGCCCTCGCCCAGGCCGAACCGACCCTGCAGGCCAGCGTCGACCGCTCCCGCCTGGAAGCGGGCGAAACCCTGGAACTGACCCTGGAAAGCCAGGACGTCACCCAGTTCGGCAAGCCCGACCTGCGCGCGCTGGAAGGCGACTTCGAGGTGCGCGGCACGCGCCAGCTCAACAGCCTGCACACCCTCGACGGTGAAACCCGCGCCAGCACCCGCTGGATCATCACCCTGCTGCCACGGCGCAGCGGCACCCTGCGCATCCCTGAGCTGCAGCTGGGCCAGTCGCACAGCCAGGCCATCGAGCTGCAGGTGCTGCAAGCCGATGCCAACCGCCAGGACAGCGCCTCGCAGGTGTTCGTCGAAGCCACCCTGGACAGCAATGAGGTGTACGTCCAGGCCCAGACCGTGCTGACCCTGCGCATCTACCATTCGGTGTCGCTGTACGACGACAGCAGCCTCAGCCCACTGCAGCTGGAGAACGCCAAGGTCGAACCGCTGGGCGAGTCGCGCACCTATGAAAAGGAAATCAATGGCGTGCGCCATGGGGTGATCGAGACCCGCTACGCGCTGTATCCACAGCAAAGCGGCAGCCTGGAAATCCCGCCCCTGACCTTCACCGCCACCGCCGCCGACAACCCCCAGCCGTCCGCCGGCAGTGGCCGGCAGACCGGCCGCCAGGTGCAGGTCAGCTCGCTGCCGCTGCGCCTGGCGGTACGCCCCATCCCCGCCGACTGGCCGGCCGGCGCGCCCTGGCTGCCGGCGCGCAGCCTGACCCTCGAAGAACACTGGAACCCCGACCCGAGCACCCAGCAACCGCAGATCGGCGACTCCCTGACCCGCAGCATCACCCTGCGCGCCGAGGGCCTGTCGAGCACCCAGCTGCCGCAGTTGCCGGCCACCGAGATCGTCGGCCTGCGCCGCTACCCGGACCAGCCGCTGCTGCGCAACGAAATCAGCGAGCGCGGCATGACCGCCAACCGCGAGGAACGCGAGGCGCTGGTGCCGACCCACAGCGGCAAGCTGGCCCTGCCGGCACTGGAAGTCACCTGGTGGAACACCCGCGAAGACCACCTGGAACACAGCAGCCTGCCCGCGCGCACCCTGGACGTGCTGGACAACCCGGCCCTGAGCGCGGAATCCCCCGCCGACGACAGCGCCGGCGTCAGCCACCTGCTCTGGCCCTGGCAGCTGGCCACCCTGCTGTTCGCCCTGACCACCGCGCTCGGCTTCGCGCTGTGGTGGCGCGCCCGCTCGCAACCGGCCGTACTGCGTGCCGCGCAGAATGGCCCAAGCCCCCGCACTCTGCTCGACGACCTCAAGCGCGCCTGCCTGGCCAACGACCCGCAGGCTACCCGCCAGGCGCTGGATGCCTGGGCGCGCCAGCAACCGGAAACCCTGGCCGAGATGGCGGCGCGCTTCGTGCCGCTGTCCGATGCGCTGGATGGGTTGAACGGGGCGCTGTACAGCGAGAGTGGGCAGTTTTGGCAGGGCGAGGATCTGTTGCGGGCGATCGGCACCATTCCACCGGCGGAGCAGGTGTTGCTGCCAGCGGGTGAGAGTGGCAGCTTGCCGCCGCTCTATCCCAAGTAACGCACTGCCTGTTCGGGCCTGATCGCCAGCGATCGGGCCCGGGCAAACTGCACAACCTCCAGGGTTGGGTTACCATACCCGCCTTCGCGAAGCCCACCCTTCAAGCCAAGCCCTGCGCTTGCCTGACTCGACACCAACAGGTCATCCATGCGTCTGTTTCACACCTCCGACTGGCACCTGGGCCAAAGCCTGCACGGCCAGGAACGCGACTTCGAACACGCCTGCTTCCTCGACTGGCTGCTCGGCCAGCTGCGCCTGCGCCAGCCTGATGCGCTGTTGATCGCAGGCGACATCTTCGACACCGTCAACCCGCCGGTCAAAGCCCAGGAGCGGCTCTACGACTTCATCGTCCAGGCCCACGAGCAACTGCCGAAACTGGACATCGTGATGATCGCCGGCAACCACGACTCCGGCTCGCGCATCGAACTGCCCGCAGCGCTCATGCGCCGCCTGCGCACCCACGCGCTGGGCCGGGTGCACTGGCTCGACGAAGGCCAGCTGGATGCCGAACGGCTGCTGATCCCGCTGACCAACGGCCGCGGCAAGGTCGCTGCCTGGTGCCTGGCCCTGCCCTTCCTGCGCCCGGCCGAGGTCACCGGCCCGCAGCTGGGCGACGACTACCTGCAGGGCATCACCCAGGTGCACCAGCAACTGATCGGCGCCGCGCAAAAGAAGCGCAAGAAGGACCAGGCACTGATCGCCATCAGCCATGCGCACATGGCCGGGGGCGCGGTGTCGGAGGACTCCGAGCGCAGCCTGATCATCGGCAATGCCGAAGCCTTGCCGGCCAAGCTGTTCGACAAAGACATCAGCTACGTCGCCCTGGGCCACCTGCACAAGCCGCAGAAGGTCAACCGCGAAGCGCGCATCCGCTACAGCGGCTCGCCGATTCCGCTGTCGTTCGCCGAAATCAACTACCCGCACCAGGTGCTGGAAGTCGAACTGCAAGGCAGCGAGTTGCTCAGCGTCGAAGCGCGCCCGGTGCCCCGCGCCGTGGCCCTGCAGCGCCTCGGCCCGGCCCCGTTGGGCGAGCTGCTCGAAGCGCTTGCCGAGCTGCCGGTGATCGACCTGCTGGAAGACCCCAACCGGCAACCCTGGCTGGAAGTGCGCGTGCAACTGGACGAACCGCAACCGGACCTGCGCCAGCAGGTCGAGACGGCCCTGCAAGGCAAGGCGGTGCGGCTGGTGCGCATCAGCGCCGAGTACGCCGGCCGTGGCGGCCAGGACGATGACGAGCAGGCCTTCGTCGAACTGTCGCAGATGACCCCGCAGGACCTGTTCAGCCGCGCCTGGGAGCAGGCCTACGGCAACCCCGCCGACGAGCAGGCCCTGGCCGACTTCGCCCTGCTGCTGCAGGACGTCCAGCAGCAAGAGGAGCAGCCATGAAGATTCTCGCCATCCGCCTGAAGAACCTGGCATCCCTGGCCGGCCCGGTCGATATCGACTTCACCGCAGAGCCCCTGGCCAGCGCCGGCCTGTTCGCCATCACCGGGCCCACCGGCGCCGGCAAGAGCACCCTGCTCGACGCCCTGTGCCTTGCCCTGTTCGGCACCGTGCCGCGGCTCAACGACATCGGCCGCGAAGCCAAGGTGCCGGACGCCGACGGCGACATCCCCACCTACGACCCGCGCAACCTGCTGCGCCGCGGCACCGGCAGCGGCTTTGCCGAGGTCGATTTCGTCGGCATCGATGGCCATCGCTACCGGGCGCGCTGGGAAGCCAACCGCGCCCGCGACAAGGCCAATGGCAAGCTGCAGAACAGCCGCCAGAGCCTCTATGACCTGGACAGCGAACAGTTGCTGGGCAGCGGCAAGCAGGAATACAAGCAGCTGGTGGAGGCACGCCTGGGCCTCAACTTCGAGCAGTTCACCCGCGCGGTGATGCTGGCCCAGAGCGAATTCGGCGCCTTCCTCAAGGCCGACGACCGGGAGCGCAGCGAGCTGCTGGAAAAGCTCACCAACACCGCCATCTACACCCGCCTGGGCCAGCGTGCCTTCAGCAAGGCGCGGGAAACCGGCGAGGCCCACAACGCCCTCAAGGAGCGCGCCAGCCACCTGCTGCCGATGCCCGCCGAGGCGCGTGATGAGCTCGACCAGCGCCTGGAGCAGGCGCTGGCGCAGTTCAAGGCCGACCAGGCCAGCGAGCGCCAACTGGAACAGCAACGCAACTGGCTGAACGAGCAGTGCCAGTTGCAGGCCCAGCATGCCGAAGCCGGCCAGGCCCTGGCGGCAGCCGAGCAGAACTGGCAACAGCTGGCCGAACAGCGCCTGGACCTGCAACGCCTGGAACGCCTGGCCCCCCAGCGCCACCAGTTCCATCGCCAGCAACTGCTGAGCGCGCAACTGGCCCCCTTGGCCGCGACCATCTGCGAACAGCAGCGCCAGCAAACCGAGCTGCAGGCACGTACCGGCGAACTGGAGCAGGCGCTGGAGGCGGCGCGCCAGGCACTCGTTCAACACCAGGCCGAACACGGCGAACAGGCCCCGCGCGTGCGCCAGGCCTTCGCCGCCCAGGACAGCCTGGCCCGCCTGGCGCAAGAGCAGCAGGCGCAACACAGCGCCAGCGAGCAGGCCGACCAGCAGGTGGTCGACGGCCAGCAGCAACTGCAGCAACTCGAAGAACACCAGCAGCGCAGCCTGCAGCAGCTCGCCCAGATCGACAGCGCCCTGGCCGACAGCCAGCACCTGGAAGGCCTGGCCAATGCCTGGCAGGCCTACCTGCCGCAACTCAAGCAGGTGATGCTCACCGGCGGGCGCCTGGCCAAAGGCCGCGAAGAGCTGCCCGGCTTGCAGGCCCAGGCCAGCCAGGCCAATGCCAAACTGCAGGCCGAGCGCGACGCCTTCGAGCTGTTGTTCCAGGAAGCCGGGGCCGAGCCCCAGGCCCTGGCCGAGCAGATCGACCTGCTCGGCAACATGCTGCAGGACAACCGCAAGCAACAGCGTGCCGTCGAGGAGCTGTCGCGCCTGCATGGCCGCGAACTGGAATTGCGCCAGCAGCTCGAGGCCCTGCGCCAGCGCCAGCAACAGGCCATGCAGCAGCGCCAGCAGCTGATTGGCGAAGGCACCACCGCCAAGGCGAACCTGGAAGCCGCCGAGCAGGCGCTGAACCTGACCCGCCAGTTGCTGGCGCGCCAGCGCCTGGCGCGCAACACCAGCGTCGAGGAACTGCGCGCCCAGCTGCTTGACGGCGAGCCGTGCCCGGTGTGCGGCAGTGCCGAACACCCGTTCCACCAGCCTGACGCCCTGCTGCAGAGCCTGGGCCGCCATGACCAGGCCGAAGAAGATGCCGCGCAAAAGCAGGTGGAGGCGCTCAACAACAGGCTGGTGGACCTGCGCACCCAACTGGGCGTGGTCAACGCCCAACTCAAGGACTACCAGCAGCAACAGGCCCAGCTGGGCGAGCAGCTGCAGCCGGTTCAGGCCCAGGTGCAGGCCCACGCCCTGTGGCCGGCCCTCGCGGCCCAGGATGACCCGGCGCGCAGCGCCTGGCTCGACAGCCAGCTGCGCCGGCTCTTGGCTGAAATCAGCCAGGACGAGCAGCGCCAGAGCGCCCTGCTCGCCCTGCAAAAGGACGCCGCCCGCCTCACCCAGCAGGTGCAGGCGGCGCAGCACGCCCAGCAGCAGGCGCAACAGCAGCTCGATCACCAGCACCAGGCGCTGGCCAACGATGAACAGCAACTGCAGCAAGGGCTCAACGACCTCGCCAACGTTCTGCCCCAGGATGTGCTCAAGGCCCTGAGCGACGACCCGGCCCACGCCTTCCTCGCCCTCGACCAGCAGATCGCCCAGCGCTTGCAGCAGCTGGAGCAACGCAAGGACGAGCAGCAGGAACAGCAGGCGCGCCAGGTACAGCTGGACAAGCTGCGCGACCAGCAGCAGGTGCGCCTGCAGGCGCAACAGCACCTGCAGCAGCAACTCGCCGCGCTGCAACAACAGCACCAGCAGGCCCGCACGGCGCTCGACGAACTGCTTGGCCAGCACAGCAGCGCCGAGGCCTGGCAACAGCACCTTGACGCACAGCTCGAGCAAGCCCGCGCCCTCGATGCCGACACCGCCCAGCGCCTGCAGGACCTGCGTACCCAAGGCGTGCAGCTGGCCAGCGAGCTGAAGGCCAACACCCAGCAGCAACAGGCCCTGGACAGCGAATGCCAGCAGTTGCAGGGTGCAATCGCCCAGTGGCGCGCAGCGCACCCGGAGCTGGACGATGCCGGCCTCGACCGCCTGCTGGCGATGGACGATGCCCAGCTCAATGCGTTGCGCCAGTGCCTGCAAGGCGCCGACCGGGCCATCGAACAAGGCCGGGTGTTGCTGCAAGAGCGCGAGCAGCGCCTGCAGCAGCACACCGCCCAGATGGCCGTGGAAACCTCGGCCGAAGGCCTGGAGCAGGCCCTCGGCGCGTTGCGCGAGCGCCTGGCCGGCCATGAACAGCAGTGCGCCGAGCTGCGCGCCCAGCAGGCCGACGACCAGCGCCGCCAGCAGGCACACCAGGCGCTGGCCGGCGAAATCGAGCAGGCATACCAGCAATGGCAGCGCTGGGCACGCCTGAATGCCTTGATCGGCTCGGCCTCCGGCGATGTCTTCCGCAAGATCGCCCAGGGCTACAACCTCGATCTGCTGCTGCACCATGCCAACGCGCAACTGCGCCAGCTGGCACGCCGCTACCGCCTCAAGCGCGGCGGCAGTGCCCTGGGGCTGCTGGTGATGGACACCGAAATGGGCGACGAACTGCGCTCGGTGCACTCGCTGTCCGGTGGCGAGACCTTCCTGGTGTCGCTGGCGCTGGCCCTGGGCCTGGCGTCGATGGCATCGAGCACCTTGCGCATCGAATCGCTGTTCATCGACGAAGGCTTCGGCAGCCTCGACCCCGAGTCGCTGCAACTGGCCATGGACGCCCTCGACGGCCTGCAGGCACAGGGGCGCAAGGTTGCGGTGATCTCCCACGTGCAGGAGATGCACGAGCGCATCCCGGTGCAGATCCAGGTCCGCCGCCAGGGCAATGGCTTGAGTGATGTGCAGGTGTGCGGGTGATTCTCTACTCGTTCCGCCGCTGCCCCTGGGCCATGCGCGCGCGCCTGGCGCTGCGCTATGCCGGGTGCGCGGTGCAGATCTGCGAAGTGGCGATGAAGCACAAGCCGGCCGAGTTGCTGGCCGTTTCGCCCAAGGGCACGGTACCGGTGCTCGACACCGGCGCCGGGGTGCTGGAGGAGAGCCTGGACATCATGCGCTGGGCACTGCAGCAGCACGACCCGGATGACTGGCGCCTGCAGGCCGACCCCGCTGCCGCGCAGCAGGCCGAGGCACTGATTGCGCGCAACGACACGGCGTTCAAGGCGCAGGTGAACCTGTACAAGTATGCCGAGCGCTACCCTGAGCATTCACGCCAGCAGTATCGCCAGCAGGCCGAGCCTTGGCTGGCGACGCTGGAACAACTGCTCGAAGGCCGGCCTTACCTGCTGGCCGACCATCCGAGCCTGGCTGATGCCGCGTTGCTGCCCCTGATGCGCCAGTTTGCCGGGGTCGAACCGCAGTGGTTCGCCGAGGCAGCTTATCCGCGGCTGCGGAGCTGGCTGGAGGGGTGGTTGGCATCAGAGCTGTTCAAGGGCGTGATGGCGCGCTGAACGCTGTTTGCCGCCTTGGCCCTATCGCCGGCAAGCCGGCTCCCACAGGCACTCCACAGGCTTTGAGCATTGTGCTGTAGCTGTGGGAGCCGGCTTGCCGGCGATAGGGTCATGGCAGGCTTCAATGGCTGTGCTTGGCACTCAACGCCGCATGGTAATGGGCGCTCTGGCGCAGGTACTGTTCGGTGTAGCTATGGGTGCCGGACGCCTTGGGGCTGGTGTCGGCATGGGCATGGGTCGGCAGCACCACGGAGGCGGAAATGGCGGATGCGGCAATGACCGGGAAGAGATTGAAGTTCATCTGGGCAGACCTCGACGGCGGTGGTTTGACGTGAGCCCCTGTGGGCCTTGGTTCAAACTTACGCCGCTGAGCGCGCCTGCAGAAATTCATTGCGCTGCTAAGGATTATCACGCGTATCGATAGTCACTCGATGAACTTCAGGTCCGATGGGGCGGCCTGGTCCATGGTCTGCACCGTCTCGCCCAGCTTGCCGCTGCGCGGGTCGCGGCGGATGACCACGATCTGGTTGCTCTTCTGGTTGGCCACCAGGAGGAAGTTGTCACTCGGGTCCAGGGCAAACTCGCGCGGGTGGTCGCCCTCCACCGTGCGCCGCTGCAGGAAGGCGAGCCGGCCATCGTCCTTGCCCACGCTGAACACCACGATCTCATTGGCCGTACCGCGATTGCTGACATACAGGAAACGCCCATCGGCCGACAGGTGCAGGCCGCCGGCGGCCTTGGCAGCGGCATCTTGCTGGTCGGTCAGGGGCAGGCGCTGGCGTTCGAGCAAGGCATCGTTCTCGACATCGAACATCACCACTTCAGCGTTCATTTCCAAGGTCAGGTAGGCATGCCGGCCCTTGGCGTCGAACAGCAGGTGGCGCGGCCCGCTGCCAGGCGGCAGGTCTACCGCCGCAGGGATTGCCGGGGTCAGCGGGTGGTCGGCGCTGGCGCCGTCGTAACGGTAGATGAACACCTTGTCGGCACCCAGGTCGCAGGCATAGACGTGCTGGCCGTCCGGCGACAGCACCAGCGAATGCACATGGGCGCCGGCCTGGCGCTCGGGGTTCACGCCACTGGGCTTGTGCCGCAACTGCTGCACCACGTCCTTGAGCTTGCCGTCCTTGGCCACCGGGATCACCACCAGGCTGCCACCGGGGTTGGGCGCGACCGAATAGTTGGCGACGAACAGGTAGCGCTGGTCGCGGCTGAGGCTGGCGTGGGTCGGCTCGTCGCCGCGGGTGGCAACCTGGTTGAGCGGCTTGATCTGGCCGTTGCTGGCGACGCTGAAACTGCTGGCATGGCCTTGCACGGTTTCATTGACCACGAACAGCTGGCGCTGATCGGCCGAAAGCACCAACCACGACGGGCTGACGCTCTTGACCACTTGCTGCGGCGCAGGGTCGATATGCCCGCTCTTGCTGTCGAACGCGTAACGGTAGATGCCCTGGCTGGCGCCATCGGTGTAACTGCCGACCAGCAGCGTGGCGGCGTTGGCAGTGAGGGTCAGGCTCATCAGGCTAGCGGTCAGCAGGCTCGTCCAGATCCGGTTCATCGTCGTCTTCATCCGGGGCGCGAAAGGCACTCATACAGACTAGACGATGCTCGCCCTGGGAATCGCCCACTTGCCATTCTTCACCTGCGCCGGTGGCGGCGGCGACCTGCTCGGGGGTGAACGACCAGCGGCGCAGCTGGCGGCCATCCATGCATTCGATCGTGAGGCCGGTTTCGTCGTAGGTGAAGTCGAAGGCGTGCAGGCCATCGATCAGGAGCATGTCGCAGGATGCGAGGGCGGTGGCGAGGGAAGACATGGAAGTACTCATCTTGAATGAGCCGGCATTATAGCCTTGGGGCTGCTTTGCAGCCCAATCGCTGGCAAGCCAGCTCCCACTCTGTTCAGGCTTGTGCTGTACCTGTGGGAGCTGGCTTGCCAGCGATTGGGCCGCAAAGCGGCCCCTTACCCCTCAATGGGCGAAGATCGAGCCCCCTTCCTTGCCCACCATCTTCTCGGGCTTGATCAAAAACCGCGCCAGTGCCGGCAGCAGCCACAGGGCGCCAAACATGTTCCACAGCAGCATGAAGGTCAGCATCAGGCCCATGTCGGCCTGGAACTTGATCGCCGAGAAGATCCAGGTGCACACCCCGATGGCCAGGCACAGGCCGGTGAACAGCACCGCCTTGCCGGTGGAACGCAGGGTTTCGTAGTACGCCTCCTGCAACGGCAGGCCGGCACGCAGGAAGCTTTCCAGGCGGCTGTAGATGTAGATGCCGTAGTCCACACCAATGCCCACGCCCAGCGCCACCACCGGCAGGGTGGCGACCTTCACGCCGATGCCCATGAACGCCATCAGCGCGTTGCCCAGCACCGAGGTCAGGACCAGCGGCAGCACGATGCACAAGGTGGCGGCAAAGGAGCGGAAGGTGATCAGGCACATCACCGCCACGCAGATGTAGACCAGCACCAGGATGGTCAGCTCGGCCGACTTGATCACCTCGTTGGTGGCCGCCTCGATCCCGGCATTACCGGCCGCCAGGAGGAACTGCAGGCCGTCCTTGTTGTGGCTGTCGGCGAACGCCTTGGCCACCTGGGTGACCCGCTCCAGGGTTTCGGCCTTGTGGTCGTTGAGGAACACCAGCACCGGCGCCAGCGAGCAGTCGCCGTTGTACAGGCCGTCGGCGCGGGCGATGGAGTTGTTGAGCACATCCGGGTTGCGCGACAGGGTTTCCCACTTCAGGTTGCCCTCGTTCATGCCCTTGATCACCTGCTTGGACACGGTGACCAGGGAAATCGCCGACTGCACCCCCGGGGTGTTCTCCATGGTCCACATCAGCTCGTCGATCGGCGCCATGGTGGAATGGATCGAACAGCTTTCCGCCGGCGTCTTGACCATGATCACCAGCACATCGGAGCTGGTGGAGTAGTTGCTGATGATGAAGTTGTTGTCCTGGTTGTAGCGCGAATCGGGGCGCAGCTCCGGTGCGCCCTGGTCGAGGTCGCCGATCTTCAGGTTCTGGCTGTACCACAGGCCGCCACCGAACATCACCAGTGCCAGGATGACCGACACCGGCGCCACCTTGGCGCTGGCGAAGTTCGACAGCAGGCGCCAGAACGGGTGCTCGCGGGTGGCGTCCTTCTTGCTGCGCTCGACGGCCTTCTTGCTGATGCCGACATAGGAAATCGCCACCGGCAGCAGGATCAGGTTGGTGAAGACGATCACCGCCACGCCGATCGAGGCGCCGATGGCCAGCTCGCGGATCACGCCGATGTCGATGATCAGCAGGGTGATGAAGCCCACCGCGTCGGCGAGGATGGCGATCATCCCCGGCAGGAACAGTTGGCGGAAGGTGCGCCGGGCGGCGGTCAGGGCGTTGTCGGCGCCACTGGACTGCAAGGCGATGCCGTTGATCTTCTGCACCCCGTGGGAAATGCCGATGGCGAAGATCAGGAACGGCACCAGCATCGAGTAAGGGTCCAGGCCGAAGCCCACGGCATGCATCAGGCCCAGCTGCCAGACCACCGCCACCAGGGTGGTGATGAGCACGGCGATGGTGCTGCGGATGCACCAGGTGAACCAGTACAGCAGGATCCAGGTGATGACCAGGGCCACGCCGAAGAACATCGCCACCATCACCAGGCCGTCGATCAGGTCGCCGACCTTCTTGGCGAAGCCGACGATGTGGACCTTCACGTTGGGGTTCTGCGCCTGGAACTTGTCGCGGATCTGCGCTTCGAGCTGGTGCGAGAACTTCTGGTAGTCGAGCTTGACCTGCTTGCCCGGGTCCTGTGGGTCGGGGAAGCTCTCCAGCAACGGGATATCGACGATGCTGGACTTGAAGTTGTTGCCCACCAGGCGCCCGACCTGGCCGGACTTGAGGACGTTGTCACGCAGCGTGTCGAGGCTTTCGGCCGAGCCGTTGTAGGTATTGGGGATCACCTCGCCGCCGGAGAAGCCCTCCTCGGTCACCTCGCTCCAGCGCACGCTGGGGCTCCACAGCGACTTGAGCCCGGCGCGGTCGACGCCTGGGATGTAGAACACCTCGTCATGGATCTGGCGCAGCGTCTCCATGTAGTTTTTGTCGAAGATATCGCCGTTGACCGCCTCGACCGAGATGCGCACGGTGTTGCCCAGGTTGGCCAGGTCGTTACGGTGCTCCATCATCTGCTCGATGAAGGGGTGCTGCAGCGGGATCATCTTCTCGAAACTGGTCGAAGGGCGGATCTGCGTGGCCTGCCAGAACAGGAAAATGCTCACCAGCAGGCACAGGCCGATGACCACCGGGCGGTTGTTGAAGATCAGGCGCTCGAGCAAGGTGGCCTTGTCCTGGTGGTGCGGGTGCATGGTAATGCTCTCCCTGCTGGTCATGGACGCGGCTCCTTGTTGGCTTGGTCGGCACCTTCGGCGGTGGCCACATGCACGCCACCCTGCCCCACCAGCAACAGGCCGCCATCGGCCAGGCCACTGACCCCGGCCAGGGCGATGCGGTCGCTGCGGTTGTAGACGCTGAACGTCTGCCCATCGTCATGGCTGCGCAGCACGCTGCCGCCATTGCCGACCAATACCAGGCTGCCATCCTCCAGAAGCGTAGCGCTTGCCAGGCCGAATTCGAGGTTGCCGCGGGCGGCCTTGAGCTCGATGGGCTGCCAGCTGTCGCCGAAATCGGTGGAGCGGAACAGGTTGCCGCGCAGGCCGTAGGCCAGCAGCGTGCGGGCACTGGCGGTGCCGATCACACCGAACAGCGAGCCCTCGTAGGGGCCTTCGAGCCTGGCCCAGGTCTGGCCGTTGTCACCGGAGCGGTACATGCTGCCCTGCTCGCCGACGATGAACAGCCCGGCGTCCTTGACCACGGCGATGCCGTTGAGGTGGAACTGGTCGGGGTTGTCCAGGCGCTCGCCGACGTCTTGCCAGTGCTGGCCGCCATCGGTGGTTTCCAGCATCGCGCCATAGGCACCGACGGCAAAGCCGTGGTGGGCATCGAGGAAGGCGATATCGAGCAGCGGCGCTTCACGGGAGAGGTCTTCGAACTGCTTGGTCCAAGTGGCGCCACCGTCGTTGCTGGTGAGCACCTGGGCGTCGTGGCCGACCGCCCAGCCGCGCTTGTCGTCGAGGAAGAACACGGCGGTGAGCAGTTGCCGGGTGGGCACCCGGGCCTGGGTCCAGGTCTTGCCCTGGTCGTCGGAGAACAGGATGTGGCCGCGATCGCCGACCACCACCAGGCGTGAGCCGGCATGGGCGGCAGCGATCAGCAGGCTCTGGCTGGCCCTGGCCGATTCGCTGGAGTATTCGTCGGCGCCCGCCGCTTGCGCGGTGTCTGCCCAGATGCCCAGCGTCAGCGCCAGCATCGCGCCGGCTGCCAATGGCCAGGCGCTGCGCCTGGCCTGCGTCGTTACCCGCTCCCTCATGACCGCCCCCTGTTTGTTCTTGTTAGTGGGTCTGTGCCTTGCAGGTATTGCGAAAAGCTCGTGGTAGAGGCCTGCAATAGCTTGCGGCCATCGTATCGGGGGGGATTGAGAGATTACAACGCACGCTGCGTTATGTTTTGTTAACCAGAAAAAGCAGGGGCCGCTTTGCGGCCCATCGCCGGCAAGCCCGGCTCCCACAAGAACAGGTAGGAGCCGGCTTGCCGGCGATGGGCTGCAAAGCAGCCCCAATAGCCCTCAGGCCAGGCTCTTGCTCACCACTTCATACACATCGCTGGACAGCGCCCCAGACGCCAGAATCCGCTCCAGCTCCGCTTTCATCAGCGCCTGGCGCGCAGCGTCGTACTTGCGCCAGCGCGTCAAAGGCGCCAACTGCCGCGAGGCAATCTGCGGGTTCAGTGCATTGAGCTCGATCACCAGGTCCGCCAGGAAGCGATACCCCGAGCCATCGGCCGCATGGAAGTTGACCAGGTTCTGCCCGGCAAACGCGCCAACCAACGCCCGCACCTTGTTCGGGTTCTTCAAGGTGAACGCCGGGTGCTGCATCAGCGCCTTGACCCGCGCCAGCCCGCCCGGCAAGGCGCTGGCGGCCTGCACGCTGAACCACTGGTCCATCACCAGCGGGTTGTCCTTGAAGTGCTCGGCAAAGCTTTCCAGCGCCTTGGCGCGTTCGGCTTCGAACGGCGAGTTGACCAGCACCGCCAGCGCCGTCAGGCGCTCGGTCATGTTGTCGCACTGTTCGAACTGCTCCAGGGTTGCTTGCAGCACCTGCGCCTTGCCGCTGAGCATCAGGTACGACAGGGCGATGTTCTGCAGGCTGCGGCGGGCGAAGTGCTCGGCGGCGGCCACGTAAGCGGTGTTGCGCGACACCTCGCGGTTGGCCTGGTAGCGCGCCCACAGGGCATCGAACAGTTGCTCGGCGATCTGCCGGCGGGCGAACTCGCGGGCGGCGTGGATGGCATCGACATCCGCCACCTGGCTGATTTCGGTGAGGTAGGCCTCGCCCGGCAGCGACAGCATCTCGGCCACCATGGCCGCGTCCAGCGCATCGTTGCCCAGCACCGTGCCCAGGGCGGTGATCAGCCGTGGGTCGAGCTTCAGCGCTTCACCGCGCTGGTGCTGGCCGATCAGCTCCTGCAGCACCTGCACCGACAACTGCTGCCCCGCTTCCCAGCGGTTGAAGCCGTCGCTGTCGTGCTGCATGAGGAACATCAGCTGGTCGCGGTCGTAGGGGAAGCTCAGCTTCACCGGCGCGCTGAAACCGCGCAGCAGCGACGGCAGCGGCTTGGCGCCGATGCCTTCGAAGGTGAAGGTCTGCTCGGCCTCGGTCACCGACAGCACGCGGGTGCTGCCGGCAGCGGCCGATTCACCTGCCAGGCGCAGCGGCAGGTCGTTGCCCTGGGCGTCCAGCAGGCCCAGCTCCACCGGGATCACGAACGGCAGCTTCTCGGCCTTGTCCGGGGTCGGCGGGCAGCTCTGGCGGAAGGTCAGGCTGTAGGTCTGTGCGGCGCTGTCGTAGGCCTCGCTGACTTCCAGGCGCGGCGTGCCGGCCTGGCTGTACCAGCGCTTGAACTGGGCCAGGTCGACGCCGTTGGCATCTTCCATGGCCTTGATGAAGTCGTCGGTGGTCACCGCCTGGCCATCGTGGCGCTCGAAGTACAGGTCGCTGCCCTTGCGGAAGCCCTCGGCCCCCAGCAGGGTGCGGACCATGCGCACCACTTCGGCGCCTTTTTCATACACGGTCAGGGTGTAGAAGTTGGAGATCTCGATGAAGCTGTCCGGGCGCACCGGGTGGGCCATGGGGCCGGCGTCTTCGGCGAACTGGTGGGTACGCAGGTAGGCCACGTCCTCGATGCGCTTGACCGTGCGCGAGTTCATGTCGGCGCTGAACTCGGCGTCACGGAACACCGTGAAGCCTTCCTTGAGCGACAGCTGGAACCAGTCGCGGCAGGTCACGCGGTTGCCCGACCAGTTGTGGAAGTACTCGTGGGCGACCACCCCTTCGACGCGCTGGTGGGCAGCATCGGTGGCGGTTTCGGCGCGAGCCAGCACGCAGCTCGAGTTGAAGATGTTCAGGCCCTTGTTTTCCATGGCGCCCATGTTGAAATCGTTGACCGCGACGATCATGAAGATGTCCAGGTCGTATTCACGGCCGTAGACCTCTTCGTCCCAGCGCATGGACTTCTTCAGGCTGACCATGGCGTGGTCGCACTTGTCGATGTTCTCGGGCTCGACGTAGATGCGCAGGGTCACGTCGCGGCCGGACTGGCGCACGAACTTGTCTTCCACGCACCAGAGGTCACCGGCCACCAGCGCGAACAGGTAGGCCGGCTTCATGAACGGGTCTTCCCAGGTCGCCCAGTGGCGGCCGTCTTCGGCCGGGCCGCTGCCGATCGGGTTGCCGTTGCTCAACAGCACCGGGTAGCGATGCTGCTCGGCGATCACCGTGGTGGTGAAGGTGCTCATCACATCCGGGCGGTCGAGGTAGTAGGTGATCTTGCGAAAACCTTCGGCCTCGCACTGGGTGCAGAACATCTTGCCGGACTTGTACAGGCCTTCCAGCGCGGTGTTGCTTTCCGGGTGGATCTTCACGCTGGTGTCGAGGGTGAAGCGCTCGGCTTTGGGCTGCACGGTCAGGCTGTCGGCTTCGAGCTGGTAGTCGCTGGCCTGCAGCTCGGCATCGTCCAGCGAAGCGCGCAGCAGCTCCAGCGCCTGGCCGTCGAGCACCAGTGGCGGCAGGCCGGCACCGCGTGCCGGGTTGCGGCGCATGACCAGTTGCGCATGGACCAGGGTGTGGTCCTCGAACAGCTCGAAGGTCAGGTGCGTCTCGTCGATCAGGTACTCGGGCGCCTGGTAGTCCTTGAGGTAGATCACTCGCGGTTGTTCGGTACGCATGTGCAGGTCCTTTTTACTGGAGTACGGCCAACTGGTAGGCCGTGTACTTGCGAATGTTGATCACGCCGGTGTCGAAGATCAGGTACTGGCCCTTGATGCCCAGCAGCGTGCCTTCCACCACCGGGTCCTTGTCGAGGTTGAAGCTGACGATCTTCTTCGGGTAGGCCTCGACCGGGTATTTCATCTGCACCACTTCGGCGTCCGGCAGCGGCTGGATCGCCTGCAGGCCAAAGCGCCCCTGCAGCTCGCGCAGGCGCTCGGCGCAGGCGTCGAAGATTTGTTCGCGGATGGCCACCAGGTCGAGCACTTCGGCGTCGCCCTTGAGCAGTGCGCGCCAGTTGGTGCGGTCCGGCACCTGGCTGCGCAGCACATCTTCGACCAGGCCCGATTGCTGGCGGGTGGCCACGCGCATGATCGGCAGCGCCTGGCTGGCACCCTGGTCGAGCCAGCGGGTGGGCAGCTGGGTGGCGCGGGTGATGCCGACCTTGATCCCCGACGAGTTGGCCAGGTAGACCACATGGTCGGTCATGCAGAACTGTTCGCCCCAGGACGGTTCGCGGCAGGTGCCGGCGTCGTAGTGGCATCTTTCCGGGGCCATGATGCACACGTCGCACTGGGCCAGCTTGGTCATGCACGGGTAGCAGTAACCCTGGCTGAAGCTGGTCTTGGTGCGCTTGCCGCAATGGCTGCAGTGGATGGCGCCCAGGTACTCCAGGCGCAGGCGCTGGCCGATCATGGGGTTGACCGGCACCTGGGTGTCATCCAGGCGCAGGTTGTACTGCACCAGCGGCGCCTGCAGGCTGACCGCCATCTTGCTCAAAGAGCCACGAGCGAGTTCGATCAATGTACCGAGTCCGACTTGAACAGGATGTTGGCAATCGGTGCGGACTTCGAGGCGCACTCCTGCGGGCCCATGTAACCGGTACGCTGGTCTTCGGGCAGGTTCTTCATCTCCCAGGCGATCACCGCCTGCAGCGACAGCTCTTTCTGCTCGGCGGTGAGCTTGCGGCCATCGGACCATTTGCCGATTTCCACCGCCGTTTTCAGGCTCTGGTAGATTTCCGGGGTGATGTTTTCGATCATTTGCGTGAACGTGGACATAGCGTCTCCTAAATCAAGCGGACAGTTTACGCCGGGCCAGCGCCCCGCCCAAGAGGCCCGTCAGGCATCCGATGAGCAGCCCGCCGACGTGGGCGGCGTTGGCGATCTGGCCGAAGCCGAGCTGGCCGACCACACCGGTCAGGCAGATGACCAGCCAGACCAGCATCATCACCAGCACGCCCTTGGGCAGGCTGAACAAACGGTTGGGCGCCAGCCACTGGTACAGCCAGACGTGGCCGAGCAGGCCGTACAGCACGCCGGACAGGCCGCCGAACAGGCTCGGCCCGCTGGTGTAGTGCTGGGCCAGGTTCGACACCAGGCTGAACAGCAAGGTCAGGCCCAGCAGCATCCAGGGGCCCTGGCGCAGTTCGATGCGCTTGCCCAGCTCCCAGTACCACAGGCCGTTCATGGCCAGGTGCAGCACGCCGAAATGCAGCAGCATCGGCGACACCAGGCGCCACCACTGGCCTTCGGCCAGGCTCTGGGCCAACGGGGTGAAATGCAGGTATTCGCCCTGGACGCGGAAGTCGAGGAAGGTGAACCAGCTGATGGTGGCGAGGTTGTCGCCCAGGCTGGTGAGGCCGGCGACGACCAGGCAGAGCACCAGGATGAAGGCGGTGACCTTGCAGGCTTTTGCCTGTTCGGCCAGGGTCGGGCCTTGGGCCGGCAAGCCAACTGCCACAGAGGGTGCAGCGGCTTCGATGTCGGCATTGCCGTCGGGGTAGCGCTGGTACAGCTGGAGCACATCGGCCACCAGGGTGTCCGGGGCCCAGAGCACCTGGACCTCGCCCTCTTCACTGACCCGGTGGGGCACCTGCAGGCGCTGCAGCAGGTGGACGAAGCCGCTGAGGTCAACCGACAGCGGCAGGCGCATCACTTCGACGATATTCATTGGCTGGCCTGTGGGCGGTCAACGTCGACCCAGACGAACTTGTGCGGGTCGATACGGGTTTCATCATCCAGCCGATAGGCCGCCAGCTTGCCGTACAGCACCGCGCTGTAGTCGAGGCAGGCCAGGTTGCCGCGGATCGGCGCCGGTCGGCCGCTACGCCAGTAATGGCCGACGAACAGCAGCGGCTCGTCCTCGGCATAGCGTAGCAAGGCATTCTTCTCGGTGTGGCTCAGGGGCGTGCGCGCCACATCGTCCGGCAGCGCATCGGGCTGGAAGACGATGTCGCCATAGGTTTGCGGGTCTTCTTCCCAGAACTTGGTGCGGAAGAAGGCGCGGGTCAGGCCGTCGCCGCCGGTCAGGGTCAAGCCGTCCGGCAGGCGCATGTCGGTGCCGCGCAGCAAGCGGTTGCACACGGTGGCGGCGAAGCTGCCGGGCACTGCCGAGGCCTGGATGAAATGCTCATCGATGCGCCCGTCGGGGTACTGCTGGCGCAACGGCGCGATCAGCCGCGGGTCCCAGCAGGCATGCACCAGGCGGAAACGCCCGGCGTCGACGAACAGCGGCATGTCGTAGAACCACTGGAGGAAATCGTGCCAGTCGCCTGGGTGATGGGCGAACTGGGTCAGGGTTTCGTCGATCAGCCGGGCATGGCGCGGGGTGTGCTCGCGCACGAAGGCCTTGCCGCTGCCGGGCAGGGCCGGGGTGACCCAGCCCAGGGCGTTGTATTCGTGGTTGCCCATGATGCAGAACGCCTGGCCGGCCTCGACCATGTCGTGGACGATGTGCAGCGCCTCGCGGATGCGCGGGCCGCGGTCGACGATGTCGCCGAGGAACAGCGCCTGGCGCCGCGGGTGGCGCCACACGCCGCCGACACGCTTGTAGCCGAGGGCGTCGAGCAGGCGTTCGAGGGTCAGTGCACAGCCATGCACGTCGCCGATGATGTCGAAACTTCGCGCCGGATCGAGCATCAGTCGTCCCTGCCTCCCAGGCGGCTGCCCCAGCCGAGCTTGGTGCGGCAAACCTCGTAGTAATTGTGGTCGAGCGGGTGGATCAGGCGCAGCTTCTGCGGCTTCTTGCTCACCGTGATGGTGTCGCCGGGGGCGCAGGTGAAGTGGTTCTGGCCGTCGCAGGACACTTGCGGGTAGATCTGCAGGTCCTTGGACACCACGATCTTCAGCTCGCTGTTGCCATCGACCACGATCGGCCGGCCCGACAGGGTGTGCGGGTACATCGGCACGATGACGATGGCGTCGAGCTTGGGATGCATGATCGGGCCGCCCGCCGACAGCGCGTAGGCGGTGGAGCCGGTCGGGGTGGCGACGATCAGGCCGTCGGCCTTCTGGCTGCAGACGAACTGGCCGTCGATGTAGATCTCGAACTCGATCATCCGCGTCGACTTGCCCGGGTGCAGGACCACGTCGTTGAGCGCATCGCCCTGGCCGATAGCCTCGTTGTGGCGGCGCACCTCGGCCTGCAGCAGGAAGCGGTTTTCCACCAGGTAGTGGCCGTCGAGCACCTCGGCGACTTTTTCTTCCAGCTCGTCGGGGCGGATGTCGGTGAGAAAGCCCAGGTTGCCGCGGTTGATGCCGAGCACCGGGATGTTGTGCCGCGCCAGGGCGCGAGCGGCGCCCAGCAGGCTGCCGTCGCCGCCGACGACGATGACCAGGTCGCAGACCTCGCCCAGCAGCTTGCGCGTGGAGGTCTGCAGGCCGTGGCCGGGCAGCACTTCGGCGATGGTGTCCTCGAGGATCACGTGCAGGTGGCGATCGAGGAGGAATTTTTTCAGTCGGCGAATGGTGTCGAGCACCTGGGAGCTGCCAAGGCGGCCGATGATACCGATATTGCGAAATTGCTCCATGGGGCTCCTGGGAGGCTCTGCGGCGGGGTGACAATGCCGGGATTATGGGCGAAACGACCGGCCAGCGGCAAACCGGCTATGCTCGCAGCATGATGCCTTTCGCCGAGCTGCACGCGCTGCCCCGCCAATTGCGCTGCCCCGCCGTGCGCGACCTGGCCTGGGTGCTGTTGTCGCCACCGCTGCTGAGCGCCCCACCCTGCCCCCAGCGCCATCCGCTGGCGGGCAGCGCCTGGGCGGCGGACCCCGGGCGCCTGAAGAGCTGGTTGCAGGCGTTGGACAGCGACCCGCAGCCGCTGCGCCAATGGCTGGCAAAACTCACCAGCCGGCGCCTGGGGCTGTACTACGAAAGTCTGTGGCAGTTCGCCCTGCACCATGCGCCCGGTGTCGAGCTGTTGGCCGCCAACCTGGCCATTCGCGACCACAACCGGACATTGGGCGAGCTGGATATCCTGCTGCGCGACGGCGATGGCACCCATCACCTGGAGTTGGCCATCAAGCTCTACCTTGGGCCAGTCGACGGCGCGGGGCGTGATCCGGCGCAGTGGCTGGGGCCTGGCTGCCATGACCGGCTGGGCATCAAGCTGGCGCACCTGGCCGGGCATCAGCTGCCGATGTCGGGGCAGGCGCACAGCCGCGAGGCGCTGGCTGGGGTCGGGGTGCAGCAGGTGCAGGCGCACCTGTGGCTTGCAGGTTACCTGTTTTACCCCTGGCCCGGGCATGCCGAAGCGCCTGAAGGGGCCAACCCGCAGCACCTGCGTGGGCGCTGGATAAGGCGGCGGGATTGGCCTGTGACCGCGACGGAACATTGGCAACCACTGCCCCGCCATGCCTGGCTGGCACCGGCGCGGGTCGAGGCGGATGAGTGCTGGGCGCCGCTGCAGTTCGCGCACTGGTTGGCGGAGCTGGACCCGCAGGCGCCGGCGCAGATGCTGGTGAAGCTCGAGCCCGACTCGGCGGGTGATTGGCATGAAGCCGAGCGGGTATTCCTGGTGTCCGATAGCTGGCCGCAATTGCCCGGCTTTTAGGTCGCCTGCCCAGGCCCTATCGCCGGCAAGCCGGCTCCCACAGGTAACTCACCGATCCCTTTTACAAGACTTGGCGCAAAGCTTTATTCACTCCAGGCAGTTAGAGTTGACGATGAGCGCCACCAAGAGCGCCACACAATGACCTGATGACGAGGACCGCCCATGGTTTCATCCACCTCCGCGAACCACTATTCGCGCCTGTCCATCGCCCTGCACTGGCTGATGCTGGTGCTGCTGGCCGCCGTCTACGCCTGCATCGAGCTGCGCGGCCTGTTCCCCAAGGACAGCGCCGAGCGCAACCTGATGAAGGACCTGCACTTCATGCTCGGCCTGAGCGTGTTCGTGCTGGTGTGGCTGCGCCTGGCCGTGCGCCTGGTTCGCCCTGCCCCGCCCATCGTGCCCAAGCCGCCGGCCTGGCAGACCGGCCTTGCCCACCTGATGCACCTGGCGCTGTACCTGCTGATGATCGGCCTGCCCCTGGCCGGCTGGCTGATTCTCAGCGCCGCCGACAAGCCCGTGCCCTTCTATGGCCTGGAATTGCCGCACCTGATCGGGCCAGACCCGGACCAGGCCAAGTTCATCAAGGGCTGGCACGAGCGCGTGGCCACCTGGGGCTACTGGCTGATCGGCCTGCATGCGCTGGCCGGGCTGTACCACCACTACGTGCAGCGCGACAACACGCTGCTGCGCATGCTGCCCTACAAGTAACCGCGTCGGCCCTGCAGCCCGCCGGTGTGCAGGAAGATCAGGCGAGTACCGGGCGCGAACAGCCCGGCCTCGACCTGATCGCGCAGGGCCAGCAGGGCTTTACCGGTGTAGAGCGCCTCTAGCGGGACACCCGTGTGGGCTTCGGTTTCGGCGATGAACGCCAGCAGTTGCTCATCGACCTTGGCGAAGCCGCCCCGGCACGCCTCATGCAGTTGATAGCCACGCGTACCTGCCAGCGCTGTCACCGTCTCGGGCACGCCATGATCCCCTGGCACCGCCAGCGCCCCATGCACGCCATGCGCCCCGGCCTCGGCCAGCACCAGGCCAGCCAGGGTGGTACCGGTGCCAGCGGCCAGCCACCAGGCGTCATAGTCCGCCCAACCCAGCGCCGCCAACTGCACCCGGGCCTGTTCGACGATCACTGCACACCCCTGCGCCCCGGCCAGGCCGCCGCCGCCTTCGGGGATGCAGTGCCATTTGGCGTAGCGCGCCTGCCAGGGCGCCCAGAAGCCGTCCTGGTGACGGGCGCGGTAGCCGCCGTAGCCAAGCCAGTGCAGCTCCATGCCCAGTGCCTGCAGGTCACGTACCGTCGGCGTTTGCTGGGGGTGGCCACGCAACAGGCCGACGGTGGCGAAACCGAAGCGCTTGCCTGCGGCGGCCAGGGCGTGAAGGTGGTTGGAGTGATTGCCGCCGAGGCTGATCAGCCCTGGGGCGCCGGCTTGTTGAGCTTGCTGCAGGTGGTGGCGCAGCTTGAACCATTTGTTGCCGCTGATCAGCGGGTCGATCAGGTCCAGGCGCAGGATGGCAGCTGCTATCCCGGCGGTTGCCAGCCAGGGCAGTTTCAGGGGTTGCAGAGGGGCTTGGGGGAGGTCTTGCAAGTGCGTGGTCATGGGCAGGAGTTTACAGGGAAAAACTGGGGCCGCTGTGCGGCCCCTGGCTACCTCAAAGCTCGGCTGCCAGCCGCGACCCCTGGTTGATCGCGCGCTTGGCATCCAGCTCCGCCGCCACATCCGCACCACCAATCAGGTGCACCGACTGCCCGGCCGCCAGCAGCCCTTCATGCAGCTCGCGCAGCGGCTCCTGCCCGGCGCAGATCACCACGTTGTCCACCGCCAGCACCTGCGGCTCGCCTTCGCCTACACGAATGTGCAGGCCCGCATCGTCGATCCCCAGGTACTCGACGCTGTTGAGCATCTGCACGTGCTTGTTCTTCAGCCCCGTGCGGTGGATCCAGCCGGTGGTCTTGCCCAGGCCATCGCCGACCTTGGACTTCTTGCGCTGCAGCAGGTAGACCTGGCGCGCTGGCGCATGCGGCTGGGCCTTGACCCCTGCCACGCCACCGCGCGCCTCCAGCTGGGTGTCGATGCCCCACTCCTTCCAGAACGCCTCGCGGTCCTGACTGGTGGCCACACCCTGGTGCACCAGGTATTCGGAAACATCGAAACCGATACCGCCAGCACCAATCACCGCCACCGCGTCGCCCACCGGCTTGCGCTGGAGCAGCACGTCCAGGTAACTCAGCACCTTGGCATGCTCGACACCTGGAATGGCCGGCGTGCGCGGGGCAATGCCGGTGGCGAGGATGATTTCGTCGAAGGCGCCATCCACCAGCGCCTGCACGCCCACCCGGGTGTTCAGGCGCAGGTCGACACCGGTACTTTCCACCTTGTTGCGGAAATAACGCAGGGTTTCGAAGAACTCCTCCTTGCCCGGTACGCGCTTGGCGACATTGAACTGCCCGCCGATCTCGCTGGCCGAATCGAACAGGGTCACCGCGTGGCCGCGCTCGGCCGCCACCGTGGCCGCCGCCAGGCCGGCCGGGCCGGCACCGACCACGGCAATGCGCTTGACGCTACGCACCGGCAGGTAGTTGAGCTCGGTTTCATGGCAGGCACGCGGGTTGACCAGGCAGCTGGTCAGCTTGCCGCCGAAGGTGTGGTCCAGGCAGGCCTGGTTGCAGCCGATGCAGGTGTTGATGGTATCGCTGCGCCCGGCAGCGGCCTTGTTGACGAAGTCCGGGTCGGCGAGGAACGGCCGCGCCATCGAGACCATGTCGGCATCCCCCTCGGCCAGTACCGCTTCGGCCACTTCCGGGGTGTTGATGCGGTTGGTGGTGATCAGCGGGATCTTGACCGCGCCACGCAGCTTGGCGGTGACCTTGCTGAAGGCGGCCCGTGGCACCTTGGTGGCGATGGTCGGAATACGCGCTTCGTGCCAGCCGATGCCGGTGTTGATCAGCGTGGCGCCGGCCTGCTCGATGGCCTTGGCCAGCTGGACGATCTCGTCCCAGCTGCTGCCGCCTTCGACCAGGTCGAGCATCGACAGGCGGAAGATGATGATGAACTCGGGGCCAACGGCCTCGCGCACCCGGCGCACGATCTCCACGGCCAGGCGCATGCGGTTCTCGTAGCTGCCGCCCCAGCGGTCGGTACGGTGGTTGGTATGGGCGGCGAGGAACTGGTTGATGAAGTAACCTTCCGAGCCCATCACCTCGACCCCGTCATAGCCGGCGCGCTGCGACAACACGGCGCAATTGACGAAGTCGGCGATCTGCTTCTCGATGCCCGCCTCGTCCAGCTCCTTGGGCTTGAACGGGTTGATCGGCGCCTGGATCGCGCTTGGCGCCACCTGCCGCGGGCTGTAGGCGTAGCGCCCGGCATGCAGGATCTGCAAGCAGATCTTGCCGCCGGCGGCATGCACGGCCTCGGTGACGATGCGGTGCTTGTCGGCTTCTTCCTCGGTGCTCAGCTTGGCCGCGCCGGAATACACGCCACCTTCATCGTTGGGCGCGATGCCACCGGTGACCATCAGGCCGACGCCGCCTCGGGCACGCTCGGCAAAATATGCCGCCATGCGCTCGAAACCACCCGGGCGCTCCTCCAGGCCGGTGTGCATCGAGCCCATCAGGGTGCGGTTGCGCAAGGTGGTGAAGCCCAGGTCGAGCGGGGCCAGCAAGTGCGGATAACGTTCGGCAGCCATGGAAGGGTTCCCCTGGTGGCATGATCACGGAGTGCGGGTGCCTCGGCGGGCCCCGTCGTTTATGTCAGCGACATTAAACAGCCGTTTGAATGCGCTCAATGATCGAAACTGACAACTTATTGATCCTCCCGCACAGCAGGACTACCCTAGGAAACCTTTGTACTCACAGGCGCTGTACCGCTGCATGCGAAAACTCCTGGCAGGCGCCCTGGCGCTGGTGATGATTGCCGCCATCTGCGGCTACGGCTTCTGGACTCAACAACGCCCGGAGGGCCACTACCTTTCCGACTTGCGCATCGAACTGGCGCTCAACCACGGCGTGCCTGGCGATCATGGCAACCTGCTCGGCGTCGAGCCGTTACTGTTCCCCAGCGACTACCAGAACCTGCAACGTCTGCACCGCAAGCTTTCTGCCTACCTGGAACAAGCACGCGCCCAGGGCCTGGTTGGCCCGCGCACGGTTGTTGTTCTGCCGGAACACATCGGCACCTGGCTGTGGGCCCGTGGCGAAAAGAAGGAGCTGTACCAGGTCACCCACAGCCGCGAAGCCGAGCAGTGGCTGGAGCTCAGCAACCCGCTGCGCTACGGGCTGGCCATGATGCAGGCCAGCGGCGATGACCGACGCGCCGATGCGCACTTGCGCATGAAGGCCAAGCAGATGGCCAGCGACTACCAGCAGCTGTTCGGCGGCCTGGCTCGGGAGTTCGGCGTCACCCTGGTGGCCGGCTCGATCGTGCTGCCGGCCCCCTATGTCGAACAGGGCGTGTTGCATGCCGGCAATGGCCCGCTGTTCAACAGCAGCCTGGTGTTCGCCGCCGATGGCTCGCTGCTGGGCCAGCCCCAGCGCCAGCAGTACCCCGACAGCGAAGTGCGGCGCTACATCCACCACGGCCGGCACTTCCCGCTGCAAGTGCTGCAGACACCGGCCGGGCGCCTCGGCGTGCTGATCGGCAGTGACAGCTGGTACCCGGAGAACCAGCAGCAGCTTGAACAGCTACAGGTGCAACTGGTGGCCAACCCGGTATTTCTCAGCGGCAAGGGCAGCTGGCAAGCGCCATGGCGTGGCAACCGCCACCAGGACGCCACGGCCGAGCTGGCCCTGCAACGCGGCGAAGTCAGCGAACAGGCCGCATGGCAGCAACTGACCCAAGCGGCCGGCAGCCAGGTGAGCAGCATGAGCGTATTCATGCGCGGGCAGTTCTGGGAACAGGGCAGCGACGGCCAGGGCTTTGCCCACCAGGCCGGCGAGCTGCTGGCGGGCCCGCCCAGCCATGGCGCGCGCCTGCTGAACCTGTGGTTGTAGGGCGATGCCTCGCCCCCGCGTGCGCTTGGGTGAGCTGTCGGTAGGGTTCGTCCAACCCCTGGCCGAAGCCTTGTGCGCCCTGGGCCACGACCCGACCCCCTTGCTGCGCCGCTACGGCCTTGACCCGACGCGCCTGGCCGAAGCCGGCGCACGCCTGTCGATCCCGCGCTATATGCACCTGGGGCATGCTGCCATCGCCTTGTGCGGGGAGCCCGCGCTGGGTTTGCACATGGGGCGCCTGAGCCGGCTGGCCCAAGCCGGCCTGGCGGGCGTCACCGCGGCCCAGGCGCCCACCTTGGGAGAAGCTGCACGTACCCTGCTGCGTTTCGAGCCGCTGTACGCCGCCAACTACCGAGGCCATTCGAGCTTTCTGGAAGACCCCCAAGGCGCCTGGCTGCGCTTCTATTCGATCAGCCCCTACAACACCTACAACCGCTTCGTGGTCGACTCGCTGCTGGCCGGCTGGCTGGCTCAACTGGGCGCACTGGCCGGTGCCCCGCTGCAGGCCGAGCGGCTGGAAATGGAGTTCGAAGCGCCGGACTACGCCAGCCATTATCAGCCGCTGTGCAGCAATGCCGTGCAATTTGGCGCCAGCGGCAACCAGCTGCGCCTGAGCCGCGCCACCCTGGAGCTGCCCAACCCGCAACACTGCCCAAGCACCTGGCAGCACTTGCTGCAACTGTGCGAAGCAGAAATGCTCCAGCGCACGCGGGTGCGCAGCCTGGGCGAACGCATCACCCATCTGCTCGGCCCGCTGCTCAATGGCGGCCGTGAACCGGACCTGGAAGAAGTGGCACTGCACCTGCAACTGCCCACCTGGACCTTGCGGCGCAAACTGGCCGAAGAAGGCACGCGCTTTCGCAACCTGCTCAACGACACACGGCGCGACCTGGCCGAGACCTATATCCGCGATACGGAACTGGCCTTTGGCGAGATCGCTTATCTGTTGGGGTTTGCATCGGCAGAAGCCTTCCAGCGCGCATTCAAGCGCTGGACGGGCGTCACGCCGGGGGAGTTTCGCCGCAGCCAGCGGCGGGTAGGCTAAAGCTCGGTGGCGTCGTCGGCTGGCTCCGGGGTGTCCAGCTCATAGGCCTGGTATTCGAGCAACTCTTCCTGATAGTCATCCATCGCCTGCGTCCTCTTCACGCTTTGTCTACGTTTGTCATGCCTCCACGCTAGGCGAGCGGGATGAAGGCATGATGACAAGCACACAAGTGGTAAACGTAGCAGGTGGCAGGGAAGTTATCCCCCGCTCATCTGTAACATCGGATGTTTGCGCGCTTCACGGCGAAGGTGGCGTGGCCTCGGCGGGCGGTGCGTCCTGCTGCACCTGGATCGGCGCAGCCTCTGACGGCGGCGCAACTGGCTGCGAGCCCTGGCTGTCATCCACCGCCGGTGCTGGCACTGCCTCGCTCGCGGGTGCGGCTGGCGCAGGGGCCGGCTCGGGCGCTGCGGGGGCGACAGGTGCGGGGGCAGCTGGCGCTATCGAGGCCTGCTCGGGCAAGCCCAGGTCAGGCGCAGGTTTTTCCGGTTTCGGCGCAGGGGCCTCGACCTTGGCTTTGCTGACCTTCTTCGGCTTGGGCAGGTAGCTTTCCACCAGGGCAAAATAGCGCTCGTAGAATTGCGGCGCGGTCACCGTTTCGCTGGCGACCTTGACCATGGAGTCGTCGCTGGAACCGATCGGCATCGACACCGACCCCAGAATGCCCACGCCCAAGCTGGCCGAGGTATTCGACTTCTTGAGCGCATAGCGATCCTGCAGGGCATTGGCGAACACCGTCGAGCGCTGCTCGTCGCTGCTGTCGGGTGCGCAGGTCACGCTGAAGCTGATCTGCAGGTGGTTCTCGTTGTTCTGCTGGAAACTCTTGTTACCGGCAATCTGGTTGGCGCCACTGCTGGTGATGATGTAGCCCTGGCTCAACAGCGCGCGGCGCGCGGCCTCGCAGGAGCCTGCCTCGGTGACGGGGAAACTGCGCGAGTAGGTGCCCGAGTCATCGAAGTTCTCGTGCTCGTAGATCGCCGCTTTTTTCGAGGAGCAACCGGTCACGCCCGCCAGCACCAGGGCCAGCCCGAGCGCACCAAAGACGGATGATCTGGTCATTGCCAATTCCGGGTATGTCGAGAGGTGCCTATTGTGCATCACTGCACCCGATCACTGAAACCGTTCATCAGTGAAGAGTCTGTCAGCTTCGTGTAAAAGTGGCCTGGGTGGCCCGGAAACGAAAAAAGCGACCCGAAGGTCGCTTTCTCGTTGTGCTTCGAGGCGTTCAAGGGGCCTCGAGGCGAAGATGGCGCAGCGGACGGGACTCGAACCCGCGACCCCCGGCGTGACAGGCCGGTATTCTAACCGACTGAACTACCGCTGCGTATCATCCAGGCTTGCGCCCGGTTGAAACCTGGGGCTGCCCTTGCGACTCGATGGCCTCGGGGCAGGCACAAAAAAAGCGAAACAGGTTCGCTTCTTTTGTGTGTGCTTCAAGGCGTTCATGGGGCCTCGAAGCGAAGATGGCGCAGCGGACGGGACTCGAACCCGCGACCCCCGGCGTGACAGGCCGGTATTCTAACCGACTGAACTACCGCTGCGTATCGTTCAGGCTTGCGCCCGATTGAAACTGGGATCAGCCTCGGGCATGTTTGCCCTTGGCTTCAGACCGGTGCCAGGCACCCATCTGTTACTAAAAATGGCGCAGCGGACGGGACTCGAACCCGCGACCCCCGGCGTGACAGGCCGGTATTCTAACCGACTGAACTACCGCTGCGCAGTGTGGACTTGCGTCCTGTTCCTCTCTGGCACTTGGCTTCTTGCGAAACCGCCTGCGTCAGGAACAACCTCAGGAAGTGGTGGGTGATGACGGGATCGAACCGCCGACCCTCTGCTTGTAAGGCAGATGCTCTCCCGGCTGAGCTAATCACCCTCGCGATGTTGCTTGTTGCGTTTGCTTCGCTGAGGCCGCGAAATTTACGCAGGTACCGATGCTAAGTCAATAGCCCCGTTGAATTTTTTTCAAAAAGACTGAAAAAAGAAAAGGGACCTCGCGGTCCCTTTGCTCACAGCTGGCAACTCAGGTGTAGATCATCTTGCGGGTCATGCCGCCATCGACCACGAACTCCTGGCCAGTGACGAACGCCGCCTGGCGCGACAGCAACCAGGCGACCATGGCCGCCACATCTTCCACGGTCCCTACCCTGCCCGTCGGATGCTGGGCATGGTCGGCTTCGCTCAGCGGCTCGGCGCGGCGCGGCGCTGGGACGGATCACGCGCATCGATCCAACCCGGGCTCACCGCATTCACACGAATCTCCGGGCCCAGGCTCATGGCCAGGGCATGGGTCAAGGCCACCAGGCCACCCTTGCTCGCCGCGTAGGCCTCGGTGTCCGGCTCGGACTGCCGGGCGCGGGTCGAGGTCAGGTTGACGATCGCGCCATTGTGCGCCCGCAGGTACGGCGCGCAATGCTTGGCCAGCAGCATCGGGCCATTGAGGTTGACCGCCAGCACCCGGTTCCATTGCGCCAGGCTCAGGCTTTCCAGGGTCTGGTTGTGCGGGTTGGCGATGGCTGCGTTGCACACCAGCGCGTCCAGCCGCCCGAACTGCCCGAGCACTTGCGAAACACCGGCGCTGACCTGGGCCTCGTCGGCCACGTCCATGGTGATGAACCAGGCATTGTCGCCCAGGGCCTTGGCCACCTTGGCGCCGCGCGGGCGGTCAAGGTCGCTGAGCACCACCTGCCAGCCTTCGCAGATCAGCCAGGCGGCGATGCCCAGGCCGATGCCGCGCGCGGCACCGGTGACCAGGGCAACCCGGCCATTATGGCCCGGCACACCGCCCCTGATTTCCATCACAGCACCGCCAGCCCACGGGCGAGGTCCGCCTGCAGGTCGGCCACGTCTTCAAGGCCCACGGCAACCCGGATCAAGCTGTCTCGAATCCCCGCAGCCTCACGCTCCTGCGGCGTCAGGCGGCCGTGGGAGGTGGTGGCCGGGTGAGCGATGGTGGTTTTGCTGTCGCCCAGGTTGGTGGTGATGGAGATGACCCGCGTGGCATCGATGAAGCGCCAGGCGCCCTCTTTGCCACCCTTGACCTCGAAGCTGACCACCGCACCGAAACCGCTCATCTGGCGCTTGGCCAGTTCGTGCTGCGGGTGGCTCGGCAGGCCGGCGTAATGCACCTTCTCCACGCCTTCCTGCTGCTCCAGCCATTGAGCCAGCAACTGGGCGCTCTCGCAGTGGGCACGCATGCGCAGCTTCAGGGTTTCGAGGCCCTTGGTGAAGATCCAGGCATTGAACGGGCTGAGCGTAGGGCCTGCGGTACGCAGGAAGCCCACCACTTCTTTCATCTGCTCGGCGCGCCCTGCGACTACACCACCCATGCAACGGCCTTGGCCGTCGATGAACTTGGTGGCCGAGTGGAACACGATGTCGGCACCCAGCTTGAGCGGCTGCTGCAAGGCCGGGGTGCTGAAGCAGTTGTCGACCACCAGCATGGCGCCGCGGGCGTGGGCGATTTCGCTGAGCGCGGCGATATCGACCAGCTCGGCAAGTGGGTTGGACGGCGATTCGACGACCAGCAGCTTGGTGTTGGCCTTGATGGCCTTTTCCCAACCGTTGAGGTCGACCAGCGGCACGTAGTCCACCTGCACGCCAAAGCGCTTGAAGTACTTTTCGAACAGGCTGATGGTCGAGCCGAACACGCTCTGCGACACCAGCACATGGTCGCCAGCGCTGCACAGCGACATCACCACGGCCAGCAACGCTGCCATGCCGGTGGAGGTCGCCACGGCCTGCTCGGCACCTTCCATGGCGGCCAGGCGCTCTTCGAACACCCGCACCGAGGGGTTGGTGTAACGCGAGTAGACATTGCCCGGCGTTTCGCCGGCAAAGCGCGCAGCCGCATCGGCGGCCGTGCGGAACACATAGCTGGAGGTCAGGAACAGCGCTTCGCTGTGCTCTGCTTCCGGTGAACGGCTCTGACCGGCGCGCACCGCGAGGGTGTCGAAACCGACACCTTCGAGGTCACTGTCCAGTCGCCCGGCATCCCATTGATCCGTCATGCCGCTGCTCCCTGATCAGTTGTTGTAGAGGTCGATGATCGCGCTGACGGCCTGGTTCTTCACCTTGGCCAGGTCGTTACGGGCCTGCTCGATGCGATCGAGGTAGGCTTCGTCGATGTCGCCGGTGACGTATTCACCGTTGAACACCGCGCAATCGAAATGCTCGATCTTGATCTTGCCGCCACCGACCGAATCGATCAGGTCAGGCAGGTCCTGGTAGACCAGCCAGTCGGCGCCGATCAACTCGGCCACCTGTTCGGTGGTGCGGTTGTGGGCGATCAGTTCGTGAGCGCTCGGCATGTCGATGCCGTAGACGTTGGGGTAGCGCACCGCGGGTGCCGCGGAGCAGAAGTAGACGTTCTTGGCACCGGCTTCACGGGCCATCTGGATGATCTGCTTGCAGGTGGTGCCGCGCACGATCGAGTCGTCGACCAGCATCACGTTCTTGCCGCGGAACTCCAGCTCGATGGCATTGAGCTTCTGGCGCACCGATTTCTTGCGCGCGGCCTGGCCGGGCATGATGAAGGTACGGCCGATGTAGCGGTTCTTGACGAAGCCTTCGCGGAACTTGACGCCCAGCCGGTTGGCCAGCTCCAGCGCGGCGGTGCGGCTGGTGTCCGGGATCGGGATGACCACGTCGATGTCGTGCTCCGGGCGCTCGCGCATGATCTTGTCGGCAAGTTTTTCACCCATGCGCAGACGCGCCTTGTACACCGAGATACCGTCGATGATCGAGTCAGGGCGGGCCAGGTAGACGTGCTCGAAGATGCAGGGCTGCAGTTTCGGGTCTTGCGCGCACTGCTTGGTGTACAGCTGGCCTTCTTCGGTGATGTACACCGCTTCGCCCGGCGCCAGGTCGCGAATCAGGGTGAAACCGAGCACGTCCAGGGCCACGCTTTCCGAGGCGATCATGTATTCCACGCCTTCGTCGGTGTGGCGCTGGCCGAACACCACCGGGCGGATGCCGTTAGGGTCACGGAAGCCGACGATGCCGTAGCCGGTGACCATCGCCACCACCGCGTAGCCGCCGACACAGCGGCTGTGCACGTGGGAAACCGCAGCGAACACGTCGTCTTCGGTCGGCTGCAGCTTGCCACGCACCGCCAGCTCATGGGCGAACACGTTCAGCAGCACTTCGGAGTCGGAGTTGGTGTTGACGTGGCGCAGGTCAGACTCGTAGATCTCCTTGGCCAGCTGCTCGACGTTGGTCAGGTTGCCGTTGTGCGCCAGGGTGATGCCGTATGGCGAGTTGACGTAGAACGGCTGGGCTTCAGCCGAAGTCGAGCTGCCCGCGGTCGGGTAGCGCACGTGGCCGATACCCATGTGGCCCACCAGGCGCTGCATGTGGCGCTGCTGGAAGACGTCGCGCACCAGGCCATTATCCTTGCGCAGGAACAACCGGCCGTCGTGGCTGGTCACGATACCGGCAGCGTCCTGGCCGCGGTGCTGGAGGACCGTAAGCGCGTCATACAGCGCCTGATTGACGTTCGACTTACCGACGATACCGACGATGCCACACATGCGACGCAACCCCTACATTGATGAAACTTGAACGAAAGGTACTCAAGGCCTTGCAGGCCCGAGCAGCTGTTCCTTGAACGGAAGATCAGCCGGAGTGCTGATCACCCCACTGGACATCCACTGGCTGGTGAAACCCAGGATCAGGTTCTTCGACCAGTCAGCGACCAATAGAAATTGTGGTATCAGGCGCGATTCCTGCCACCAGGTATCTTGTTGCACCGGCCCCAGGCTGAGCAGGCCGATGGCCACCACTACCAGCAAGGCACCGCGTGCGGCGCCGAAGGCCATGCCGAGGAAACGATCGGTGCCGGACAGCCCGGTCACGCGGATCAGTTCTCCGACCAGGAAATTGACCATGGCCCCCACCAGCAAGGTGGCGACGAACAGAATGGCGCAGCCGGCGATGATGCGCATCGACGGGGTCTGGATATAGCTTTCAAGGTACACCGAGAGCGACCCGCCGAACATCCAGGCGACTGCACCGGCAATGATCCAGATGAGCAGGGACAGGGCTTCCTTGACGAAGCCGCGTTTTAGACTGATCAGTGTGGAAACGGCGATGATCGCGATGATCGCCCAATCAACCCAGGTAAATGCCACGGTGCTGCCTGCAGACGTTTGAGGCGGCGCATTTTACCAGAGCGGCGGGCTGGGGGTAAGCAGAATGTCAGCTCGTTTGACAGCGCCCGCTGGCGGCGCGAGCCCGCTCCCACGGGCTTTTCGTGGACTTTGAAGTCAAGAAAACCCAGCGGGAGCGACGCCGTGAAGATTTGCCTGGGGCCTCAGCCGCGTTCCGGCTGGAAGCGCACCACGATACCCTTGAGGTTCTGCTGCCGATTGATCACATCGCGAAGCCTTTCAGCCTCGCTACGCTCGATCAACGGGCCGACATACACCCGATTCAGGCCACCTGCCGAACGGATATAGGCGTTGTAGCCCTGGCTGCGCAGGGTCTTCTGCAAGCTTTCGGCACCCGCCCGGTTGGACAGGCTGGCCAGCTGGATCGACCAGCTCACCGGCAAGCCGTTGGCATCGATCTTCGACGGCGCACTGGCGGTAGCCGCTGGTGCAGGCGTTGCAGCCGGCCGCGTTTCGGCCTTGGCCGCCGGCGCAGGGGTCGGCACCGGCGTCTGCGGCTTGGGCTGGACCTGTGCCTGTGCCTGGGTCTGTGGCGACGGGGTGATCGGCTGGCTCGGCGTGGCCACCGGTGCGCTCGATTCGTTGACCACCACCGGCGGCTGTTGCGGCTCCTCCGGCAGTGGCTGCGGCTCGGGCACGGCAACCGGGTCTACCTTGACCTCAGGCAGGCTCGGCATCGCCGGCGCCTGCGGGGCCTCGACGCGCACCTGGCGCATCTCGTCCTCGCGGGTGAACAGCATCGGCAGGAAGATCACCGCCAGCGCCACCAGCACCAACGCACCCACCATGCGCTGTTTCATCCCTTTATCCAGCACTGCCATCTACTCACCCCTCCAGGGCCTGCCGCTCCAGCCACTCCAGGGCCTGGGCGACACAGAAAAACGAACCGAACAGCAGGATCTGGTCATCCGCCGTCGCCTGCGCGCATTGCCCTTCGAGGGCGGCGTCGACGCTGGCATAAGACTTCACCGAGGCACCACAGTTCGTCAAGGCACTGGCAAGCTCAGGGGCCGGACGGCTGCGCGGCGTGTCCAGCGGCGCCACCGCCCAATCGTCGACCAGCGCCTGCAGCGGCGCGATGACGCCCTCCAGGTCCTTGTCGGCGAGCAGGCCGAACACCGCCAGGCGGCGGCCTTGCAGTGGGCGCGCCGCCAACCGCCGCGCCAGGTATTGCGCGGCATGGGGGTTGTGCCCGACATCCAGCAGCAGCTCCACCTGCTTGCCCTGCCAGTACACCACGCGCCGGTCCAGGCGCCCGGTGATGCGGGTGGCAAGCAACGCCTGGCGCAACTGCGCAGCATCCCATGGCAGCCCCATCAGCAGGTAGGCCTGCAGCGCCAGGGTGGCGTTTTCCATCGGCAGGTCGAGCAGTGGCAGGTCACGCAACTGCACCGCGGTACCGTCCTGGGTGACCCCACGCCAATGCCAGACACCCTCTGCGCTTTCCAGGTCGAAATCACGCCCGCGCAGGAACAACGGCGCAGCCAGTTCGGCCGCCTTGTCCAGCAGCGGCTGGGGCGGATCGAGGTCGCCGCACAGCGCAGGCTTGCCCGGGCGGAAGATGCCGGCCTTCTCGAAAGCCACCAACTCGCGGGTATCGCCCAGATAATCGACATGGTCGACGCCGATGCTGGTCACCAGGGCCATGTCGGCATCGACCACATTGACGGTATCAAGCCGGCCGCCAAGGCCCACTTCAAGCACCACGGCATCCAGCTGGGACTGGTGGAACAACCAGAACGCCGCCAACGTGCCCATCTCGAAATAGGTCAGGGAAATCTCGCCCCGCGCCGCCTCGACGGCAGCAAAGGCTTGGCACAGGCGCTCATCGCTGGCTTCCTGGCCGTCGATCAGCACCCGCTCGTTGTAACGCAGCAGGTGAGGCGAGCTGTACACGCCCACCTTGAGGCCCTGGGCCCGCAGCATCGACGCCACGAACGCACAGGTCGAGCCTTTGCCGTTGGTGCCGGTGACGGTAACCACACGTGGCGCCAACTTGCCCAGCGCCAGCCGGGCAAGCACCTTCTGCGAACGCTCCAGGCCCATGTCGATGGCCGACGGATGCAATTGTTCGAGGTAGGCGAGCCACTCGCCCAGGCTACGCTCCGTCATCACGCGACCGCAGCCGCCTCACGCGCCTGCTCTGGCGTTTCCTGACCGGTCATCTGTGCCAGCAGGCGGGCCAGGCGCGGGCGCAGTTCGCCGCGCGAGATGATCAGGTCGATGGCGCCGTGCTCCAGCAGGAACTCACTGCGCTGGAAGCCTTCTGGCAGTTTTTCGCGCACGGTCTGCTCGATCACGCGCGGGCCGGCGAAGCCGATCAGCGCCTTCGGCTCACCGACGATGACGTCGCCAAGCATCGCCAGGCTGGCAGAAACACCACCGTAGACCGGGTCGGTCAGCACGGAGATGAACGGGATGCCTTCTTCACGCAGGCGTGCCAGCACGGCCGAGGTCTTGGCCATCTGCATCAGCGAGATCAGCGCTTCCTGCATGCGCGCGCCACCGGAGGCCGAGAAGCAGACCATCGGGCAGCGGTTTACCAGGGCGTAGTTGGCGGCGCGCACGAAACGCTCGCCGACGATGGCGCCCATCGAACCGCCCATGAACGAGAATTCGAAGGCGCTGACCACGATCGGCATGCCCATCAGGGTGCCGCTCATGGAGATCAGCGCGTCCTTCTCGCCGGTCTGCTTCTGCGCAGCGGTCAGGCGGTCCTTGTACTTCTTGCCGTCGCGGAACTTCAGGCGGTCGACCGGCTCCAGCTCAGCGCCCAGCTCGGCACGGCCTTCCGGGTCGAGGAAGATATCGATACGTGCACGTGCGCCGATGCGCATGTGGTGGTTGCACTTGGGGCAGACATCCAGGGTCTTTTCCAGCTCCGGACGATACAGCACGGCCTCGCAGGATGGGCACTTGTGCCACAAGCCTTCTGGCACCGAGCTCTTCTTCACCTCGGAACGCATGATCGAAGGGATCAGTTTGTCGACTAACCAGTTGCTCATGCTTTATTTCTCCAGTATTGGCGGGCGGGGACCGGTCTGGCCGGCCAAGCCCTGCCCTTTGAGCTCAAATTCTTCTATGAAACGATGACGGCCCGGCCGCAGGGGCTGCCTGCGCAGCGCGCCGTCTTCAATGTGTGCGCTGGCTGCCCGGCACGCCGGCAGCCGCCCCGCAGGGCTGCGATAGCTATGGACGATGGCGCGCAGCCAGCCGTCACATCTGCTGTCACGCCTGTTTCACCGCGCGCATGAATGCCTCGATCCGGGCGGCATCCTTGATGCCCTTGGCCTGCTCCACGCCGCCACTGACATCCACCGCATAGGGCCTTACCTGGGCGATCGCCTGGCCGACGTTATCGGCCGACAAGCCACCGGCAAGGATGATCGGCTTGCTCAACCGCGCCGGCACCAGCGACCAGTCGAAGGCCTCGCCGGTGCCCCCCGGCACGCCGGCCACGTAGGTGTCGAGCAGGATGCCACGGGCCCCGGCATAGTGCTGGCAGGCGGCTTCCAGATCGTCACCGGGGCGTACCCGCAGCGCCTTGATCCAGGGGCGATGGTAGCCCTCGCAGTCGGCCGGGGTTTCGTCGCCGTGGAACTGTAGCAGGTCCAGCGGCACCACTTCGAGAATCTCGTTCAGCTCGCAGCGCGAGGCATTGACGAACAGCCCGACGGTGGTCACGAACGGCGGCAGCTCGGCGATGATCGCCCGTGCCTGGCGCACGTCCACGGCACGCGGGCTCTTGGCATAGAAGACGAAGCCGATGGCATCGGCACCGGCTTCGGCGGCTGCCAGCGCATCCTCGATGCGGGTGATGCCGCAGATCTTGCTGCGTACGTTGCTCATGGACTGCAAACCCTGAGTGGACAGTGAAAGGCTCGATGGTAGCAAATGCCTTTTCGCCCGTCAGTCGGCCAACGCCTCGTAACCTGTCAGAAAGTGTGGGCCGATGTAACGCTGCGGCAGCTGGAATTCTTCCGGGTACTCCACCTGCACCAGGTACAGGCCATAGGGGTGGGCGGTCACCCCGCCCTCGCGGCGGTTGCGCCCCTCCAGCACTTCCCGGGCCCAGCTCGCCGGGCGTTCGCCGGCACCGATGGTCATCAGCACCCCGGCGATGTTGCGCACCATGTGGTGCAAGAATGCGGTGGCGCGCACGTCCAGCACGATCATCTGGCCATGACGGGTGACGCGCAGGTGATGGATATGCTTGATCGGCGACTTGGCCTGGCACTGGCTGGCGCGGAAGGCACTGAAGTCATGGGTGCCGAGCAGATACTGGGCGGCCTCGGCCATGCGCTCGACATCCAGCGGGCGATGGTTCCAGGTCACCTCTTCGGCCAGGTGCGCCGGGCGGATCGGGTCGTTGTAGATGACGTAGCGGTAGCGCCGGGCGCAAGCCTTGAAACGGGCGTGGAAGTCGGCCGGCATTGGCCGCGACCAGACCACACTGATGTCGTGGGGCAGGTTGAAGTTGGTGCCCAGGGTCCAGGCGCGCTCGTCGCGCACGGCGCGGGTGTCGAAGTGCACGATCTGGCCGCAGCCATGCACGCCGGCATCGGTACGGCCGGCGCACACCACGCTGATCGGCTCGTCGGCCACTTTCGACAGCGCTTGCTCCAGGGCCTGCTGGACGCTGGGCACGCCGCTGGCCTGGCGCTGCCAGCCGCGGTAGCGCGAGCCCTTGTATTCCACGCCCAGGGCGATGCGGGTGAAGCCTGCGGCGGCGGATTCGGAGGGGGCGGTGTCGATGATGTCCAAGCGCGTGAAACCTGTGGGGCAATACGGAATGGCGGGATTATAACGACAACGGCAGCCTTGTTGGGCTGCCGTTGGTTTTGCGCGGAGGTGGAGGACGTTTTCAGACCAACCGCGAAAGCATCTCCTCGGCTTCCAGGCGCTGGGTGTCATCGCCATCCTTGACCACTTCATCGAGGATGTCGCGCGCCCCCTGGTGGTCGCCCATGTCGATGTACGCCCGCGCCAGGTCGAGCTTGGTCGCCACTTCGTCACTGCCCGAGAAGAAGTCGAAGTCCAGGTCGTCCAGCGGCTCCGGCTCCTGAGCGGCATCGGCGGCGGTGAAGTGCGGCTCCAGCGACGGCGACTCGAGGCTCTGCGAGAGCTTGTCCAGCTCGGCGTTGACGTCATCGAGCTCGGAGGCAAAGCTCTTGGCCGCCGGCGACTCGTCGTCCAGCGACAACGACAGGTCGAAGTCTTCCGGCAGCTCCAGTTCGGAAATCGGGTCGAATTCCGGGATTGCGTCGAAAGCGGCCAGCTCGGCGGCGACGTCCACAGGCTCTTCGGGCGCTTCGACCGGGCTGACGGGCTCACCGACGTCCAGGTCGAAATCGGCCAGGTCATCGATGCTTTGCGGCTCGGCCTGGGCCTGGGCGAGCAGGGCTTCGAAATCTTCGTCAGCGTCGGTCTGCGGCGTGGCGTCGATTTCAGGCTCAGGCTCCGGCACAGGTGCCTCATCCCGCACCGGCACCTCGAGCGGGTCGGCTTCCGGCAGCTCATCGCCCAGGCTCAGGTCGAAGGCGCTGTCCAGGTCGTGGTCATCCAGCACCGAGGTCTCGACGAAGGCTTCAGCGGCCGCATCGAGGCCCGGCTCAGGCTCAGGCTCGGGTTCGAGCTCAGGCGCTTCAAGTTCAGGCTCTGGCGCGTGCTGGTCGAGTTCAGGCGCAGGGGTATCGAGCGGGGCCGGTTCAGCCTCGGTGACCGCTGGCAGCTCGGCTTCAGCCGGCGCCTCAGGTTCGTCCTGCAGCAGTTCCTGGACGTACTGGTGGTCCATTTCCGCCGCCAGCGCGGCAGCCCCCAGGCCAGCGGCAGCGAGGCCGAGCATGGCCGGGAAGCGTTCCTTGAGCGTGCTGACTTGCGCAACGTTCTCTTCGCTGGCGGGCAGTTTGCGTTCCTGCTCGACGAAGGCGCTTTGATCGCCCTGACGGGCATAGACTTCCATCAGCTTCAGGCGCAGGTCATCTCGCTCGGGCTGCGCGGCGATCGCCGTTTCCAGCAGGTCGGCGGCGTGATTGAGACGCCCGCGCGCCAGGCTCTGCTCCACTTCGGCCAGCAGTTCGGCGTTGGCATCCTGCTCCGGAGCCACAGCAGCCGGGGCAACAGGTTGTTCGGCAGCAACCGCCGCTGCGGCCGAAGCGGCAACCACGGCCGGCGACAAGGTGACGCTCGGCGCGGCAACGTCCAGCTCGTCGAAGCTGCTCGGCGGCAGGTCGAGGTCAGGGTTGCGCTCGCCCTCCTCGGCCAGTGCGCGCGCCATGCGCAGGTGCTTTTCAGCTTCCTGCTGGGCCTTGCGCTTGCGGGCCAGCAACAGCAACAGCAGCAACAGCACCAGGAAGGCGGAGCCCGCGATCAGGCCGAGCACGACCGGGTTGCCCAGCATCTCGTCCAGTGCGCTGGGTTTCTGCGCCACAGGTGCAGGTTCGCTGGCCGGGGCTGCTGCAGGTGCGGTATCGGCGGCGGCAGGTGGCGGGGCAATGACCGGCTCGGCCGGTTGCGCCGGGGTATTGTCTGCCGGTTGTGCCGGGGCCGCTTCGCCCGGCAAGGCTGCGGTCGGCGCCTCACCGGCCGCGCCTTGCGCTTCCAGGCGGGCCAGCTGGTCGTTCTTCAGCTGGATCAACTTCTGCAGCTTGTCCAGCTGGCTCTGCAGGTCGGTCATCCGGCTCTTGAGTTCTTCATTGTCGCGACGGCTGGTGTCCAGGCTTTCCTGGGCCACGGCCAATTTGTCGTTGATCGCCTTGGCGCCGCCAGCGCCTGCCTGGTTGCCCGGGCTGACCAGGCGCAGGTTGTCGCCCTGGGCGATACGCTCGGGCGCCGCATCGGCGGCGCCGCGGCGGGTAGCATCGAGCTGGCGGGCACGCGGGCCCAGGCGCCGGCCTTCACGCCAGGCCGCGTACTGTTCGGCCACTTCGCGGTTGGCCTCGCCCTGGGGGATGCTCTGGATCTGCTGCTGGTCGGGCAGGCGCAACACTTGGCCGACCTTCAGCTGGTTGATGTTGTTGCCGATGAAGGCATCCGGGTTGAGCGCCTGGATGGCGATCATGGTCTGCTGCACCGAGCCGCCACCCTGAGTATTGCGCGCGGCAATCTGCCACAAGGTATCGCGGCGCTTGGTGGTGTAGCTGCCGGTGACGGCCGGGGTGACATTGCCTGCCGCCGGCTGCTGGCCCTGGGCCTTGGCCTGGTCGAGCAAGACGCTGTAGTCGCGCAGCAGGCGGCCCTGGGGCCACATCACCTGGACCAGGAACTTGACCACCGTGCCTGGCAGCGGCTGGCTGGAGGTGACGCGCAGCACGCTCTTGCCGTTGGGGTTGATCACCGGGGTGAAGGTCAGGTCTTCGAGGTAGGTTGGATACGCCACCCCGGCCTTGCTGAACTCTTCCGGCGGCGCCAGGCTCGGCGCCACTTCGGCAGCGGTCAGGTCGCGCACATCGAGCAATTCGATCTCGGCGTCCAGCGGCTGGTTCTGCGCCGACTTGAGCGTCAGCTCACCCAACCCCAGGGCATTCGCCATGCCAGACGACAGCGCCGACGCTGCCGCCACGGCCAGAACCAGTTTGCGAATTCGAAGCATGACCTCTTCCCTTGTATGAATCGTCCCGGAAACCTGCAGGCAGAGCGGGACAAAAGTGCTCGCCAGTATCTTTTACGCTATCTGTTTAATCAACAATTGTGCCACCTGCACGGCATTCAGCGCGGCGCCCTTGCGCAGGTTGTCGGTGGTCAGCCAGAGGTTGAGCTGTTGCTGCTCGTCAATTCCATGGCGCACACGACCAACATAGACCACGTCTTGCCCCACTGCGTCACCGACCGGTGTCGGATAGTCATCACGCTCGACCAGCTCGACGCTGTCGGCGGCCTCGAGGGCGTCGTTGACGGCGGCCAGGTCCACCGGCGCCCGGCTTTGTACCGCCACACTGAAGCTATCGCCGAAAAACACCGGGACTTGAACGCAGGTCACGGAAATCTTCAGTTCCGGCATCTCCAGCAGCACCCGCAGCTCGCTCACCAGGCGCTGCTCCAGGGGCGTATGGCCGTGCGCATCGGCGGCGCCGACCTGGGCCAGCAGGTTGAAGGCCACCTGACGGTCGAAGAAGCGCGGCTCCAGCGGGCGGGCATTGAGCAGCTCGGCGGTCTGCCGGGCCAGTTCGTTGACCGCTTCACGCCCCTGGGCAGACACCGCCAGGGCAGCCATGACCTGCACGCGCTCGATGGCCAGCTGGCCTTTGAGCGGCGCCAGGGCGACGGCCAGGGCAACGGCGGCGGAGCTGGGGCTGGCCAGGCGTGCCGGCAGCTGGAGGTTGGCAATGCGCGCGGCATTGGCCTCGGGCACCACGGCGAGGGCATCGTCCAGCCCGCCGGAGAGGTCGATGATAGTGCAGCCGGCCTGTTCGGCCTTGCTGGCGAAGCTGCGGCTGACGGCCGGGCTGGCGGCGAAGAAGGCCAGCTTGACCTGGCTGAAGTCGAAGCTGTCCACCTCGCGGACCTTGATCTTCTTGCCGGCGAACATGACGCTGCTGCCCGCCGATTCCATGCTGGCCAGAAGATGCAGGGTGGCGACCGGGAACTGCAGTTCTTCGAGGATCTGAACGAGGGTTTCACCGACGCTACCGGTAGCGCCGACGACGGCGATGTCCAAGGGTTGGGTCATGGTGGGGATCCTTTTGCTGAAACGGCGGGGGGCGGCACTTTACTTGGATTGTAGAGTTTTGTCTGTGCTGGCCCAGCTGTGTTGTTCTCAGTGCGCGAACAACGGCAAGCGCAAGCGCATAAAAAAACCCGCGCTGTCTCCAGCACGGGTTCTTGGCTAGCGCAACGCGATCAACGCTCCAGCAGAATCCGCAGCATGCGACGCAGCGGTTCGGCAGCGCCCCACAGCAACTGGTCGCCAACGGTGAACGCGCCCAGGTACTGGGAGCCCATGTTCAGCTTGCGCAGGCGGCCAACCGGCACATTCAGAGTACCGGTCACCTTGGTCGGTGCCAGTTCCTGCATGCTGATCTCGCGCTGGTTCGGCACCAGTTTCACCCAAGGGTTGTGCTGGCTGATCATGCCTTCGATGTCGGCCAGTGGCACGTCCTTGTTGAGCTTGATGGTCAGCGCCTGGCTGTGGCAACGCATGGCGCCGATGCGCACGCAGATGCCATCGACCGGGATCGGGTTCTTGAAGCGGCCGAGGATCTTGTTGGTTTCGGCCTGGGCCTTCCACTCTTCACGGCTCTGCCCGTTCGGCAGCTCCTTGTCGATCCATGGGATCAGGCTGCCGGCCAACGGCACGCCGAAGTTCTCGGTCGGGAACGCATCGCCACGCATGGCTTCGGCGACCTTGCGGTCGATGTCGAGGATGGCGCTGGCCGGGTTGGCCAGGTCATCGGCGACTGCCGCGTGGATGCCGCCCATCTGCTTGATCAGCTCGCGCATGTTCTGCGCGCCGGCACCGGACGCCGCCTGGTAGGTCATGGCGCTCATCCACTCGACCAGGCCCGCTTCGAACAGGCCGCCCAGGCCCATCAGCATCAGGCTGACGGTGCAGTTGCCGCCGATGTAGTTCTTGGTACCGGCATCGAGCTGCTGGTCGATCACCTTGCGGTTGACCGGGTCGAGCACGATCACCGCGTCGTCCTGCATGCGCAGCGACGAGGCGGCGTCGATCCAGTAACCCTGCCAGCCAGCTTCACGCAGCTTGGGGAAGACCTCGTTGGTGTAGTCGCCGCCCTGGCAGGTCAGGATCACGTCGAGGGTCTTGAGCTCTTCAATCGAATAAGCGTCCTTGAGCGGCGCAATATCCTTGCCCACGTTCGGGCCCTGGCCACCGACATTGGAGGTGGTGAAGAACACCGGCTCGATAAGGTCGAAGTCCTGCTCCTCCAGCATCCGCTGCATGAGCACGGAACCGACCATACCGCGCCAACCGATCAGACCTACACGTTTCATCGCAACTACACCTTTGCTAAAAGTGGGCCGCCACCGACCAAAAACGGTGGCGGGCCAGAGAGATTACAGATTCCGCAGCGCTGCGACTACTGCGTCGCCCATTTCCTGCGTGCCAACTTTGTTACAGCCCGCCGACCAGATGTCACCGGTGCGCAGGCCCTGGTCCAGCACCAGGCTTACCGCCTGCTCGATGGCTTCGGCGGCGGCGTGCTGGTTGAAGCTGTAACGCAGCATCATCGACACCGACAGGATGGTCGCCAGCGGGTTGGCGATACCCTGCCCGGCGATGTCCGGCGCCGAACCGTGGCACGGCTCGTACATGCCCTTGTTGTTGGCATCCAGCGAGGCCGAAGGCAGCATGCCGATGGAACCGGTGAGCATGGAAGCTTCATCCGACAGGATGTCACCGAACATGTTGTCGGTCACCACCACGTCGAACTGCTTGGGTGCGCGCACCAGCTGCATGGCAGCGTTGTCCACGTACATGTGGCTCAGTTCGACGTCCGGGTAGTCCTTGGCCACGGTTTCGACCACTTCACGCCACAGCTGGCTGGAGGCGAGCACGTTGGCCTTGTCTACCGAGCACAGCTTCTTGCCGCGTACGCGGGCCATGTCGAAGCCGACGCGGGCGATGCGGCGCACTTCGCTTTCGCTGTAAGGCAGGGTGTCGTATGCCTGGCGCTCGCCACCTTGCAGCTCGCGCTGGCCGCGCGGCGCACCGAAGTAGATGCCGCCGGTCAGTTCACGGACGATGAGGATATCCAGGCCCGAGACGATTTCCGGCTTCAGCGAGGAAGCATCGGCCAGTTGCGGGTAGAGGATGGCCGGGCGCAGGTTGGCGAACAGGCCCAGTTGCGAACGGATCTTCAGCAGGCCGCGCTCGGGGCGGATGTCACGCTCGATCTTGTCCCATTTCGGGCCACCGACCGCGCCCAGCAGCACGGCATCGGCCTGGCGCGCACGCTCCAGGGTCTCGTCGGCCAGGGGCACGCCGTGCTTGTCGATGGCGGCGCCACCAATCACGTCGTGCGCGAGGCTGAAGCCGAGCTGGAACTTGTCGTTGGCCAGCTCCAGCACCTTGACCGCTTCGGCCATGATTTCCGGGCCAATGCCATCACCTGGGAGAATCAGAATCTGCTTGCTCATGCTTTCCTCTATTCATTCAAGCGGCGCGGCCGGCTCGGCCCCACCGTAAAAAAACTCAGCGCTCGGCCCACAACACGATGACATCGGTGCTGAACGAGCCATCGGCTTCGATCTGGTAATACTCCCGCACTTCCTGGCCCATGGCCTGCTGCAACTGGCGAATCGCCACGCGCAATGGCTCGGGCGTGCGCATGCGCTCCACCCAGGACGCCCACTCCAGGCGCAGGCGCTGGCGCGAATGGCTGCGCACGTGCAGGCCGGCTTCACTCACCAGGCGCTGCCACTGGGCAGCAGAATAATCGCGTACATGGCTGGTGTCGCGCAGCACTTCCACCGACTGCAGGTAGGTGTCGAGCAGCGCGCTGCCCGGCGACATCACGTCGATGAACGCGGCCACACCACCCGGCTTGAGCACCCGGCGCACTTCGCGCAGGGCCAGGCCCACATCGCTCCAGTGGTGCGCCGAATAGCGGCTGAACACGAAGTCGAACGAGGCGTCGCCGAACGGCAGGCGCTCGGCGGCGCCGTGGGCGGTCTTGACGTTGCCCAGGCCACGCTCGGCCGCGGCGCTGGCGACCACCTCGAGCATCGCTTGCGACAAATCGTAGGCAACCACTTCGGCGACCAGCGGTGCCACGTGGAAGCTGACGTGACCGGCACCGCAGCCCAGGTCCAGCACGCGCGCGCTGCCCTGCCCTGCCAACTGCGCCTGGAGCAGGGCGAATTCGCTGCCCTGGGCATGCACGGCGCTGCTGAGGTAGGCATTGGCCTGTTCGCCGAACTGGCGTTGGACCACATCGGTATGGGTAGTGCTGGTCATGGGCTGTTCCTTCTGGTTTTGGGGTGCTGGTACGGCCGCTATCGCCGGCAAGCCGGCTCCCACCCGGTGGCCGCGCAATGGCGGTGCACCTGTGGGAGCCGGCTTGCCGGCGATGAGGCCAGCAAGCCCAACTACATCATTCAGGCATCGCGAAACAGCCAAGGCTGCCCGGCGCGGTGCTTGCCTTCGAAGGCCTTGATCGCGTCGCTGTCCTGCAGGGTCAGGCCGATGTCGTCCAAGCCGTTGAGCAGGCAATGCTTGCGGAAGGCGTCGATCTCGAAATGCAGCACCTTGCCGTCCGGGCGGGTCACCGCCTGGGCCTGCAGGTCAATGGTCAACTGGTAGCCCGGGTTGGCTTCGACCTGCTTGAACAGCTCATCGACTTCCTCGTCGCTGAGGATGATCGGCAACAGGCCGTTCTTGAAGCTGTTGTTGAAGAAGATGTCGGCGAAGCTTGGCGCGATCACGCTACGGAAGCCGTATTCGTCCAGCGCCCACGGCGCGTGCTCGCGGCTCGAACCGCAGCCGAAGTTCTCCCGCGCCAGCAACACGCTGGCACCCTGGTAGCGTGCATGGTTGAGCACGAACTCCTGGTTCAACGGGCGCTTGCTGTTGTCCTGGTAGGGCTGGCCCACATCCAGGTAACGCCACTCGTCGAACAGGTTGGGGCCGAAACCGGTGCGCTTGATCGACTTGAGAAACTGCTTGGGGATGATCTGGTCGGTGTCGACGTTGGCACGGTCCAACGGCGCGACGAGGCCAGTGTGCTGGGTAAAGGCTTTCATGCTGCGCTCCCTTGGATCAACTCGCGGACATCGATGAAGTGGCCGGTCACCGCGGCGGCGGCGGCCATCGCCGGGCTGACCAGGTGAGTACGGCCACCGGCGCCCTGACGGCCTTCGAAGTTGCGGTTGGAGGTGGACGCGCAGTGCTCGCCGCTCTCCAGGCGGTCCGGGTTCATGGCCAGGCACATCGAGCAGCCTGGCTCACGCCATTCGAAGCCGGCTTCAAGGAAGATCTTGTCCAAACCTTCGCGCTCTGCCTGGGCCTTGACCAGACCCGAGCCCGGCACCACCAACGCCTGCTTGACGTTGGCCGCGACCTTGCGGCCCTTGGCGATTTCGGCGGCAGCGCGCAGGTCTTCGATGCGCGAGTTGGTGCACGAGCCGATGAACACACGGTCGAGCTTGATATCGGTGATCGCCTGGTTGGCGGCCAAGCCCATGTACTTGAGGGCGCGCTCGATCGAGCCACGCTTGATCAAGTCTGGCTCGGCAGCCGGGTCCGGCACGCGCTGGTCGACCGCCAGCACCATCTCGGGCGAAGTGCCCCAGCTGACCTGCGGCTTGATCTGCGCGGCATCCAGCTCGACCACGGTATCGAACACGGCATCGGCGTCCGACACCAGGCCTTTCCAGGCTTGGGCGGCCAGCGTCCACTGCTCGCCCTTGGGCGAATACGGGCGGCCTTCGACATAGGCGATGGTGGTGTCGTCGACTGCCACCAGGCCCACACGGGCACCGGCCTCGATCGACATGTTGCAGATGGTCATGCGGCCTTCCATCGACAAGTCGCGGATGGCGCTGCCGGCGAATTCCATGGCGTGGCCATTGCCACCGGCGGTACCGATCTTGCCGATCACGGCAAGCACGATGTCCTTGGCGGTGACACCGGCCGGCAACTGGCCTTCGACCCGCACCAGCATGTTCTTCATCTTCTTGGCGACCAGGCACTGGGTGGCGAGCACGTGCTCGACCTCGGAGGTGCCGATGCCGTGGGCCAAGGCGCCGAACGCGCCGTGGGTGGAGGTGTGCGAGTCGCCGCAGACCACGGTCATGCCCGGCAAGGTAGCGCCCTGCTCGGGGCTGATGACGTGGACGATGCCCTGGCGCACGTCGTTCATCTTGAATTCGACGATGCCGTATTCGTCACAGTTTTCATCGAGGGTCTGCACCTGCAGGCGCGACACCTGGTCAGCGATGGCCTCGATGCCGCCCTTGCGCTCTGGCGTGGTCGGCACGTTGTGGTCGGGCGTGGCGATGTTGGCGTCGATGCGCCATGGCTGGCGTTTGGCCAGGCGCAGGCCTTCGAAGGCCTGCGGCGACGTCACTTCATGGATGATATGGCGGTCGATGTAGATCAAGGACGAGCCGTCATCACGGCGCTTGACCTCATGAGCTTCCCAGAGTTTGTCGTAGAGCGTTTTGCCAGCCATCAGACTGTTCCTCATCAGCGTCTTTCTATGCCAAAGACCCCTTGGCTTGTACGGACGATGCTATGGCGATAGATTGAATAACTCAAATTCATAATTTTTATGCTTTGGATAACCAACAGGAATTCTACCCATGGACCTGGCCAACCTCAGCGCCTTCATCGCCATCGCCGAAACCGGCAGCTTCTCCGGCGCCGCCGAGCGCCTGTTCCTGACCCAGCCCGCCATCAGCAAGCGCATTGCCGGGCTGGAGCAGCAACTGGGGGTGCGCCTGTTCGATCGCCTGGGCCGTGAAGTGACCCTGACCGAAGCGGGCCGCGCCCTGTTGCCGCGCGCCTACCAGATCCTCAACGTGCTCGATGACACCCGCCGGGCCCTGACCAATCTGACCGGGGAAGTGGCAGGCCGCCTGACCCTGGCCACCAGCCATCACATCGGCCTGCACCGGTTGCCCCCGCTGTTGCGCGCCTTTACCCGGCAGTACCCGTCGGTGGCGCTGGATATTCAGTTCCTCGACTCGGAGGCGGCCTACGACGAAATCCTCCATGGCCGCGCTGAAATTGCCGTCATCACCCTCGCGCCCGAACCCCATCACCTGGTCAAGGCCGTGCCGGTGTGGGACGACGCCCTGGATTTCGTCGCCGCCCCCGAACACCCGCTGGCCAGCAACCAGCAGGTCAGCCTGGCCGACGTGGCGCGCCACCCGGCGGTGTTTCCCGGCGGCAACACCTTTACCCACCACATCGTCCAGCGCCTGTTCGAAAGCCAGGGCCTGACGCCCAATATCGCCATGAGCACCAACTACCTGGAAACCATCAAGATGATGGTGTCCATCGGCCTGGCCTGGAGCGTGCTGCCGCGCACCATGCTCGACGATCAGGTTGCACCCATCGCTTTGCCCGGCATACAGCTGTCGCGCCAGCTAGGCTACATTCTGCACACGGAGCGAACGCTATCGAATGCGGCCAGGGCCTTCATGGCCCTGCTCGACAGCCATGCAGGGTCCGCCTGACCGGTCGTCAGCACGGCACCAACTCAAGGACGCGTCAAACGCCAAAGGTCTGGTACCAATGCCCAAATCAGCAAACCGCTTTCCGCGCCTGCCGCGTATCCCGGCGGCCGACCCCCAGGAGTCCGAGCAAGCCTGGCAGAACGCCCCGCAGCTGCTGGCGGCGCTCAACGGCGCGCGCCTGGGGGCCTGGCTGTGGGATATCGAGACCGGCCGGATCAGCTGGTCGCGGGGCACCCAGGCGCTGTTCGGCTTCGACCCGCAGCGCCCGCTGCCCAACGACATCGACTACCTTGACCTGCTGCCCGAAGAAGACCGCGCCCGCACCCGCCAGCTGTTCCAGGCGGTGGTCAATGGCGAACCGGTGGAAAAGGCCATGCGCCACCGCATCCGCTGGCCGGACGGCAGCCTGCACTGGCTGGAAATCAACGGCAGCCTGACCCACGACCGCCACGGCCGGCGCCAGATGATCGGGGTGATCCGCGAAATCACCCGCCAGCGCGAGCGGGAAACCGCGCTGATCAACTCGGAAAAGCGCTTTGCCACGCTGTTTCACTTAAGCCCCAATGCCATTTTGCTGACCCGCCGCCACGACGGCATGATCTTCGAGGTCAACCAGCACTTCGAAGACATGTTCGGCTGGCCTGGCAGCTACGTGATCGGCAAGACCAGCCTGGAGCTGGGGCTGTGGGAGCACCCCGAACAACGCCAGCAGATACTCCAGGCAACCCGCGCCAACGGCGGCCCGCTGACCATGGAAGTGCAGTTTCGCGCCAGCAACGGCAAGCTGCATGATGGCATCTTGTGCACCCAGGGCATCGAACTGGAGGGGGTGACCTTCCTGCTCAGCACCTTTGTCGACACCTCCGAACGCAAGCGCGCCGAGCAGGCGCTCAAGGACAGCCAGGAACGCCTGGACCTGGCCCTGGATTCGGCGCAACTGGGCACCTGGGACTGGCACATCCCCAGCGGCATGCTCTATGGCTCGGCGCGGGCCGCGCAATTGCACGGGCTGGACCCGATCCCCTTCCACGAATCGTTCGACTCGTTCTTCGAAGGCGTGCCGGAAGAAGAGCGCGATGCCATGCGCCAGGCCTATCGCAGCCTGCGCGAGGGGCCGGCCGGCAACTACCAGATCACCTATCGGGTGCAGCTCGAAAACGGCACCTCGCGTTATATCGAAAGCCGCGCCCGCCTCTACCGCGACGAGCACGGCACGCCGCTGCGCATGGCCGGCACCCTGCTCGACATCACCGAACAGGTGGAGCGCGAACTGCGCCTGAGCGCCTCGGAAGAGAAGTTCGCCAGCCTGTTCCAGGTCAGCCCCGACCCGATCTGCGTCACCCGCCAGGACACCGGGCAGTTCATCGAGATCAACCCGGCCTTCACCCAGACGTTCGGCTGGGGCGCCGACCAGGTGATTGGCCGCACGGCCGAAGAAATCGGCCTGTGGGCCGAATCGATCGAACGCGCCCGGCGCATCGAGCAAGTCATCCGCGAGCAGGCCCTGAGCAATGTCGCCGTGGTGGTCAACCACCGCAATGGCTCGCCGCTGACCTGCGTGATCGCCAGCCGGCTGATTACCGTCGACAACCAGCCGTGCAGCGTCACCACCTTGCGCGATATCACCCAGCAGCAACGGGCGGAAGCGGCGCTGAAATCCAGCGAGGAGAAATTCGCCAAGGCGTTCCACTCCAGCCCCGACGCCATCACCATCACCGAGCGCCACAGCGGCCGCTACGTGGAGGTGAACGATGGTTTCTGCCGCCTCACCGGCTACAGCAGCGCCGAAGTGGTGGGCCGCAGCGTCTTCGAGCTGGGCATCTGGGCCGACGACAAGCAGCGCAGCGCCCTACTCGCCGAGCTCAAGGAGCGCGGCCGGGTGCACCACCGGGAAATGCTCGGGCGCAACAAGCGCGGCGACATCCTCACCGTGGAAGTGTCGGTGGAGCCGATCAGCCTCAATGAGGTCGACTGCCTGTTGCTGACTGCCCGCGATGTCAGCCAGCTGAAGAACGCCCAGGCGCAGATTCGCCACCTGGCCTACCACGACCCGCTGACCAACCTGCCCAACCGCGCCCTGCTGATGGACCGCCTGAGCCAGCAGATCGCCCTGCTGCGCCGCCACAACCTGCGCGGCGCCTTGCTGTTCCTCGACCTGGACCACTTCAAGCACATCAACGACTCGCTCGGCCACCCGGTGGGCGACACGGTGCTGAAGATCATCACCGCACGCCTGGAAGCCAGCGTGCGCCTGGAAGACACCGTGGCGCGCCTGGGCGGCGACGAGTTCGTGGTATTGCTCAGCGGCCTGGAAGGCAGCCGCGAGTCGGTCGAGCAGAAGGTCCGTGAGCTGGCCGACACCCTGCGCGAGCTGCTGGCCGAACCGATGTCGCTGGATGGCCAGCGCCTGCAGGTGACGCCAAGCATCGGCGTGGCGCTGATCCCCGACCACGGCGCCACCCCGGCCGACCTGCTCAAGCGCGCCGACATCGCCCTGTACCGGGCCAAGGACTCGGGGCGCAACACCACGCAGCTGTTCCACACCACCATGCAAAAGGCCGCCAGCGAACGCCTGCGCATGGAAAGTGACCTGCGCCTGGCCTTGGCCCGCGGCGAGCTGGCCCTGCACTTCCAGCCCCAGGTGGATGCCCGCGACAACCGCATCGTCGGCGCCGAGGTGCTGCTGCGCTGGCACCACCCGCAACTGGGCCAGCAACCGCCCTCGCAGTTCATCCAGGTGCTCGAAGAAAGCGGCCTGATCCTCGAAGTAGGCAGCTGGATACTCGACGAAGCGTGCGATGCCTGCGCGCGCATGCTCGAAGACGGGCTGATCGATGCCGATGACTTCAGCCTGTGCGTGAACATCAGCCCGCGGCAGTTTCGCCAGAACGACTTCGTCGAGCGGGTGTTGCGCAGCCTGGACGATTACCGCCTGCCGCGGCACATGCTGAAGCTGGAGATTACCGAAGGCATCGTGATCCAGAACCTGGAGGACACCATCAGCAAGATGCGCGAGCTCAAGCGCTACGGGGTGAGCTTTGCCATGGACGATTTCGGCACCGGCTATTCATCGCTGACCTACCTCAAGCGCCTGCCGGTGGACGCCTTGAAGATCGACCAGACCTTCGTGCGCGATGCCCCGCAAGACCCCAACGACGCCGAGATCGTCCGCGCCATCGTGGCCATGGCGCGCAGCCTGGACCTGGCCGTGATCGCCGAAGGGGTGGAGCTGACCGAGCAACTTGAGTTCCTCGAGCAGCTGGGCTGCCACCTGTACCAGGGCTACCTGCACAGCCGGCCGCTGCCGCTGCCGGAATTCAGGCAGATGCTGCTGGAGGCGCCAGCGGATTACTGAACGAAAAAAGGGCACCTTCGCAGGTGCCCTTTTTCGTATCACGCCAAACTCAGTTCAGCGCTGGCTTGTCGCCATTGATCGGAATGCGCTTGGCCTTGGCTTCTTCCGGCACGATGCGCAGCAGGTCGATGCTGAGCAGGCCGTTGGCCAGGCCCGCGGACTTGACCTCGATATGGTCGGCCAGGCGGAACGACAGCTTGAAGGCGCGCTGGGCAATGCCCTGGTGCAGGTAGGTCACTTCCGTCGCGCTGTTTTCGCGCTTGCCGCCGATCACGGTCAGCACGCCTTTTTCGACCTGCAGGTCGAGGTCCTGCTCCTGGAAGCCGGCTGCGGCAACCACGATGCGATAGTGGTCATCGCCATGTTTTTCCACGTTGTAGGGAGGGTAGCTGCTACCCGCCTCGTTACGTGCCGCGGATTCGAACAGGTCGTTGAAACGGTCGAAGCCAACGGAATGGCGGAACAGTGGAGCGAGAGAGAAAGCACTGGTCATGGTCATAAACTCCTGAAATTCAGCAAGTAAGTCATTACGCGACCCGACTTCGGCATCGCGTACTGAATAAATAGGGGTCAGGAGAAGGCTTTCAAGAGGGCACGCGAAATTTTTTTTACTTGCAGGGAGCTGGTGGCCCCATCGCTGGCGAGCCAGCTCCCACAGGTATTTGCGCAGGGCACCTGTGGGAGCCGGCTTGCCGGCGATGGGACAGGCTCAGGCCACACGTTCCTCGAATGCGTGCACCTCAACCCCAAGCAACCGGCTGATCCGCGCGCAGTCATCTTCCCTGCGCAGCTCAGCGAACAGCACCACCGCCTCGGGATAACTGCGCGTCAGCATCGCCAGCCACTGCTTCATCCGCCCCGGCGCATAACGCGGCGACAGCTTGGCCTGGGCCTGGCGCCAGAACTCGCGCAGCAACGGCAGCAACGCCTCCCAGCTCAGCGGCTGGTAGTCGCGGCCATCACGCGCGGCCGCAATCTGCAACGCCAGGTCCGGGCGCGATACCAGCCCACGGCCGAGCATGATGTCCTCGGCGCCGCTGACCTCACGGCAGCGCCGCCAGTCGTCGACGGTCCAGATCTCGCCATTGGCGAACACCGGCACCTTGACCACGTCCTGCACTCGCGCCACCCATTCCCAATGCGCCGGCGGCTTGTAGCCCTCGACCTTGGTCCGCGCGTGCACCACCAGGTGCGCCGAGCCCCCTTCGGCCAAGGCCGTGGCGCAGTCCAGCGCGCCATCCGGGCTGTCGAAGCCCAGGCGCATCTTCGAGGTGACCGGAATATGCGCCGGCACCGCCCGGCGTACCTCACGCACGATGGCGTGCAGCAACTCCGGCTCCTTGAGCAGCACCGCCCCGCCCCGCGACTTGTTCACGGTCTTGGCCGGGCAGCCGAAGTTCAGGTCGATCACCGGCGCCCCCAGCTCGCAGGCCAGCGCCGCGTTTTCGGCCAGGCACACCGGGTCCGAGCCCAGCAATTGCACGCGCATCGGCACGCCGGCGGCCGTGCGCGCGCCCTGGCGCAGCTCTGGGGCGAGCTTGTCGAACGAGGAGGCTGGCAGCAGGCGGTCACAGACGCGGATAAACTCGGTGACGCACCAATCGATGCCGCCCACTCGGGTCAGGACGTCGCGCAGGATGTTGTCGACCAGCCCCTCCATGGGGGCCAGGGCAATTTGCATTTCGGGGACTCGGCGAGAAAAGCCGGCAGTCTAGCAAAAATTGCTGCCGGTTCAGGCACCGATCAGCGCCGGGCCGTATCCGTCGATGAATTCGGCCGGCATGCGCCTGGGCTTGCCGCTGGACAGCTCGATGCAGGCGAACGTGGTCTGCGCACGCAGCAGGGTCACGCCGTCGCGCGGGCGCTTGAGCTGGAAGCGCCGGGTCATGCGCAGGCGCTGGTCCCAATCGATGATCCAGGTGGCCAGCTGCAGCTCGTCATCTTCGTAGGCGGCGGCGAGGTAGTCGATCTCATGCCGCAGCACCGCCATCGCCCGGTCCAGGCGCCGGTATTCCGCCAGGTCCAGGCCCAGGCGCTGGGAGTGGCGCCAGGCGCAGCGCTCGAGCCAGGTGACGTAGACCGCGTTGTTGGCGTGGCCGAGGCCGTCGATGTCCTCGCTGCCGACCCGCAGGTCGATGATGAATGGCGTTGCCAGGTCCCAGCTCATGCCCGCTCCCCAAGTCAGTGAAGGGGCAGAGTGTAATGGAAGTTCAGGCGCTTTGCCGGGCCGGGGCACTGCTGCTGGCCAGCAGTTCGAGCACGGCCTGGCTCAGGCGCGGGTCGGCCAGCACGCGCTGGTGGCCTCCCCCTTCCAGCAGCAGCAGGCGGCTGTCGAACCAGGCCTTGTGAATCAACTGGGCCTCGCTGGCGGCCACCAGCTGATCATCCGCCGCATGCACGACCAGGCCCGGAATCTCCAGCTGGTAGCCACTGACATCGAGGCGGGCGACCTGGATGCCGACATCCCGCTCGACCTGGCGAATGAACGCTGCCCTGGCCCGCGCCGGCATCCCTAAGTGCTTGGCGAAGCCGCGCAACACGCCCAGCAGCTGCGCCGGTGCGGCGATGCTGACGGCGGCCTCGGCGCGCAGCCCCATTTGCAGCGCCAGCATGACACTGGCGCCGCCCATGGAATGGCCGATCACGGCTCGCAGCGGCGGCAATTCGGCGGCCGCCTCCAGCAGCGCGCGGGCAAACAGCACCACGTTCGCCTGCTGCCCGGGGGAACGGCCATGGGCCGGGCCTTCCAGGGAAACCACCGTGTGCCCGGCCTGCACCAGGGTGTCGATCAGGGCGGCAAACTGGGTGGGGCGCCCTTCCCAGCCATGCATCAACAACACCGTCGGCCCCTCGCCCCAGCGCAAGGCGGACAGCCCGAAACGCAAGGTGATGCGCTCGGCGCTCGCCAGCAATGGCAGCTCCCACTGCCGCGGCGGCAGATTGCGCGGCGTCATGAACGCCCGGCGCATCTTGCCGGCGACATGCTCGGGGGCCAGGTGGCCGAGGGTGCCATTGACGCCACGAATCCAGCTCAAGGTAGTCATCGCCTTGCTCCAAGGTCACAGGTTCAGATAACCGCCGATTTGGCGGCGCGCAAAATGCGGTCAGACAGCTCGCCGGCGCCCAGGGCCCGGGCCAGCGCCAGGCCGCCGATCATCAGGGCCAGGTCGGCCAGGGCCTTGTCGGCATCCTCGGGGCGATCGACCATCGCTGCAGTCATCAGCTCGATGTGTTCGGCCAGCACTTCGCGAAACGCCTCGGGCAGGCGCTGCATCTCGCTCAGCGCACTGGGCAGCGGGCAGGCATGCACCTCGGCATCACGGTGCTTGCGCGACAGGTAGAAGGCACCCGCCAGCGCTCGCCGCCCGGCGCCATCGAGGCTGGGGTCAACCTGCGCGAGCAAGGCCCGGCGCTCGCCGAGCAGCTGGCGGAAGGCTTCGAGCATCAGCTCGTCCTTGCTCTCGAAGTGCGCGTAGAAGCCGCCGACGGTAAGGCCGGCGGCGCCCATCACCTGGCTGACACTGGGTTCGGCCGGGCCATGCTGGATCAACGCACTGCGTGCAGCTTCGAGGATGCGTTCGCGGGTTCTGCTCTTCTTGTCGCTCATGGCGGCATTTACCGATCAAAATATGATGATCGAAATATTATATGAGTAATATTTTTATGCAAGCGAAAATGCCTGCCGCCAATCGGCGCAAAATTTTTGAGGGAGCAGAAAAAACAAAAGGCCCATTCAATAAGCGAATGAGCCTTTAAAGTCCCGCAAAACGCGGGTAAAAGTGGCGTCCCCTAGGGGACTCGAACCCCTGTTACCGCCGTGAAAGGGCGGTGTCCTAGGCCACTAGACGAAGGGGACGTAAACCTTCGCGAAAGTCCGCTTATGCGAACCCTGGCAGAATTGGTGGAGCTAAGCGGGATCGAACCGCTGACCTCCTGCATGCCATGCAGGCGCTCTCCCAGCTGAGCTATAGCCCCGAAAACAAAAGGCTCATCCAAAAACCGAATGAGCCTCTTCAAGCCCCGCAAAACGCGGGTAAAAGTGGCGTCCCCTAGGGGACTCGAACCCCTGTTACCGCCGTGAAAGGGCGGTGTCCTAGGCCACTAGACGAAGGGGACGTAC
>NZ_JBIVAB010000001.1:35748-92315 GCF_044745345.1 Pseudomonas sp. NPDC087029 | reverse complement strand
GGGACATAACCTTCGCGAAGATTCGCTTGAGCGAACCCTGGCTGAATTGGTGGAGCTAAGCGGGATCGAACCGCTGACCTCCTGCATGCCATGCAGGCGCTCTCCCAGCTGAGCTATAGCCCCGGATTTCTAGCCTCTCGGCCCAGCGATGCCATCGACATCACTTGTGCAAAACTGGCGTCCCCTAGGGGACTCGAACCCCTGTTACCGCCGTGAAAGGGCGGTGTCCTAGGCCACTAGACGAAGGGGACGAACCTTCTTACCTTCAAGACCCGGTTGCTGGACCCGGTCTTGCTTGCCAGCCTCGGCTGCCAAGCGGAATTTGGTGGAGCTAAGCGGGATCGAACCGCTGACCTCCTGCATGCCATGCAGGCGCTCTCCCAGCTGAGCTATAGCCCCACAATGTCGCTTTGAACCGAACCACCGGCTGGGTGCCTGGCGTTTCGTTTTCGTTCATCGCTGTGGACGGGGCGCATATTAAGATCGGATTGCACAGCTGTCAAACAAATTTTCGAAAAAATTCAAAAGTTTTTTCACAGATAACAATCACTTACCGCCCTGCCCCTGCTATTCGCGGTGCGCATGGCCCTTGTAGGAGCGGCCTTGCGTCGCGAAAGGGGCGCAAGGCGCCCCCCGGCGATGGTGCGAACTTATCGATCGTGGGGCCGCTTCGCGCCCCTTTCGCGACACAAGGCCGCTCCTACAGACGATCAGCGGCGCTGGATCAGGCGATGTTCGCCAGCAGCTTTTCCCATTCCTTGTTTTCTTTCTTCGACACGCCACCCAGCAGGTCCAGGGCCTGGCGCAGGCGGTAGCGGGTCAGGTCCGGGCCGAGGATTTCCATGGCGTCGAGCACCGACACCGAGCTGGCCTGGCCAGTGATGGCAGCAAACATCAGCGGCATGGCATCACGCAGCTTGAGCTCCAGCGACTCGACCACAGCCTGGATGCAGGCGGTGATGCGGTCTTTTTCCCACTGACGCAGGCTTTCCAGCTTCCACAGGATCAGCTGCATCACCTGGCGCACCTGGTCGGCCGACAGCTTCTTGCTCTCGAACAGCTTGGCGTCGAGCTTCAACGCGCCTTCGAAGAAGAAACCACCCAGCGGGGCGATCTGGCTGAAGGTTTCGACCCGGCCTTGCACGTGCGGGGCGATCTTCATCATGTAGTCGCTATTGAAAGCCCACTTCTGCACCCGTGCGGCAAACTCCTGCACCGGCAGCTCACGCAGCCACTGGCCGTTCAGCCACGACAGCTTCTCGATGTCGAAGATCGGGCCGCCCAGGGAAATGCGCGACAGGTCGAAGTGCTCGACCATTTCGGCCAGGGAGAACTTCTCGCGCTCGTCCGGCATCGACCAGCCCATGCGGCCGAGGTAGTTGAGCATCGCCTCGGGCATGAAGCCCATGCGCTCGTAGAAGGTCACCGAAGTCGGGTTCTTGCGCTTGGACAGCTTGCTCTTGTCCGGGTTGCGCAGCAGCGGCATGTAGCACAGCTTGGGCTGCTCCCAGCCGAAGTACTCGTACAGCTTGATCAGCTTGGGCGCCGACGGCAGCCATTCTTCGCCGCGCAGCACGTGGGTGATGCCCATCAGGTGGTCGTCGACCACGTTGGCCAGGAAGTACGTCGGCAGGCCGTCGTTCTTCATCAGCACCTGCATGTCCATGCGGTCCCACGGGATTTCGACGTCGCCGCGCAGCATGTCCGGGACCACGCAGATGCCTTCGCTCGGCACCTTCATGCGGATCACGTGGGGCTCGCCCGCGGCCAGGCGGCGTTGCACTTCCTCGTCGCTCAGCAGCAGGGCGCGGCCGTCGTAGCGCGGCGTCTCGCCACGGGCCATCTGCTCGGCGCGCATCTGCTCCAGCTCATCGGCGGTGCAGAAGCAATAGAAGGCGTGGCCGGCATCGACCAGCTGCTTGGCGTACTTGGCGTAGATCTCGCCGCGCTCGCTCTGCCGGTAAGGGCCATGCGGGCCACCGACATCCGGGCCTTCGTTCCATTCGATGCCCAGCCAGCGCAGGGCGTCGAAGATCTGCTGCTCCGACTCGCGGGTGGAGCGCAGCTGGTCGGTGTCTTCGATCCGCAGGATGAACTCACCGCCATGCTGCTTGGCGAAGCAGTAGTTGAACAGGGCGATGTAGGCGGTGCCGACATGGGGGTCGCCAGTGGGCGATGGCGCGATACGCGTGCGAACGGTGGTCATGGAGAGTCTCGAACGAAAGATGAAACAAAGGCGGGATGTTAGCAGGGAGCAGGCATCGGGCTCCAGCAATGGCGCTAACGACACTTGTGGACAGACCGTCTGTCGCTGTTAAATTTGTTTACATTTCTGGAACGATAGTCCCCATGCCTGCTCAACTCAAACGCCGCCTGCTGATCTTCTTCAGCCTGGTGGCCATCATCGCCCTCGCCTTCCTCGCCCATTGGTACTTCAAGGGCCGCTTCTTCGAAAGCACCGACAATGCCTACGTACAGGGCGAGATCACGCGCGTGTCCAGCCAGCTCGGCGCTCGCATCGACGAGGTGCGGGTAGACGACAACCAGCACGTGAACAAGGGCGACCTGCTGGTGCGCCTGGAAGTCGCCGACTTCCAACTGGCCGTGGACCGTGCCCGCGCCGCCCTGGCCACACGCGAGGCGGAATATGCCCAGGCACAAAGCCGCCTGACCCAACAGGGCAGCCTGATCGCCGCCGGCCAGGCCCAGGTATCGGCCAACCAGGCAACCTTCGACCGCTCGCGCCTGGACCTGAGCCGCGCCGAAAAACTGCGCAAGCCTGGGTTCGTCTCGGAGGCGCAGGTCACCACCCTGTCGGCAGACGCCCACGTGGCCGGCTCCCAGGTCGATAAAGCCCGCGCCGACCTGCAAGGCCAGCGCCAGCAGGTCAGCGCACTGAACGCCGACCTCAAGCGCCTCGACGCGCAGATCGCCAATGCCCGTGCCGACCTGGCCCAGGCCGAGCTGAACCTGACCCGCTGCGAGATCCGCGCGCCCCTGAGCGGCACCATCGGCCAGCGCAATGCGCGCAATGGCCAGGTGGTGCAGGCCGGCGCCTACCTGCTGTCGATCGTGCCCGACGAAGCCATCTGGGTGCAGGCCAACTTCAAGGAAACCCAGATCGGCCACATGCAGCCTGGCCAGCGCGCCGAACTGCTGTTCGACAGCTACCCCGACACCCCGATCGAGGCCCGCGTCGACAGCCTGTTCGCCGCCTCCGGCGCGCAGTTCAGCCTGCTGCCGCCGGACAATGCCACCGGCAACTTCACCAAGGTGGTGCAGCGCATCCCGGTGAAGCTGACCTTCGCCGCCGACAACCCGCTGCACGGGCGCATCCGCCCCGGCATGTCGGTAACCGCCACCGTCGACCTGCGCTCCGCGGACGAAGGCCACGATGGCCGGTGACACGCTGGCGCGGCCGACCGCCGAACCCAGCCGGCGCGACTGGATCGCGGTGATGAGCGTGATGCTCGGCGCCTTCATGGCGGTGCTGGACATCCAGATCACCAACTCCTCGCTCAAGGACATCCAGGGCGCGCTGTCGGCGACCCTGGAGGAAGGTTCGTGGATCTCCACCTCCTACCTGGTGGCGGAAATCATCATGATTCCGCTGACCGCCTGGCTGGTGCAGCTGCTGTCCGCGCGGCGCCTGGCGGTGTGGGTGTCGGCCGGGTTCCTGTTCGCCTCCCTGCTCTGCTCGATGGCCTGGAACCTGGAAAGCATGATCGTGTTCCGCGCGCTGCAGGGTTTTACCGGCGGCGCGCTGATTCCGCTGGCCTTCACCCTGACCCTGATCAAGCTGCCCGAGCACCACCGCGCCAAGGGCATGGCCATGTTCGCCATGACCGCCACCTTCGCCCCCTCCATCGGCCCGACCCTGGGCGGTTGGCTGACCGAGAACTGGGGCTGGGAGTACATCTTCTACATCAACATCCCGCCTGGGCTGGTGATGATCGCCGGCCTGATGTACGGGCTGGAGAAGAAAGAAGCGCATTGGGAGCTGCTCAAGAGCACCGACTACGCCGGCATCCTCACCCTGGGCCTGGGCCTGGGTTGCCTGCAGGTGTTTCTCGAGGAAGGCCACCGCAAGGACTGGCTGGAGTCGAACCTGATCGTCGCCCTGGGCACCGTCGCCCTGATCAGCCTGATCACCTTTGTGATCCTGCAGTTTTCCAAGCCGCACCCACTGATCAATTTGCGCATCCTCGGCAACCGCAACTTCGGCCTGTCGAGCATCGCCAGTTTGGGCATGGGCGTGGGGTTGTACGGGTCGATCTACCTGCTGCCGCTGTACCTGGCGCAGATCCAGGGCTACAACGCCCTGCAGATCGGCGAGGTGATCATGTGGATGGGCGTGCCGCAGCTGTTTCTGATACCCCTGGTGCCGCAACTGATGAAGGTGATCTCGCCCAAATGGCTGTGCGCAGCAGGCTTCTGCCTGTTCGGCGCCGCCAGCTTCGGCTCCGGCGTGCTCAACCCGGATTTTGCCGGGCCGCAGTTCAACCACATCCAGATCATCCGCGCCCTGGGCCAGCCGATGATCATGGTGACCATCTCGTTGATCGCCACGGCGTATATCCAGCAGCAGGATGCAGGGTCGGCTTCGAGCCTGTTCAACATCCTGCGCAACCTCGGGGGCGCCATCGGCATTGCCCTGCTGGCAACGTTGCTGGATGCGCGGACCAAGGTGTATTTCGACTACCTGCGTGAAGCGGTGGTGCCGAACAACCCGCAGGTGGCCGAGCGGCTGGCGCAATTGACCGAGCGGCTGGGCAACGAGGGGGCGGCGCTGGGCAAGTTGAGCGAGATTACCCACCAGCAGGCGCTGATCATGGCCTACAACGATGCCTTCCATTTTGTCGGGATCGGGTTGGCGGTGAGCATGGTGGCGGTGTTGTTGACGCGCAAGTTGCCAGAGGGGTTGAAGGCTGGCGAGGCTCACTGAAACCGTACTGGCCCTATCGCCGGCAAGCCGGCTCCCACAGGTACAGCACAGCTATTTGAAACTGTGCGGACTTTGTGGGAGCCGGCTTGCCGGCGATAGGGCCCGTGAAGGTCAGCTGCTAATCAGCCGCTCACGCAGCTGGGTGATCTCATCGCGCAACTGCGCCGCCGCTTCGAACTCCAGGTCACGGGCAAACTGCATCATCTTCTCTTCGAGCTGCTTGATGCGCTTGGTGATCTCACCCGGCGTACGCAATTCGGCCTCGTAGCGGGCAGCCTCCTCCGCCGCCTTGGCCATGCCCTTGCGCTTCTTGCTGCGCGCCCCCGGCACGGTGGCGCCTTCCATGATGTCGGTGATGTCCTTGACCACGCCCTTGGGCACGATGCCGTTGGCCTCGTTGAAGGCCACCTGCTTCTCGCGCCGCCGCTCGGTCTCGTCGATGGCCCGCTGCATCGACCCGGTGATGTTGTCGGCGTAGAGAATCGCCCGGCCATTGAGGTTGCGCGCGGCGCGGCCGATGGTCTGGATCAGCGAGCGCTCTGAGCGCAGGAAGCCTTCCTTGTCGGCATCGAGGATCGCCACCAGCGACACCTCGGGCATGTCCAGGCCCTCGCGCAGCAGGTTGATGCCCACCAGCACGTCGAAGGTACCCAGGCGCAGGTCGCGGATGATCTCGACCCGCTCCACCGTGTCGATGTCCGAGTGCAGGTAGCGCACCCGCACATCGTGGTCGGCGAGGTAGTCGCTGAGGTCTTCGGCCATGCGCTTGGTCAGCGTGGTGGCCAGCACCCGCTCGCCGAGGTCGACGCGCTTGCGAATCTCCGACAGCAGGTCGTCGACCTGGGTCAGCGCCGGGCGCACTTCGACCTGTGGGTCGACCAGGCCGGTGGGGCGCACCACCTGCTCGACCACTCGCCCGGCGTGCTCGGCCTCATACGGCCCCGGGGTCGCCGAGACGAAGATGGTCTGCGGGCTCACCGCCTCCCATTCGTCGAAGCGCATGGGCCGGTTGTCCAGCGCCGAAGGCAGGCGGAAGCCGTACTCCACCAGGGTTTCCTTGCGCGAGCGGTCGCCTTTGTACATGGCGCCCACTTGCGGCACGCTGACGTGGGATTCGTCGATCACCAGCAATGCATCCGCCGGCAGGTAATCGTACAACGTCGGAGGCGGCGCGCCGGCCGGGCGGCCGGACAGGTAGCGCGAGTAGTTCTCGATGCCGTTGCAGTAACCCAGCTCGAGGATCATCTCCAGGTCGAAGCGGGTACGCTGCTCCAGGCGCTGGGCTTCCACCAGCTTGTTGGCCTTGTGCAGGTACTCCAGGCGGTCCTTGAGCTCTTCCTTGATGCCCTCCACCGCCTCCAGCAGGGTTTCGCGCGGGGTGACGTAGTGGCTCTTGGGGTAGAAGGTGAAGCGCGGCAGCTTGCGAAACACCTCGCCGGTCAGCGGGTCGAAGGCGGCGATGTTCTCCACCTCGTCATCGAACAGCTCGATGCGGATGGCTTCGAGGTCCGATTCGGCCGGGAAAATGTCGACCACATCGCCGCGCACGCGGAAGGTGGCGCGGGCAAAGTCCATTTCGTTGCGGGTGTACTGCAGGTCGGCCAGGCGGCGCAGCAGCGCGCGCTGGTCGAGCTTGTCGCCGCGGTCGACGTGCAGGACCATCTTCAGGTAGGTCTCGGGGCTGCCCAGGCCATAGATGCACGACACCGTGGTGACGATGATCGCATCGCGCCGCTCCAGCAGCGCCTTGGTCGCCGACAGGCGCATCTGCTCGATGTGGTCGTTGATCGAGGCGTCCTTCTCGATGAAGGTGTCCGACGACGGCACGTAGGCTTCTGGCTGGTAGTAGTCGTAATAGGAAACGAAGTACTCCACCGCGTTGTTCGGGAAAAACGCCTTGAACTCGCCATACAGCTGCGCCGCCAGGGTCTTGTTCGGCGCCAGCACCAGGGTTGGGCGCTGCACCTGCTGGATGACGTTGGCGATGCTGAAGGTCTTGCCCGAGCCGGTCACCCCGAGCAGGGTCTGGTGCGACAGGCCGGCATCGATGCCTTCGACCATCTGGCGGATGGCCTCGGGCTGATCACCTGCCGGCTGGAAACGGGTGACGAGCTGGAACTCGGACATGACGGACCTCGCGACGCTGCAGCAACTGTAAATTTAGCCAGTAGTCTATACCCAAATGCGCCCGCCCGGGGCCGGATTCAAGGCCCGCCCGCGAGCGCCTACTGCGATGGACCTGGCAATTCGACCAATGGTCGAAAAATATTTGCGCAAATCCGCTGAAAAGCCGCGACACAGTGTCGCCGTGACCGATCGGTATCACTATACTGACTCCCCGTTTGTGCACCGCTTCAGTGCATTCGGCTGGAGCGTGTACGCCCTATCACTCTCCAATCAGAGCCAAGGTAACAATGAGCCTGTTTTCCGCTGTAGAGCTGGCACCCCGCGACCCTATTCTGGGCCTCAACGAAGCATTTAACGCCGACCCGCGCACCGACAAGGTGAACCTGGGCGTGGGCGTCTACTGCAATGAGGAAGGCCGCATTCCGCTGCTGCGCGCCGTGATCGAAGCCGAAACCCAGCGTGCCGCCCAGCACGCCTCGCGCGGCTACCTGCCGATCGACGGTATCGCCAGCTACGACCAGGCTGTACAGAAACTCATCTTCGGCGCCGAATCGCCACTGCTGGCCGCTGGCCGCGTGGTCACCGTGCAGGCCGTTGGCGGTACCGGTGCTCTGAAAATTGGCGCCGACTTCCTCAAGCGCCTGTCGCCCAATGCCGTGGTAGCCATCAGCGACCCGAGCTGGGAAAACCACCGCGCGCTGTTCGAGACCGCCGGCTTCCCGGTGCAGAACTACCGCTACTACGACGCGCCGAGCAATGACGTCAACCGTGCCGGCATGCTCGAAGACCTGAACAACCTGCCGTCCGGCTCGATCGTCGTGCTGCACGCCTGCTGCCACAACCCGACCGGCGTCGACCTGGGCCTGGACGACTGGAAAAACGTCCTGGAAGTGGTCAAGGCCAAGGGCCACGTGCCGTTCCTCGACATGGCCTACCAGGGCTTTGGCGCCGGCATCGCCGAAGACGCCTTCGCCGTGCGCCTGTTCGCCGAATCGGGCCTGGAATTCTTCGTTTCCAGCTCGTTCTCCAAATCGTTCTCGCTGTATGGCGAGCGCGTTGGCGCCCTGTCGATCGTCACCGCCTCCAAGGACGAAAGCACCCGCGTGCTGTCCCAGGTCAAGCGCGTGATCCGCACCACCTACTCCAACCCGCCGACCCATGGCGCCACCATCGTCGCCACCGTGCTCAACAGCGACGAACTGCGCAACATGTGGGAAGCCGAGCTGTCGGAGATGCGCCAGCGCATCCACGGCATGCGCCAGCAGATGGTCCAGCTGCTGGCCGAGTACGGTGCCAAGCGCGACTTCAGCTTCGTCGGCCGCCAGGCCGGCATGTTCTCCTACTCGGGCCTGACCGTGGAGCAAGTGGCTCGCCTGAAGAACGAGTTCGGCATCTATGCGCTGGACACCGGCCGCATCGCCGTTGCCGCATTGAACCAGAGCAACATCCACGTGGTCACCAAGGCCATCGTCGAAGTGTTGTAACTGCTTGATTCGTATCTGAATTGCCGAGCGGAAGCTTGACTTCCCCTCGGCAATCATTAAGATACGCGCAGATTCCGCGATAGCTCAGTCGGTAGAGCAAATGACTGTTAATCATTGGGTCCCTGGTTCGAGTCCAGGTCGCGGAGCCAAACACTGAAAAAGCCCCCGGGTGCGCAAGCACCGGGGGCTTTTTCGTTGTGGCCGGTTATTTTGCCAGCGGTTCGGTCACAGGCTTGCCCTCGTCCACCAAACTCCAGACCAGCAACTTGGCCGGCGTCTTGTCACTGGCGTTGCGCGACACGCTGTGCACGGTGCCAGGCGCTTCGTACCAGAACTCGCCGGCCTTGTAGGTTTTCTCCGGTTCATCGTTGAGCTTCGAGACCACTGCACCTTCCAGCACATAAGCCATCACCGCACCGGGGTGCTGATGGGCGGGCGAGGCCTGGCCAGGTGCATAGCTGACGGTCAGCATCACGGCGTTCTTGCCGGGTGCGTTCGATGGCTGCTTTTCCTGCAGGACCTTGACCTGATCGGCTGCCTCGCCATGCGCCCAGGCGGCAGGCTGGCCGGCGAGCAGGCCGGCACCGAGGAGCAAGGCAAGGGAAAGGTGGGCAGTTTTCATGGGGCGTCTCCTGATTGGCGATTGCCTGCAGGTTAGGCCCCTGGGGGTGGGCGGCAAACGGCCAATTCAGGGAAAAAGCAGGAGGCCGCTCAGCTGGCACGCCCGATCGGGTAGAACTGGCCATGGCTCCAGACCCCGAGCCACTCCTCGCCCTCGATCACCCTCGGCACCGCCAGCTCGACCAACTGATAGAACACATTGCGGTGGATCAACGCCTCGAGGTTGCTACGCATCAGCACATAGGGCGCCGGCTCCTGGGTGACCGGGTCGATTTCCACCCGCAGCGGGTGATCCGGCCCGGCCTCGGCTTCGTCCTCGACGTTGCTGGTAAAGCGCAGCACCTGCTGCTCGCCACTGCCCTGCACATCCAGGGCCACGGCAACGAATGGCGCATCGTCGACCCGAATGCCGACTTTCTCCACCGGCGTGATCAGGAAGTAGTCGTCGCCATCACGGCGCATGATGGTGGAGAACAAACGCACCATCGGCTTGCGCCCGATCGGCGTGCCCAGGTAGTACCAGGTGCCATCACGGGCGATGCGCATGTCGATGTCGCCGCAGAAATCCGGGTTCCACAGATGCACCGGCGGCAAGCCCTTGTGCTTGGGAATTTGCGCCAACAGGTCATTGGCCTTGCCGGTATCGCTCATCGCGTTTGCCTCACTCACTCATGCCCAGGAGGCTACGAGCGTACTCGCGCATCGGGGCGGCAAGCAAATCCCGGGGCGAGTTGTCGTGGAACGTCAACAAACCGCCACGGCTCTTGATGCGTGCGGTGTCGATCAAGTAGCGGGTGTTGGTTTCGATGAGCATCATCTGCACCACGCCGGTATCCCAGCCCAGGCGATCGACCGCCTGCTCGTCGTACCACTCATCGCCATTGCCGATGCGGTCGTCGGTACACGCGAAGCGGGTGTACAGCACATAGTCGGCGCCCACCGAACGCGCCTGGGCAATCGCCTCCTCCAGGCCCAACGGCCCCTGGGCGCGACGCACCAGCGGGAAGTACTCGACAAAGCTCTTGAACGCTTCCTCTGCCACCGCGTTCTGCTGCGGCAGCGGCCCTTTGCCCGGCGGCATGAACGCGCCCTGGCCGATGAAGATGAACGAATCGGGCTGCAGGCGGATCGACAGGCTGCGGCGCGTATCGCTGTGGTCCAGCAGGCCGGCATCGCTCATGTGGTAACGGACGCCCTCGCCCATATCGCTGACATTCATGCAGCCACCCAGCGCCAACAGCGCCAGCGGCAAGACCAGGCTACGCATCTTTCCTCCAATGGCCGGCGACGAAAAACCGGCGAATAGCCGGCGGATGCAGCTTTTGCGCCAGATCAGCCGCCAATCACCTTCATCACCATCACATCACCGGAAAACGCCAGCGCCTGCTTGTCGGCCAGGGCCTTGACCAGCAGGCGCTGCAGCGCCGGCAAGGCTTCGTGGCGCGGCTTTTCCAGCAGGTCACCGACAAAGTGGCGATTGCTCGACGACAGGCAGCCGTGCAGCCAGCCGGTTGACGACAGGCGCAAGCGCGAACAGCTGCGGCAGAACGGCACGCTTTCGTTGGCAATCACGCCGAAATGGCCCTTGCCGGGGATCTGGTAGCGCAGCGCAGTCGCGTCCACCGGCGCCTGGGCCTGCTGGTAGTCATGCGCCTGGCCGATCACCGCCAGCAGATGGTCAAGGCCCACGAACTGCTGGAGAAACGCATTGTGGTCGCGGGCCAGGTGCCCCATGCGCATCAGCTCGATGAAGCGCAATTCATAGCCGCGCTCGAGGCAGTAATCGAGCATCGGCAGCACCTGGTCCAGGTTCTGCCCGCGCATCGGCACCATGTTGACCTTGATCCGCATGCCCATGCCCTGCGCCTGATCCATGCCGGCCAGCACGCTGGCCAGGTCGCCACCGCGGGCGATGCGGCGAAATGCCTGTGGGTCGAGGGTGTCGAGGGAGACGTTCAAGCGGCGGATGCCGGCGGCGTGCAGTTGCGGCAACTTGCGCGACAGCAGCTGGCCGTTGGTGGTCAGGGAAATGTCTTCGAGGTCGAGCCTGGCAACAGCAGCCAGAAACGCGTCCAGCCTCGGGCTGACCAGGGGCTCGCCGCCGGTGATACGCAAGCGCTCGATGCCGGCGGTTTCGATCAGGTAGGCCACGCCGCGTGCCAGGGCTTCGGCCGACAGCTCGTCCTGGGCCGCCACCAGGCGCTTGCCGTCAGGCACGCAATAGCTGCAGGCATAGTTGCAGGCAGCCGTCAGGCTGACGCGCAGGTTGCGAAAACGCCTGCCTTGACGATCGACGATCATGGGTGACTCCGGCATGGATGAAACGGGGCCGGCAAAACCTGACTCAAAATTCAGGTTTTTGCAAGCCCCTGCTCCATGCCGTGTTCAACGCGAAGTGGCGGATGCCTTCAGTTGGCCGCTTCCGGGTCGCGCTTGCGCTTGTTGCCCATGCGCACGCCGATGTCCATGAGGAACTGGAAGAAGCCTTCCTGATCTTCCAGCACATTGCTCCAGAACGGCGAGTGATACAGCGCCACGGCGCCGTGCACCAGTGCCCAGGCGGCGCAATAGTGGAAGTACGGCGGTACGTCTTCGAGCTTGCCTTCGCTGATGCGGCCCTTGATCAGCTGGGTCAGGCGATCGAAGTTGGAGGCGCGGATGCTGTGCAGCTCCTCGACCATCTCCGGCACCTGGTTGCCCTTGACCACCTTCTCTTCAAGGCGGTCGAACAGCCGGTAGCGCTGCGGGTCACGCATGCGGAACTCGAAGTAGGCGCGCGACAGCGCCTCCTTGTCACGGTCGACATCGGCCGAATGCAACAGCGCGTTCAGGTCGCGCTCGTAGTCGAGCATCAGGCGCAGGTAGATCTCCGCCTTGGACTTGAAGTGCTTGTAGATCGTGCCTTTGCCGATGCCCACGGCATCAGCGATCATCTCGACGGTGACGCTGTCTTCACCCTGTTCGAGAAACAGCTTGAGTGCAGTGTCGAGGATTTCCTGTTCGCGACGGCGAAACTCACGGACCTTACGAGGTTCTTTCTGCATAGGAAGGACTGGATGACAATCGAAGCGGTTTATTATGCCTAACTTGCGGCAAATTGCACGGATCTTCCAACCATGTCTATGTTTCACGATGAGTTCGAGCAAGCCCCGGGGCTGCGCTACCTGAACCACGCCGCCATCGCCCCCTGGCCGCGGCGGGCCAGTGAGGCGGTGGCGCGCTTCGCCCGTGACAACGTCAGCCTGGGCGCCAGCGAGTACCCGGTTTGGCTGGCCACCGAACGGCGCCTGCGCGAGCGCCTGGCACGCCTGCTCAACGCCCCTTCGCGCGCTGACATCGCGCTGGTCAAGAACACCTCCGAAGCCCTCTCGCTGGTCGCGTTCGGGCTTGATTGGCAGCCAGGCGAGCAGGTGGTGATCAGCGACGAGGAGTTCCCTTCCAACCGGGTGGTCTGGGAGGCCCTGCCCGATCGTGGGGTCGAGGTGTTGCAGGTGAGCCTTGCCGGGCCCGACCCGGAGGCCTCGCTGCTGGCTGCCTGCACCGCGCAGACGCGCTTGCTGGCGGTCAGCGCGGTGCAATTTGGCAGCGGCCTGCGCCTGGACCTGGCGCGCCTGGGCCAAGGCTGCCAGGCGCGCAATGTGCTGTTCTGCGTCGACGCCATCCAGCAGATCGGCGCCCTGCCCTTCGATGTCCAGCAGTATCAGTGCGATTTCGCCATGGCCGACGGCCACAAGTGGATGCTCGGCCCCGAGGGGCTAGGCGTGTTCTATTGCCGCGCCGCGATACGCCCACGCCTCAAGCTGCACGCCTACGGCTGGCACATGCTGGAACAGCTGGGCGACTTCGAGCGCCGCCAGTGGCAGCCCGCGCGCAGCGCACGGCGCTTCGAATGCGGCAGCCCGAACATGCTTGGCGCCTGTGCGCTGGAGGCGAGCCTGTCGCTGCTCGAAGAGGTCGGCATGGACGAGGTGGCGCGGCAGTTGCAGCAGCGGGTGGAGCAGTTGCATCAGGGCCTGGCCAGCATCCCCGGCGTGCGCCTGCACAGCCCCGCCGCCGCGCAGAGGCGTGCAGGCATCGTCAGTTTCAGCATTCAAGGGCAAGACAGCGGGGATGTTTACCGGGCGTTGTCTTGCGAGCGCACGATCTGCGCATTACGCGGGCCTGGTGTGCGCTTTTCGCCGCATTTCTACACCAGGGAGCACCTGATCGACGAAGCTGTGCAGCAAGTGCGGCGACTGGCCATACGCTGAGGAAGGAACGGAGGGCGGGCGTATTCCAAATCTGTTTAAAAAACGACCAACAGGCACTGGCACTGCGCCAAACCTGACCAATACTTGAAGTGTTGGCGCGGCGCATCCCCCCCAAGTGGCGCGCCAATAAAGGTGCTCAGGGACCGCGTACCTTTGTTTTACTCCTAATGGTCTTAACCCGGATTCCCCCCCCAGAACCCGGGTTTTTTTTGCCCGCCTTAAGCCGCTACGCGGGCAAGGGGGAACAAGCGCTTGAAGTTGTCGGTGGTCTGGCTGGCCAGCTGCTCGTAGCTGACCCCGCGCAAGGACGCCACGTACTCGGCCACCTCGCGCACGTACTGCGGCAGGTTCGGCTTGCCGCGGTGCGGGATGGGCGCAAGGTAGGGCGAATCGGTTTCCACCAGCAGGCGGTCGACCGGCACCTGGCGCGCCACTTCGCGCAAGGCATCGGCGTTGCGGAAGGTGACGATGCCCGACAACGAAATGTAGTAGCCCAGGTCCAGGGCGGCCTTGGCCATGTCCCAGTCCTCGGTGAAACAGTGCAACACGCCCGCCTGGGGCAGGTTGGCCTCGCGCAGCAGCGCCAAGGTGTCGGCCCTGGCAGCGCGGGTATGCACGATCACCGGCTTGCCGGTCTGGCGAGAGGCTTCCAGGTGCAGGCGGAACGAGGCCTGCTGCAGCTCTGCGGCTTCTGGCTCGTAGTGGTAGTCCAGCCCGGTTTCGCCGATCGCCACCACATGCGGGTGCGCCAGTTCGCGCAGCAGCCATTCCAGGGCCGGGGTTTCGCCGGGCGCCAGGTCCAGCGGGTGCACCCCCACCGAGCAATCCACATCGGCGTACTGCTCGCTCAGGGCCTTGACCGACCCGGCGTTCTCGGCGCTCACGCCAATGCACAGGAAATGCCCGACACCGCGCTCCCGGGCCGCCTGCAGGGCGGCATCGAGGGAACCCTGGTGGGCGCTCAGGTCAAGACGGTCGAGGTGGCAATGGGAATCTACGAGCATGGGATACGACACACATGAGGAAGTGAAAAATCAGCGAGCGCCCGGCAACTGCTGCCAATGGGCCAGCAACGCTTCCAGCAGCAGCACGCGATTGAGGTTGGCCTTGCCCAGCACCTTCTGGCGCTGTTCGAGGATCCACGCCTGAACCTCGAGCACCTTGCCCTGGCGGCTCTTCTGCGCCAGGTACTGCACGACCTTGCGCATATCGGCCAGGCCCAGCCCTGCTTCGTCCTGGCTCAGTTGGTAGCGCAGGATCAGGTGCGACCAATCGAAGAACCAGTCGAACAGCAACAACAATGGCACACCACTCCAGGCCTCGGCCAGCTGGCTGGGCGATTGCTGCTGCTTGAGCAGCTTCTTCACCCCTTCGGTGACCAATGCGCGCTGCTCGCGCACGCCCTGGGCCTGCAGCTTCACCGCCGTCAAGGGCGAACCGGCCGCCAGGGTCAGCAGCTCATCGCGCTCGGCTTCGTCGCTGTCGGGCAGCGCCGCGGCCAGCCACGCCTGGCTCTGGGCCAGGCTTGGCTGCGGGCAGGTCACCTGCTGGCAGCGGCTCTTGATGGTCGGCAGCAGGCGGCTGGGCTGGTGGCTGACGAGCAGCAGCACGGTATCGCCGGAGGGCTCCTCGAGGCTCTTGAGCAAGGCGTTGGAGGCGTTCACGTTCATCGCCTCGACCGGCTCGATCAGCACTACCTTGCGGCCACCGAGCTGCGCGGTCTGGACCACGAAGGACACCAGCTCACGCACCTGATCGACCTTGATCGGCTTGTCGGCCTCTTCCGGCTCCAGCACGAAGTTGTCCGGGTGGCTGCCGGCCCTGAGCAGGTGGCACGCCTTGCACTGCCCGCAGGCATCCAGCCCCTGCGGTTGCTGGCACAGCAGGCGCGCCATCAGGCGCTCGGCCAGGGCACGCTTGCCGATGCCCTGGGGGCCGTGCAGCAGGTAGGCATGGGCATGCCGGGCGCGCCCGGCCAACTGCTGCCACAGCGCCTGCTGCCAGGGGTAGGCCTCAGCCACGGCAACGCTCCACGATGGCCGGCAACAAGGCGTCGATGGCACGCTGCACGCCAGCCAGTGGCTGCGCGGCGTCCAGCAAGGTGTAACGCTGCGGCTCGCGCTGCGCGCGCTGCAGGTAGGCCTGGCGCACGGCCTCGAAGAAGGCTTGGCCTTCCTGTTCGAAACGGTCCAGGCGACCGCGCGCGGCGGCGCGGGCCAAGCCGACTTCCACCGGCAGGTCGAAGACCAGGGTCAGGTCCGGGCGCAGGTCGCCCTGGACGAATTGCTCCAGGGCGGCAATGCGCTCGACCGACAGGCCGCGACCGCCACCCTGGTAGGCATAGGTGGCATCGGTGAAGCGATCGCACAAGACCACCGCGCCCTTGGCCAAGGCCGGGCGGATCACCTGCGCCAGGTGCTGGGCACGTGCGGCGAACACCAGCAGCAGCTCGGTGTCGGCCGCCATTGCTTCGTCGCTGGGTGCCAGCAACAGCTCGCGGACCTTCTCGGCCAGCGGGGTGCCGCCCGGCTCGCGGGTCAGCACCACGTCCAGCCCCTGTTCGCGCAGGCGTGCGGCCAGGTAGTCGCGGTTGGTGCTCTTGCCCGCGCCTTCGGGGCCTTCAAGGGTAATAAACAAGCCGCTCACAGGCAGTCCTTAATGTTGTTCGTCAGGCGCCGGCGCTTGGGCCGGTGCAGGTTCGCTGGCCGGGGCCGGGGCCGGCTCCTGCGCCTCGGGCTCATCCCCCGCGGGTTGATCGTCGGCAGGCGCGGCCTGTGGCCCGGGGCTGGAGCGGTAATCGGCGCGCCGCTTGAGCTGGAACTCGCGCACCGCCGAGTTGTGGTTGTCCAGGTCGTCGGAGAACACGTGGCTGCCATCGCCGCGGGCGACGAAGTACAGGCTGGTGCCATCGGATGGATTGAGCGCGGCGTGAATCGCCTCGCGCCCGACCATGGCAATCGGCGTCGGCGGCAGCCCGCTGATGGTGTAGGTGTTGTAGGGCGTCGGCTCGCGCAGGTCGGCGCGGGTGATCCTGCCGTTGTAACGCTCGCCCATGCCATAGATCACCGTGGGGTCGGTCTGCAGCATCATGCCCAGGCGCAGGCGGCGCACGAACACGCCGGCGATCTGCCCGCGCTCCTGGGGAATGCCGGTTTCCTTTTCCACCAGCGAAGCCATGATCAGCGCCTGGTAGGGGTCGCGATAAGGCAGGTCGGTGCTGCGCTCAGCCCACTCCTTGGCCAGCACATCGTCCAGGCGCATGTAGGCCTGTTGCAGCAACTCGGCGTCGCTCATGCCGCGCACGAAGCGGTAGGTGTCAGGGAAGAAGCGCCCCTCGGGGAATACCCCGGTGTGGCCGAGCTTGTCCATCACCTCGGCATCGGACAGGCCGTCGAGGGTGTGCTTGAGCTTTTCATGCTTGGCGATCGCCGAGCGCACCTGGCGGAAGGTCCAGCCTTCGACCAGCGTCAGGTTGTATTGCACCACATCGGCCCGGCGCCAGGCGTCGAACAGGTCTTCGACGGTCATGCCGGGGGTGAGGCGGTACTCACCGGTCTTGAGGGGCACATCGGCCATGTTGAAGCGCCAGTACAGGCGCAGCCAGACGGCGTCATCGAGCAACCCCTCGTGCTGCATGCGGTAGAACATGCGGTTGGGGTTGGTGCCATTGGGCACGTCGAGCAGGCGCTCCTGCGTCACGGCCAAGGGCTGCTCCAGCACCGAGTTGAGCTTCCAGGCCGACCAGCCCAAGGCCAGGCCTGCGAGGATCAAACCCATTTCCAGCAGCAGCAGGAATTTGCGTCTCACGAATTCAGGTATCCAGTAACGTACGGGCAACGGCCTGCAGTTTACGGGTGAGTGGGCCCGGCGACCAGTTCAGCGCGGCAATTGCCCGCACCGGCCAGACACCGTAGACACTGTTGCAGACGAACACTTCATCGGCCTGTTCGAGCTCGTCGAAGGCCAGGTCGCGCACCTGCAACGGGATCGACAGCGCCTGCGCCTGCTCCAGCAACGCGCCGCGCATCACCCCGGCCACGCCGCAACGGCTGAGGTCGGCGGTGAGCAGCTTGCCATCGCGCACCAGGAACAGATTGCTGTACACCCCTTCGATCACCCTGCCCTGCCCATCACGCATCAGGCCTTCGGCATGCTCGCTGTCCTGCCATTCGGCACGGGCCAGCACCTGCTCCAGGCGGTTGAGGTGTTTGAGGCCGGCCAGCAAGGGTTGTTCCCCAAGCCGGGTCTGGCAGGGGAACAAGCGCACGCCGTGCTCGGCATGTTCGACAGGATAGCTGGGCAGCGCGCTGCCCTGCAGGATTCGTCGTGGTGCAACACCCACCGCCGGCGCATAGCCACGCTGGCTGTCGCCACGGGTGAGGATGAGCTTGGCGACACCGTCGCCCAACTGGCTGGCATAGCGCTGGATTTCATCGCGCAGCAGCGCCAGGTCGCCAGCCAGTGCCAGGCGCTGGCAACCCAGCGCCAGGCGGGCCATGTGGCCGTCCAGCAGGCTGGGCCGGCCGTTGCGCACGGCGATGGTCTCGAACAGCCCATCGCCGTAGGCCAGGCCGCGGTTCTGCAGGTTGAGCGCAGTCGCCGGCTGGCCATCGATCCAGCTTTGCATCAACCGGCGAACCGGCGGAACACCAGCGAGCCGTTGGTGCCACCAAAGCCGAACGAGTTGGACAGCACCACATCGATCGGCATGCTGCGCGCCACGTGCGGCACGAAGTCGAGGTCGCAGCCTTCGTCCGGCTCATCGAGGTTGATGGTCGGCGGCGCCATCTGGCTGTTGATCGCCAGCACGCTGAAGATCGCCTCTACCGCGCCTGCGGCACCCAGCAAGTGGCCGGTCATCGACTTGGTCGAACTGACCGCCAGCTTGTAGGCGTGCTCGCCGAAGACGCGCTTGATCGCCGCCACTTCAGCAATATCGCCAGCCGGCGTCGAGGTGCCGTGGGCATTGATGTAGCTGACCGCTTCCGGGGCGATGCCAGCATCGCGCAGGGCATTGGCCATGCAGCGCGCCGCACCTTCACCGCTGTCGGGCGGCGAGGTCATGTGATAGGCGTCGCCGCTCATGCCGAAACCGACCAGCTCGGCATAGATGGTCGCGCCACGGGCCTGGGCGTGCTCCAGCTCTTCGAGCACCAGGGCACCGGCGCCGTCCGACAGCACGAAGCCATCGCGGCCCTTGTCCCACGGGCGGCTGGCCCGGGCCGGCTCGTCGTTGCGGGTGGACAGCGCGCGCGAGGCACCAAAGCCGCCCATGCCAAGGCCACAGGCCGCCATTTCGGCGCCACCGGCGATCATCACGTCCGCCTCGCCATAGGCGATGTTGCGCGCGGCCATGCCGATGCAGTGGGTGCCGGTGGTGCACGCCGTGGCGATGGCGTAGTTCGGCCCCTGCAGCCCCAGGTGGATCGACAGGAAGCCGGAGATCATGTTGATGATCGAACCGGGCACGAAGAACGGCGAAATGCGGCGCGGGCCCTGCTCGTGCAGGGTACGGCTGGTTTCTTCGATGTTGGTCAGGCCGCCGATCCCCGAGCCCATGGCAACGCCAATGCGCTCGCGGTTGGCGTCGGTGACTTCCAGGCCGGCATTACGCACTGCCTGGAAACCGGCCGCCAGGCCGTATTGAATGAACAGGTCAAGCTTGCGAGCTTCCTTGGCCGACAGGTATTGCTCGACCTCGAAGCCCTTCACCGAGCCGCCAAAACGGGTGGAGTAGGCAGACAGGTCCGTGTGTTCGATCGGACCAATGCCACTGCGGCCAGCCAGAATGCCCTGCCAGGTGCTCGGTACATCGGTACCCAGTGGCGACAGCATACCCATACCGGTGACCACGACGCGTCTACGCGACACAGTACTCTCCTTTTCTAATATCAGAGTCTCTTGCCATTGCATTCAGGCAATGGAATGAAATGGCAACAGGCTCTCGGTGCGAGCGGATCGACGCCAGCGTTTCGCAAAGAAAAAACCGCACGCCGGCAAAGGCAGTGCGGTTTTTCTCGTCAAGAAGCGACGACTACAGCGTCTTAGGCCTTGTGGCTGTTGACGTAGTCGATGGCAGCTTGAACGGTAGTGATCTTCTCGGCTTCTTCGTCAGGGATTTCGGTCTCGAATTCCTCTTCCAGAGCCATCACCAGCTCAACGGTGTCAAGCGAATCGGCACCCAGGTCATCGACGAAGGACTTCTCGTTGGTCACTTCCTCTTCCTTGACGCCCAGTTGCTCGGCGACGATTTTCTTGACGCGTTCTTCGATGGTGCTCATACCTAGTTTTCACTCCTAATGGACATATGTCAGGCAGCTGGCCGGTGACCAAGTTTATAGAAAGACGTTCGCTTTTCAAGCGGAACGCACCTTCGGAATGGTTACCTAACCCTCTGCCTGGAATCTGGTTGCAGCTTTATAACGGATTTTAGGCTCGCAGTATGACTCTTTTTTGAAGCAATCCGTCACATTGAGTTGCAGTTTTACATGTACATCCCGCCGTTGACCGGCACGGTAGCGCCGGTAACGTAGCCTGCGCCGTCGGACGCCAGGAACGAAACCACCTTGGCGATTTCGTCGGCCTGGCCCAGGCGGCCCAGCGGAATCTGGGTTTGCAGGGCTTCGCGCTGCGCTTCTGGCAGTTCGCGGGTCATGTCGGTGTCGATGAAGCCTGGGGTCACCGAGTTGACGGTGATGCCACGCGAGCCCACTTCACGCGCCAGGGCGCGGCTGAAGCCTTCGAGGCCGGCCTTGGCGGCCGCATAGTTGGCCTGGCCAGCGTTACCCATGGCACCGACGACCGAGCCGATGCTGATGATACGGCCCCAACGCGCCTTGGTCATGCCACGCAGCACGCCCTTGGACAAACGGTAGAGGCTGTTGAGGTTGGTGTCGATCACGTCGAACCACTCGTCATCCTTCATGCGCAGCATGAGGTTGTCGCGGGTGATGCCGGCGTTGTTGACCAGGATGGTCGGCGCGCCGAACTGCGTGCCGATGGCGGCCAGTACCGCTTCCACGGACTCGGCGCTGGTCACGTTCAGTTCCATGCCGGTACCGGTGATGCCGTGCTCCTTCAGGGTGGCGGCAATGCGCTCGGCACCGGATGCGGAAGTGGCGGTGCCGATCACGGTCGCGCCCTGGCGGCCCAGCTCGAGGGCGATGGCCTGGCCGATACCACGGCTGGCGCCGGTAACCAGTGCAACTTTACCTTGCAGGCTCATGCAAGCTTCTCCAAATTCAGGCCAGCGCCGCGCGGGTGGCGGCGACGGCATCGGGGGTATTGAGGTTGTAGGTGGTGACGCCGTCGGCGCAACGCTTGTTCAGGCCGGCCAGGACCTTGCCCGGGCCGCACTCGACCAGGTTCACGGCACCGTTGGCTGCCAGGGTCTGCACGCACTCGACCCAACGCACGGGCTGGTACAGCTGTGCAAGCAGGTCATGCTTGAGTGCATCGAGGTCGGCGGCGATGGCGGCGGTGACGTTCTGCACCACCGGAATCTGCGGAGCCTTCCACTCGATGGCGTTGACCGATTCAGCGAAGCGCTCGGCGGCCGGCTTCATCAGTGCGCAGTGCGACGGCACGCTGACCGCCAGTGGCAGGGCGCGTTTGGCACCGGCCTCTTTGCACAGCTCCATGGCACGATCCACGGCAGCCTTGTTGCCGGCGATGACCACCTGGCCTGGCGAGTTGAAGTTCACCGCGCTGACCACTTCATCTTCGGCAGCCTTGGCGCAAATCTCGACCACCACGGCGTCGTCCAGGCCAAGAATGGCAGCCATGGCGCCGTGACCGGCCGGCACGGCCTCTTGCATCAGCTGGCCACGACGCTCGACCAGACGCACAGCGTCCTTCAGCGACAGGGCGCCGGCAGCGACCAGGGCGCTGTATTCACCCAGGCTGTGGCCGGAAACAAACGCCGGCTTGGCGCCGCCCTCTTCCAGCCACAGGCGCCACAGGGCGATGGAGGCGGTGAGGATGGCCGGCTGGGTCTTGTCGGTTTGGTTGAGTTGTTCTTCCGGGCCTTCCTGGACCAGTTTCCACAGGTCGTAGCCCAGAGCCTCGGAGGCCTCCTTGAAGGTCTCAACGATCACCGGCTTTTCGGCGCCCAGTTCCTTGAGCATGCCCAGCGATTGGGAACCTTGACCGGGGAAGACGAATGCGAGGGATGCAGACATTGAACAAGCCCTTATGATCTTGTCGAATGGGGTGCGCCGAGCCCTGGGCTAGACGCGGAATTTGAAAACTTGGATGGAGACGCAGACCAAGCGGTCACATTTAAGCACTTCATCGGCGAAATACCTAAGGCAACAGGTCTTCGAGGCGGCCGTGCAGGCGTTGCGGCAGGTTCTCCTGAATCTCGATCAGCGCCCGCTGGATCGCACTCTGGAAGCCCTCCACCCCGGCCGACCCATGGCTCTTGATGACGATACCCTGCAGGCCAAGGAAGCTGGCGCCATTGTGCCGCGCCGGGGCCAGGTCGGCCTGCAGGCGCTTGAGCAGCGGCATGGCCATGGCACCCGCCAGCCGCGCCAAGGCACCACCCTTGAACAGCCGCTCGATGCGCGCGCCGATCATGGTGGCCAGGCCTTCGCTGGATTTGAGCAGGATGTTGCCGACAAAACCGTCGCACACCACCACATCCGCCTCACCGCGATACAGCCCGTCACCTTCGACGAAACCGACGTAATTGAGGCCGCGGGCGTTTTGCAGCAGGGTTGCCGCCAGCTTCACCTGCTGGTTGCCCTTGATGTCCTCGGTGCCGATATTCAGCAAGGCCACCCGCGGGCGATGAATACCCAGGGCCTGGGCGGCCACCGAGCCCATCACGGCGAACTGGTAGAGGTTTTCGGCGCTGCAATCGACGTTGGCACCCAGGTCGAGCAGCTGGCAGTAGCCTGCCTGGGTGGGGATCGCCGCCACCATGGCCGGCCGGTCGATGCCCGGCAGCGTCTTGAGCACGAAGCGCGACAGCGCCATCAGCGCGCCAGTATTGCCGGCACTGACGCAGGCCTGGGCCTTGCCATCACGCACCAGTTCCAGGGCAATGCGCATCGACGAGTCCGGCTTGCCACGCAACGCCTGAGAGGGCCGCTCGTCCATACCGATCACCTCGCTGGCGGCGACAATCTGCAGGCGCGCGCGATCCGCAGCTGGCAAGCCGCTGACGAGATCTTCAAGGAGGGAGGGTTGACCGACGAGGGTCAGGTGCAGCGAGGGGGTAGCACTAAGGCAGGCAATACTGGCCTGGACAATGCTGCGGGGACCGAAGTCCCCGCCCATTGCGTCGATCGCGATGATCTGAGCGGACAAGGATTACTCGTCAGCGCCCTTGTCGACCACTTTGCGACCACGGTATACGCCTTCTGGCGAAACGTGGTGGCGCAGGTGAACTTCACCGGTGGTTTTCTCTACCGACAGCGCGTTTTCCGACAGAGCGTCGTGCGAACGGCGCATGTCACGGGCAGAGCGGGATTTTTTGTTCTGCTGAACAGCCATAATTGATTAACTCCTAAACGTTTGGGTCACGCTTTAACTGCGCCAAAACACTGAACGGGTTGGACCGCGATACCTCGTCCTTGCTCGAGTCGGGCTCGTCTGCGCCCGCCGGCTGCTGGCATTCTTCCGGATGATGAGCAGGCACGATGGGCAAGGCGAGCAGAAGCTCCTCCTCGATCAAGGCCTGCAGATCCAAAGGATCTTCGCCCAGTTCCAGCACGTCATAGCCTTTCGGCAACGACTGGGTATTCGCACCCTCCTTCACCACAGCGTATGTACATTCGCTATGGATCGGCAGGGTGACCAGCTCAAGACAACGCTGGCAAACCATTTTGACTTCGACGTCCAGCTCGCTGTGGATAACCACCACGTGCTGTTCATCTCGTTCAAAATCGAACTTCGCCTGCACCGTACCGACATTGTCGGAAAGCGGGTCGCAGAGTCTTTCCAAATCAGCGAGTTGCAGCGAACCGTTAAGGGTTACGCCACGATCGGCTAATTTGCGCGGGTCAACGTGAGGTGGAATCGGGTCATTCAACATAGGCGCAGCATTCTAGGGATGCCCCCCGCCCCTGTCAAAGGAAATTCGGCGGCATCTCGCATGTTAGAATCGGGGACAACTGACCAGGAGTCTACCATGCTGCCTCTGTTGCTGGCTTCCAGCTCTGCCTATCGGCGCGAACTGCTTGCGCGCCTGCGCCTGCCCTTCACCTGGGCAAGCCCCGATCTAGACGAGCAGCGCCTGGATGACGAACCCGCCGCGGCGCTGGTGCAGCGCCTGGCCAGGCAGAAAGCCGAAGCACTTGCCCCCAGCCACCCTGGGCACCTGATCATCGGCTCCGACCAGGTTGCCGTGCTGGGCGAGCAGATCCTCGGCAAGCCACACACCTTCGAGCGCGCCTGCGAACAACTTCTGGAGGCGAGCGGGCAACAGGTGACCTTCCTTACCGGCGTTGCGCTGCTGAACACCGCTACGGGGCAATGCCAGGTCGATTGCGTGCCATTCACCGTAACCATGCGGGAATTGGACCGGGCGCGCGTGGAGCGCTACGTGACGGCGGAGCAGCCGCTGGATTGCGCGGGCAGCTTCAAGGCGGAGGGGTTGGGGGTGAGCCTGTTCCAGAGCACCCACGGGTGCGATGCGACCAGCCTGATCGGGCTGCCGCTGATTCGGCTGGTGGATATGCTGAGCAACGAAGGGGTGGTGATCCCCTGAGGGAATGCGTCGACCCCATCGCCGGCAAGCCGGCTCCCACAGGTAGAGCGGTGTGCTCGTTGTGGGAGCCGGCTTGCCGGCGATGAGGCCGGAACTGATCAGCGCAGAACAGGCCCCTGGAAGCCCATCCACATGGCCAGGCGCTCAGCCACGCTGGCACCGATGCGCTTGGAGAAGCGATCGAACGGCGATTCCTGGACGGTGAAGTCCACCAGCTCTTTCTCGCCAACGATCTCCCGCGCCACATAGCTGGCACTGCCCAACCCGTCCACCAGGCCAAGCGCCTTGGCTTGCTCGCCCGACCACACCAGGCCACTGAACAGCTCCGGATGCTCCTTGCCCTTCAGGCGATCACCGCGGCCTTGCTTGACCATGGCAATGAACTGCTGGTGCGTGGTGTTCAGCACGCCCTGCCAGAACGCCCGCTCTTCGGGCTTCTCCGGCGAGAACGGGTCGAGGAAGGCCTTGTGCTCGCCTGCGGTGTAGGTACGCCGCTCGACACCCAGCTTCTCCATCGAGCCCACAAAGCCGTAACCGGCCGCCGTCACGCCAATGGAGCCAACCAGGCTGGCCTTGTCGGCATAGATCTCGTCGGCTGCGCTGGCGATGTAATAAGCACCGGAAGCACCCAGGTCGGTGATCACCGCATACAGCTTGGTATCCGGGTATTCAGCGCGCAGGCGGCGGATCTCGTCATACACGTAACCGGCCTGCACCGGGCTGCCTCCCGGGCTGTTGATGCGCATGATCACCGCTTTGGTCTTGGGATCCTTGAAGGCCTCGCGCAGGCTCTTGACCAGGTTGTCGGCACTGGCGGCCTCCTGGTCGGCGATCACCCCGCGCACCTCCACCAATGCGGTATGGCTACCGCTGCGCGACGCGGCCTTGTCCATGTCCATGAAGGGCAAGAACAGCGCAAGCAGGCCGAACAGGTAAACGAAGGTCAGCAGCTTGAAGAAGATCCCCCAACGCCGCGCTCGGCGCTGTTCCTGGACACCCGCCAGAAGCGTCTTCTCCAACAACTGCCAGCTTTTGCGCTCTTCGCGCTCGTCAGGCTCGGATTCTGGTGCTTTCCACTCGTCAGCCATGCTCACCTACCTTGGAATTGGAATTACCTGCTACCTGCCAGCCACTCGCGCAGCTGGGAGAAATGATCGATGCACACTTGCGGGCCGAATTCGGCCAGCGCCTGCAGCGGCATGGCACCATAGCCCACGGCCACCGAGTGCATGCCGGCATTGCTGGCCATCTGCAGGTCGAACGCCGAGTCGCCGACCATCAACGCACGCCCGGCTTCAACACCGCAATGGCCGAGAATCTCCTCGAGCATCAAGGGGTGCGGCTTGCCGCGGGTTTCGTCGGCGGCGCGGGTGATGTCGAAAAACTGCTCCCAGCCATTGGCCTTGAGCACCCGATCCAGGCCACGGCGCGCCTTGCCGGTCGCCACCGCCAGACGATAGCCCTCGGCCCGGAAGGCATCCAGCGATTCGACCACGCCCTCGAACAGCGGCGAAGGCTGCTGGTCGAGCGCCATGTAGATGTCGGCGTAGTGCTGGCGAAAACGCTGCACTTGCACAGGCTCAAGGTGCGGATACAGCGTCGAAATGGCCTCGTCCAGCGCCAGCCCGATGATGCCCTTGACCGCCTGCTCGTCACTTTGCGCCTCACCGGCGCGGTCGGCGGCCGCATTCATCGATTCGACGATGCGGCCGATGGAATCGGCCAGGGTGCCGTCCCAATCGAAGATCAGCAGCTCATACGCCTTGCTCATAGATCACGACGCACTCAGGCGCTCCACGGTTTTCGCCCAGACCTCATCCACCGGCGCCTCCAGCTTGAGCTCACCGCCATCGGGCAGCGGCACGGTCAGGGCGTAGGCATGCAGGAACAGGCGCTTGCCGCCCAGGTCGCGAATTTCTCGGCTGAAGTCTTCGTCACCGTACTTGCTGTCACCGGCAATCATGTGCCCGGCGTGCAGGGTATGCACGCGGATCTGGTGGGTACGCCCGGTGATCGGCCGCGCCTCGACGATGGTGGCGAACTCGCCGAAGCGGCGCAGCACGCGGAACAGGGTCAAGGCCTCCTTGCCCTCCTCGTTCACCTCGACCATGCGCTCGCCCGAGCGCAGGTTGCTCTTGAGCAACGGCGCATTGACCTGCTTCTTGGAGGTCGGCCAATGGCCGCGCACCAGCGCCATGTAGCGCTTGTCGACACCATCGCCGCGCAGGGCGGCATGCAGGTGGCGCAGCATGCTGCGCTTCTTGGCGATCATCAGCAGGCCCGAGGTATCGCGGTCCAGGCGGTGCACCAGCTCCAGCTCCTTGGCGTCCGGGCGCAGCTGGCGCAGCGCCTCGATCACCCCGAAGCTCAGGCCGCTGCCGCCATGCACGGCGATGCCGGCAGGCTTGTTCATCACGATCAGCGCCTTGTCTTCGTAGACGATGGCCGCTTCCAGGCGCTGCAGCAGCCCCTGGGCGACCGGCGCCGGCTCGTCACGCTCGGGCAAACGGACCGGCGGTACGCGCACGACGTCGCCGGCCTGCAGCTTGTACTCAGGTTTGACGCGGCCCTTGTTGACCCGCACCTCGCCCTTGCGCAGGATGCGGTACACCAGCGTCTTGGGCACGCCCTTGAGCGCCGTGATGAGGAAATTGTCGATACGTTGGCCGGCAAGCTCCGGCGCGACTTCGATCAGCTTTACGCCGGAAGTCGGAGGGGTATTGGTCGTCATTGCGGGATCATAACAATTTTTTATGGAATTGAAGCACTTAATCATTACTGCTATAGTCGCGAACGCCGCCAAAAGCGGCAGGCCAGCGGCACCAGGCCCTTAGCCGGTCCCTGACCAACGCAATTCTGCAGGACGCGAGGCCGTCCTACGGGGTTTTCGCCAGTTTACCGAATTGCCTGGAATCGCCACCAGCGCCGTGTAGAGAAGACCGAAAAAAAACGACAAGCGCGGTATTTCACCTGCTTACCCGATTCTTTTCGCTGCACCTCTGCCCGCCCGTCGCTTCCACGCAACGCCCGGCGAATGCTTCGGAAATACCTGCCTTGGACATGAATGGCGCCAGCCCAGAACCTGCGCTGGCGAAAAATGCAACCCGTTGCGGATTCAGCGCGCGGCAGCACCCGAATTATCAGGGATACGTGCAGGGTGGAGATGCACAGCCCTCGGACCGTGTAGCACCGCGTCCGGCCACCGGCCCACTGAATGGCCGGCGAGCGGATAAGGTCCTGAACAGATGCCCTCGGGCGTCCACGGCTGACGGTTGATTCCTCCTCCTGACTGAGTGCACGAGGCCTGCTGGGTTGATTCGGATATCGATTCGGATATCTCTGCAGAAACCGCAGGGGCCTCGTTGGCACCGCAGCAAACAGGACGCGTCGTCGCGACAACGGCAGGCTGGGTAACCGGCTGGTGCCGAACGTTGCTCGACACGGGGGTGGCCCGGCCACCCTTTGCGCACCTTGGCACCGACCATGAGAAGTCGTGTGTGCCGAACGCCGTTTCCGGCAGCCCGGAAACCGACGGTACAACATGAAAAGAATGCTGATTAACGCAACTCAACCCGAAGAGTTGCGTGTAGCCCTGGTGGACGGCCAACGTCTCTACGACCTGGACATCGAGTCCGGCGCGCGTGAGCAGAAAAAGGCCAACATCTACAAAGGCAAGATCACCCGGATCGAGCCCAGCCTCGAAGCCGCCTTCGTCGACTTCGGCTCCGAACGTCACGGCTTCCTGCCGCTGAAGGAAATCTCCCGCGAGTACTTCAAGAAAGCCCCTGAAGGCCGCGTCAACATCAAGGAAGTGCTCAGCGAAGGCCAGGAAGTCATCGTCCAGGTCGAGAAGGAAGAGCGCGGCAACAAAGGCGCCGCCCTCACCACCTTCATCAGCCTGGCCGGCCGCTACCTGGTCCTGATGCCGAACAACCCACGTGCCGGCGGCATCTCCCGCCGCATCGAAGGCGAAGAGCGCAACGAACTGCGCGAAGCCCTCAACGGCCTGACCGTGCCGGGCGACATGGGCCTGATCGTGCGCACCGCAGGCCTTGGCCGCAGCAGCGAAGAAATGCAGTGGGACCTCGACTACCTGCTGCAGCTGTGGACCGCCATCAAGGAAGCCTCGCTGGACCGCGCCGCGCCGTTCCTGATCTACCAGGAAAGCAACGTCATCATCCGCGCCATCCGCGACTACCTGCGCCAGGACATCGGCGAAGTGCTGATCGACAGCATCGACGCCCAGGAAGAAGCCCTGACCTTCATCCGCCAGGTGATGCCGCAGTACGCCAGCAAGGTGAAGCTGTACGAAGACAGCGTGCCGCTGTTCAACCGTTTCCAGATCGAAAGCCAGATCGAAACCGCCTTCCAGCGCGTGGTCGACCTGCCGTCCGGCGGCTCGATCGTGATCGACCCGACCGAAGCCCTGGTTTCCATCGACATCAACTCGGCGCGCGCCACCAAGGGCAGCGACATCGAGGAAACCGCCCTGCAGACCAACCTGGAAGCGGCTGAGGAAATCGCCCGCCAGCTGCGCCTGCGCGACATCGGCGGCCTGATCGTCATCGACTTCATCGACATGACTCCGGCGAAGAACCAGCGCGCCGTGGAAGAGCGTGTGCGTGAATGCCTGGAGGCCGACCGTGCCCGTGTCCAGGTAGGCCGCATCTCGCGTTTCGGCCTGCTGGAAATGTCCCGCCAGCGCCTGCGCCCATCGCTCGGCGAAAGCAGCGGCATCGTCTGCCCGCGCTGCTCCGGCACCGGCATCATCCGTGACGTCGAGTCGCTGTCGCTGGCCATCCTGCGCCTGATCGAGGAAGAGGCCCTGAAGGACCGCACCGCCGAGGTTCGCGCCCAGGTGCCGATCCCGGTAGCCGCCTTCCTGCTCAACGAGAAGCGCAACTCGATCACCAAGATCGAACTGCGTACTCGCGCCCGCATCATCATCCTGCCGAACGATCACCTGGAAACCCCGCACTTCGAAGTCCAGCGCCTGCGCGACGACAACCCGGAAGTGCTGAACAACCAGTCCAGCTACGAAATCGCCGCTGCCGAAGCCGAAGAAGCGCCGCTGCCGACCGCCACCCGCACCCTGGTTCGCCAGGAAGCCGCGGTGAAGACCGCGCCGGCCCGCGCCAACGCACCGGTGCCGACCGCCGAGGAAGAGCAGCCAGTCGCACCTGCAGCCCCTGCACCGAGCGTGCCGGAACCAAGCCTGTTCAAGGGCTTGGTCAAGTCGCTGGTCAGCCTGTTCGCCGGCAAGGAAGAACCTGCCGCCGCCCCGGCCGTGACTGCCGAGAAGCCTGCCAGCGAACGCACCCCGCGTAATGAGGAGCGTCGCAACGGCCGCCAGCAGAGCCGCAACCGTAACGGTCGCCGTGACGAAGAGCGCAAGCCGCGCGAAGAGCGTGCCGAGCGCGCCCCGCGTGAAGAGCGTCAGCCTCGCGAAGAGCGTGCCCCGCGTGAAGAACGCGCACCACGCGAAGAACGTGCACCACGCCAGCCACGCGAAGACCGCCGCGGCAACCGCGAAGAGCGCCCAGCACGTGAACTGCGTGAGCCCCTGGATGCCGCACCGGTCGTGCGCGAAGAGCGCCAGCCGCGTGAAGAGCGTGCCCCACGTGAAGAGCGTGTAGCCCGCGAAGAGCGCGCACCGCGTGAAGAGCGTGCTCCACGTGAAGAGCGTGCTCCTCGCGAAGAGCGTGCTCCTCGCGAAGAGCGCGCCCCACGTGAAGAACGTGCCCCTCGCGAAGAACGCGCTCCACGTGAAGAGCGTGCACCTCGCGAAGAACGTGCTCCACGTGAAGAACGCGCCCCTCGTGAAGAGCGCCAGCCTCGCCCACCGCGTGAAGAGCGCCAGCCACGCGCTGCCGAACAGGCCGCCGAGCAGGCTGCAGAGCTCGCCGAAGAGCAACTGCCGAACGAAGAGCTGCTGCAGGACGAGCAGGAAGGTGCAGATGGCGAGCGTCCGCGTCGTCGCTCCCGTGGCCAGCGTCGTCGCAGCAACCGTCGTGAGCGCCAGCGCAATGCCAACGGCGAGCTGATCGACGGCGATGACGAAGGCAGCGAAGGCAACGAAGAGCAGCCGCAACAGCACCAGGCCTCCGAGCTGGGTGCCGAATTGGCCGCCGGCCTTGCCGTTACCGCCGCCGTCGCCAGCAGCAACATCAGTGCCGATGCCGAAGCCCAAGCCAACCAGCAAGCCGAACGCGCCACTGCCGAAGCCGCTGTTACCGAAGCCCGCGAAACCGCCCAGCCGGCAGAAGCTGTCGAGGCGGTAACCCAGGCCGAGGAAGTTGTGATCGCGCCAGTGGTCGAGCAGCCTGTCAGCGAGCCCGTTGCCGTGGTCGAAGCCAGCGCTGAGCCGGTGGTCGAAGTAGCACCACAGCCCGTTGTCGAAGCCGAAGCTGCCCCTGCCGTTGAGCCGGTAGTGGTCGCCGAAGCGCCTGTCGAGGCTCCAGCCGTAGAAGCCGGTGAAGCCGAGAAACCTCAGGTTGCCTTCGAAGCCGTCACTGCTGAAGAGCCGGCAGCGGTCGTCGAAGCCCAGCCAGAAGTGGTAGCAGAGCCTGCGCCGGTTGTTGCCGAGGTAGCGCCGGTCGCCGCCGAGCCTGCCCCGGTGGAAGCACCGGCAGCGGTCGAAGCCGCTACCGTGATGCTGCCTAACGGCCGCGCGCCGAACGACCCACGTGAAGTGCGTCGCCGCAAGCGTGAAGCCGAGGCCGCTGCCAAGGCTGCACAGCAAGCTGCTGCCGCCGACGAGCCTGCCCTGGAAACCGCCGATGAGCACAAGCCTCACCACGGTTGATAGCAACGGCTGAATGAAAAAGCCCCGCCAGTGCGAACTGGCGGGGCTTTTTCTTGGCTGGGGGGTTGTCTTTGCTGGCCTCATCGCGGCTAAAGCCGCTCCTACAGGTACCGCGCAACCCTTGTAGGAGCGGCTTTAGCCGCGATGAGGCCAGCACCAACCTACATCAATAAAGGTTCGGCTCCATCTCAAGCTCAACCCCAAAGCGCTCCAGCACATCCGCCTGGATCCGCTGCGCCAGCGCATGCATCTGCCCCCCGCTCGCCTGGCCATAATTGACCAGCACCAGCGACTGCAGCCGATGCACCCCGGCATCCCCTTCGCGATACCCCTTCCACCCCGCCTGCTCGATCAACCAGCCCGCCGCCAGCTTCACCTGGCCATCGGCCTGGGCGTAGCCAACCACCGCGGGATGTTGAGCGCGAATGCGCTCCACGAGCACAGCAGATACCACCGGATTCTTGAAGAAGCTGCCGGCATTGCCCAGCTCGGCCGGGTCCGGCAGCTTTTCGCGGCGGATGCTGCAGATGGCATCGCTGATTGCCTGCGCGGTGGGCCGTTCGACACCCTGCTCCTGCAAGCGCTGACGCACCGGGCCGTAGTCCAGGTGCGCCTGCAGCACATGGCTCAAGGCAAAACGCACCCGCAGGATCAACCAGCGGCCAGGGTTGCGCTTGAACAGGCTGTCGCGATAACCGAAGGCGCATTCCTCAAGGCCGAAGTCACGCAACTCGCCGGTTTCCCGGTCTAGCGCGGTCAGCCCGACGAACACATCCTTGATCTCCACGCCATAGGCGCCCACGTTCTGCATCGGCGCAGCGCCCACCGTGCCCGGGATCAGGCTGAGGTTTTCCAGGCCACAGAAGCCTTGCGCCAGCGACCATTGCACGAACGGGTGCCAGGCTTCGCCCGCTTCGGCCTCGACCACCACCCGCGTGCCGTCATCGCTGAGCACGCGGCGCCCCTGGCTGGCCATGTGCAGCACCAGCGCGTCGACATCACGGGTCAGCAGCAGGTTGCTGCCGCCGCCGATCACCAACACCGGCACGCCGGCCTCGTGCGCCAGCCGCAGGGCCTCGCGCACCTCTTCATCATTGTGCGCCTGGGCAAAATAGCGGGCTTTCACATCGATGCCGAAGCTGTTGTAGGGCTTGAGCGAGACTTGCGCTTGCCAACCCGCCGTCATAACCGCCCCTTGATTTCCACGACCAGCTCACGGCACGCCGCCTCGATCAGGTCGAGCACCTGCTCGAAGCCATCGGCGCCGCCGTAGTAAGGGTCTGGCACTTCGTCCAGGGCGGCGCCATAGCGGCGCAGGAACAGGTCCAGCTCACCCACGGCGCTGTGCGGGCGCATGGCGCGCAGGTGGCCGAGGTTGCTTTCATCCATGGCCAGAATCAGGTCGTACTCGGCAAAGTGCGCCGCCTTGACCTGCTGCGCACGCTGCGCCGAGAGGTCGTAACCGCGGGCCAGCGCAGCCTTGCAGGTGCGACTGTCGGGCGCCTTGCCCACGTGCCAGTCACCGGTACCGGCAGATGCCACCTGCACCTGGTCGGCCAGCCCTGCGGCCTGCAGTTGATGACGCAGCACACCTTCGGCAGTGGGCGAACGGCAGATGTTGCCCAGGCACACGAACAGAACGCGCATCAGGCCTCCAGCAAGCGCCTTACGCGCTCAAGGTCTTCAGGGGTGTCGACACCAACGGCTGGCGCCTCGATGGCGTCCTCGACGTGGATGCGCACGCCGTGCCACAGGGCACGCAGCTGCTCCAGCGCTTCGCTCTGCTCGAGCCAGCAAGGGCCCCAGGCGACGAAGTCCTGAAGGAAGCCGACGCGGTAGGCGTACATGCCGATATGGCGGCGATACGGCACGCCTTCGGGCAGTGGGTCGCGGCCCTTGGCGAAGGCATCGCGCGCCCACGGCAGTGGCGCACGGCTGAAGGTCAATGCCAGGCCGTTCTTGTCGCTGACCACCTTGACCGCGTTCGGGTTGAACACGGTTTCGGGGTCGTGGATCGGCTCGGCCAGGGTGGCGATGCTCGCCTGCGGGTGAGCAGCCAGGTTGGCGGCCACCTGGTCGATGATCACCGGTGGAATCAACGGCTCGTCACCCTGCACGTTGACCACGATGGCATCGGCGGCCAGGCCCAGGTGGGCGGCCACTTCGGCCAGGCGGTCGGTGCCCGACTCATGGTCGGCGCGGGTCATCAGCACTTCGCCGCCAAAGGCCTGGCACGCCTCGACGATGCTGGCATCGTCGGTGGCGATGACCACGCGGCTGGCGCCGCTCTTGCGCGCCTGCTCCCAGACGTGCTGGATCATCGGCTTGCCGGCGATCAGCAGCAGCGGTTTGCCCGGCAGGCGCGTGGAGCGCAGGCGAGCAGGAATCACCACGGTGAAGTCGAGGCTCATTTGTCCAGGCGCTCGTCGTCGGTCAGGGTGCGCGCCTCGCTTTCCAGCATCACCGGGATGCCATCGCGAATCGGGTAGGCCAGGCCTGCGCCCTTGCTGATCAGCTCGGTCTTGTCGGCGCTGAGCTTGAGCGGGCCTTTGGTGATCGGGCAGGCCAGGATGTCGAGCAGTTTGGTGTCCATGGAAGCGTCCTTGAGGCCAGGTGGCCGGAAATTGAAAACGGGCTCAGGGCTTGCGCAGCAGGCGCTGCAGCTGGCTGTCGAACCAGGCCGTGAAGGCCGGGGTGGGCCGGGCCTCGACGGCCAGGTACCACCAGTCGTCGGCGGCGAAGGCCCGGCATTTCACCGCATCCTTCTCGGTCATCACCAACGGCAAGGGCGGGCTGAATGCCAGGCGCTCGGCGCTGAACTCGGCGTGGTCGGCGAAGGGGTGCGGCACCGGCTGCCAGTTTAGCCCCAGCAGGGTATTGAAGAAACGTTGCGGGTTGCCGATACCGGCGACCGCGTGCAGGCGCTGGCCTGCTGGAAACAGATCGAGCCCGCGCCGCTCGCCGCTGCGCAGGTTGACCAGGGCGCTGGGCTGCAGGCTGAAGGCAAAACCGTCTGCACGATCGGCGCTGGCGCCGTTGAACAGCACGGCATCGGCCTCTTGCAGGCGCTCGGCGGGCTCGCGCAAGGGCCCGGCCGGCAGGCAGCGGCCATTGCCCAGGCCGCGCGCGGCATCGATCAGCACCAGCTCCAGGTCACGCGCCAGGCGGTAGTGCTGCATGCCATCGTCACACAGGATCAGGTCCAGCGGCTCGCTGGCCAACAGCGCCTGCACGGCGCGGGAGCGGTCCGGGTCGATCATCAGCGGCACGCCGGTGCGCTGGACGATCAGCAAAGGCTCGTCGCCAGCCTGTTCGGCTGGCTGCTGCGCCTCGACCCGCCACGGCAGTTGCGGCGGTTTGGCACCGTAGCCACGGCTGACCACACCGACCTTCAGCCCCTGCCGGCGGCAATGCTCGATCAGCCAGAGGATCATCGGCGTCTTGCCGGTACCGCCAATGGTGATGTTGCCGACCACGATGACCGGCACTGGGGCGCGGTAGCTGGCGCTTTCACCACTGAGAAAGCGCGCCCGCTTGCGCGTGACCACGCGGCGGTACAACGCCTCCAGCGGGCGCAGCAGCGCCAGCGCAGGGTGCCCGGCATACCAGGCCGCCAGCAGTCGGTCAGCCAACGCCATCAGGGTGTCCCCTGGGCCGCCTCGACGGTGGTCATGCGCAGCTGGCTGAAACCGAGCTTGCCGGCAGCATCCATTGCGGTGATCACAGCCTGGTGCGGCGTCTTGCCGTCGGCGCTGATTGCCAGGGGCAACTTATTGTCGCCAGCGGACTCACGCTCGATGGCCTCGGTCAGGGTGGCCAGGTCGCTCTTGGGCAACAGGTGGTTGTTCACCGAGTACACGCCCTCGGCGCTGATGGTGACTTCCACCAGCTTGCCCTGGTCGGCAGGCGGCTGCTCGGCGCTGGCGGCCTCGGGCAGCTCGACGCGCAGCTGGGTCTCGCGGGTGAAGGTGGTGGTGACCACGAAGAACAGCAGCAGGACGAACACCACGTCGATCAGCGACGCCAGGTTGATGTCGACGTTCTCCCGCTGGCGATTGCGCCGGAACTTCACGCCTTGCCTCCGGCCACTTCCACTTCGCGGTCGCCCTGGATCACTTCCACCAGCTTGATCGCTTCCTGCTCCATGCCCACCACCAGCTCATCGATGCGGCGCAGCAGGAAGCGGTGGAAGAACACGGCGGGGATACCGATCATCAGGCCGGCCGCGGTGGTGACCAGGGCCTTGGAGATACCGCCCGCCAGCACGGCGGCATTGGCGGTCATCTGCGAGCCCATGAACGCGCTGAAGATGTCGATCATGCCCAGCACGGTGCCCAGCAGGCCCAGCAGCGGGGCCATGGCGGCAATGGTGCCGAGGGTGCTGATATAGCGCTCCAGGTCATGAATGACCCGCGAAGCGGCCTCTTCGATGCACTCTTTCATGATCTCGCGGCCATGGCGCGAATTGGCCAGGCCCGCAGCGAGGATCTCGCCCAGCGGCGAATCGGCGCGCAGGGCCTTGAGCTTGTCACTGGTGAGCTGCTTGTCCTTGATCCACATCCATACCTGGCCGAGCAGGTGCGGCGGGGTGACACGGCTGGCGCGCAGGGTCCACAGGCGCTCGACGACGATAGCCATGGCGACGACGGAGCTCAGAATGATCGGCAGCATCATCCAACCACCGGACTTGACCAATTCCCACACAGTAAACGCCCCTTCGGAAAAAGGCCGCCACTCTACCATACGCACGCGGGGCGCTCATCTGCCGAAGGTCAGGGAATTGGCTGTGCATCGCGCCAGAAGCGGCGCTGCGCGCGCACCCCCTCGGCGCCGCCCCGGCTGCCCAGCAGCAGGCGCAATGCGCCCTCTTGCGCCGTATCGTGGATCGCCAGCTGGTGAAGGCGATAGCGCTCTAGCACCTGCGCATGGGGGTGGCCGAAGCCATTGTTGCGCCCGCGGGAAATGATCACCCCGCGTGGCGCCGTGGCCCGCATGAATCGCTCGGTGGAGGAGCTGGCGCTGCCGTGGTGCGGCGCCTGCAACCAGTCGATGGCCGGCGCCGGGTGGTCGGCCAGCCAGGCGCGCTCGGCGCCGGCTTCCATATCACCGGCCAGTAGCAAGCGCTCGCCCTGCGCCTCGACCAGCAAGACACAGGAGCGATCATTGCTGCCCTCCCCCTCGCCCCAGTGCCACAGCGAAAAACGCACGCCATCCCATTCCCACCCTTCATGACTGACGCATGGCTGCGCCGACAACGGCGCAGCGAGCGCCTGCGCCTCGCCACTGAGCACCCGCGCCACCGGCAGCCCCCGGGCAACCGCCAATGCCCCGCCAGCATGGTCGGCGTGGGCGTGGCTGATCAGCATCAGGTCCAGTTGCCGCACGCCCAGTTTGTGCAAGGTGGGCAGCACGACCCGCTCGCCAAGGTCCACGTCACCGCGCGCCGGGCCAGCGTCGTACAGCACGCTGTGCTGGCGCGTGCGCAGCAGCACCGCCAGGCCCTGGCCGACATCCAGGTGCCAGACCTCCACCTGGCCATGCGCCACCGGCGCCTTGGGTACCCACAGGGCCAACAGCATGACCCAGCCCAGGCCACGCAGCGGCACACCCCGTGGCAGCAGCACCAGCAGCGCCCCCAGGCACACCAGTGCCCAGGCCCACAGCGGCAAGGCCGGCGGCACCCAGGCCGGGCGCCAGGCGGCGAGCCCTTGCAGCACCCGCAGCAGGCCATCCAGCAGGCCGCCTGCCAGCCACAGCAATGCCTCGCCAACGCCTGCCAATGGCAGCAGCAAGGTACCCAGCAGCGCCAGCGGCAATACCGCCAGGCTGATCCAGGGCACGGCCACCAGGTTTGCCAATGGCGCACTGAGGCTGACCGGCAGCCCGGTGGCCAACAGGATGGGCAGCAGGCCGATGGCGATCACCCACTGGGCGCGGGTCCATGCCTGCCAGGGGCGCCAGCCGCCCAGGCGCCCGCTGAAGCAATAGACCAGCGTCGCCACCGCGCCGAACGACAACCAGAACCCCGGCAGCAAGGCGGCCAGGGGCTCGGCGATCAGCACCAGGTTGAGCGCCACCAGCAGCGGGAAGAAGGCCCCCAGGTGGCGAAAGCGCAAGCGCCAGAGCAGCACCACCGCCAACATCAGGCAAGCGCGCTGCACCGGCACCCCGGCGCCGGCCAGCCAGCCGTAGGCCAGCGCCGCCGCCAGCGCCAGGGCACAGGCGCAAGGCAGCCAAGGCAGGCGCCGGGGCCACAGCCCCCAGCGCGCCAGGCCCGCCACCAGGGCGTACAGCAGCCCGGCCACCAGGCCGATGTGCTGGCCCGAAATCACCAGCAGATGCACCGTGCCCGTGGCTTGCAACACTTGCCAGTCGCTCTGGGCCAGCCCGCTGCCGTCGCCGAGCACCAGTGCCACCAACGCCGCCTGCCTGCCGTTGGCATCGACGGCCAGCAGCCGCTGGCGCAGGGCATCGCGCCAACCCGGCGCCTGCGCCTGCAACACATGGCCTGCCTTGACCGTGCCGGTCGCACCCACCCGCCGGGCCAGCAAATGCGCCTCGCGGTCAGGCCCATGTGGATTGAGCAACCCGGCGGGCCGTTGCAAGGTCACGGCCAGGCGCCACTGCTCACCAGCCCGCACCGGCGGGCCACCGAACCAGCTCAGTTGCAGGCGCGAGGGCAGCTCGGCGCGACGCGAGCGGGGTTGTTCCAGCTCAAAACGCACGCTTTGCCCGGTGTGGCTCGGCAACCCGACCACCCGGCCTTCCAGCCACAGGGTGCGGCCATCGAGGGGCAGCGCCAGGCGGTCGTCCAGCGCCAGTTGCGCCGACCAGCAGGCCCAGCACAAACCCAGCAGGAAACACCCCACCGGCCAACCGCGCGTGCGCAGGCACAGCAGCCCGCCGCAAAGCAGCAGGCAAAGCCATCCGACCGACGGCAATGCGGGGAGAAGGCCCAGGCACAACAGCCCGAGCGCCAGCGCAAGCATCCCTGTGCGCATGAGGTAGAGCTCCAGAAGCAAAATCGCTTACTGAGGCATAGCTGAAATGCCGCACTGGCTCGCTCAACAATTGTCACAAACTCTGAACGAGCCTGAGCGGGAATCAAGGCATACTGCCTCGATCAACGCGCCAGGAGCCTACATGCCGCGCCGACTTTTCAAACGGTACATGCCGGATCCAACCAGCATCAGGGAACACAAGTCCCTGCGCTTTTTCGGCAAGCTGCTACACGACCCGAACCTCTGGCACCTGAACCGTCACTCGGTGGCGCGGGCCATGGGCGTGGGCCTGTTCGCGGCGTTGATCCCGATCCCCATGCAGATGCTGCTGGCGGCGGCGCTGGCCATCCCGGTACGCGGCAACCTGCCGATTGCCGTCAGCCTGGTATGGTTGACCAACCCGCTGACCATGCCGCCGGTGTTCTTCGTCACCTACATGACCGGTGCCTGGCTGATGCAGGTGCCGCCGCGCACCCTGCCCGACGAACTCACCTTCGAATGGATCACCGACCAGCTGGCAACGCTGTGGCAGCCGTTCCTGCTGGGCTCGGTGGTGTGCGGGGTGGTGCTGGGCATCGCCGCCTACTTCACCACCATGCTGTACTGGCGTTGGTGGGTCGGCCGGCAGTGGCGCCGGCGCAAGCACAAGGCCTCAGGCGCGCATGCCGCGGCCGCTGACCAGCAGGCGAACGCACAGCAGGTAGAGCACCGCGGTGGCCACCAGCATGAAGGTGATCGCCGTACCAATGCTGATATCCGACACCCCTAGGATGCCGTAGCGGAACGAGTTGACCATGTGCAGCACCGGGTTGGCCAACGACACGGTCTGCCAGAACGGCGGCAGCAGGTTGATCGAGTAGAACACCCCGCCCAGGTAGGTCAGCGGCGTCAGCACGAAGGTCGGGATGATCGAGATATCGTCGAAGTTGCGCGCAAACACGGCGTTGACGAAGCCCAGCAGCGAAAAGATGGTGGCGGTCAACAGCACCACGATCACGGTCACGCCCAGGTGGTGCACCTGCAGGTCGGTGAAGAACATCGACAGGATGGTCACGATCACCCCGACCGCCAGGCCGCGCAGTACACCGCCCAGCACATAGCCGACGAGAATGGTGTGCGGCGACACCGGCGATACCATCAGCTCTTCGATCGAGCGCTGGAACTTGCTGCCGAAGAAGCTAGACACCACGTTGCCATAGGAGTTGGTGATCACCGACATCATGATCAGCCCCGGCACGATGTACTGCATGTAGGTGAAACCACCCATGTCGCCGATCTGCCGGCCGATCAGGTTACCGAAGATCACGAAGTACAGGACCATGGTGATCGCCGGCGGCAGCAGGGTCTGCGGCCAGATGCGCAAAAAGCGCCGCACTTCGCGGTAGACGATGGTATTGAGGGCCACCCAGTTGGTGCGCAGTTCCACACTCATATGGCCACCTTCGACAGGTTTTTTTCCACCAGGGACACGAACAGCTCCTCGAGTCGGTTGGTCTTGTTGCGCAGGCTCTGCACTTCGATGTTCTGCAGGGCCAGCTGGCCGAACAGCGCGGTGATGCCGATGTCTTTTTCCACCTGCACTTCCAGGGTGTGCGGGGTCAGCAGGCGGCACGGGTAGCCCTGCAGGGCCGGCGCCTGGGCCAGGTCCTGCTTGAGGTCGAGGACGAAGGTCTCGACATGCAGCTTGCCCAGCAACTGGCGCATGCTGGTGTTCTCGACGATGGTGCCGTGGTCGATGATGCCGATGTTGCGGCACAGCTGCTCGGCTTCTTCCAGGTAGTGGGTGGTGAGGATGATGGTGATGCCCTTCTGGTTGAGCTCGGTGAGGAAGCTCCACATCGAACGGCGCAGCTCGATGTCCACCCCGGCGGTCGGCTCGTCGAGGATCAGCAGGCGCGGTTCGTGGATCAGCGCGCGGGCGATCATCAACCGGCGCTTCATGCCACCGGACAGCGAGCGCGACTGCACGTCACGCTTGTCCCATAGGCCCAGCTGGGTCAGGTACTGCTCGGCGCGCTCCTTGGCCAGCTTGGGCGGGATGCCGTAGTAGCCGGCCTGGGTCACGACGATGTCGAAGGTCTTCTCGAACTGGTTGAAGTTGAATTCCTGCGGCACCACGCCCAGGCAACGCTTGAGCGCAGCGGGCTCGCGGTCCAGGTCATGGCCGAACACGTTGACCGTGCCACTGGTCTTGTTGACCAGGGTCGAGAGGATGCCGATGGTGGTGGACTTGCCGGCACCGTTGGGGCCGAGCAAGGCGAAGAAGTCGCCTTCGGCAACATCCAGGTCGATGCCTTTTAGGGCCTGGAAGCCGTTGCCGTAGGTCTTGGTCAGCTGTCGGATGGACAGGGCAGAACTCATAGCGGGTCACGTACCGAATAAAAAATGGTTCAGGACACGCCAGGCGAAGTCACTGGCGCAGTGAGTGCGGCCATGGTGCAAGGCCAGGCCGCACAAGTACAGTCACATCTATTGATAATGACTATCGAAGCAGGGTCAGGTGAGCGCGGTCATCACGGCGGCCTGGTAGGCCGGGCGCTGTTTCAGGCGCTCGTACCAGGCTTGCAGGTGGTGCATGGCCGGGCGCTCGATGGGCATTTCGAACCAGGCATAGACGAAGCTCCCCAGTGGGATGTCGCCCATGCCGATCTGGTCACCGGAAAGATAAGGCTGGTGCGCCAGGGTTTGATCGGCAATAGACAGCAATTGCGCGCACTGCTTGTGCGCGGCGTTGATCGCCACCCAATCACGTTGCTCTTCGGGGGTGCGCAAAAGGCCCCAGAACAGCGGGCGGAACGGCGTGGCGAAGGACGAGGTGGTCCAGTCCATCCACTTGTCGGCCAAGGCGCGCTGGCGTGGGTCTTCAAGGTACCAGCCCTGCTCGGCGCCGTATTCGGCGCACAGGTAACGCACGATGGTGTTGGATTCCCACAGCACCAGGTCGCCATCTTCGAGCATGGGCACCAGGCCATTGGGGTTGAGGGCACGGTAGTGCGGCTCGTTGACCACGCCGAAGGCACCGCCGGCGTCGATGGCTTCGAAGTCCAGGCCCAGCTCGTGGGCGATCCACAGCGCCTTGCGCACATTGCTCGAATTCTTGCGGCCCCAGATCTTCAGCATGGCAACGTCCTTATGGAATGCGGAGGGAAGACAGTCTACTCCAGAGCTCCATCGCCTGTACTGGCCCTATCGCCGGCAAGCCGGCTCCCACAAGTAACCCACCGTATCCTTGAGAGCCGGCGATAGGGCCACCACAGCCGCAGATGAACTGAAACTCCCGTCGCCCCTCCCTGTCACTGTCATGACCCTGCCGTTTTTTGCGTTGCGTCTAAGCTCTGTGGGACGGCCCAAGCCCCTGGTTCCAAGGAGGACCGATTATGTTGCTGTTGTGGTTGGTAGTGCTGGTGATCGGCGCGGCGTACCTCACGCACCGGCGCCTGGCGCCCTTGCAGATTCTCGGGATCATGGCGGCCTACGTGCTGCTCATGGGCATCTTCAGCAAAGCCCCTGGCTGGTTGCTGATCCTGATCTGGGCCATCCTGGCGGTGAAAATCGCCCTGGTGGCGCTGCCGCAATGGCGGCGCAAGGTGTTCACCGGCCCGGTGTTCAAATGGTTCAAGCGCACCCTGCCGCCCATGTCGCAGACCGAGCGCGAAGCGATCGACGCCGGCACCGTGTGGTGGGACGGCGAGCTGTTCAGCGGCCGCCCCGACTGGGGCACGCTGCTCGACTACCCGGCGCCCAAGCTGACCGATGAAGAGCAGGCTTTCATCGACGGCCCCACCGAAGAGCTGTGCGCCATGGTCAGCGACTGGCAGATCGGCCAGGACCTGGACCTGCCGCTCGAGGCCTGGCAGCACATCAAGGAGCACGGCTTCTTCGCCCTGATCATCCCCAAGGAGTACGGCGGCAAAGGTTTCTCCGCCTATGCCCACTCCCAGGTGGCGATGAAACTGGCCACCCGCAGCGGCGACCTGGCCTCCACGGTGATGGTGCCCAACTCCCTCGGCCCGGCCGAGCTGCTGCTGCACTACGGCACCGATGAACAGCGCAACCACTACCTGCCCCGCCTGGCCCGCGGCGATGACATCCCCTGCTTCGCCCTCACCGGCCCGTTGGCCGGCTCCGACGCCGGCGCCATGCCCGACACCGGCGTCATCTGCAAAGGCCAATGGCAGGGTGAAGAAGTCATCGGCCTGCGCCTGAACTGGGAAAAGCGCTACATCACCCTCGGCCCGGTCGCCACCCTGCTCGGCCTGGCGTTCAAGGCCTACGACCCGGACCACCTGCTTGGCGAGCAAGAAGAGCTGGGCATCAGCCTGGCGCTGATCCCCACCGACACCCCCGGGGTGGAGATCGGCAAGCGCCACCTGCCCCTGGGTGCGGCGTTCATGAATGGCCCCAACAGCGGCAAGGACGTGTTCGTGCCGCTGGACTTTCTCATCGGCGGCCAGGCCATGCTCGGCAAGGGCTGGATGATGCTGATGAACTGCCTGTCGGTGGGCCGCTCGATTTCCCTGCCTGCCGTGGGCACAGGCGCGGCCAAGTACACCAGCCTGGTCACTGGCCAGTACGCCAACATCCGCGAGCAGTTCAACGTGCCGCTGGCAGCCTTCGAGGGCATCCAGGAGTCACTGGCGCGCATCGGCGGCAACGCCTGGCTGATGGACAGCGCCCGCCTGCTGACCGCCAAGGCCGTGGACCTGGGCGAGAAACCGTCGGTGTTGTCGGCGATCCTCAAGTATCACCTCACCGAACGCGGCCGCGAGTGCATCCAGCATGCGATGGACGTGCACGGCGGCAAGGGCATCATCATGGGGCCCAACAACTACCTGGGCCGCAGCTGGCAGGGCGCACCGATCTTCATCACGGTGGAAGGCGCGAACATCCTCTCGCGCAACCTGATGATCTTCGGCCAGGGCGCCATCCGTTGCCACCCGTTCGTGCTCAAGGAAATGGCCCTCGCGGGGCGCGAGGACCACGACCAGGCACTCGAGGAATTCGACGATCTGCTGATGAAGCACATCATGTTCGCCGCCGGCAACGCGTCCAGCACATTGGTGTTCAACCTGGGGCTCGGGCGCTTCGAGTCGGTGCCCGGCGATGCCTTGAGCCAGGGTTACTTCCGCGCCCTCAATCGCCAGGCTGCCGCTTTCGCGCTGCTGGCCGACTTGTCGATGATGCTGCTCGGCGGCGCACTCAAACGCCGCGAGCGGCTGAGTGCACGGCTGGGCGATGTGTTGAGCTACCTGTACCTGTCCAGCGCCGCGCTCAAGCGCTATCACGACCTGGGCTCCCCCGAGCACATGCAGCCACTGCTGCGTTGGGCCATGGAGGAAAGCCTGGGCCAGGCGGAAAGCGCACTGGACCAACTGCTGGACAACTTCCCCAACCGTTTTGTCGGTTGCGCACTGCGTGTGCTGGTGTTCCCCTTCGGCCGCCGCCATACCGGCCCAAGCGATGAACTGGACGCCGAGGTAGCTGCGCTGATCGGCCGCAGTAAAGGCGACCCGGCACTGGAAGAATTGCTCGCTGGCTGCTTCCGGCCGCAAGCCGAGGGCGACCCGGTGGCGGCGCTGCAACGGGCCTGCGACACGCTGGCCGAAGTTGCGCCGCTGCACAAGGTGCTGCACCAGGCGATCAAGGAGGGCAAGGTGCACGCCACCCCGGGGCAGTCAGCCATCGAAGCAGCCGTCCACAGCGGTGTACTGCAAGTCGAAGAGGGGCAACGGTTGCATGCCGCCGAAAAAGCGCGCAGGGCGGTGATCGATGTCGATGCATTCGACAAGGAACAGTTGCGGCCTGAACAAGGCAAGGTGCGCTGAATGGCAGGGGGCCGTTTTGCGGCCCCCTGCCCACCGGCGTATACTCCGCCCCCGTTTCAACCACCCCGAGGACCCTCCCCATGGCCAACCCCCACCTGGAATACCACCTGCAACTGCTTCACCACCTGCGCACCATCCTGGTGGCCTTGGGTGAAGCGGATCAGGTACCGGAGGAAAGCCACACCCTGTTCCTCGAACGCTTCGATGAGTTGCTGACGCTGCTACCGCAGGACCCGCTGCAAAGCCAATACCTTGGCCAGGACCTAATCTGCCAGGTCATCCAGCGCTACCCTCAGATCGCCCACCTGGTGCCCCGCGACCTGCTGTGGTTCTTCGGCGGTGATTGCCTTCACTTCATGCCCGACGAGGAGCTGGAGCTCTATCAAACGCTTGAAGAGCGCCGGTACAGCGCGGAGCAAAACGGCGAACCCTTCGATTGGCATGAAGAAAAACAACAACTCGCCACGCGCCAGCACTGAGTAACCCGCTCACCGCAGTGATGACGCAGGACGGCTGGGTTCGCTCACTCGCGCTGCAACCGTTGCACCAGCGAAGCGGAAAAGAATGGCACTGGCACAATCGTCAATGCATAGCGCCATTCAGTCTGGTCACGCAGGTCTTCGGCCATGACGACGGTCATCGCATCTATACCGGCTGATCCCGGGATGAAATGACCGTCATCCGTTACCGAGCCATCGCCGGTCACGATGTGCCATTTCACCTCTTCGGGTGGCAGTACCCGCTCGCGGCCATCACGATGAATAAAGAAACAAGTCAGGTAGAGCTGCCCATTGCTCTCTTGAAATCTGATGAAATGCGTGGGCGGCACGAGGGTGACCAGAAATACCCCTTGCGCACTGCCTTGAGTACCACTGGCAGTTACCCGGTCGACGCGTACAGGTAAATCGATACCGGTGCGATAGGCTGCGGGAATGAAAGTCTCGCTGTTTTCGTTGAACGTGGCCTGGGGGTCGAATCTTGTAGGCGGGACGTAAAAAACGCCCCCGTTGCGATCAATTGTCCCTTTCGCGTCTCCCTCGATTTGCCAAGTCGAAGGGTTTTGCAACTCGCCAACAAGCTGCAGGGGCTCTTTTTCGGCGCCCACTTTGACAATTGCCAGCTGTGGAAAAATCGCAGATTTTACGGCTGCCTTGACAGTCGGCGGCGCTGCACGGTCGGTTGAAGAGGGAGGATTGGAATCATAGTGTGCCTGATATTGTAAATCGCTGAACTTCCACTCGTTCAGTGAGAACGTTCCAGGGGGCATGACCACATCGACGATCCACCTGGCCTGACTCTCGCCTATCCCGCTCAACAACGGCGCCGTGCCGAGCATCGGAGTCGTGGCGTTTTCAACGGGTGATTCATGTATTGACTGCGCCTGCGCAGCTGGCATGAATGACTGCGCACGCTTATAAAACTTTACGGTGTCATAGATAAGTCCGCTACTGAAATACCCGTACAAGTGTTTCGGTTCGGAAACCCTTTGCTCTGCGGGCAGGTTCCACAGCGCAATCGATTTTGCTTGCTCATAATAGCGTTGTATATCCGCAGGCGCGGGCCGATGGGTTTCAGTCTCGTAATCGTAAAAAGATATCTCCTCCAGCCATCGCCACCGTAGCCTTACCCGTCGGTCCTGCGGGTAACCGCCATCATAAAACAGGTGAGTATCTTCCTGGCGCATATTGATTCTCAACTCACCGTTCATGGGCATTTGCGTCTGGATGCGAATGATTTGTTTCACACCTACGCTACTTTCCTTACGTGTCCGTGCCTCCGCGACGGCGGGCGAACCCAGCGCCACATAGAAACGAAAGAAAATACCTGAATAGGTTAAATCGAGGTGCGAATACGTGGTGATCGCGGTTCTCCATATGCCGGAAACCAATTCTTCAGGCGCCACCATGGCCTCGTCCGCGCCAACACGTTGCTGCAAAAACCGCCGCCAAAGAAACCCCACGCGAGGTGGCGCATCTATTTTGAAAGTGTACGCGGCTTCGATATCTGCCTCGCTAGCGTCCGTTTTCTTTTCCATCTTGCCGCGCTCCTTGTGTGTTATGGCTCCTGCCAGAAAAACACCCTTGGCTTCAACGGTAAACTGGCATTTTTACCAGTTGCCATCCGCAGTCAGATTTACCCATAGTGCAAATCAGGCTTTTCCTACATCTGAATGTGAATATGCATTTTACTATGCGCACCGTCATCGCAGGCTTGAACCGCGTATTTCAGGTTTACGAAATCAGCAACCTTTACTTTCAGACGTCCGCAGCACGGAGACACTCATGAAAAAAACCCTTCTCGTTTTAGCGCTGGGCATTGCCAGCACTAGCGCTTTCGCCAATACCGGCTCGATCAACTTCTACGGCCAAGTTCACGCTGGCACTTGCCCAATCGAAATCATCGACCCGTCAACCGGATTGCCGATGGCGCGAATCAACATGGGTAACGTAAATGTTGCTCAATTCGAGAATGCGGGCGACGAAGCAGCCTCCCGCACCTTCGGCATGCGAATTACTCCAGGGAATGGCTGCACCATACCTCCGCCACCCGCCACACCAGCCGCCAATGTGACGTTCACTGCTGCCTATGGCGGCACAGGTACCGACGGAGCGTTGTATGCACTGGAGCCCGGCGGCGCACAGAACCTGGCCTTGACCATCAAGGATAATACTGGCAGGGCGGTCGTCAACGGCGCAAAATCCAAGAACTACCCACTGAGCGATACCAACCCCACCACCATGATCTTCTCTGCCGCCTACAAGTCTACTGCTGTAGGGGTGACTGCCGGCACCGCCAACACCGACGTGCAATTCCTTGTCGATATTCAATGACATGTTCCCCAAGTGCGCATGCAGCACTTGGGGAGCCTTTCCCTTTTTCTGAAGGTATCGCCGAATGAAAACTCATTTGCGCAACCTTGTGCTGGCTGCCGGCCTGGCAACCACCCTGTCACCCGCGCAGGCAGCGTTGACCGTCAACATGACCCGCATCGTTTTCGATAGCGATAAGCGCAGCACTTCAGTCGTGATCGCCAACCCCAGTCCGCGCCCCTATGCGGTTCAAAGTTGGGTCAATACCGCCAAGGACGACACGGATACAGCCGTGCCATTGGCGATTTCACCTGGCTTGTTCAGGCTAGACCCGGGTAAAGAGCAGATGGTGCAAATCAGCCGCCTGCCTAATCAGTTGCCCACGGATCGCGAAACACTGTTCTACATGAATGTGCAGGAAATCCCCGAAATCAATCCCGAGGATGAGAATGTACTGAATGTCGCATTGCGCACTCGTCTCAAGCTTTTCTACCGCCCCAGCTCGCTGAAAACCAAGCCGGCCGAGCAGGTTGGAGAACTCAAATGGTCGCTGCGTTCGGTGAGTGGGAAGGTGCAACTGGTGGTAAACAACCCCACGCCCTACCACTATACTTTCGGGCGCCTGGAAGTCAGTGGCGCTGGCAAGACCGAGGCCATACAGGCAATGGCCATGGCACCGCCATTCGGTCAGCAGGCCTATGACCTGGCCACTACCAAGACCTTCAGCGGGCTGACGATCACGTTCACCACCATCAATGACTACGGCGTGCACACCCCTGCTGTACAAAAGCCGTTGCCTGCACTGCCCTGAATACACTGCCAGCCATCAGCACTTGCGATCTACGCAGAATGCTTCGATGCGCTGTCACCTGCCAGGAACACACCATGAAATACACCCTGCTCGCTCTTGGGTTAGGCTTGGTCAGCAGCCAAGCCCTTGCCAACACGGGGTCGGTCAATTTCTACGGCAATGTCCATTCCGGGACCTGCTCGATCGAGATTGTCGACCCTTCAACCGGCCTGCCCGTCAGTCGAATCTACATGGGCAATGTCAATGCCGCGCAGTTCAAGCAAGCCGATGACGAAGCGGCTTCGCGGGCATTTGGTTTACGCCTCACGCCAGGTGCCAACTGCATACTTGTACCGGGGGCCTACACCACCGTGACCTTTACCGGCAAGTACGGCGGCGCAGGCAATGCCGGTACGCTCTACGCCCTGGAGCCCGGCGGCGCTCAAGGCCTGGCATTGATCATCAAAGATGACCTTGGCACCCCAATAAGCCCGACGGTACCTTCCCGGCAATACCCTCTGGATGACAGCAAACCTAGCACCATGCTGTTCTCCGCCGCCTACAAGGCCACTGCCGGCAACGTAACCGCCGGCTTTGCCAATACCGACATCGGCTTCTACGTAGACATTCCATAAGCACAAGTGCCGTAGCCCGGCCACGCGTTGAGACAATGCTCCGCATCGCAAGATGGGGAGCATTTTTTCATGGCTTGCATTCAGGCGCGGTCGCAGGCGAGCTTGAATGCATGCTCGGATAGGCCGGTTACCCCTGATCATTCAAAGCAAAAGGGCCGCATAGCGGCCCTTTACGACAGTTTTGCAGGAGAGCGCAAGCGCCCTCCCTCACCCCACATAGCCCTTCAGCTATCCTGGCTGGCCAAGCGGTCCAACGCATCGTACCCATAGCCTGCCACGGTGCCGTCCAGCAGTTCGACACTGGCAAGCCGGCCCAGTGGATCGTAGCTCAAGCCCCTGCCCTGCTCGTCGCTGATCATGTTCCCGTCCGGGTCATACTGCAGCGTTACCGGTGCCGGATAGTCTGCATGGGTATTTTCTATACCGGTCAACTGCGCAGGATCAGCTGGGTTCTCGAACAGGTAAGTGGCTTCGTTAAACTCCTGCTTGCCCTCGGCGCCGTCGAACGCCGTGAACACCCAGGTGATGTTGTCGATCCTGTCGAACTCGAACTGCTGCTCGCGGATGGTTTTGCCGCAAGGATCCTGCGGCGCCAGAGGCCCTTTGCAGGTGTAGCCCTCCAGCCGGCCGCGCAAGTCATAATCGTATTTTTCCTCGCGCAGAATCTCACCGTCCTGGCTCAGTACACGCAGTGTGAGCTGGTCCAGCGCACTGTATTGCTGGGTGAGTTCCTGGACACTGTCCGGGAAAGTGAAACGGCGAAGCTTTTCCCTTCCCAGGTCGTCATATTCAAGCTCGGTGAGCAGCCAGCGCTCGCACGCGGCATCATCCTCGCCCTCGACGCCGTCGCAGGTCTTGTAGCTCTTGAGGTTACCCAGCGCGTCGTAGCTGAACGTGGTCGACAATCCGCCCAACCAGGTTTTTTCCAGGCGCCCCGCCGCATCGTACCGGTAGTGCTGCGTCTGCCCGAGCACGTCTTGATACGCCAGTGCACGCCCTTGCAAGCTGGCACCGTAGGTCATGCTCCAGGATTCGCTGCCGACTGTACGGGTTTCTAGCTTGAGCTCACCCGTGCTGAAATAATCACGGGTCAGTTCCTGGCCCGGCTCACCACAGTAGGTAAGGCGCGCGTTCTCACGGTCATAGGTGTACTTGGCCTCGACCGCAGCACTCTGGGCCTGCCCTGGCAGGGGCAGCACGCGGCGAACTTCAGGTTGATCGGTCAGTTGCAGCGTGTAGTCGTACTCGATCTCTCGGTTGGCTGGCGTGCGCACTTTCCAAGGTTTGTTCTGCCCGACTTCGTAGAACATCACACGCTTGCGACCGCCTGTGATGGACAGGCTCATGCGGTCCAGCCCATCGAACGCTTGTTCGCCCAGAACAGCGCCATTGACCGCAATCTTCACAGGCAGGTCTTCGCTACTGTGTGGCGCGTAGTCACGGTGCACCACGCTTCTGTCGGCCAAGGTCTGGTCGACCAGGCGATCGAAGGCATCGTAGGCGTTGCGGGTAACCGCGTTACGGCCATCGATTTCCCGAACAGTGCGGCCCAGCCCATCATAAAAGTACTGATGTTTGCTGAGCACCTTGTTCTGCCGGTCAAAACGCTGCACAACGTCCGGTTGCTCGAACAGGTTCAGGTAGGTCACCGTCTTGCCTTGGGTGAGCGTGCCGTCCTTCGACTCGCTCCAGCTGGTCTGAATCGGCAAATTGCCCGACTCGGCCGTACCGATCGGATCGGTGTGCGTGTGATGCTGTACGTCGTCCGGGCCGATTTCAGTGCAACGCTGGCCCCAGTTGTCGTAGAGGTAGCGGGACCGAAGCGGTACCTGTTCGCCCCCGAACCAGTCATGCTCGGTTTCTTCAAGCAACTGGCCAAGCGCATCGTAGCGCGCCTCGTAGCGCACTCGGAATGTTTCCTGCTGCAGGCTGTCTTCGGCGTCGGCATCGTGACGCTGCTCGAGCACGAGGCGGTTGAGCCCGTCGATCAACGAACGCGTGCCGACACCTTTGACGTCGATGGAGGTCTGCCAAGCCTGCTGGCCATCACTGCCTACCAGGTAGTATTGGTAGTGGCGCGAAGCCGTGTACGCAGGATCGTTGGGTGACACCGTCTCGCTGGTCGTGCGGTTCAGGGCGTCATAGGTATAGGCGATCTCGATATCAGCGTCGTCGCGGTTGAGCAAGGGCTCGCCGATCAGGATCGAATCCTTGAGCGTAATGACCTTGACCGTATTTCGAGGCAACTGGGTGTCGTCATCTTCCAGGCCATGGTCAAAACCTGTGATCGTCTGCTCGGTTACCAGCGCAGGTTCACCGTCGACCAGCTCTTTCTGGTAGTCGAAGCTTTGCGTGGTCAGGTTACCGTTCATGTCCAATGTCTGCGTCAGTGGGCGGCCATGGCGCAGCAGGTCAGTCACGTCGTCCACGGGCTCGATGCTGGTGACTTGCAGTGGCGGCTGCTCGACGTCACCGACCACTTCACACAGTGAGATGCGCTCTTCCAGCAACCAGGTATCAGCATCGCCACCCACCGTGCCCAGCGCTTGGTAACGGTAGCCAGTACGTAATGTCGGTGCAGGCTCATCGCCTCGCGGAGCTGGGATCACGGTTGAGTGCTTGAGCGAGCGCTCGAACAGTTCCGGGTCGGGCGGACAGCCGTCCTCGCCTTGTGCGGGGTAGAACTCACTCACCACTTGCTGGCCGTTCGGCATGACCTGCTTGATCAGGTTACCCAAGGTGTTGTAGGCCGTTTCGGTGACTTCATAACGAGATCTGCCCGGCTCGGCGGTCAGTGCCCACGACTGGGTGGAGCGCTTGGGCATCTGGAAGTTGCCCAACTGGTTGTCGATCGGTTCTGCCACGTTGCCGTGGTATTCGACCCGTGTGCTTTGGACGTGCCCGGCCTGTTGCGTGATTTCGGCTTCCATCAGGTGGAAGCGGTTGTACACCCGCTCTACCGTGCGCAATTCAACCTCTTCACCGTCATCATCAAGCCCCCAGAAGTGCGCCGTCGAGCCATATCGGTAGCTGGGTTGAGCTCTGAAAACGTTGTCCTGGCCGTCGTTGCTCCAGGTGATGCCGCTGTTGTATCCGACGAAGTTGTGGTCAAAGGTCTGGCCACTTTGCGGGTCTTTATAAAGATAGGTGTAAGTCGTTTTCACGGGTTGCTGAGCGGCACCTGGATTCAGCACATGGGTGGTGACACGGGGCAGGGCCACGCGCTCGCCGTTCGTGGGCAATACATGCCCCGGATCACCGTTATCGCCGTAGCTGATGTGCTCCACCGCCCCAGAGGGCGTATGCAACTTTGTCACACAGGTCAGTTCACGCACCGTGCCATATTCGATCCGCCAGCTGGCGAGGTCTGAGGTCGGCAGGGTGATCTTGGTCAATTCGCGGTTGAACATCTCCAGCGCATAGCGAGCCCGCGGCAGCTTGCTCGGGTCTGCATTGGGGTGCACGTCGATGGTCACCCCGGCCGTCGTGTAAGCCAACTTGAGCAGGTGCTGGGTTTGCTCATCACTGTCGCGATAACTGACGGATTCCAGGTACGCTGTGCTCGGGCTGTAAGCAAGCGTCACCTTGTGCCCGGAGGGCGAATAGACTTCGGTTGGCAGGTACACAGGATAAGTACCAGCCTGTTTGGTCAGCACTTCCACCAAGCCGGACTTGTGCACGACGCGGTACCGGTCCTTGCCCTCCACGGTGTCATCGTGGAAGTGGAAGGTGTCGAGCTTTTTTTCGCGGATGCCTGGCTGCGCACCGCTGCCAGTCACTTTGAAAGATTCTCCGCTAGACAGCGTCAACATTTGCGTGCCAGGCACATATTGGGAAAGGGCCAAGCTCCAGCCTTTGCCAAAACCGCTATCTTCATCATTCAGCGGGCTGAAGAACAGGCGCAGGGGTAACTGCGGGCCGGCCAGTTCGTTACCAATGAGCGCGGGCAACTCGATGCCCAGTGTATATTGCCCCGTGCGCGGGTCCACACTGTTCTGAAAGAAACTCTGAAAGTTGAAAGCATTGGAATGCACGACGTTATGGCATGCCATGATGGCCTCCAAAAGGACTAATTATTAAGTCCCTCCCGTGAAGGAGGGAGAACACGATCAGACTGTAAGTATCAAGCAGTCGCGCGTTTGCGCCTCTCTGTCCTCACCCTCTGGCACGCCAAAGTCGAATACCAACTTATGTTGATTGCCTTGCTGATCAATCAGCTCGACGTGGATGGCGCTTCGCAGGTGAGCTTGGTAAGGCAGCCGGGTCGAATAATCATCCCAGAACTGCATGGCGTCGGTACGGCGCAAGCTGATCATCAACTCACCCGCTCTGGCCCCATAAGCAGGGTCGATCAACGGCAGTTCGTGCTCGCGCTCATAGGCCATCCGATACAGCAGGCCATCCATGTACAACCTAAGGTGGTCAGCCTCTGGCTCATTCAACGGCATGAACTGCAGGCCCGTGTAACTGCAATAATGATCATTCAGCTGCTCGGACGCCCAGCGCAGCATGCTTCTATTGGCCCCCGGCGCCATGATCATGCTGATAAACTTGAGCGGCTGGCCATTGTTGAGGGCATGCGTGAGCCGCCAATAGTCCATCGTATTGTCGACGTAAATAAACTCATCACCTTCTACCGGTGACCTGTCTGACGCCGCGGCGATACGTGTACGGCTGAATCCATACTGTTCCCGGACATAATTCGGCACCGTTCTGCCCGTCACCTCTACCTTGCCGTCGGACGAACCATTTGAGTAATGCCAGGTACCGGTCTCGGCACTCTGGATACCTGCATAAATTTCAAGTGTCGTCGCTTCCCGAGTATGAACAAAGAAGCGGATACGCCGTTCATTCATTGTCATCGCCGGTGCGGCAACGGTTTGAGTTGGCAAGGGAGGATCAACCTTGTTCCGGGCGCGGCTGACAGCCCAGCTAAACCCGGACTCGACGCTGATACCTTCCTCGTCAGCACTCAGGAATGGAAACTCATTGTCTGCCCCTTCCACCCTGAACTGTAACGTGGCCAATTCAGCGTCCGAAATTTCAACGGGCTGCCCGCCAACATCGCTCGCCTCCACCCTCACTTCGATCTCGACCTGCTGCCAGCCGTTGGCGTAACAGGCGCTACCCCCAATCACGCGCAGCTCGAAAGTGGCCAGATTGGTCCAGCTGACTTTGCTCGCCAACGATTCGCTCTGCTGGACGAATTCCACCATGGCATAGCCGGTGCGGTCATCGCCGTCATCGGCCATGATCACGCAAACAGGCAGCGTCGAAGCTTCAGGGGGGGTGTAGACACCGGTTTGTGGGTCGATTTCGCCCTCACCGAAAATCTCCCAGCTGATCGGACGGGTGGAATTGCTGACACTGAACGCGACCGGGCTCCCTGAATACAGCTGCCCGACATGGCCAGGCTCGATGACCAGGTCGGCCGCCCAAGCGATGACCACCACAGAACACAGGGTGCTCGCGCCACTGCTCCTGTCGGTTACCCGAATGTGTTGAACGCGAATGGAAGGCAAAGGACTGTCAGGCCGGGCAGGCATGAACGTCGCTCTACCACCGCCCTGATCAGTCAGGATACCCAGGGCCTCGTCGACTAGCTGCCATTCCAGCACGCCACCCTCGACACTTTGGGCACGCAGTTCGATGGCGCTCTGGCCCTCGACCCAACTTGCCACGCGCGGGGCAACACTCACAGGGCGCGCCTCCTCCACCAGCAAAGCGTGCCGCACACCCTCCCCAGCCTCTGCACTGACCACTACCAATTGCTGATCCTGGGCAAAACCGCCAGCGCCCCGAGCCGTGTAGGTGCTGCCCTGGAATGCCCCCGACGCCGCTGGACGCAACAGATTGCGCGCTTGCCAGCTTACCGGGCCAGATACACCCTTGAGCTTGAAGTCCTGCTGCTGCGCCGCCATGACTCTGGAAATTGCAGGTTCGACCGCAACGCTTTTCTCCCCGGGCTGCCAGGCGCCGAAAATAATCCAGTCCAGGGGCTTTTGCGCATCGTTGGCCGAGAACACATGACCACTGCCCAGCCGGATAGCGCGCAGGACATCGGTCGGCCCACCAGCGCGAAGGGGCTCGATGGTCGGATCGAGAATCAAGGCTCCCGGCATGCCGGTGGCTTCTTCAGGAATGGGATACGGGAAATCGAATGCTGGGTCGGGTTGCCCACCCACACTCAAATCGACGCCCAACTTCATGAACACCAGGAGTGCACCGTCGCCCTCGCGGCCCTTACCGGGGTCGCCAGCCCAAGGTGCCGCCTGGGTGCGCAGCAGCATGCGTTCAGGGCTCAAGGGCGCGTAGTCGCGCATGTCGAAGCGCACGAGCCTGTAGCTACGCCGGTATTCAGGCACGTAGCCAAACGTCTCCTGCAGCACGCGGCCAAGCGCGCGGTTGGCGTACTCGGTCGACCCCAGGTTGGTCGTCACCTCTTCCATGGTGCCCAAATCCAGCACCACGGAGGCAAAGCGATGGGTCGAGCCTTGCTCCAGGCGCAGGCTTGCTTGCGCCTGCACCCAATAGCCCATTCCCTCACTGATGGAAAAACTCTCGACAACCCGCGCAGGGCGAGCGACTTGCTTGACCGAACGCATGAAGTCGCCTGCGATTACATTCAGGCGCACCGTCACATCTACCGACGACAGTCGAGTTTTGACGAAGCTGATTTGCGGCTCGCCAAATATCACCCCTTGAAGCGAAACCGAAACTTGTGCACTTTCGTCCAACTCGGCTTCGAGCATGATCGGCTCGACGAAAGTCCGCTCACCCAGCGCTTCGAGAAACTGCTCGCGAAGTTCGATGTTCAAAAGCGCTCGCTCAAGTGCGAGCACGCCTCCCCAGCCGTGGCGGACCGTGCCCTTTTTCAGTAACTCGAGCAGTGCTAGTTTGGAATGGCTGGCCATGTCATTGCTCCTGTTGAGCGCCAAGCAACGCCACAAAGCGCTGGTTGGAAACGAAGGGAATCGGGATGATCATGAACGCGAAACGGTCTGAACTTTCGCCGTCGTCATAGAATGCAGAAACAACCGCGTACTGCTCGACACTGCCTGCTTGAGGGGTGTACACACCGTTGACGAAGGTGCCATCGCCTTTGTATTTGTGCCAATGCGTGTCTGCAGCAGGCACTTCTTCCTTGGAATTCGACCGGGTCGTTCTGTAGAAGGTAAGTTTCACACCCTCGCCCTGCGCACTCGCCTCCAGCCAATAACTGCCACTTTGGTTATTGGTCACCAGCACATCGATCGTGCGCGTGCCGCCTGCTGCGGTTGAAACTTGAACTTCAGTGAGCCGAGACCCGTAGTAGTTCAATGGGTCACCTGAAGCAGGCTCGGGCAAGGTCGTGGCGGCGGTAAACTTGTAACCATCCTGCATGGTCGGGTCTTTGTCCGGGTCCGGCGCAATTGCACCCAGGTTCGCGTCCTTGAGGGCCCAGCTCAGCGCTGCACCTTCCACTTCGCCTGCCACCAGGGAGTGTTGGCTGCCCAACGGAACCACTACCACCGAGGGGTAAACCGAAACACTGCTTTCAACCAGGCTGACCATGGCTTTGCTGACCTTGTCGCCACGCTGGGCAGTGACGACGACACGGCGGAAACCCGCAGCGCGCAACGACTCGGCGCTAGGTGCCGTGTACAAGCCGGTGAAGGTATCGATGCTGCCCGGTGAGCCCCCATCGTCATCAACATTGGCGACCGACCAGTTGGTATCCCCCAGCAACGAAGGCGTGAACTGCAGGCGACCGCCGCCGGCAACGACAACTTCGACCGGTTCGATGACCAGATCGGTACGCTCCGGTGACAAGTGGCCGAGGACGGTCAGATCGGCCGGCAGATTAAGACTCTCGGGGGTGACGACATTGTCGCCTCGGAACAACAGGTTGTTCAGGCGAAATGCATCGAGCGTTGCACCGACTGAGCGCAGTGGGGTGACTAGCTCTTGTGCGAAACGCTGCAGTTTTTCACGCTCGAAATCCAAGCGCTCTTCAAGATACTGCCTTTGAGTGCCCGATCCGTCGTATTCAACAATCTCCATTCCACCCTGTACATTCTCACGCTCATAAACCAAATCAATGACAGGCCTATCCTGTTCATTGGTAACGACAAATTTGAAAAAGACCTCAATCGTTAAACTCCATTGGATCCTGCCGCTGGCACGGCGCCAACCATCGCCGGGGTGTTCTCGCAACCCTTGTTCGCTATTGTTGTATTGCACGTCTGGCTTGAACTCAAATACCAGATTATTACCAGACACATGGAAGCGCATAGGCTTATTACCCGCAAACTGCATACTCCATCGCGGCAGCCGGGTAAAAGACAATGCATGTTCTACATTAATCTCATGCGCAAACTCGCCCGCCGTGGCTATCAGTTGCCGGTGACGTGACCCTGGAACTTCGCGGTCTTCGAACCGCGCATTCTTCACCCATTCCACATCCTTGACGGCAGGCACAAGCACCTTATTCCAAATAAGGTCTTGCGCCAGAATCAAGTTGCTGGAGAAGTTTTCACTGGACGCAGGCAACATGTACAACATGTCTGCATCGTCA
>NZ_JBIVAB010000001.1:0-35650 GCF_044745345.1 Pseudomonas sp. NPDC087029 | reverse complement strand
CAAGCCGAGCAAGGCATGCTTGATACCTTCCGCCACATCGATTTCGGAATCCTCGAAAACCGGGAAGCTTTTGTCGGTGCCGAGCCGGTCGATGTATTCCTGCATCAGCAGGACATTAGTTTTGTAGCGGTCAAAAACCACCAGCGCATCCCAGCCAAACGTCCAGGGTTTTTCACCCATTCTTCTGAGATACTCTTCAAGCGACAAGGCTTGAGGAAAGATCGCGTTGTTCATATCCGTGGTCCTTGAGACAGAATTCAATTCGCTTGTTCATGTCGGCGTTATTGAGTTTTACGCGGCGTCAAATTCAACGTTGGAAGCCGGTGCCAGCTGTCCCCGAGGTCGTAACTGACTTCGCCGATTACCGTGTACTGCTTGTTGTCGGTCATCTGCGCGTACACCGCCCTGGACAACCATTGCTCGACCCTTGCGTTCGCGAACTCCGTGGCAGTGATAGGCAGCTTGTTTCGAAGCACGCCGCTCGCCAGGTCATCAATACGAATGGTGAACAACTGCCCAGGCGCTGCGAACGACCACAGGCTCGCCCCCGTGATCCTCAGCTGTGCACCATTGGCGACCAGCTTGCTGTTCCTCAAGTCGCCATTGGGTTCCGCTTGTACGCAAGCGAGCGTAGGGTTCGGTGCCAGGGGAAGGACCCGCAGGTTGACAGCTGCCGACTCGGCGACCGGGATGCCCTGGTCGTCGACAATCTTGTAGAACACCGGGAAGCGCCTGCCTTCGACGTCTCCTGCTTGATGCATGTTGGCCGCTACAACACCAGGATCGACTTTGTAACGCCGCCCCGTACCAGGCTCTGGCTCGCTGACCACCTGCTGGCCACCTTTGGGGTAACCCGCCCAATGGACTTCGATACGCTCACCCGGGCGCAGGTCAAAGTCCGGCACGTTCACATACGCCCCCTGAGTGGCGTTGAGCGCGTTGAGCACCATTTTGTTCGGGCCATCCTCCGTGGCCCTGTCCACGACGGGGGCAACAAGATTGCGCGGCGCCGCCACCGCCACGGTCAAGGTTTCGGACGTCAATGCCTGGCCGGCGCGGGCGTATTGATAGAACAGCTTGTTGTCCCCGGTCCGTAGCACCTGCGGGCCAATCCTGAACACCATTTCCGAGGCATCCAGGCTGCTGGCGTCCATCCGCGCGGTGTTCAGCAAGGTGTCTGGGGTACCTGCCTCCTGCCAATGCACCATCACGTAATCACCGGCTTGCATATCGGCATAGGCAGGCACGCGGACCGTGACACCGGTGGGGTACTTGCCCGGGTCCAGCGGGTCGCCTGTGTAGCCATCCACGCTCGCCAAGGGCAGCAAGTCAGTGGGGCTGGGGGCTGTGGTGATGCGGAACACTTGTACGGGTGAGTCGAAGGGGCTGCCGTCAAGCTCGATCTGGTAATGCATCTCGGCCCAGCCTTCGCGAATCGGCGTGAAGGTGGATCTACTCACAGGCCATAGCAACGGCAAGCCAAAGTTTTGCTCGGTTACGTCATGGAACTCGCTCACCGGCGTTTGCTCCGCGCCATCTTTGTTGAAACGGCGGATCACCAGTTCGACCCGGTCGCCTACCTGCATGGCTTGGTACGGCGGGGCCTGCATCAACACACCTTCGGTTTCAAGCTCGCTCCAGTTGATCTCCCGATCGTGGGATTCGCGACCCTGAGCCACCGCCAGCGTTTCCGCCCGCCCTGAGCGATCACCCAAGCCCAGGAAACACATCAGACGCAGGGAATCAGGGGTCGAATCATCTTGGCTATTGAGCTTGTAGGAGCAAAAGGCCCACCCCCCCTTGAAAGGCTCGACCGCCGCGTTTCGAACGATCAGTTCAAGCCCGATATCAGGGTCATAATCTGCCGGGACCTCAGCCGCTGCGCCCAGCTCATCGAAAGGCATACCATCTGCGCCCACCGCTCGCCAAATCAAATAAACCTCCTCCCCATATTGAAGGGCGGGGTTTTTTACCAGCACTTGCAAGTCTTGGCCTTGCAGGGCGTCAACGTCGATTTCTCCGTATTGGTTTCTAAGTGGAATCTCGGGAAAGGGATCATGATTCAACTGATCTGATACCGGTGCACCGCTATGTCTGCTTCGAGGGGCCATTCGCCTGCTCCTGGTCGGGCGTTGATGGCGATATTTCTACTGTGATTGTCAGCAACTGCCTACTGGTAGAAATGACAGGTCAGCGGCACTTCCCGGCAACCCGGCAAGCGCCGACGACCTGATAAAACTGCCAGGTGCATACCTATTGATTTTGCACTTAAGCTGTTTCGCGGCAGGCATATTGCGCCCTGCGTTATCACAGACTTCAGAGGCCAGCACATGAAAATCGCGAACTCCATGCCACACTTCCGCACCGCCCATTGCGGCCGTTATGTTGCACTTGGCGTCCTGGTGGGCTGCCTTCTACCGTTGGGCGCACAGGCGGCCCAAGATCCACCCAGCGTCCTCACGCTTTATCAAACCGTTGACAACAATACCGAACTGAGTTGCTCGGCCGATGTACCGGGGACAGGTTCCAACACCACGGTCAGGTTCTACCCCAGGAAGGCCGACGTCTGCCAAGGCGATGAAGACGCAGAGGAAGATGAAGACAAGATTTTCAAACCTCACTCGATCCGCATCCGTTCTGCTCCGGCGGCGGCCACGTTCATCCTGTCCGATAAAATGACGGCTCAAGAGCACTGCAGCAAAGAAAGCGACAGTAACTGGATTGAACTGGAAACCACTCGGCCACTCTCGTCATTGGAAAAACTCGGCCTGGATAAAATAACCGATTATCGCGGTTATATAACCAACGTCGGCAGCGACTCGAATGCCCGCAGTATTGGTTTCAAAGTGGTCGATTACAAAGGTGTTATTAATCAAGGCACGCTCAGCTGCGTAGAGATCAAAACATCTGCCGGCGCCACTCGCGGGGGCAAATGATATGTCCAGTGTCATCCATTCCAATGCTGCAAACTTTCAAAGTTTCCTGCAGAACGGCGTTGACCCGCGAACGGGGCAATACACATTGGCAATTGCATTGCCGGTATTGGCCGGCAATGATCTCATCGGGCCGCAACTGCCGTTGCGCCTGGCCTTCAACCCCTTGAACGATGAGGATTCCGGCTTCGGCAAGGGTTGGGCGCTGTCCCTCACCGAGTATGTACCTGGCACGCAGATACTGACACTGCACAGCGGGGAAACCTTCAAGGTGACCGGCAGCGGCGAGCAGCCGGGGATTCGGGAAAAGAAACTGGATACCTTTCACTTCCACGATGACACCGCGCAGGGTGCAGACCGTTACCGGGTCGTGCACAAGTCCGGCCTGGTGGAAGTACTGACCCGCCAGGCTGGCAGTACACCGGTGTACCTGCCCACCGAAGTCCGTTCGGCGGCGGGGCATACGGTTTCACTGAGTTATTCCAGCAACCCGGTGCGCCTGGAAACCCTGAGTTATCGCGATGCTGACGACCAGGTTCAGCAGTTGCTGAAACTCACCTACTCCACCGGCGGCGTGACCATCGACCTGCATCCCAATGCCGCTCCAGGCAAGCTGTACCATGCACGGTACACGCTGCAGATGTTCAACCGCGAACTGCAAAAGATCATCCTGCCCAGTGCAGAAGGCGCGAACTGGCGTATCGAATACGGCACGGTGCGCGACCTGCTTTGCGTAAGAAAGGTGTGGACGCCCGCCGGCGCGGAAGAACAGGTGGCCTACGAGGATGAAGGCCACATTCTGCCTACCAATGGCCAGCGTGCAGCCTTGCCTCGGGTCACCACGCACACCCTCTACCCAGGGGCCGGCCAGCCTCCGTTGAAGACGACCTATACCTACAAGCACTACGACCCCGATAGCCAGCAATGGCTGGACCGCAATTTTGTCGGTTACAACAGCGGCATTACCTGGCAGGACAACGGCGAGGACAACCTCTACCGTGCCCAGCCCAGCTATCAATACAGCGTGACCGCGCATTTCTGGGATGGCGCAACCGAGATCCGCACACGCACCCAGACCTACAATCGTCATCACCTGCTGGTGCGCCAGGCAATTGAGCAAGAGGGCCATGTCGAGGAAACCCTCACCCAGTACCACGAACAGCTTGATACCCCCTTTGATGACCAACCGCCGTACTTCCAGCTGCCGCATGTCATCACCAAGCGCTGGACGCTGCGCGACGACCCCTTCAAAGTCCGTGTCGAACAGGTCACCACCCTGTACGACGATGCAGGCAATCTGATCGAGGAAGTGCAACCTACCGGCATACGTACCCGCTATGCGTACTATCACGAACAGGGCGAGTCGGGTGAGGATGGCACTTGCCCGCCAGACCCGGAAAACTTCAGGCGCAACCTGAAAAGCACGACCGTTTACCCACTCGACCAGCAAGGCGATGCGCCAGTCATGCGCACGCGCCTGAGCTACAAAGCCTATTTGCCACTAGCCGGCATCAGCAACCCGTGGCTGGGCGTGAGCGAAGAACGGCAGTTGCAGATCTTCAATGCCGATCAGGCCGATGAGTCGGAACAGTTGCTGCAGCTGGTCGAGCGCGAGTACCTGGAAACCCCAGGCGACGCCTACCTGCACGGCCGGCCTGATCACCAGGCCATCACGCGCTATGGCAATGACCTTGTAAACCCTCTGCGCAAAGCCATCGACAGCCGCACCACCCGTACCCGCTGGCGCTACCGGAAGGTGCGCGATGACAAATGGGGCCTGGAGCACTGGCGTGACACCAGCGTGTCAGGCTTCGACCTGGAGCAGATGAGCACCAGCGAAGCCGCGTCGGCCCTTAGCGGGCAGCAGACCTATGGCGAGGACGGCGCTGGCAACGCCGTGCGTATCACCTACGACGTCCTTGGGCGGGTAACCGAAGAAACGGTTGCACCGGGTACACCTGACGAAAGCCGCACCGTGCATGGCTACAACCAGGTCACCAATAGCGGTGAAACGGCTACGCAGTGGGTCATCGAAAGTACCGGCGTGATGTCGATCATGACGCTGGACGGCTGCAACCGGCCGGTGCAGGAAGAGCGGGAAACAGCGGCAGCTGCCGGGGCTGCACGGTCGAAAAAGCTGGTCAGCGAAAGCCGCTACGATGGGTTGGGGCAACTTCGCGGCCTGACCGTCTACGATTACTACCAGACCAGTGCCCAGGCTGCCGAACAGGTCATCGCACTCACCTCGAGCTTCGATTACGACGCCTGGGGTGAGCTGTGCAAAACCACCCAGGCCGATGGCGTCACCGTGCACCGCGAGCGAACCCCCTTCGGGATGGACGGTGACCAGATCACCGAGTGGATGGAAACCCCGGATCGCCCGGGCGAACGCCAGCAGCACACCGTCACCGAAACCAACAGTCTCGGCAAGCCGGCCCAGCACTTCAGGATCGCATCGGACGGCAAGATAATGGGACGCCGGGTCCTTGCTTATGATGGCCTTGGCCACTGCACGGACGAAGCGCGCTACTTCGACAAGCCCACCGGCACGTCCAGCACCTCCAGGCGCGCCTCACGCTATCGATTTGACCCACAGGGGCGCATCACCCAGACCGAGCAGCCGGACAAATCGGCAGTGCTGCGTGATTTTGCGCTGCACAGCAGTGCCGAGCTGACCGAGCGACTGCAGGTGCGGCCACGCAACAGCAGCAACGGTCAGCTGGTATGCGAGCGCGATTTCGACGGTGTCGCCCGCCTCAAGTCATTGCACATGGGCGCCAGGCGTGAAGCGTACACCTACGTCGAGAACACCGTGCTGCCCCTCAGCCGTACCACAGCCAGCAGTCGCACCTTTACCTTTGCCTACCAGCCAAGCCTGTCGGCACAGCCCAAGAGCATCAGCATCACCACGGCAGAGGCTGCCGATGCCCCCAACCAAGCCACCTTTGATTACCACCCGCTGACGGCGGCAATCAACGATGCCAGCAATGCGCAAGGTACCCGCAGCTACCGCTACACCGACCAGGGTTATCTGGAGCAGGCGCTCTGGGACGACAGCATCACCGGCGAGCATTACAGCTGCGACTACAGCCACTCCCTGCAAGGCCTGCCATTGCGCGTCACCACCAGCGACGGCGACAGCATCACCCATACCTATGACGCATTGGGCAGGCTGCAGACAACACGCCAAGGCAGCTTGCTGGCGACCTTCGGCTATGACTCGGCAGGACGCCTGCACAGCACCGAGACCGAAGATGCGGCAAACCGCCAGCGGCTATTGAGCAAGCAGTTCTACGATGACCTGGGCAGGGAAACATCGCGCACCCAGGCCCTGACACGTACCGATGGCTCCACGCTCATCCATGCCCTGGAGCTGTCGTGGCGTTCCGACGACCAACTGTACAGCCGCACCCTGAGCCGCGACGGCAGCGAAATCTTGCATGAGCGCTTCGACTACGACGTGCTGGACCGCCTGGAGCATCACCGCTTCGAGGGTTCCGAGCTGCCGAGCAATGGCAGCGGCCGGCAGATCGTCAGTCAGTTCTTCATCTACGACGCGTTGAACAACCTGACCGAGTGTTACACCGACTTCGCCGACGGCAGCATGGATGTGGCCACCTACGTCTACGACGGCTTCCTGTTGCGCGAGGCCACGCATACGTTGCAACCGGATTACCCCGCCAGGCAAGCCTTCAGCCACGACGACGACGGCAACCTGCTGAACGACGAACAGGGCAATCGCTTGCTCTACGACCCGACCGGGCGTTTGATGGAGGTACGCAGTGCCGACGGCTCGCAGCTATTGCACAGCTACCGTTACGACGGCCATGGCGATCTGGTCGGCTCGACCCAAGGCAACGCCAGCGAAGTGCAGCGCCGCTATCAGGGCTATCGCCTGAGCAGCACGCTGGAAAACGGGTTGCTCACCCAGTACCTGTACGCTGCGGACCAGCCTGCGGGGCTGCAGCAATCGGGTAGCGGCAACAGCACGCGGCTGCTGCTGACCGACGCCAACGGCAGCGTGATTGGCGAAAGCGATGGCAGCACGCTCGAGCAGGCGCATTACAACGCTTACGGCGAAACCCTCGCCGACAGCAACCTGCAAGGCCTGCTCGGGTTCAATGGCGAAGCCCGCGAGCGCGCCCTTGGCTGGTACCTGCTGGGGCGTGGCTACCGCGCTTACAACCCGGTACTGATGCGCTTTCATAGCCCCGACGAACTGTATCCGGAAGATGCAGGCATCAACCCTTACAGCTATTGCGGCGGCAACCCCGTGAACTGGCGTGACCCAAGCGGGCACGTGGGTGAACGGTACAGTGTCGAACTGCCTTTCATCCCGCCTACACCGGCGCCCAAGCCGAAGAGTGATTGGCGATCCTGGCTGGGCGTAGCGCTGGGCGCAATATTCGCAGTGGTCAGCTTGATATTTTTGCCACCGGTAGGCTTTACCCTTGCATTCGCCGCCGGTGCCACCAGCCTTGGCCTGGACGTCGCGTCCACGGCCGCGTCAGCCGTTGCTGCTGCCAACGGTGATGAGACAGCCAATAACTGGTCATTCTGGCTGGGCATCGCCAGCGCAGTGAGTACCTTGGGAGTCATCGCCATGAGCCGCTTCATGTCGGTAAAAAACGTGGCAAATGAACTCGGAACTCGCAGTGCGGATGCGGCGACGAGCACCGATGATTTAATAAGTTCTGCTTCGAAGGGTGTTAATACTACACAACCGCGTTCAATTGCCACTGCCACCTCAACTTCAGGTTTGCCAGCGCCTCGAGTCAAAAATGAATACATTGGCAAGATCATCGTTGGCAGCGGTGATGCAAGATATTCTGATGTATTCGCCCTAGAAAACCCTACCGTCAAATTCAAAATCACGCCTGAGCCAGAAATTTATGATATCAGCCCACTTTTCGAAACTTCTCCGACACCTTTTATTCAGCCCGCGCCCCCCGTACCAATAGTGCAGCCCGCCCCTCCTACGAAACTAGTGTCATCGGGAAGTATCCTTGGATTCCAAAAGGAAGACGGCCGATGGGTCGAAAACCTCGGCAATCCAAGTTACTCGCCACAAAATCCTCACCTACTTTATCCTAAATAAACCCGAGACGGCCCATGACGGGCCGTCCCCACCTACATGCCATGAATTATATTTGTAGGGATTTCCGCCTTCAAATGCGAATTTTCCTACATATAAGTTCTCACGACCATCTTATTGTCGCGTCAAATTTGCCGCTGACAAACTGATACTTCCAGGGATGGGCCGTAGCCCCATGTTCTTGTTTACAAGCGGCGCGTAAAAGGTGCCCATCCATGCAAAATGCTTCCCTGCGCTGGCAGTTATTGGCGAATATCCGTTCATCCCTTGAGTGGCGCGCAACTCGTTGCGGCCTATTGCTGTTAATTGCCGCGCCCGCCGCCTTCGCCGAAGAGCAATTGCTGCAATTCAACCCCAACTTCATGCGCGCTGCCCCCGGGCAGTCGAGTGACGCAAGCGCCTCGGCGCTGCGCTCGCTGGCTGCGCAAACGACCTTGGCCCCAGGCCGTTACCAGGTCGAAGTGCTGGTCAACCTGGCAACGGCCGGGCGCCACCCAATCGATTTTCGCGAACGCGCCGACGGCAAGGGGTTGGAACCCTGCCTGAGCGCTGCACTGCTGCGCGAACTTGGCCTGCGCGAAGAGGCCCTGGACACGCCACTGCCCAGCGACGACCAATGCGTCAACCTGCCCGAACTGATCCCCCATGCCGCCTTCGAACTGGACGCAGGCAAGCTGCAATTGGCGCTGTCGATTCCACAGCTCGCCCTGCGCCGCGACGTTGCCGGCAGTGTCGCGCCAGAGCGCTGGGATTCGGGCATCACCGCAGCCTTCGTCAACTACCAGGCCTCGGCGCAAAACTACAGCGGCACCGCTGGCCCTTCGCGCAGTAGCCAGGACCTGTACCTGAACGGCGGGCTGAATGTGGGCGGCTGGCGCCTGCGCAGCAGCCAGAGCTGGCGCGATGACGGGCAACAACAACGAAGCTGGACCCACATCAATACCTACGCCCAGCATGACCTGCCAGGCAAATGGGGCACTGCAACCGTGGGCGAAACCTTCACCAATGGCGATGTGTTTCGCAGCGTACCCTTCAAGGGCGTGCAGCTGGCAACCGACATGGACATGCTCCCCGATGTGATGCAGAGCTATGCCCCGGTGATCCGTGGCGTGGCGCAAACCCGCGCCAAGCTCGAGGTGCTGCAAAACGGCTATCCGATCTACTCCACCTACGTGGCGCCAGGCCCCTATGAAATCAACGACCTGGGCATCGGCGGCAGCAGCGGCGACCTGGAAATCGTCCTGACCGAGGCGGACGGCCAGGTGCGCCGGTTCATCCAGCCTTATTCGACGCTGAGCAACTTGTTGCGTGAGGGAGTCTGGCGCTACAACATTGCGGCCGGTCGCTACGACAGTGCCGACAACCTCGACGACCCTGCCCTGTGGCAAGCCACCTTGGCCCGCGGCGGCGCCTGGAGCACCACCCTGTACGGGGGCTTGCTGGGTAGCGAGTATTACAATGCCGCCACTCTGGGCGCCGCGAAGGACCTCGCTGAACTCGGCGCGGTGTCGCTCGATGTCACCCAGGCACGCACAGACCTGGGCGAACAGGGCCAGGTGCAAGGGCAAAGTTATTCCGCGCGGTATGGCAAATCGTTCCAGACCGGCACCAGCCTGCGTTTTGCCGGCTACCGCTACTCCACCGAAGGCTACCGCGAATTCGAAGAGGCCATTCAACAGCGCAATGCCTCCAGCCGCTACCAGGGCAATCGCCGCAGCCGCCTGGAGAGTTCTGTCTATCAGAACTTCAGCAACAGCTCGCTGAGCCTGACCTTGTCCCAGGATGATTACTGGAACAGCAACCTGCAGCGGCGCCAGTATCAGTTTCAATTCAATACGCGGTTTCGTCGCGTCAGTCTCAACCTTTATGCCTCACAGTCGCTGGACAACGACGGGCGCAACGATCGCATCGTCGGCCTGGGCGTGACCATTCCGCTGGATATGGGTTCATCGAGCAGCGCCAGCTTCGATGTGCAGGAAAGCAATGGCCGCTTCAGCGAACGCGCGAGTGTCAACGGTGGCTCCTCGGACAATCGGCTCAGTTACCAGGCGTCGCTGGCCAACGACGAACAACAGCGGACTTCGGCGGCCATTTCGGCAGGCTACCAAACCCCGATGGTCAACCTCGGCGGCGGCTACACCGAAGGCAGCAACTACCGCAGCGTGTCGATCAACGCCAGTGGCGCTGTCGTGGCCCATGCCGGCGGCATCGTTCTTGGCTCCTACCTGGGCGACACCACTGCGCTGGTCCACGTGCCTGACGTAGCCGGTGTAGCTGTGGACAACGCGCCCGGGGCGAAAACCAATAGCAGCGGCTATATGTTGGCCCCCCACATGCGCCCCTATCGGATCAACCAGGTTGCGCTGCAGACCGATGAGGTAGGGCCGGATGTGGAAATCGAAAACGGAGCCACCCAAGTGGTGCCGCGCCGGGGCGCGATCGTGTTGGCCGAGTTCAAGGCGCGCCGGGTCAGCCGCCTGATCCTCACCCTGCAGCAGGCCGACGGCAGCCCCCTGCCTTTCGGCACCCGAGTCAGCACCGAACAAGGTGAGCACCTGGCGATTGTCGGCCAGGCCGGCCAGGCACTGGTCGCTACCGATTCGCAGCCGCAGACGCTGCTCGCGAGCTGGGGCCAACAGGCGGGGCAACAGTGCCAGCTGCCGATCGACCCTTCAAGCATGCAGGAAGACCAGGGCTATCGCATGCAAACCTTGCGCTGCGCTGCGCCATGAGCTGCCCAGGCGCGCGCACCGTCACCCACAGGAAATCCAGAATGCCTCGTAAACCAACCTTCAACCTGAGCATCGCCGCCCTGTTGGGCATACTGTCAATGGCCGGCACAGTACAAGCCGATGACGAATGTTTCTGGGAAACAACGCCTGGGCCGATGCTCTTCAACCACAATCTCGGCCCAGCAGTATGGGTAGCCAGGGACGCCCCGGTGGGTAGCAAGATCGCCTCCTGGGGCCTGCAACTGATGACCGGTACGGATGGCGCGCGGCTGGTGTGTGACAGCGACGGCATCAGGACCCTGACCGCGGATGTCACTACCTCATTACCCCTGGCACCCGGTTCATTCCCTCCGATAGATGGCAGGGACGTGAATGGCAAGGTGCTGCAGACCAGCATCCCCGGTGTGGGCCTGTATGTGGTGTTTGGCAGTTTTTTGAACGGCACGGCCAACAACCATTTCAGAGCCTTGGACGGCGTCGGCGCCTTGCCCTTCCTGGCCGAACATGCCCAACGAATGACCCCCATCGCCCTGAGAAGCAACATTCAGCGCCTGACGTACATTGCCTTGATCAAGACCGGCAACATCCCCCCTGGGCCTCAATCGTTCAGCCAGGAAGTGGCCAGGGCTAACATCAGCGATGTGGGCGACGCCCTGAGGCTGACCCTCAGTGCCCAGGTGATGCAGGCTCAATGCACCCTCAAGGCCGACGCGGTCAGCGCCAATCCGGTACAGCTTGGCAGTCACGACCTTGCCGATTTCAAAGGTGTAGGCACCACCACCGCTGCAACCGATTTCTTCATCACCCTCAGTGATTGCGACGACGACCCCAATGGCAGTGTCGCCAGGGCGTTCATGCGCCTGGACGGCGTCGACGGGTCCACGCCGATAGATCGCGACCTGGGCTTGTTCAGCCTTACCACCGACTCCGACGCCAAGGGCATTGGCATCCAGGTGCTGCGCAGCGACAACACCCCGCTCAAGCTTGAGGAGTACGTCGACATGGCGGCCGTGAGCCCGGGAAACATGCGCTTGGACCTGCGCGCGCAGTATCGCCAGACCGAAGCCAATGTCACCCCCGGGGTGGCTAAGGGCGCACTGAATTTCACCATTGAATACCGCTGACCCTGCTACCCCAGCCTGGCTGGGGTATGGCTTGAAGGCCAAGCTGCGGTGCACTTTTCAGCAGACACAAAAAAAGACGCCTAAGCGTCTTTTTTTGTCAGTTCACAGCAAACTGCGAACCTATGAATGGAGCGGGAAACGAGACTCGAACTCGCGACCCCGACCTTGGCAAGGTCGTGCTCTACCAACTGAGCTATTCCCGCGTGAAACTTTTACCGCTTTCGGCGTGAAGCACCATCAAGACCTTCACCACCACTGCACCGCATAGACGCCACAGTATTAAAACTGGAGCGGGAAACGAGACTCGAACTCGCGACCCCGACCTTGGCAAGGTCGTGCTCTACCAACTGAGCTATTCCCGCAAATGGCGTCCCCTAGGGGACTCGAACCCCTGTTACCGCCGTGAAAGGGCGGTGTCCTAGGCCACTAGACGAAGGGGACACACAACGCTTTTCAGCGCACCAAGGTTTCCTTTCGAAGTACCCTGGATTTCTTTTTCCAGCACCGCCCGAAAGCGTTGCCGTGGAAACTGGAGCGGGAAACGAGACTCGAACTCGCGACCCCGACCTTGGCAAGGTCGTGCTCTACCAACTGAGCTATTCCCGCATTGGCGTCCCCTAGGGGACTCGAACCCCTGTTACCGCCGTGAAAGGGCGGTGTCCTAGGCCACTAGACGAAGGGGACACGCTACAAGCATTGCTGCTTGCTTTCACTCCCTGCCGCGTTTCGCTGTGTGCTTTACGCTGCAAGTGGCGCGCATTCTATGGATGCCGTGAAAGGTCGTCAACCCTTTTCTATAAATTTATTTAAATCAATGACTTCGCTCTCTATATAGGCACCTGGCCGGGGGTGCCCAAGGATTGGCGTTGATTTTCTGACGGCCTGAACGCAAAGTGCCATCACTGGAGAAATGCGGCGACGAGCCGACACAGAGTCACGTGGCGAGCGGGCTGGCCTGTTCGCTACACTCTCAATGTAAAACTTCCTGATGAGGCGTTAACGGTGACACCACTTCTGATCACACTGCTCATCGTTGCGGGTATCGCGTTGCTGATCGTGATCGGCTACCTCAACAACGTGGTCGAGAACAGCAAACTGGAACGCGCGCGGCTGAAGATCGAACTGGCCGACCGCGTGCGCCGCTGTGGCGAAATCACCGAGAGCTTCCCGGGCCAGTTCATGACCCCGGCGCTGAAGCTGCTGCTGGCTCGCCTGGAACTGAGCCTCAACCAGCGCCAACTGGCGCTGGACAAGCACAATGCCGAGCTCAAGGCGCGGATTGCCGAACTCGAAGGCTTGATCGGCCAGGGCGAGCGAATCCCGGTGAACAACCCACCGAGCCCGATCCAGACCGAGGTCAAGGCCAAGGATGTGCGTTTCCTGCTCGAGGCCCTGCACACCCAGATCGTCAAGGCGACCCAGGAAAATGTGCTGCAGACCGCCGAGGGCAAGCATTGGGTCAAGGAAATTCGCCACCTGCTGGTGCTGCTGCACATCGAGTTCTTCAACAACCTCGGCCAGCAGGCCCTGCAGCAAGAGCAGCCAGGCCAGGCGCGCCTGGCGTTCGAGCGCGGCGTGCAGTACCTGCGCAAGCAGCCTGAGCCGAAAGTGTATGAAGAGCAGCTGACCTATCTGGAGAAACTGCTGGCGCGGGCCAATGCCCAGGTGCTGGACCAGATGGAGCCGGCCGAGAATGACGAGAACGCGTTGACCCAGGGCTTGAAGACCGACGAGGACGAGACCTGGAAGAAGCGGGTGATCTACGACTGATCGGTGCGCCCTATCGCCGTTAAGCCGGCTCCCACACAGGTGGGAGCCGGCTTGCCGGCGATAGGGCCAGTACAGTCAGCGCCAATCAGCAGTCAGTCAATTCCAGAAATACCGCCACCAAACGCTCCAACCCCACCTGGTCCGCCTCGCTGAAGCGCCCAAGCTTCGGGCTGTCCAGGTCCAGCACGCCAATCAACCTGCCCTCCTTCACCAGCGGAATCACCAGCTCGCTGTTGGACGCACTGTCGCAAGCAATGTGCCCGGGGAAGGCATGCACATCGTCCACCCGCTGGGTCTGCCGGGTGGCCGCCGCCGCGCCGCACACGCCTTTGCTGAACGCAATGCGCACGCAAGCCACCTGCCCCTGGAACGGGCCGAGCACCAGCTCTTCGTTGCGGTTGAGGTAGAACCCCGCCCAGTTCAGGTCGTCCACCTGGTGGTAGAGAAGCGCCGAAAACTGCGCGGCATTGGCGATGAAGTCGCGCTCGTCGGCAAACAGCGCCTGCACTTGCGCTGCCAGCAGGTTGTAGCCGTCGAGGCCGGCGCCACTGGCATTGAGGTCGATCATTTATTTCTGCTCCAACAATTGCAGCCCTACCCAGTAGCGGGCGAACTGATAGGCACAACGGCCATTACGGTTACCGCGGCCGGTGGCCCAGCGCACGGCAAGGATGTCGAGTTCTTCGCTGCGCTGCCAGGCAAGGCCGGCAGCCTGTGCCAGCTGGCCGATCCAATGCTCGACCACGTCGAGGAAGTGCTCCTGGGTGAAGGGGTAGAACGACAGCCACAGGCCAAAACGGTCGGACAGGGCGATCTTGTCTTCCACCGCTTCGCTGGGGTGCAGCTCGCCGTCGACGCGCTTCCAGTTCTCGTTGTCGCTCTCTTTCTCCGGCACCAGGTGGCGGCGGTTGGAGGTGGCGTACAGCAGCACGTTGTCCGGCGCCTGCTCCAGCGAGCCGTCGAGCACGCTCTTGAGCACCCGGTAGTCGCCCTCCCCGGCTTCGAACGACAGGTCGTCGCAGAACAGGATGAAGCGCTGTGGCAGCTTCTGCAGCTGCTCGACCACCCGCGGCAGGTCGGCCAGGTGGTCACGCTCGATCTCGATCAGGCGCAGCCCGGCACCGGCATGCTCGGCCAGCAAGGCGCGCACCAGCGACGATTTGCCGGTGCCGCGCGAGCCCCACAGCAAGGCGTGGTTGGCCGGCAGGCCGTGGATGAACTGGTGGGTGTTGCGGCCAAGCTGGTCACGTTGCTTGTCGACCCCGATCAGGTCGCTCAGGCGGATGTCCAGGCTCACTTCAAGCGGCATCAGGTAGCCAGTGCGGCCATCGCGCTGCCAGCGCGCAGCCAGGGTGGTGGACCAGTCGATGGTCGGGCGTGGCGCCGGCAACAGGGGTTCGAGACGCGCCAGCACCGATTCCGCGCGTTCCAGGAAAGCATTCAAGCGAGCGTCCATTGAGGACTCCTTCGGACTTCTGTTCTTTGGGGCCATTTCGCAGCCCATCTTCTGTAGGAGCGGCCTTGCGTCGCGAAAGGGTCGCGAAGCGGCCCCCTCAAAGGCAAGCTGCGAAGCTGAAATAGCCGGGGCTGCTGTGCAGCCCTTTCGCGACACAAGGCCGCTCCTACAGGCTATGCTTGCGCAGCGCAAGGGACGTGAAACCGGCTCGGGACTCATGGATATCAAGTTCACCAATCGCCTGTCATACAAGCAAGCCCGGTTGACAGTCCTGGTCGGCTTCATCCTGGGAACATTGCTCAGTCTCATCCAGATCGGCATCGATTATGCCAGCGAAGACGCATCCATCAACCGCGAAGTGCAGGCGCTGCTGCAAATCAGCCACAACCCGGCCTCGCGCATTGCCTACAACATCGATTCGGAACTGGCCCTGGAGCTGACCCGCGGCCTGCTGCAATCGCCCGCGGTGATCCGCGCCCGGCTGATCGACAACAACGAAACCGTGCTGGCCGACGTCGAGCGCGCGCGCCTGCAAGACAGCTACCGGCCCTTGAGCGATTTCCTGTTCGGCGAGCAGCGCCAGTTCCAGGACAAGCTGTACCTGACCCACATGCCCGAGGAGTACCTCGGCACCTTGTACCTGGAAGTCGACACCTTCGCCTTCGGCAGCCGCTTTCTCGACCGCGCCGAGGTCACCTTGCTCAGCGGCTTTGCCCGCAGCCTGGTGCTGACCGGCATCCTCCTAGGGCTGTTCTACTTCATGCTGACCAAGCCCCTGGTGACGGTGATCGGCGCCCTCAGCGGCGGCGACCCGCGAAAGCCGCGGCAAACCCGGGTGGACTGCCCGCCCGGCCACGAATTCGACGAAATCGGCGTGCTGGTCAAGGTCGCCAACCAGCAGTTCGTCAGCATGGCCACCGAAATCCAGCAGCGGCGCAGCGCCGAGAACCGCCTGACCGACTACCTCAACGAGCTGGAAAACATCGTCTCGGCGCGCACCGACGAGCTCAAGGCCATCAACAGCCGCCTGAGCCAGTCCAACCAGGAGCTGGAGGAAGCCCGCCAGCGGGCCCTGGACATGGCCCAGGCGCGCGCGGCGTTCCTGGCCAACATGAGCCACGAGATCCGTACCCCGCTCAACGGCATGCTCGGCATGATCGCCCTGGCCCTGGACAGCCCGCTGGCCAGCGAACCGCGCCAGCAGCTGGCAATCGCCCACGACTCGGGCAAGGTGCTGGTGGAGCTGCTCAACGATATCCTCGACCTGTCCAAGTTCGACGCCGGCCAACTGGAGCTCGAACGCATCCCGTTCGACATGGGGGCGATGGTCGAGGACACCGCCAACCTGCTGTCGCAGAACGCTGCGCAAAGCGTCGAACTGACCTGCCTGATCGCCAACGACTTCCCAAGCTCGGTGCTGGGTGACCCCACGCGCGTGCGCCAGGTGGTCAGCAACCTGCTGTCCAACGCGCTCAAGTTCACGCGTTTCGGCCGCGTCGACATCCGCCTGGTGCGCATCGTCGGCGGCGTGCGCCTGGAGGTCAGCGACACCGGCATCGGCATCCCCGAGGAGGCCCAGGCGCGGATCTTCCAGCCGTTCACCCAGGCCGGCGCCGGCATTACCCGCCAATATGGCGGCACCGGCCTGGGGCTGACCCTGACCCACAACCTGTGCAAGGCCATGCACGGGCGCCTGTACATCCACTCCGAGCCCGGCTTCGGCAGCCGCTTCAGCGCCGAACTGCCGCTGCCCATCCACACCGAGGCCATCGCCGCCGCGCCCCTGCACGGCCAGGTGCTGGCCTTGAGCGCCGCCGCCAGCGGCCTCATCGAGTTGTTGCAGGGCCTGCTGCCAAGCTGGGGGCTGAGCTACCAGCGCCACGACAGCGTCGCCAGCCTGCCCGCCGAGCGCGTCGACCTGCTGATCACCGATGACCTCGACCACCTGCTGCAACTGCGCCCCACCCTGAAGGCGCCGATCCTGCTGGTGACCGCCTACGGCAACTTCCTGCCCGCCGAGCAATCGGCGCAACTGGCGCCGCTGCACCAGCTGGCCCGGCCGCTGGCACGCAATGCCCTGTACCAGACGCTGCGGCGCATCCTCCAGGGCCATGCCCCGGAGCACCCGCTGGCAACCCCGGCGCTGAACGCTGCGGCTGGCCGTGCACGCATTCTCTTGGTTGAAGACAACCCGGTGAACCAGTTGGTGGCCAAGGGCATGCTGGCCAAGCTCGGCTGCCAGGTCACCCTGGCCACCCAGGGTGCCGAGGCCCTGGAGCTGCTGGCGCAGGATGATTTCGACCTGGTGCTGATGGACTGCAACATGCCGGTGATGGACGGCTATGAGGCCAGCCGGCGCATCCGCCAGAGCGGCCGCTGGCCCGACCTGCCGATCGTCGCCCTCACCGCCAACGCCATGCCCGAGGAACGCGAGCGCTGCCGCGCGGCAGGCATGAACGACTACCTGGCCAAGCCGTTTCGCCGCGAAGAGCTACTGGCGCTGATCGAGCACTGGGTGCCGCTCAGCGGCTGAGCAGGCGCTCGATGTCGGCTTCCAGGGCCTGGGGCTTGGTGGTGGGGGCAAAACGGGTGACCTTGCCGCTGGCCGGGTCGACCAGGAACTTGGTGAAGTTCCACTTGATCTTCTGCGACCCCAAAAGGCCCGGCGCCCGCTGCTTGAGCTCGACGAACAGCGGGTGGGTACCCGGGCCGTTGACCTCGACCTTGCGAAACAGCGGGAAGCTCACGCCGAAGTTGACCTCGCAGAATTGCGCGATCTCCCGCGCATCCCCCGGCTCCTGCTTGCCGAACTGGTTGCAGGGGAACCCAAGCACCACCAGGCCGCGCTCGCGGTAGGCCTGCCAGAGCTGCTCCAGGCCCTTGTACTGCGGGGTGAAGCCGCACTGACTGGCGGTGTTGACCACCAGCAGCGCCTTGCCCGGGAAGTCGCCCAGCACCTTGTGCTCGCCACCGAGGGTGACGCAGGGGATGTCCAGCATCGATGCGGCCATGGTCAGGCTCCGTCGCGGGGTTTGAAGTCCAGGCACACCGAGTTGATGCAGTAGCGCAGGCCGGTCGGTGGCGGGCCGTCGGGGAAGACGTGGCCCAGGTGGGCATCGCACTGGGCGCAGGTGACTTCGGTGCGGATCATGCCGTGGGAGGTGTCGCGGATCTCGACCATCGCGCTCTGTTCGATCGGCGCGTAGAAGCTTGGCCAGCCGCAGCCGGAGTCGAACTTGGCCTGCGAATCGAACAGCGCCAGGTCGCAGCAGATGCAGTGGTACACGCCTGCGCGGCGCTCGCTGTTGTACTTGCCACTGAACGGCCGCTCGGTGCCCTTCAGGCGGCACACCTGGTACTGCTCCGGGTCGAGCATCGCACGCCATTGTTCCAGGGTTTTGTCGATCTTTTGCATGGGGGGACCTCGGCAGGCTGAATTTCACCTCGCGCCGTCTTTTCCAGGGCGCGGGTGGCACGTATATTAGTTGGCTTCGTGTGCAAGGCTTCAAGTCTGGCACCCGCGCCCTGCCCTTTCAAACCTTTCGACGGCGGCGCACCGCGTATTCTCAATCGGGACCACATCATGCAGTTCAGCAAATCGAACAAGCTCGCCAATGTCTGCTACGACATTCGCGGCCCAGTGCTCAAGCACGCCAAACGCCTGGAAGAGGAAGGCCATCGCATCCTCAAGCTGAACATCGGCAACCCGGCGCCGTTTGGCTTCGAGGCGCCGGACGAAATTCTCCAGGATGTGATCCGCAACCTGCCCACCGCCCAGGGCTACAGCGACTCCAAGGGCCTGTTCAGCGCGCGCAAGGCGGTGATGCAGTACTGCCAGCAGAAGGAAATCGAAGGCGTCACCATCGAGGACATCTACCTGGGCAACGGTGTGTCCGAGCTGATCGTGATGTCCATGCAGGCGCTGCTCAACAACGGCGACGAAGTGCTGATCCCGGCCCCGGACTACCCGCTGTGGACCGCCGCCGTGAGCCTGGCCGGCGGCAAGCCGGTGCACTACCTGTGCGACGAGCAGGCCGACTGGTTCCCGGACCTTGAAGACATCAAGGCCAAGATCACCCCGAACACCAAGGCACTGGTAATCATCAACCCGAACAACCCGACCGGCGCCGTGTACTCCCGCGAGCTGCTGCTGGGCATGCTGGAGCTGGCCCGCCAGCACAACCTGGTGGTGTTCTCCGACGAGATCTACGACAAGATCCTCTACGACGAAGCCGTGCACATCAGCACCGCCTCGCTGGCCCCGGACCTGCTGTGCCTGACCTTCAACGGCCTGTCCAAGTCGTACCGGGTCGCCGGTTTCCGCTCCGGCTGGCTGATCATCTCCGGGCCCAAGCACCACGCCCAGAGCTACATCGAAGGCATCGACATGCTGGCCAACATGCGCCTGTGCGCCAACGTGCCGGCCCAGCATGCCATCCAGACCGCCCTGGGCGGCTACCAGAGCATCAACGACCTGGTGCTGCCGCCGGGCCGCCTGCTGGAGCAGCGCAACCGCACCTACGAGCTGCTCAACGACATCCCCGGCGTGAGCTGCGTGAAGCCGATGGGCGCGCTGTATGCGTTCCCGCGGATCGACCCGAAGGTCTGCCCGATTCTCAACGACGAGAAGTTCGCCCTGGACCTGCTGCTGTCCGAGAAGCTGCTGATCGTGCAGGGCACCGCCTTCAACTGGCCGTGGCCAGACCACTTCCGCGTGGTGACCTTGCCGCGGGTGGATGACCTGGAAGCGGCAATCGGCCGGATCGGCAACTTCCTGCGCACCTATTCGCAGTAAGGCATGCCTCCCCCACAGAAGCAGCACAAGGCTTGAGGCCTGTGCAGCCTTCTGTGGGAGCCGGCTTGCCGGCGATGGGCGGCAAAGCAGCCCCCCTACAAACGCCAACGACCGTTTCTTACATCCTGCAACGCTCTAGCTCACAGCCCCCGCCAGATCCTCTGCCATACTCCGCCGTACACAGTTTGAAATAGTCGCCCGATTGAATCCGTGCGATCGGCCCCTTATATACCCCGCATACGCAACAACCCTTCCGTCAGGAGAACGTAACAACCATGATGCGCATTCTGTTGTTTGTAGCCACCAACCTCGCGGTGGTGCTGGTTGCAAGCATTACCCTGAGCCTGTTCGGCTTCAACGGGTTCATGGCCGCCAACGGGGTTGACCTCAACCTCAGCAGCTTGCTGGTGTTCTGCGCCGTGTTCGGCTTCGCCGGCTCCCTGGTCTCGCTGTTCATCTCCAAGTGGATGGCGAAGATGACCACCGGCACCCAGATCATCAGCCAGCCGCGCACCCGCCACGAGCAGTGGCTGTTGCAGACGGTCGAAGAGCTGTCGCGCGAGGCCGGCATCAAGATGCCCGAAGTGGGTATCTTCCCGGCTTACGAGGCCAACGCCTTCGCCACCGGCTGGAACCGCAACGACGCCCTGGTGGCCGTTTCCCAGGGCCTGCTGGAGCGCTTCTCGCCCGATGAAGTGCGTGCCGTGCTGGCCCACGAGATCGGCCACGTGGCCAACGGTGACATGGTCACCCTGGCACTGGTGCAAGGCGTGGTGAACACCTTCGTGATGTTCTTCGCCCGCATCATCGGCAACTTCGTCGACAAGGTGATCTTCAAGAACGAAGAAGGCCAGGGTATCGCCTACTACGTGGCGACCATCGTCGCCGAGCTGGTGCTGGGCATTCTCGCCAGCATGATCGTCATGTGGTTCTCGCGCCGCCGCGAGTACCGCGCCGACGAAGCCGGTGCCCGCCTGGCCGGTACTGGCGCGATGATCGGTGCCCTGCAGCGCCTGCGTGTGGAACAGGGCCTGCCGGTGCACATGCCTGACACCCTGAAGGCGTTCGGCATCAACGGCGGCCTCAAGCACGGCCTGGCTGGCCTGCTGATGAGCCACCCGCCGCTGGAAGAGCGCATCGAGGCACTGCGCCGCCGCGGTTGATTCACCAGGCAAAACAAAGGGCGACTTCGGTCGCCCTTTTTCATTTGCCTGTACCGGCCCTATCGCCGGCAAGCCGACTCCCACAGGGCCAGCGATGATCAGTGTGGGAGCCGGCTTGCCGGCGATAGGGCCAGGCCAGGCATCAGAACCTCACGCGGTAGACCCGCTCGACCAAGCGCTGCACCCCTGCCTGCATGAACTTCGGGCTTTCCCCGATCACGTCCCGTGCCTCCACCTCTTGCACCTGCCACCCGGCAAACCCGGTCCGCACTTCCTCGTCCGCCACCGCAAACGGTGGCCCGGCCAACAGTTCCTGCTGATAGTCCAAGGTCACCAGCAGCCCGCTACCCCCAGGCAGCAGCCGCGAAAGCAAAGCCATGTAACGCGCCCGCATCGGCGCCGGCAGTGCAATCAGCGCCGCACGGTCATACAACCCCACGCAATCCGCCACATCCTCGGCCTGCAAGGCAAAGAAATCCCCGCACCACAGCTCAACCTCACCACTGCGCCAGACCTCGAACGGCCCTTGTTGCGTCACCTGCGCCTCAAGCCCCTGCTCCTGGAAAAAGTCCTCCACGGCCCGGCGCGACAGCTCGATGCCACGCACGCGGTAGCCCTGCCCCGCCAGCCAGGCCAGGTCCAGGCTCTTGCCGCACAATGGCACCAGCACCCGGCTGCCGGCAGGCAGGCCGAGCCCCGGCCAGTAGCGTTGCAGATAGGGGTTGGCCTGGGCCTGATGAAAGCCGATCTGGTTGTCGGCCCACTTTCGATGCCAGAACGCCGGCTCCATGTTTCCTCCTGGTTTTTCGATGGTTTGGGCAAAAATCTTATATTGGATGTCGATCGATAACTGATCGAAGATGGAGGCATCTTAACCTTCAGGACCTCACCATGCTGCCCAGCCTGTACATTTCCCACGGTTCCCCCATGCTTGCCCTGCAACCCGGTGCCAGCGGGCCGGCGCTGGCCAGGCTGGCCAATGCCCTGCCGCGGCCGAAGGCAATCGTGGTGGTGTCGGCGCACTGGGAGAGCCGCGAGCTGCTGGTGACCGGCAACCCCGCGCCCGAGACCTGGCATGACTTTCATGGCTTCCCAGCGGCGCTGTACGCCGTTCAGTACCCCGCACCCGGCCAGCCGCAACTGGCCGCCGACATCAGCGCACGGCTGAACGCCGCTGGCCTGCCGGCGCGCCTGGATGCCCAGCGGCCGTTCGACCATGGCGCCTGGGTGCCGATGTCGTTGATGTATCCCGATGCGAGCATTCCCATGGTCCAAGTGTCGCTACCCAGCCACCTGGGGCCGGCGCTGCAGCTCAAGGTCGGCCAGGCATTGGCCGGCTTGCGCGACGAGGGCGTGCTGCTGGTGGGGTCGGGGAGCATCACCCATAACCTGGGCGAGCTTGACTGGCATGCCGGGCCGGAGGTGATCGAACCCTGGGCACTGGCGTTCAGGAACTGGGTGGTGGAAAAGCTCGGCGAGGATGACCAGGCTGCGCTGCTGGGCTTCAAGCAACAGGCGCCGTTTGCGCTGCGCAACCATCCCAGTGATGAGCATTTCCTGCCGTTGTTCTTTGCCCTGGGGGCGGGGGGCAAATTTGCCATCGTGCACCAAGGGTTTACCCTGGGGGCGCTGGGGATGGATATTTATCGGTTCGGCTGAAGGGCCCTATCGCCGGCAAGCCGGCTCCCACATGCCGGCGATAAGGGCCGGCACAGGCAAAAAAAATCCCCGACCTAGGCCGGGGATTTTTTCATTGCGCCAGGATCAATCCTCGCGGTAGCGGCGCAGCTTCAGCTGCTTGCCGGCTACACGGGTGTCCTTGAGCTTGGTCAGCAGACGCTCCAGGCCATCTTCCGGCAGCTCGATCAGGCTGAAGCTGTCACGCACCTGGATACGGCCGATGGCGTCACGTGCCAGGCCACCCTCGTTGAGGATTGCACCCAGCAGGTTCTTGGCAGCGATGCCGTCACGGGCACCCAGGGCGGTGCGGCAACGCACGCGGCCTTCGGCCAGTGGCATCGGCGCGCGACGCTCGCGGTCGCCACCTTCGCGGCGCTCACTGCGCTCACCACGGTCAGCACGCTCGGTGCGCTCACCACGCGGGGCGAAGCTCGGCACCAGCGGCTGCTCGCGCTCTACTGCGGCCAGGTCCAGCGCTTGGCCATTGGTGGCCTTGCGCAGCAAGGCCGAGGCCAGGGCGCGGGCGCTGCAGCCCAGGTCAGTGGTCAGGCGGTCGAACAGCTCGCCGTGGGTGGCTTCGGCTTCGGCCACCAGCGGCGCCAGGCTCGAGGTCAGCTTCTTGATGCGCGCATCCAGTACCGCCTGGGCGTTCGGCAGGCGTGCTTCGGCAACCTTCTGCCCGGTCACGCGCTCGATCACCTGCAGCATGCGGCGCTCACGCGGGGTGACCAGCAGCAGTGCACGGCCTTCGCGACCCGCACGGCCGGTACGGCCGATACGGTGCACGTAGGATTCCGGGTCGTATGGCATGTCCACGTTGAACACGTGGGTGATGCGCGGTACGTCCAGGCCACGGGCGGCGACGTCGGTGGCGACGACGATGTCCAGGCGGCCATCCTTGAGCGAGTCGATCACGCGCTCACGCTGGTTCTGGGCGATGTCGCCGTTCAGCGCGGCAGCCTTGTAGCCCTTGGCTTCCAGCGCGGCGGCCAGGTCCAGGGTGGCTTGCTTGGTACGCACGAAGGCGATCAGCGCGTCGAACTCTTCGACTTCCAGCAGACGCAGCACAGCCGGGATCTTCTGGTCGGCATGCACCATCAGGTGAGCCTGGTCGATCGCGGTAACGGTCTGGGTCTTGCTCTGGATCTTGACGTGCTTGGGCTCGCGCAGGTGGCGTTCGGCGATCGAGCGGATCGACGACGGCAGGGTTGCGGAGAACAGCACGGTCTGGCGCGAGGCTGGGATGGCATCGAAGATCACTTCGAGGTCGTCCATGAAGCCCAGCTTGAGCATTTCGTCGGCTTCGTCCAGTACCAGGTACTGCACGGTGGACAGGACTTTCTCGTCACGACGCAGGTGGTCGCACAGACGGCCCGGGGTAGCGACGACGATTTGCGCGCCGTTGCGAATGGCACGCAGCTGTGGGCCCATCGGGGCACCACCGTACACGGCCACGACATTCACGCCCGGCATCTGCTTGGCGTAGGTTTCGAAAGCGGTAGCTACTTGCAGCGCCAACTCACGGGTTGGCGCCAGGATCAGGGCTTGCGGTTCGCGCTTGCTCACATCGATCTTGTTGAGGATCGGCAGGGCGAAGGCAGCGGTCTTGCCGGTGCCAGTCTGCGCCTGGCCGATCATGTCGTGACCGGCGAGGATGATCGGGATCGATTGTTGCTGAATGGCGGACGGCTCTTCGTAGCCGGTCGCCAGAACGGCAGCAACAATATTCGGATTGAGATCGAGAGCGGCGAAGCCGCCGGTTTCCTGGGTCATGGGTCTGCCTCTAGGTGCATCCGCAAAGACCCATGCTCCAAAGCTGCACATGCCTTGAAAGACCAAAAGGTCACCCAGGCAGCTTTGGCGGCGGGGATTTGCGAAAACGATTGAAAAAGAAAACTTGGGAAGGTCCGCCTAGCGGACGTGCAGCCGAAGCTGGACTCGGAGGATTTGCACCACCTGATTTTGAGGTCCGCTAAAAGACCGGCGCGTACTATACCCGAATTAACAGAAGGCAGTGAGGAAAATTTTCGGGGTTTGAGGCCAGTATGGGGCCATCAGCGATGGCTGGCTGAAACGTTACTTCTTGGTTGAAATCACTGGCCCCATCGTCGGCAAGCCGGCTCCCACAAGAACAGCACCGATCGGCATGGGTAGCCAGCTCCCACAAGAACAGCGCTGATCGGCGTGGGAGCCGGCTTGCCGGCGATAGGGCCACGAGCCACCCAGCAGATCTTCAGCTGGCCGGCCGAATCTCTCGGATCAATCCTTCAAGGCCATACCCCAGCCGCGGCGCCAGCGCCTCGGCCCGCGCCCGCACACCGTCCAGGTCCAGTTGCTGATCAAGGTCGGCCGGCACCAGCAGGATCACGTTGCCCTCCTTCACCGGCAGCTCCCAGTAATGCCGGTGGTACAGCCCGCGCAGCAGCGCCGCGCCCAGCGGCCTGCCGTCGTCGCTGGCCCACTGGTTGATCACCAGCCAGCCGCCCGGGTTGAGCTGCTTCTGGCAGTTTCCAAGGAAGTTCCAGGCCAGGTGCCCGACACCCGGCCCATGGTCGGTGTACAGGTCGACGAACAACAAGTCGGTCTTTTCCGCCGTGGGCAGCAGCTCCAGGGCGTCGCCAATGCGCACGTACAGCCGCGGGTCGTCGTCCAGGCCCATGTATTCCATGGCCAGGCGCGGCACATCGGCGCGCAGTTCGATGGCTTCGATATCCTCCAGCGGCAAGAACTTCATGCACGCCTGGGTCAGGGTGCCGGCGCCAAGGCCGAGGAACAGCGCGCTTTCTGGCTGCTCATGGCACAGCGCACCGACCAGCATGGCGCGGGTGTAGTCGTACTCCAGCCAGCTGGGGTCGGCGGTGAACACGCAGCTCTGCTCGATGGCATCGCCGAACTCGAGGAAGCGGTAGTCGTCCACCTCGTACACGCTGATCACGCCAAAGGCATCCTCGACCCGGGCCAACAGCCGCTCTTCCCGCTCCGTTGCCATCTACCTGCCACCTGCCCGCGCAAAACGCGCATTGTCCGCCAACGCCCCCGATGCAACAAGCGCGGCGGCAACTGTTACCATGGCAGGCATGCCCAAACCGACCAGACCGAGCCTGTGATGAACCGACCGTGGAGCCCTGACAGCTGGCGTGCCCTGCCGATCCAGCAGCAACCGACCTACCCCGATGCCGCGCACCTGCTCAAGGTCGAGCAGACCCTGGCCAGCTACCCGCCGCTGGTGTTCGCCGGCGAAGCGCGCGAGCTGCGCCGGCAGTTCGCCGAGGTCACCGAGGGGCGGGCCTTCCTGCTGCAGGGCGGCGACTGCGCAGAGAGCTTCGCCGAGTTCTCGGCGGCGAAAATCCGCGACACCTTCAAGGTGCTGCTGCAAATGGCCATCGTCATGACCTTTGCCGCCGGCTGCCCGGTGGTCAAGGTCGGGCGCATGGCCGGCCAGTTCGCCAAGCCGCGCTCCTCGGGCGACGAAACCATCGGCAACGTCACCCTGCCGGCCTACCGTGGCGACATCGTCAACGGCATCGGCTTCGACGAAAAAAGCCGCGTGCCGGACCCGGACCGCCTGCTGCAGGCCTACCACCAGGCCACTGCCAGCCTCAACCTGCTGCGCGCCTTCGCCCAGGGCGGCTTCGCCGACCTGCACCAAGTGCACAAGTGGAACCTGGACTTCATCGCCAACTCGGCGCTGGCCGACAAGTACCACCAGCTGGCCAGCCGCATCGACGAAACCCTCGCCTTCATGCGTGCCTGCGGCCTGGACAACGCCCCGCAACTGCGTGAAACCAGCTTCTTCACCGCCCACGAGGCGCTGCTGCTGAACTACGAAGAAGCCTTCGTGCGCCAGGACAGCCTGACCGGCGACTACTACGACTGCTCGGCGCACATGCTGTGGATCGGCGACCGCACCCGCCAGCTCGATGGCGCGCATGTGGAGTTTTTGCGCGGGGTGCACAACCCGATCGGGGTCAAGGTCGGCCCGAGCATGAACCCTGAAGAACTGATCCGCCTGATCGACACGCTCAACCCGAGCAACGACCCGGGCCGGCTCAACCTGATCGTGCGCATGGGGGCCGGCAAGGTCGGCGAGCACCTGCCTGGGCTGATCCGCACCGTCGAGCGCGAGGGGCGCAAGGTGCTGTGGAGCTCCGACCCGATGCACGGCAACACCATCAAGGCCAGCAGCGGCTACAAGACCCGCGACTTCGCGCAGATCCTCGATGAAGTGAAGCAGTTCTTCCAGGTGCATCAGGCCGAGGGCAGCCACGCCGGCGGCATCCATATCGAGATGACCGGGCAGAACGTCACCGAATGCATCGGCGGCGCCCGCCCGATCACCGAAGATGCGCTGTCAGACCGTTACCACACCCACTGCGACCCGCGCATGAACGCCGACCAGTCGCTGGAACTGGCCTTCCTGATCGCCGAAACCCTCAAGCAAGTGCGCCGCTGAGCAGCGCCCGACGCAACTGGCTGCCCTCCTCACGCGGGCAGTTCAGTTGCACCCGCTCAAGGCCCAGCCACCGGGCCAGGTGCAGCAGCTGCGCCGCCAGCGCCTGGTAACCCGCCTCGCCCAAGCCCGCTGCCTCGGCATGCACGGCGTGCACCGCCAGTTGCCCCTGCGCCCGCTCGGCGCGCAGGTCCACGCGCGCGGCAATGCGCCCATCGAACAGGAAGGGCAGCACGTAATAGCCGTAGACCCGCTTGTGGGCCGGGGTGTAGATCTCCAGGCGGTAACGGAAATCGAACAGCCGCTCGGTACGCTCGCGCTCCCAGACCAGTGAGTCGAATGGCGAGAGCAAGGCGCTGGTTGCGACTTGCCGGGGAATGCGCGGCGTACCGGCGCAGTAGGCAGGCTGCTTCCAGCCTTGCACCTGCACCGCTTGCAAGCGGCCATCGGCGAGCAGTTCGGCCAGCGCCGCCTTTGCCTGCCCAGGCTCCAGGCGGAAGTAGTCGCGCAGGTCACGCTCGGTCGCCACGCCCAAGGCTTGCGCGGCGTGCAGCATCAGGCCCTGGTGGGCTTCAGCCTCGCGCGGCTGGGGCAGGTCGAGGATCGCTCGTGGCAGTACCTTGTCCGGCACATCGTAGAGCCGTTCGAAGCCGCGCCTTCCTGCCACGGTCACCTCGCCGGCGGCGAACAGCCATTCCAGGGCGTGCTTTTCTTCACTCCAGTCCCACCAGGGGCCGGCGCGCTCCTGGCGCGTGGACAGGCTGCCGGCGCCCAGCGCGCCTTGTTCGCGCACGGCTCGCAGCACCCGGGCGATCACGTCCTGGCGCTCGCGGCCAAACTGCGCCAGCTGGCGGTAGATGCCGCGACCGTCAGCGGCATGGGCCATGCGCCAGCGCAGCAGTGGGTAAAGGCTCAAGGGCAGCAACGAGGCCTCGTGGCCCCAGTACTCGAACAGCTGGCGCTGCCGGCCACGGCCCCAGGCGAGCTGGTCGAGCATCGCGGGGGCGTAGTCGCCCAGGCGGGAGAACAACGGCAGGTAATGGGAGCGGACCAGGGCGTTGACCGAGTCGATCTGCACGACGCCCAAGCGCTGTAGCATGCGCTTGAGCGCGGGCAGCGTCGGGCAGGCTTGAGGCGGCTTGGCGAAACCCTGGGCAGACAAGGCCAGGCGCCGGGCCTGATTGATTGACAGCTTGAGCAACACTTCAGGCCTCCTGTGGGTGGCTGCTCGACTGCTTCGCGGGGCAAGCCCGCTGCCACGGATACCCCACTGCCTTGAGAACAGTGGAGCACCCGTGGCAGCGGGCTTGCCCCGCGAAGAGGCCGGCAAATACACCGACAAACTTAGCCTACTTGCGCAGCGGGTCATCCCAAAAGTGCCGCTCGGCCTCTTGCTGAATATCCGCCCTACTCAACCCCAGGTCGTGCAAGGTGGCATCGCTGAGGCGGGCCAGCTCGCGGCGCTGGCAATACAGCTCGTACCAGCGCAGCGGGCGGTCGGCAGCCGCGTGCCACAGGTGGTTCAGGGAGAAGGCAGGTTGCTGGATGGTGCTGACATGACCTTTCATCGTGAAGCCCTCCGTGTTGATGGCTCCAGTCTCAGGCCAGGCATAAGATCAATCCAACGAATGTTTCTGATGCCATGCATCTCGGAGATTGATGCAATGTCCCAGTACCAGAGCCTCGATGCCGACGTGCTGCGCACCTTCGTCGCCATCGCCGAGCAAGGTGGCTTCACCCGCGCCGGGGAAGTGGTCAACCGCACCCAGTCGGCCGTGAGCATGCAGATGAAACGCCTGGAGGAAGACATCCTGCAGCGCCAGCTTTTCGAGCGCGACGGCCGCCAGGTACGCCTGACCGCCGAGGGCCAGGTGCTGCTGGGCTATGCCCGGCGCATCCTCAAGTTGCATGGCGAAGTATTCAACACCCTGCGCATGCCGCACATGGTCGGGCTGGTGCGCATTGGCACCCCGGATGATTACGCCATGCGCTTTCTGCCGACGATCCTTTCCAGCTTTGCCCAGGCCTACCCCTTGGTGCAGGTGGAGGTGCATTGCGACTCGTCCAAGCAACTGCTGCTGCGCCAGGACCTGGACCTGACCATCGTCACCCGCGAGCCAGGCAATGAAGTGGGCCAGCTGCTGCGCCAGGAACGCCTGGTGTGGGCCGCTGCCGAAGGCTTTTGCCCACAGGAGCAACGGCCGATTCCACTGGCCCTGTTCAATACCGACTGCTTCTGCCGCGGCTGGACCTGCAATGCCCTGGAGGCCCAGGGTATCGACTACCGCATCGCCTACACCAGCCCCAGCCTGGCGGCGATCTTTGCCATCGTCACCGCAGGGCTGGCGGTGACGGCGCAGCTGCAGAGCCTGATTGCCGGCAACATCCGCATTCTCGGGGAGCAGGATGGGCTGCCGCAGTTGCCGGTGGCGAATGTGATGCTGTTGCGCAATACCCAGACCCAGTCGCCGATTACCGACTGCATGGCCGACTACATCGTCGAAGGGTTCCAGTGAACGGCAGGAGGTGCAGCCTGTGGGAGCCGGCTTGCCGGCGATTGGGCTGCGTAGCAGCCCCTAAAGCTCGAACCCGAGCATCACCGCACACACCACCAGAAACACGCAGAACATCCCGCGCAACACCTTCTCCGGCAGCGCATGGGCCAGGCGCACGCCCCAGCTGATACTCAGCAGCCCGCCCACCGCCAAAGGAATGCCCACGCTCCAGTCGACACTCTGGTGCACGCCATAGGTCAGCAGGGTCACCGTGGTACTCGGCGCCGCCAGCGCCAGCGACAGCCCTTGCGCCACCACCTGGGTGGTGCCGAACACGCTGGTCAGAATGGGCGTGGCCACCACCGCGCCGCCGACCCCGAACAAACCGCCCATGGTGCCGGCAAAGCTGCCCAGCACGCCCAGCCACGGCCAGGGATAACGCAGCTCGTTACTGGCCGGTGCCACCTTGAGGAACATCCGCGCCACGTTCCACACCGCCAGTGCCACCAGAAACCCGACGAACCCCAGGCGCATGGAATGCGCATCGATGCCCACCGCCCAGATCGAGCCCAGCCAGGCAAACAGGAAACTGCACAGCGACAGTGGCAGCGCATGGCGCAGCTCGATGCGGTTGCGCTGGTGGTAACGCCACAGCGCCAGCAGTACGTTGGGCACCACCATCACCAGCGCCGTGCCCTGCGCCAACTGCTGGTCCAGGCCGAACAACACCCCAAGCGCCGGGATGGCAATCAGCCCTCCACCAATGCCGAACAAGCCGCCCATGGTGCCCAGGGCCGCGCCCAGGGCGATATACAACAACCACTCGATCATCAGGGCCTCGTCCGCCTGCGTAAGTTATCCCCGCATGCTAACCAGCGCGCTCTGGCACGGAAACGCACAGCAACGCACAATGGCTGTGCGTTTCATGCATAAGCAAGGTTGCCCCATGAGCCCAGATACCCTGACCGACCAACTGAGCCTGTTCCTCGATGTGCTGGAGGCCGGCAGCTTTTCCGCCGCCGCGCGCCGCCACCCGCTGACCCCCTCTGCCGTGGCCCGGCGCATCGACAACCTGGAAAGCGCAGTGGGCAGCCGCCTGTTCACCCGCAGCACCCACGCCGTGCGCGCCACCCCGGCCGGCAAGGCCTTTGCCGAACGCGCCCGGCGCATCATCGAGGAACTGCGCCTGGCCCGCGCCGAAGCGGTGTCGCTGAGCAATGCCCCGGAAGGCCTGATCCGCATCGATGCCCCCGCCGCCTTCGGCCGCCGCCACCTGGCCCCGGCCATTGCCGACTTCCTGGTGGCATACCCGGGCCTGGACGTGCAACTGCGGCTGATCGACAGCTTCGTCGACCTGCACGGCAGCCACCTGGGCGAAGTCGACCTGGTGCTGCGCGCAGGCCCCTTGGCCGACACGCGCCTGGTGGCCACGCCGCTGGCGTACATGGTGCGCATCGCCTGCGCCAGCCCCGCCTACCTTGCCAGCCGCGGCCTGCCCGATTGCCCCAGCCAGCTGCCCGAACACGACGGCCTGGACTGGGACGGCCTGGCACCGCCCTTCGCCTGGCGCTTCACGGTGCAAGGCCAGGCACGCCAGTTCCGCCCCTCGCGCATGCGCATGACCGCCAACAACGCCGAAACCCTGCTGTTCGGCGCCCTGGCCGGCCTTGGCATCGCCCACTTGCCGACCTGGCTGATCAGCGACTACCTGCTGCGCGGCGAACTGGTGCCGCTGTTCTGCCACAACGGCCTGCCGGCGGCGGAGTCCAGCGGCATTTATGCGCTGCGCCTGGAACATGAAACGAACTCTCGCAGTCGCTTGCTGCTCGAATTCCTCAAGAGCCGCTTCAGCCCGATCCCGCCGTGGGACCTGGCGCTGCGCAGCGAATTGCGCTGGCAATGAGCGCACTAATCATCAGCGTGCTAGATTTCTCTATCGATGACATTCAAGGACCTGCATGAACGCCGACACCCACGCCTCCTGTGACGAGCTGCTGCTGGACAACCAGGTCTGTTTCGCCCTGCACTCCACCTCGTTGCTGATGACCAAGGTCTACAAGCCCCTGCTCCAGGCACTGGGCCTGACCTACCCGCAGTACCTGGCCATGCTCGTGCTGTGGGAGCAGGACGGGCGCACGGTGGGCGAAATCAGCCAGCACCTGTTGACCGACCCCGGCTCGCTCACGCCCCTGCTCAAGCGCCTGGAAAGCGAAGGCCTGCTCGAACGCAACCGCAGCCGCGAGGATGAACGGGTGGTGCTGGTGCACCTGACCGACAAAGGGCGAGCCCTGCAAGAGCAAGCCAAGGCGGTACCACCGTGCATCCTCAAGGCCAGCGGCCGCAGCCTGGAACGCCTCAAGCAACTGCAAGCGGACTTGCTCGACCTGCGCAACAACCTGCAAGAGCACCTCTGAGGGCTAAGCTGTGTGATGCCCGTTCCGATGGACGGTGAGTATTTATCTTGCGCGCAAATTAATTGCGCGCTAATTTAAATCCCGTACCCACCCGGCGCACCTGCCTTGACCAGGGCGCACAGCACATTCGCGAGGCTCATCATGCAAAAGGTCACTCCCCTGTACATCGCAGAAGCCACTTCCACCGGCGGTCGCGACGGCCAATCCCGCTCCAGCGACGGCAAGCTGCAAGTCAAGCTGAGCACCCCCAAGGAACTGGGCGGTGCGGGCGGTGACGGCACCAACCCCGAGCAGATGTTCGCCGCCGGCTACTCGGCCTGCTTCATTGGCGCGCTGAAGTTCGTCGCCGGCCAGGAGAAGAAACAACTGCCCGCCGACGCCTCGATCACTGCCAAGGTCGGCATCGGCCAGATCCCAGGCGGTTTCGGCCTGGATATCGACCTGCACATCAACCTGCCGGGCCTGGCCCAGGCCGACGCTGAAGGGCTGGTGGAAAAGGCGCACAAGGTCTGCCCGTACTCCAACGCCACCCGCGGTAATGTCGATGTGCGGTTGCATGTGACGGTGTAAATCGCAGGCACAAAAAAACCCGGCCAAGGCCGGGTTTTTCGTGCTCATCACAAGAAGAATTACTTCTTGGAACGGCCCTTGAAGCTGTTGTCGCGAGTGTCGATGTCGATCCACTCGTCGATCTGGATGAAGTCGGCAACCTGAATCTCGGTACCGTTCTTCAGCTTGGCAGGCTTCATGACCTTGCCGGAGGTGTCGCCACGGGCAGCGTTCTCGGTGTAGGTAACCTGACGGCTGATGGTGGTCGGCAGTTCTACCGATACCAGGCGGCCTTCGAAGAACACGGCTTCGCAGATGTCTTCCATGCCTTCTTCGATGTACGGCAGAACGGCGTCGATGTCTTCGGCGTTCAGTTCGTACATGGTGTAGTCGGTGGTGTCCATGAAGGTGTACGAGTCACCGCTGATGAACGACAGGGTCGCTTCTTTGCGATCCAGGATCACGTCGTCCAGCTTGTCGTCGGCACCGTAGACGGTTTCGGTCTTGTAGCCGGTCAGCAGGTTCTTCAGCTTGGTCTTCATGATCGCGCTGTTGCGACCCGACTTGGTGAATTCGGCTTTCTGTACCAGCCACGGGTCGTTGTCGATCCGCAGTACGGTACCGGGTTTCAGTTCTTTACCAGTTTTCATTACGAAGTATCCGAATCTGGATGGATTTATAAAAATCGAGGCCGCGTATCATAGCGAATTTCGGTAAAACTGTACTAGCGCCTTGGCAAGGTCCGGCCGAGCGGCCTGCCGGGCCGCCCAATCGCGGGCATGCTGCTGCAGTTGCGGCCAATGTTTGCGGGCCGCTTGCCAGGCCTGGCGCATGTCGTGGTCCATGTTCCAGGCACGCCATAATGCCATCAGCGCCTGTGCGGCATCGTCCGACAAGCCTTGCCGATAATGCCCAAGGAACGCTTCGAGCTTTTCCCAATGGGCGTTTTCTTCCTGCACGTAGATGTGCCAGAGCATGGGGCGCCCGGCCCACTGTGCGCGCACGAACGAATCCTCACCGCGCACGGCATTGAAGTCGCAGCACCAGAGCAGGCGGTCGTAGTCGTCCTGGCTGACGAACGGCAGCACCTGCACGGTCAGCGCGCCGCGCCGGTGCAGGTCGCCCACTGCAAGCGCGGGTTCGCCCAGCCAGTTGGCCAGGTCCCCCAGGATGCGCCCACTGGGCACTACCAGGTGAGTGGCACAGCTGTCTGCGGCCAGCGCATCGAGCCAAGCGCCCAGTTGCGGGTTTTCGTAGGCGAACAGCGAAATCAGCTGTGCACCCTTCGCCGGCTGAACACCCAGCCCCTGCAAGAACGCCGTGCGCGCCTCGGGCGACTGCTGCAAGGCATCACGCTGCGCCAGCAATGGCGCCTCGCGCAGCAACCCACCGGTCTTGTCGGTGAACCCCGGGAAGAAGAACACCTTGCGCAGGCCATTGGCTTGCGGCGACGGCAGGCCGTGGCAACCCTCGACCCAGTCTTCGGCGCTGAGGTAATCCAGGTTCAGCCACAACGGCGGCGTAACGCGGGCACGCATCGCCTCGATGTACGGCGCCGGCAGCTGGCAGGCAAAGGCACCGATGACCACGTCCGCAGGCTCCACTGGCTGCCACTGGGCGGGCCAGGCACGCACCTCCACGCCCTGCTGCCATTGCTGCGCGGCACTGGCATCAGCGCCCGGGCACATGGGCACGAAGGCGTTCAGGTCGTCCACCCACAGGCGCACCGCCAGGCCGTGCTCGGCCACCAGCTGCCGAGCCAGGCGCCAGGTCACGCCGATGTCGCCATAGTTGTCGACGACGGTGCAGAAAATGTCCCAGGTGACCTTCATGTGCCCTCCGCTCGCCCTGCGCAAAAACCGCGAATTCTGCGGCTAAATTGTCGCCGACAAAAGCGCCGGCGCTGAAATTTCGCCCGAGGCCATGCGACAATGGCGCCTCGACCCGCCCTGCCAGGAGGCCGCCATGCCCCGCCACCGTGAACTGAAGATCACCCTCAAGCCCCTGCAGCTCATCGTTTGCGTGGCCTTTGGCCTGTGGCTCGGCGCCGTGGCCATCGCCCTGAGCCTGTGGCTGGCCCTGCGGCTGTGGCCAGAGCAGGTGCAGCCGGTGGCCCAGGTACTCGCCCCGGCCGTTGCCGGCAAAGCGCCAGCGCCCGCAGCACCTGCCGATGCGCAAGGCGAGATGTTCGAGCGCTACAAGGCCATCCTGCACAAGCAGGAGCTGCAGCAGGCCGCCGAGGCCGCCCAGGGCAACCCGCGCAACCTCAACAGCCCCAAGTGCCAGTTCTGGCTGTCGCAGAACCGCACTGCGCCAACCGACAAGAGCCAGGCCAACGTGCTGGAGTTCTGTTACTGATCATGGACAAGGCCACCCTGCTCAGCGGCATCATCGCCGCCCTGGAAGCGGACATGGAGGTGCTGCGCCGCGCGGCGCAGACCGCCTACGAAACCGCTACCGCCGAAGAGAACATCGCCGAGAACAAGTATGACACCCTGGGCCTGGAGGCTTCGTATCTGGCCACCGGCCAGGCCCGGCGCACGGCCGAAATTCGCCAGGCGTTGCTGACCTACCAGCAGTTGCTGCTGCGTGACTACGACCCGGCGCGGGGCGTGCAGGTGAGCAACCTGGTGACGCTGGAGGATGAGGATGGCGGGCAGCGGTTGCTGTTTCTGGGGCCAGAGGCAGCGGGGCTGAAGATTGGCGAGGGGGATGGGTTGGTGACCGTGATTACCCCGCGCTCGCCCCTGGGGCAGTTGCTGGTTGGCAGGAAGATCGACGATGAGGTGAGCCTGGGGGCGCAGGTGCTCTTCGTTATCGCGGTTGCCTGAGCGGGCTCTATCGCCGGCAAGCCGGCTCCCACAGGTGCTCCACTGCTCTCAGGTTCAGCGCAAGATCTTGTGGGAGATTCTATGGTTGGGGGCAAAGTTTTTTGCCCCCGTTACTGATGTATTCGCTTTGGTTTTTCATCAGGGCGAACGCAATTCTGGCTAA